>CAJOCL010000001.1 GCA_905233565.1 uncultured Synergistales bacterium
TGGAAGCGCAAAACATTTATGGATTTTAATATAACGCCGGTACACAACTTCACCGACGGCGCAGACTATTATTTTATTCAGCTGACCGGCGGGAGCGATGCGCAGGAGCAGTACGCACACCCCTCTTATTTAACAAGATATAATCATGAGAAAGGTTACGAAGAAACCATATTGGTTGACGGGAAGTGTGATCCTAAAACTGGTGAAAAATGGGGAATATTTGTTCAAGATTCTATGTTGGGCTACGACTATATTTTAGGCTACGATGCATACTTCAAATCCGGCAATAATATAGTCGGAAGTGTCGTTAAATCTTCCCCCGCAGGTACCGTTACAGGCAATGCTGCTAATAATCTGACAGCTGCAACTTTCAAAATCGAAGGCAGCTTATTTTCCGGAGGTACCGCTTCAGAAAGCGAAGATAAAGCCGGTGTCCCGCTGAAAATGAAAACCGGCTTTACAACGAACGGCTCTACGAACGGCTTTACATGGAAGGGCGTTGACGGGGAACCCAAGATGATACCCATACGCTTTGACTCCGATATTAAATACTCATACTGGAAGACAAACCATAAGATAATCAATAAGTGCAGCACTCAGAAGGTAGGCTGGCAGTGGGAGTTTCCCAGACCTGCAGACGGCCCGCATAACCTTCAAGCAACGTGGCTTGCAGATCCTGAGACTGCTGTTGTCAGACTCAGAAACGAGTTTGTAATTAAGGTTACAAAAGAAGAGTGGAAAAAATATCCTGCTCTCAAACTGATAGTTGATTTCTACGCAAAAGAGGGCGGAACTGAGGGCGGAGGCAACTTTTTGTGGATGGGCAATGCAGGACGCAGGGAGTACAGTTTCGACTGGAGCAAGAAAGGCAACGAGTGCACGATTCCGCGCCCGCAGCACATTGCAGCGGATAAGACGAAGATAAATTTCTATAAATATCAGGGCAATAACGGCATCTTGATTCAATCAGAAGAAGACTGGACTGCAACAGCAAATGCAAGCTGGATTCACATGAATACGTTGGACAAGGAAGAAAATGCTACTAAGACTACGACAGAGGAAGGCTTTGATATGTTGACCGGAAATCCCGGAAACAGGCAGACCTATATCAGTCTTACGATTGACGCTGTAACTGACGGAAAGCCCAGAAGCGGAAAGATAACACTCAAGGCAGCTGACGGCGAGGTCTGTATTGTCGAAATCACGCAGGAAGGCAATTAATTAACAGCTTTATCAAAACTGAGCAGCAAAAAACTCCCGCTTCTTTCGGCGGGAGTTTAATTATGCCTTATAGCAAAGTGATTAATTTTGCTGATAATTATCTTTAACGATACATACTACCTTCATCGGCAGCGTTATGATCATGCTTTCGGGCGGATTGACATTTGAAATCCATTCAGAGGCCGGAATATGCCCCTTCATGTCAGGCGGAGTTAATATTCCTACGGGCAATACGCCTTCATTCTTGATATATGCGAACATGTCGCGGATCGTCCTGCCCCTGTAATCTTCGGGAACGTCGAACGATGCTAAACTGTGTCCGCTGTCAGCCGTTGAAAGTATATCCCTTATGAATGCCGAAATGCCTTGATTCTGCGTACACATGGCCGTTATGTTTGCAATCAGGCTGTCAGAATATAAAATGTCATCGACATGAGCGTATTTCGCGTAACGTTCGTTGTCAGGGTCTTTAAGTTCCATGACCGTATAAACATCGGGCGCAGTATCTTCAACGGCCAGAGCCGTAAGTATCGAGTGAGAATCATCTTCCCCGAAATTAGGGTCTCCGAGTATTATTGCGCTGTGTGCTTTCTGAACTCCTCCGCGTATAAGCGTCTCACGGTCTGAAGGGTTGCCCTGAACAAAAAATACATCGCTGCTCAGACCGTCCGGCCTTTCTTTTGCTATCACTGCCGCCTGATTCCCTGAGGCCGTAAGTTCATGAAGTATATATGAGCCTCTTTCATTCCAACCGCAGATTAAAATATGTCCTTCAAATTTGCAAGTGTTTATCCCCATCATCTCCCCGATCAGCTGTCTTATACGGCTGTTTATTATTCTCTGGACAACTTCGGCAAAAACTACGCCGAACAATGCAACGCCGAATATTGACAAAAGAAATACTATTATTCTCCCCCAGAACGTATGAGGAGATGAAGCAAATTCCCCCTGTCCTATAAGCGTAAACATTACGGTCCATAATGAGTCAAAAAATGACCCCGTAAAATTCCTTTCCTGCCACCACACGAAAAGCGCACTGGCACATAAAAGACCAAGCAGGAGCATTAACACCCCTGCAAGCCTGTAATGATATTTTTTAGCAAGTGATACGCCGATCCGTGTAGTCTTTACGTTATTTACGAAACTTTTTGCTGACATTTTCAACAAGCCCTAGTCAAGAAAGTCTTTAAGTTTTTTGCTGGGCTGTCTCAGTTTACGGAGTGCTTTAGCCTCAATCTGTCTTATTCTCTCTCTTGTAACATTAAATTTTTTGCCGACTTCCTCAAGCGTGTAAGAATGCCCGTCCTCAAGCCCGAACCTGAAGTGAAGCACTTCCCTTTCACGCTCCGTAAGAGTTCCGAGCATCTCTTCAATCTGTTCATGCAGCAGATGGCCTGCGGCGGCCTCGTCAGGGCTTGGGAGTTCGTGATCTTCAATGAAATCACCGAGCTGTGAATCTTCTTCTTCGCCGATCGGAGTTTCAAGCGAAACGGGAAGCTGTGAGATTCTCCGTATTTCCTCAACTCTTGCCGGTTCAATGCCCATTTTTGCGGCGATCTCGTCATCTGCCGGCTCCCGTCCGAGTTCCTGAACGAGAAGACGCGAGACGCGTACCATTTTGTTTATCGTCTCGACCATGTGGACGGGGACTCTTATTGTCCTTGCCTGATCCGCGATTGCGCGCGTTATTGCCTGCCTTATCCACCAGGTTGCATATGTGCTGAACTTGAAACCGCGCCTGTAATCGAATTTTTCAACGGCACGGATCAAGCCTAAATTCCCCTCCTGTATAAGGTCAAGAAACAGCATTCCACGCCCTATATATTTTTTTGCTATGCTTACGACAAGGCGCAAATTCGCGTCAATCAGCCTTTTTTTTGCGTCAGGGTCTCCGGCCTCCATTTTTTTTGCGAGTTCGACTTCCTCCGCTGCCGTCAAAAGTGATACTTTGCCGATTTCACGAAGATACATTCTTACAGGGTCAGTCAGGGGGATGTCATCAAGTTTTGCCATTTCGCTGTCAATCGTCGGGATAAATTCCTCGCGTGAATCCGCAGGCTGAGGAACTTTCCCTATACTTGCCTTGTCGACGACATCGATTCCCATTTCCTGTAAATTCGTGAATATCCTGTCAAGCGTATCAGCGTCCCACGTCTCAACAGGTATATGACGCTCTATATCGTCATGGGTAACGTAACCCCGTCCACTCCCCTCGTCAATTAGGCTTGAAACTCTGCCTGATGCTGACGCTGCGGAAGTTTTAGCGGTTTCATTTTCTGTTTTATTTACATTTTCGCTTTTATTCTCTTTCTTGCTGTCCTTCTTATTTTCGCTTTTATTCTCATTTTCTGCAGTTTTAATCTCGTTATCCTTTTCCTTTTTCGTAGCCAAGTAAAAATTCCTCCTTTTAGTGCTAGTGCTTATTTTACGCTTATGCTGACTGACGCACCCATGAAGGGCGGAAAATCTTCTTTTGACGAACCGCCGACAATTTCCCTCGTGCTGTCAAACTCAAACTCAGATATAACCTGGCTTGAAGCCATATCATAAGGATTGTCGTTTTCCCAGTCTAAAAAGAAGCGGTCATATCCGAATTTTTCGGCATAATATGACTGTCCGGGCGTTCCGATGTGTTTTTTTACATCATCCATGACGGCTGACAATATTTTCAGGTATGCCGTGCAGTCATAGAACGGATCATCACCGGCAACAGCGATAACTTTTGCCGACCCTTCAAAAATCCCCCTGCTCCATATTGAACAGGCTGTTATTCCGGCGTTTAGTCCGCTTTTTGCTCCCGCGATTCCAAGAGATAAGATTACGGCCTTTTCAGCCTGCTCAGAATATCCCAAAATCAACAAAAAGCCCAGATTAAAAGTGTTATCGGGCTGATACCTGAAAAAATTTTCGCGGGGAAGATTACCCACGCACCCGGTTAAAGGCGAGGCCATGAAGAAAAATTCACTGTCCAAGTCAATACATGACCCTGCTATATTTCTTAGAGTCCTGTCATAGAACCTGTTCACTGAAACCGGCTGATAGTCCTTCCCGAACGGAAACCACGAAGATATTTCAACGTAAAGCTCAGAGTTCCAGAAAGGTAATATCAAGTTTATACTGCTTCCTGCTGAGTTTCGCGTTCCTGCTTTTCACGTATTACCTTGACAACGCACTCAACCAGCTGAGTTATTTCCGGCTTTGTTACCTGATAATTTGCTCCTACGCTTGCGGCCTTGTTCTTGATGTCATTAGCCATTATTGACGAGAATACTATTATCGGTATGCTCTTAGTTTCCGGATTTTCTTTTATGCGCCTCGTAAGCGTCAGGCCGTCAAGTCTGGGCATTTCAACATCTGTTATCAACAGGTCGCAGTGTTCACCCGCTCCGACTATGGCATCATAAGCTACTTTTCCGTCAGGGCAGATATGTAAATCCGTAAATCCGCTGGCCATAAGCGCATCTTCAACCTGCTTGCGGATTAACGGGCTGTCTTCGGCAACGATAATGTGATAATCGCCCGGATGCCCTACGCCTTCCATCATTGCAACGGCTTTTCCGGGATCTCCTGAATGCTGAATTACAAGCTGCGGGCTTATTGTCTGCACGATAGCTTCATAGTCAAGCAGCAAAACATTTCTTGAATCTCTCTTGATGACGTAAAGAATCCAGTCTCCTAAATATTTTCCCGTCATGCTCGCGTCCAAGTCTTCTGATTTTATCCTGTATATTCTCTCTACGGCATCAACGACAAAGCCGAGTTTTACCTCGTTAAATTCGGCAATAATAACCTTGCTCTGCTCCATAGGCGTAACGGGAGGGATTCCCAAGAATATTCTTAGATCTACCATCGGAAGGACTTCACCGCGTACTGAAGTTATGCCGATTAATGCAACCGGTGCGTCAGGAATTGAACGAACGCCCGGCCAGCGTAAAATTTCACGTGTTTTATCAACGTTGATTGCGAAAGACTGATCCCCCAGAACAAAAACAACTAACTGCCATTCATTAGTTCCGGCTTCAGTAGTAACTTTTTTAACTTCCTGCATTTTCCTTTAAGGCCTCCGCTTCGGGATAATAATACAAAGCTGACATATATGCGCGTATAATCTTATCACATTTACTGCTCTGTTTGTTGCACAATGATATTTTGTTTTACGTAAGTAATTTCGTCCTCAAGGCTTTTGATCTCTCCGTCAATAACTGCAAGTTTTATTTGTGCCAATGCATCGCCGATCTCTTTGCCTTTTAAGCCCATAGCCTGAAGGTTTTTCCCCGTCAGCTGCCCTTTGTAAGCGACCCATAATTCAAGATGCTCAACGACAAGCCTTCTTGCCTCGCGTGTTTTCAGGCACGTAAGCCAGTATACTAACTGAACAGTGCTGTAATCCTTGAAAAATAAATAAGCCTCCGAGTTCTTAACGTTTCTGTAACCTGCGCAGAACTTTTCAACATTAGGCCACTGCGTGAAACATTTTGTTAATTGTTCCCGTTCATTAGGATTGAGATTCATTCTGTCCATAGCTGAAAATCTCACATCAGGTTTTGAATCGGTGAAAACTACGGCCATTTTTATTAGCCATTCAAAACCCTTCAGGCTGATTCCGTGAAAGCTCATCTGCTTCATGAAGTGTTCAAGCACACGCAGCCTGTGATAAGTTGACGGCCCTACGTACATTCCTGTGAAAAGCGAGTCCCATACACCAAGCTCCTGCATTCTCATTACGATTTTTCGGAAACACGCTTCCTTCATGTTAAGTTCAAGTTCAGCGCGTATTCTTGTTGTTGAAAGCAGTTCAAGCAGCCCGCCTTTTACGGCACTTTTCAGCAGCCTCATTGTGTTGTCTTCAAAACGCATATTCAATCTCTGTTCTAATCTTATTCCCCTTAAAACTCTTGAAGGGTCTTCAACAAAACTGAGATTATGAAGTATTTTCAACAGCTTGTCTTTCAGGTCAGCACGTCCGCCGTAATTATCCGTCAATGTCCCCCAGTCTTCTTCGCTTAGTGAGATTGACATGGCATTAACAGTGAAGTCGCGCCGTCCCAAGTCCTGACGCAGTGAACTGTTCTGAACGGTAGGCGTTGCGGCGGCGTATTCGTAAAATTCGCGTCTTGCCGTTGCAACGTCAACTTTTTCGCCGTCAGGGAATGTTATTGTGCCTGTATTGTAACGACCGTGAAGAGTTGCCCTGCAGCCCGGTTCGTCCCAAGACATGACGAGTTTTTCTGCATCGCCCTCAACGGAAATATCTATATCAGTATTCGCCACTCCCATTAAAATATCGCGGACCGTTCCGCCGACAAGATAAGCCTTCATACCAAGTTCATGAGCCTTTGAACCTACACGGCGCAGGAGCGATAAAGTTTTCAGGCTGAAAGATTCTTCCATTAAATGGGCTACGTTTTCAACCCACAGAAAGCCCGTTGAATCCCTCGAACTTTCCTCACCTGCAAACTGCCCCGAATGATATAACGCCTTTAGAAGGTCAGCGCGTGAAAGAGTACCGGCTAATTTCCCGTTCTTGTCAAGAACCGGCATTTTTTCAAAACCGTAAGTGGCCATCATTCTGTGAGCTTCATCAATTGATGCTTCTGAAGACAGGCTGATTATTCCCTGTGTCATGAAGTCGGAGATTTTTGCGCGGTCAAGGCCGTGAAGGTGTGCTTTATCCAAATCCTTACGCGTCATAATCCCGACAACTTCACCTTCAGGGCTGATAACGGGCAGTGACTTTACGCCGAAACGCAGCATCGTCCTGTAACCTTCATCAACTCTCGCTTCAATTCCAACGGCAATAACGGGTGAGGTCATTATGTCAGAAACTTTTACCATCGGAGTAATTGCCCTGTGTAACCTGCGTTCAATTTCATCGAGAACTTCTTTAGCGTTCCCGTCATTAAGCGTTGCGCTTCCTGCCTGATAATGTCCGCTGCCTCCGTAAGGTGCAAGAAATTCTTTCACGTTCATAACGCCTTCAACGCACCGGGCGATTATGTTAATTTTTTTGCCTCCGTTTTTTACGACCGCAATAATTACGTGAGCGTCGCAGAAATCTTTGAGTTTGTTGACAAAGACTGAAAGCCCCTGAACGTAAATATCCGTTTCAGCCCATGTTAAATAAACTTTTGCGCCGTTTATGTATATTTCTTTTGCGTTTTCTGCAAGATTGTCAAGCAGCCTCTTATCTTCCGACGACATGCCCGATTCAACCTGAGCCAATACGCCCGAAAGGTCAGCACCAAGCTCGCGGAGATAACTGACTGCGGCGATGTCACGTTCCGTAGTGCTGTCGTATGTGAATGCGCCCGTATCGTCATAAATCCCGATTGCGAATAACGTTGCTTCATCCGGCGTAATCTCTTTGCGGTTCAGTAATAACTGTTCAAGTATCATTGTCGTTGCTGCACCGATAGGCTCATAGATGAATTTTTCGGCCGGTATGTCGTCAGCTGTTTGAGGGTGATGATCATAAACTCTGACTTCAACGTCCTGTCTTCCAGTGAGTGCCGCAAAAGTGCCTATTCTCGCCCGTGAGCGCGTATCTACAACAATCATTAACGTAACTTCGTCAATCGGTATTTTCTTTGGCTTTAATATTTTTCCTGCCCATTGTATTCCCTGCCTGGCCATGAAGTCGCGGACTTTCCGTGACATTGAACCGGGCGGACATATGAGAGCATCAGGATATAATTTCTGAATTGCTATCATACTGGCTAGTGAATCAAAATCTGTATTAAGATGACTGGTTATTAATTGCATGATTATATTCTCTATACTCTCTATATTATTAAGTTTAGGATTGATTTTTTATTTTAGCATAATTAAATTTTTATCAAACTCATCAATTTTTATCATTGATTATTGCTGACCTATAAAATATAATGCAGTTTTGTAAGTAATTAAAAAATCAAGAGGGTGATTAAGCGATGCAGAATTTATCACAAAATTTATCGCACAACATTGAAAAATACATACTTACTCTGCTTGAAGAGGAACAGCAGGAAAATTTCATAAGCCTGAGACGCAAAGAACTCGCAGAAATGTTTGAATGCGTTCCAAGCCAGATTAATTACGTCTTACGCAGCAGGTTCACGCCTGAACAGGGCTATTTGATCGAGAGCAGAAGGGGCGAACACGGATATATCAAAATATTCCGCGTAACATACGGAAGCCCTGACGAACTCAGCGAACACGTAACAAATCTCATAGGCGGTGAAATATCCCTTTATGAAGCTCACAGATTACTTGAGGTATTGCAGGATCGGGAATTGATAACGGGCAGGGAAAGACTTTTAATTGAAATTGCGCTCAGATATATTGCTCCTGACGAAGGGCAGAGCGCAAGAAGCAGAGAACTTTCTGAAATGCTGAAAACCATGCTCGGCGGATTAATGACAGATGATAATGATTAATTGCAGGGAAAGCGAGGAAATAAATTATATATGTGGCAGTTCTACACTGAAAGAGGAAAGAGAGTAATACAATTAGCGCATCAGGAAGCTATTAACATGGGTCATGCAATGGTAGAGCCTGAACATCTTCTTTTAGGACTTCTTGAAGAGGGCGGCGGCGTTGCCTGTCAGGCACTTTCAGAGCTTGGAGTTGACCCGGAAAATTTAGCGTCCCACGTCCGCGACTTAATCGGAAAATCTCAGGACATAATCGCCAAACCTGTTGACCTTCCTTTGAGTCCCCGAATGAAACGCGCTATGGATCTTGCTATGGTCGAAGCCCGAAAAATGGGCGTTAATTACGTTGATACTGAGCATATACTGCTTGGGATTCTTGCAGATGATTCGGGGCTTGCCGTTCAGCAGTTCAGAATGATGGGGCTGACACCTTCAGCCGTTTTGAAACAGGTGAACGAGATTTTAGCAGGAAGCTCGGGACGGAAAATAGCAGCGTCAAACACTGAAGCAAATTCAAAACGCAAAGTAAAAGTAAAAACGCCTACACTTGATCATTTAGGCACAGATCTCACTGAACGTGCAAGGAATGGAGAACTTGACCCGGTAATAGGCCGTGAAAATGAAATAAGGCGGGTAATGCAGGTCTTATGCAGACGGACTAAAAGCAATCCCGTTTTAATCGGCGATCCCGGTGTCGGTAAAACGGCAGTTGTCGAGGGGCTGGCAAGACAGATAGCCGCCGGTACAGTTCCCGAGCCTCTGTTAGAAAAACGCATAGTACAGCTCAATATGGGTACTCTTGTCGCAGGGACGAAATACAGGGGTGAATTTGAAGACAGACTCCGCAGAATCGTCAAGGAATTAACCGACAGCAAGGGTGATGTAATTCTTTTTGTTGACGAAGTACATACAATAATCGGCGCGGGGAATGCTGAGGGCGCAACCGATGCGGCAAATATACTGAAGCCAGAATTATCACGCGGAACCTTCCAACTTATCGGCGCGACAACTCAGGACGAATACAGGAAATATATAGAAAGAGATGCGGCACTTGAAAGACGTTTCCAGCCCGTTCAGGTCGATGAGCCTGCTGTTGATGACGCAGTAAAGATACTGCACGGCCTGAAGGACAGATACGAAAATCATCATCATGTAACATACACTGAAGAGGCAATAAACGCGGCCGCAAAATTATCTTCAAGATACATACAGGATAGATTCCTCCCTGACAAGGGCATAGATCTTATTGACGAAGCAGGAGCAAGAACCCGGCTTCTTGGGCTTGAACCGCCTGAATATATACACGAAATTGAAAAGAGGCTCGAAGACGTTCAACACAAAAAAGAAGAGGCCGTCCTGTCGGAACAGTATGAACTCGCTACGGAACTCAGGGACAAAGAACGGAAGATTTCAAATGAGCTTGACAACGCAAAAAAAGAATGGCTAAAGAACCGCAAGAATGAAAAACATACAATCACCGCTGAAGATATAGCCTCAGTTGTCGCCGAACAGACTGGAATACCCGTGAAGCAGCTTACGGAGGCAGAGACTACAAGGCTGATGAGAATGGAAGAGGAAATTTCACGCCGTCTTGTAGGACAAGATGAGGCAGTAAGCGCAGTTTCAAGGGCAATAAGGCGAGCGCGTACAGGTCTCAGGGATCCTAGAAGACCTATCGGGAGCTTTCTTTTCATGGGGCCTACGGGTGTCGGGAAAACTGAGCTTGCACGGTGCCTAGCGAGATTCATGTTCGGCCGTGAAGATGCAATGATAAGAATTGACATGAGCGAATTTATGGAACGTCACGAAGTTTCAAAACTTGTCGGCGCACCTCCCGGATATGTCGGCCATGAAGCAGGCGGAAAATTAACCGAAATGGTCAGGCGTAAACCCTACAGCGTTATTTTGTTTGACGAAATCGAGAAGGCTCACCCCGATGTCTTTAATATATTGCTGCAGGTTCTTGATGACGGGAAACTGACGGACGGTCAGGGGCGTAAAGTAGATTTCAGAAATACCGTGATAATAATGACAAGCAATGTAGGCGCAAAAGAAGCTCAGAGGGGTAATTCTCTTGGATTCGGTTCAAGCTCGGAAAGCCAGAGCGAAAGGGATTGGGAACGGACAAAGAGTATTATTCTTGACGAAGCTAACAGGACATTCCGGCCCGAGTTTCTTAATAGGATTGACGAGACGGCAGTATTCAAACCGTTATCACGCGATAATCTCATGAAAATTATTGATACAATGCTCGATGATTTGTCAGTGAGGCTTGACACTAAGGGCGTTAAAATAAACGTTACTGAAGACGTAAAAGCAAAAATACTCGAAAAGGGTTACAAGCCTAAATACGGAGCAAGACCGCTCAGACGTGCGATACAGTCAATGCTTGAAGACAAACTGTCCGATTTCATGCTATCGGGAAGTATCCCTGAAGGAGGCTCGGAAATAAGCGTTAATCTAAACGGCGAGGAGCTGACATGTGAACTTCAGGAAGCGTAAAATTAAGCCCCCTTGCTGAACAGGGGGGCTTATTATTAACACCGCAATGATATAATCCTGAAAATTCATAAATTCAGGGAGATAATAAAAACTCATGGGAAAATCAGCTTTTCACAGACACAGCAATAATGTTGATATGCTTCACGGGCCATTGCTCAGCAAAATATTAATATTTTCGTTACCTTTAGCAGCAAGCATGATGCTTCAGCAGCTGTTCAACTCTGCAGATGTCGCAGTCGTCGGACGTTTTGACTCACCGCAGGCAATGGCGGCAGTCGGCAGCAACGGAGCAGCAATAAATCTCATGGTCAATCTTTTTGTCGGCCTCTCAATCGGTGCCAATGTCGTAGTCGCAAGATGTATAGGACGGAACGAGACGGATAAAATCCATGACGCTGTACACACTTCCATAATGCTTGCCTTAATCAGCGGAATAATACTTTTGATATGGGGAATAATAGCCGCAAAACCCTTATTAACCCTTATGAATACGCCTGATGATATTATTGATCTTGCAGTTGTCTATTTCAGGCTTTATTTTCTTGGAACGCCTTTCATTATGCTCTATAACTTCGGCTCTGCAGTTCTCAGGAGCAAGGGGGACAGCAAGCGCCCTTTATGGAGCTTGGGAATAGGCGGAGTAATAAACGTAATTCTTAACCTGATTTTTGTTATAGGCTTCAAATTAAGCGTTGTAGGCGTTGCGCTGGCTACGGTAATATCAAATGTTGTAAGCTCATTTATGATAATGCGTTACCTGATGACTGAGGACGAACCTTTCAGATTTAAGTTTACTGAACTGGTAATGAAAAAAGAATATTTCACGCAGATATTAAAGATCGGACTTCCTGCAGGTATTCAAGGCTCATTGTTTGCTGTCTCAAATGTAACAATACAGACGGCGATTAACAGTTTAGGCTCATATGCGAGCGCGGGGAGTGCGGCGGCGCTGAACTTTGATTTTTTGACATACTATGTCGTCGCGGCGTTCACGCAGTCAGCAGTAACTTTCACATCCCAGAATTTCGGCGCGGGAGATTATGACAGGTGCAGAAAAGTTTTTGCCCACACAATGGGAGCAGGTTTATTCTTTACCGGCATTGTCTGCCTTATCTGTGCCGTATGGAAAACCGGCCTGCTGAGTTTTTACACCGTCAACCCTGAAGTCCTGAATTACGCTGAAGTCAGAATGATTCATGCCGTAGCGTTCCTTTGGATGTGCAATATATACGAAATAAGCGGAGGATGTTTAAGGGGAATGGGATATTCAACACTTCCGGCAGTGATTATACTGCTTGGGTGCTGTGTCCTGAGGATTGTTTGGGTTTACACGGTTTTTGCGTGGCAGAAAGATTTTGCAATGCTCATGAATGTATATCCTGTTTCATGGGGCATAACGGGAGTGGTTACAATGATTGCATATTACACGATCAGAAAGAAACTTTTTGCAGCCTGAAAAACAAAAATCCCCCTGACATTACATAGGGGGGATTAATTTATTTCCTGATAATTTAATACTTACTCAGCCTTGTAATCTTTTGTCAAAACAACTGCAACCTGTTTCGCGTCCTCGTAAGGCTCCGAAAAATCCGTGAACATCTTGCGCTCTTCATTTACCGTTATACCTGCGCAGATCATGTCAACTTTTCCTGAATTAACGGCCATGAAAAGCGAGTCAAACGGGTAAGCGATAATAACAAGTTCCCTCTCTAACTTACCTGCAATAAGCGCGCACATCTCGATATCTATACCCGTGTAGCCGTCGCCGACCTTAATATCATAAGGAGGGAAACCCGATTCTGTTCCGAGATAGAGTTTTCCGTTCTTTGCGCCTACATGAAGATCAATATCTTCAGGCTTTGCCGCCGTAGGATCTTCCTTGTACTTCAGCATTATCGCTTCAAGTGAACCGTCTGCCTTGATTTCTGCTAATGCATTGTTTACGGCCTCAAGCAGTTCTTTGTTGCCCTGTTTGAAACCTATTGCGTACTGTTCAACCGTCAGGGCTTCAGGGAGAATTTTCAGCTGTTCAGGAGCATTCTTAACGAACTGGAGCGCGGGGGCTTCGTCCATTATTGCACCCTGAATCTTGCCGACTTTCAGAGCCTGTATAACGTCTGTTGCCTTCTCGTAAGTAATGAGCTGATCTTTTGCTTTATCGCCGAGCATTTTTTTTGCGATACCTTCGGCGATTGTTCCGCGCTGAGTGCCTATCTTGAGATTGATAAAATCATCAGGCTTTGAGATGTTCAATCCGTCAGCGAAGCACATTCCTGCCGTCAGTGCCAAGAGCATAAGCGTAACTACAAATTTTTTCATAATTCCATTTCCTCCGATTTCAAAATATAGCAGATATTATACACGAAAATTTTAGCATGTAAATATAAATTTAATTTCATAACTAAAAACTAAACTTTTGTTTATTTTTCTGCGCTTAAAATCATTACCGGGTTATTAGCTTTCATGAGCGTTAATTCAGTATTAAGGGGCTTTGATAATACTGCTGAAATCTGAACGGCCTCGAAATTTTCCCAGTTACGCATAATTTCATATGCCTCTGTGAACGTCTCAAGGGTTACGCAGGCAATCACTAAACGTACAGCGTTATTCATCAGTGAGATTCTCTCAAGTATTCCTGATAATTCGCCGTTTGTCCCGCCTATGAATATTCTTGAGGGCTTGGGGAGAGTGTCAATAATTTCAAGTGTCCGGGCATTGTGAATATTTATATTGTGAAGGTGAAATTTTGAGGCGTTACGTGAAATTAAATCGGCTGCTTTGGGATTGCATTCTGTTGCGTGGATTTCAGAATATGGGAACTGATTGGCAATACTGACGCTTATACTTCCTGAACCTGCCCCGATGTCCCATATAATACAGTCGTTATTAATTTCAAGGCGCGACAATATCACGGATCTTACGGCCTCATTCGTCATTACTATGTCATTTTCACGTATAAAATCTTTGTCCCTCAAGTTTAATCTTTCAGGTTTATATACACTGTTATTTCTGATTAAGATTATTGACGGCTCAGGAAATTCACGGTTTGAAAAATCTTCAGGCTTTCCGCTGAATATAATTTCGTTATCACTTCCCAAGCATGAGCCTATGAATATATCTATATCATCAATTATTCTTGAATTTTTACAGGCCCATGAAGGGGAAATATTTTTATCGCAGAACAATACCGTTATTCTGTTCCGTTCTATCATGTTCAGGAATTTACCCACGCTTAAAGAACGGCCATGTCCTGAAAGTATAGCCGCGTCGTTCCATGTCTCTTTTGCTTTTGAACAGATAACCTGTAATGAGCTTATTCCAGGAAGTACTTCAATATCTTCATCGGGATAACGTTTTTTTATTACGCTCATAAGGCTGAATATTCCCGGATCTCCTGAGACTAAGATTAATATTTTTCCCGTAAAAATTTCAAGCTCAGAATAATTCTTTATGTCAATAACTCTCTTATATTCAGGAATTAACGCGTTAAATCTCTTGTCTGAAAATATAATATCAGCGTCATCAATCAAATTTTTAACTTCAGGCGTTAATTGAAAAACTGAACCCGTACCGGCTCCGGCGATTATGATTTTACGATTCATGATAAACCCCTAAAATTCCGCCCGAACCGTCAATAATCACAGTATCAACTTTCATAACATAATGCGTCCTTTCTTTGCATTTCCTCGAAACAGTTTCAGCTATATTATTCCATACCCTGAAAAAGCCCTCTGATTTCACGATTTCGATCGCTTCATTAACCGTATTGCTGTGATATATCCGTCTTATGATGTCGGAATTTGCACCTTCAAGCGCGAGATGTGTACAGAGAGATTCAAGTCTTCCGTCTGAAATTCTGCTGTGAGTGTTGAAATTACCTGACGAAACTTTGAGAATCTTCCCTGCATGTCCGCATATTATGACGTTCTCAAAGCCCAATTTTTCAGCGTTATCAAGGACATGGCCGATGTAATTTCCGCATTGTATTACGTTACGTCCGTTAATGTTAAAGATTTTGCGCGTGAAATTTTCACCGGTACCGGCAAAAGTGATATAAAGTTCACGAAATCCCAGAGAATATATCATGTTAAGTTCAAGGCTCAGCGATGACAACAAAGCCTCTTCATTCATCGGCTTAACTGTTCCCGTAGTCCCTAAAACTGAAAGCCCCCCTTTAATTCCCAGTCTTGGGTTAAATGTACGTTTTGCGATTTTTTCACCGTCAGGAATTGAGATAGTTATACGCAGTTTTTTACGGGGTATGATTTCACGGACTGAACGTTTTATCATTTCACGGGGGACGGGATTTATTGCAGGTTCGCCGACAGGGAGTTTAAGGCCGGGCAGCGTTATTATTCCGACACCTTCACCGGCAGTGAAAATTAAATCGTCCTCTCCGTCAAGAATTTCAACACGCGCCAAGACCTTCACGCCGTCCGTAACGTCAGTACTTTCATATGAATGTTTGACAACGCCGAAATACTCGCTTTCTTTGAAGACTTCGAGAATAAATTCATGTCCCTGAAGATTTTTGACTGTAACAGTTTCAGGACATTCGCCGGAAATTAAATATATTGCGCTTGCTTTTGATGCTGCTGCGGCGCATGTGCCTGTTGTTACTGAGATTTGCATTTTATTTTTTGATTCTTTCCGTATCTGTTTATGTTATTATTATACGCTAGTCATTTATTCTGGCCGATTAGGAATCTTCAGAGGTGGTATTAATTGGAACACAAAAAAATTCTCGGCTACTTCACTATTAACGGCACTCCGGGCGGCAATCAGGACTGGCTGACTGAATGGGATATGAATATGGGAGGCTGTGCGGCCGTTACCGCCTGCGATACGTGCATATTTCTTTCAATGCGCGACGAATACAGAAATTTATACCCGTTCAATCCTGAAAAATTATCCCGTGCTGATTTTGTCAGGTTCGCCGCAATAATGAAGCCTTATCTTTCACCGCGCTATCATGGTATTGATTTCTTAGAGACTTACATATGCGGATTTTATGATTATATGAAAAAAACAGGGAATAACAGTTTAATTCTTGAGGGACTTTCAGGAAATGCAAATTATGATTTATTTTCTGAGGCTGTAATCAGCCAGATTGACAGAAATTTACCCGTTCCGTTTCTTTTGCTGAATCATAAAGATAAAAGGCTTGACGATTTTGAATGGCACTGGTTCAATCTCACGGGCTATGAAAAATCTGATGATGATATTAAAATCCTGACCGTAACTTACGGCGAGTATCAATGGTTCAGCTTAAAACTGATTTATTCAACAGGCTACGAACGCAAAGGCGGAATTATACGGATATTTGAACGGGCATTGTGATATTATTGACAATAATAAATTAAAAGGGGCATTTAAGCATGAATGAAAGGAACAATCCACGAAATCCGCACGGAAATAATAATAATGTGAACTACAGAATCAATATTGATGATATACGCTCAAGAACCCGGCATATGCAGCAATACCGGCTGCATGAACAAGATACACAGTATTCAAGGCAGCCGCTTAAACCTCAAAAACCGAAAAGACGTAAGCACGTTTCAATCATGAAAATCATGCTCATGACACTTCTGTTAGTTGTCATGCTTGCGACAGGGGCATTAAGTGCCGGTGTAGCCTGGTATGTCGTGAAATTATCCGAAGACCTCCCGAGCATGGTAGAACTTGCAAACCCTAAAAGCAGCCTGCCTTCAATCATGTATGACAGGAACGGCGAAGTTATTGCCCGCTTGTTCATTGAGAACAGAACACCCCTTGAACTTCATGAAATGTCGCCGAACATAATCAGGGCTGTTCTTGCTGCTGAAGACTCTGCATTTTATCAGCACGGCGGTATACGTCTGGGCTCAATAATGAGGGCATTATGGACAGATATTGTTGAAGGCGGGAAAATTCAGGGCGCAAGTACAATAACTCAGCAGCTGGCAAGAAATTTATTCCTTACCCACGAAAAAAGCATAACGCGTAAGGCAAAAGAAATAATAATAGCAATGAGGCTCGAAAAGTTATTCCCGAAAGATAAAATACTTGAGCTTTATCTGAATACGATAAATTTTGGGCGCGGTGCTTGGGGTGTTGAGACGGCAGCACACACGTATTTCGATAAGTCAGCAAAAGATTTAGACCTCGCACAGTCGGCAATACTCGCCGGATTAATCGCAAATCCGGGACGCTATAACCCTCAAAGCAGTATCAGCAACGCTAAGGCACGTCAGAATTACGTTTTGGGAAGAATGGAGACTTTAGGCTGGATTACCCCCCAGCAGAGGCAGGACGCTTACAACGAAGAATTAGAGTTCAGGAGCAGATCTAACAGAATCGAAGAGTATAACAGAGCCCCTTATTTTGTATCTCACCTTTTATTTAATGACCTGCTGCCGAAGTACGGAAAAGACGAAGTTTACAGCGGAGGAATGCAGATATACACAACTCTTGATATAAACCTTCAGGACAAAGCACGGGAAGCAATTCAGGGTCTCAACAAAAATGTAATGGGCGCGCTTGTCTGTCTTGAATCTGAGACGGGGGAAGTATTGGCACTCGTCGGAGGAAAAGACTTCAAAGAAAGCAAGTTCAACCGTGCAACTCAGGCGGTCAGGCAGCCGGGTTCAAGTTTCAAACCCATAGTTTACGCTGCTGCAATGGAAGAGGATGTTATGCCGAGCGATCACTTCCTTGATGCTCCGATAACCTTCAAGCAGAAAGGAGGCAAGGGAAAAGGCTGGTCACCCCATAACTCAGGAGGAGGATACTCGGGCGAAGTTACGCTTCAGAGAGCCTTGACAAGTTCATATAACACCGTAGCCGTAAGGGTAGCGGCCTATATAGGCACTGACTCAATCGTAAAAATGGCAAGGAATATGGGAATTGAAACGAAATATCTTCCGAATGACCTTTCAATAGCTTTAGGGTCAGCAAGTTTAACGCCCCTTGAAATGGCCGTAGCCTTCAACTGTTTCAACAACGGCGGAAAGAGAATAATCCCTGCAATGATCCGTGAAATTAAGGATAGGGACGGAAATGTAATCGAACACAGAGAAACGGCAGTAAGTCAGGCAATGAGGCCGGAAACAGCCTACGCAATACGCTCAATGCTTCAGGATGCCGTAAGGGCAGGAACAGGGAAACCGGCAGCAATTCCGAATATTAACACCTTCGGGAAAACAGGAACTTCAAATGATTTCATTGATGCCTGGTTCTGCGGAGGAGTTCCCGGACTTACTACGGTTGTTTATGTTGGCCGTGACGATCATAAAACTATGGGCAAGCGTGCATTCGGCGGAACTATGGCGGCTCCCGTCTGGAAAAAATTCATGACTTTTGCAACTAAGGAACAGAATACGCCTGCAAATTTCGAGGCTCCTCCTTCATGGGTTGAAGTCGACAAAGTATCAATATGCAGAAATACCGGTTATTTAGCAAGGCCGGGCTGTCCTTCAGTGCCGTTATATTTCCCAAAAGGCAGATCGCCCACTGCATCATGCCCGGTTCACGGCGGAAGCTACAAGGCTGCGGACAATGACCCGAGAGGCCCGCGACTGTTTTTAGTTGAACAGGACGATACATATTTGGCCAGACGCTACGACAGGGACGATGACAATTCATCAGGCAGCAAGAGATCTTCATCGAGTAATCAAGACTCAACGCCCTCTCCGTCTCAGCAGGTTTCAGCCCCTTCATCAAGGGCAGCAGTTCCGAAGCCTTCAAATTCTGCGCCTAAGAGGCAGGAGCCTCAGTTAAGCGAAGTTGAACAGCGTTACAGGCAGCTGCTTAAACAGTACGGTTTAGACTAAGGGTAAATTATCATGCTTGCTAAATTGTATATGCAGTTTTTGACGTTCGGGGCTTTCACGTTCGGAGGGGGCTGGAGCATTGTCGCACAAATGAAAGCATTATACGTAGACCGCGAAAAATCCCTGACTGATGAAGAACTGCTTGACATTACAAGTATAGGCAGAAGCCTTCCCGGAACGATGATAGGAAATATCGCAATGTTTTACGGCCACAGGGTTGCGGGATTCTGGGGCGGTGTTGCCTGCATGTTCGGAATGATAACGGTACCGATGATAATATTGATAATTATCACGAGTTTTTACACGGCCTTTCAACATAATATCTGGGTTGCGTCAGCAATGCGCGGCGTAAGGACTGCCGTAGCTCCCGTAATACTCAGTGCATTAATGGGAATGATTAAAAGCGCGTTCAAATTTCCGCCCTGTTACGTAATCGCTCTGGCAATGTTCGGGCTTTACTTTTTCATGAGGGTTAATCCTATATGGCTTGTCGTTATAGGCGCGGTGTTAGGGCTGATTGTCTGTGAATATTACGAGAGAAGGAGCCTTAATAATGCTTCTGCTTGAATTGTTCTGGAGTTTCGTAAAAATAGGTTTTACAAGTTTCGGTGGGCTGTCAATGATTCCGCTGATTTCTGCTGAAATGATTTCGCACGGCTGGATGACGGCTTCCGAAGTTTCAGACATTGTAGCAATCGCCGAGATGACTCCCGGCCCTCTCGGCCTTAACTGCGCGACATTTGCAGGAATGAGGGCAGCAGGATTGGCAGGGGCATTCATCGCAAACATGGGCGCACTTGCTCCGACTTTCACGCTTTGTGCAGTAGCAGCCGTTTTCTTTGACCACTTCAGGGATAATAAATACCTGAGCCGTATTATGACGGGTGTACGCCCTGCATGTGTGGGAATGGTTGCAGGTGTCGTTGTCGATCTTGTAATCGTGAATTATGCTGACATGGCCGGGAAAATCAATATCCCTTCGGCAGTTTTAGGAGTTGTTGATTTAATTTTGCTGCTGAAGTTCAAGATGTCAATTCCAAAGGTCTTAATCCTGAGTGCGCTTGCAGGAATAGTATTATTCGGTGTAATCGGCTTATAATTGGTAAGAGAAGAAATAATGCACTTCTCAGGGGGTAAAATAATGGGAAGTGTTTTTTTTGCGCGAATACAAAGACTTAGTTATAATGTGAAAAAATTAGGCATAATATAAAAGATACGTTCAGAGGTGAAAAAATTTTGTCCCCCGAAAAACTAAAATCAGCCGTAATTATTTCAGCGTTATCTTTATCTCTAATGGCAAATACTGAAGTCTCACATGCCGTTGAACGTCTCTCGGTAACGCCCGGCGGAGTAATTCTTAACGGTTCGAGGACATATTCAGGCGTGGTAATCGGTGCTTATCAGAAACCATACGCAATGAATTTTGAAATCTGGAAACCTTCAGACCTGCCCGCAGGCTGGTACGCAACTTTTGACGGCTTCCCCGTTGCACAGATTGCGGAAAACAGATGGGTATACGGTCAAATGGGAATCGACGGCGCAATAATGCCGACTAATGTACTTGTAGGCTCCGTAGTCCCTGACAGGGTTCCCGGACTTGCCCGGATTGCGTCCGTATGGTCTTGGGGAAAACATTTCAACAGCCCCGAATTTCTTAAAATCCGTGATTACATGTGCAACCGTATGGGCTGGTTTCATGATTTCTATATCAATACGATAATCGCATGGAACACAAACAGGCCGGGTTTATGGATATGGCTCGGCAACAGGTGGAAGAGATTAACACCCAGATCGGGCGAATATACGTGGCAGATGATGCAGCGTTTAGCCCCTTGGATTGCTGAACAGTTAAGAAAAAATAATGTCTGGTACACCGGTGGAGAACCTTTAGAGGCTGCGGATCTTGCGCGTCAGTGGGGCTTAATCTGGGGCGGGCGCGTTATCGCTTCAAGCCTCAAAACATACGGCCATGACGGAGGCGGCGGAGATTCTACGCAGACAACATCAATGCGCGACAGTTCAGGCAGCACCCAAAGCGAGACGACACCGCAGGAACCTACGAATAATAATAATCAGGGACAATGGGACGTTGATTAGCGAGGCAGATTATGGCAGGAAAAAATAATAATGCTTCACGCGTTGAACAGCTTCTTAATATGGCCTGGAACAGCACAAACGACAAGCATACTGTATCGCTGGCCCGTCAGGTTCTGGAAATTTCGCCCGATAATACGGATGCTCTTTTACTCATTGCCGACAACACGGAGAATCATGAAGAACGCATAAAAATAATTAAACATGCTATTGATACTCTCAATAAAAATGAAAAGTACGATGATGACGAAAAATTATTATTCCTTCTGACGCTGAATTACAGGCTTTCATATACATATTTTGCCGAAAAAAAATTGGACGAGGCTTTATTTTACAGTGAAGAGTCCCTGAAAATTATTGCTGACAGCGATGATTCTGACGTTCTGGAAAATTACGAGGATGTAAAAGCGCTGTATTACAGAATATTAATCGAGCGCAAAGAATGGAAAAGAATTTTAGCTGATACAATGAAAGATGAGATTCACGGCCTTTCTTGGGCATATGCAAGGCTTATAGCGGCATGGTTCACGGCTCCGGGCATGAGTAAATCAGTATGTTCAAATATGTTCTGGGACGCTCTTATATTGTCGCCTGATGTTCCGTTTTATATGCTCGGTTATCTTGAGGAACCTGACGGAGACGCAGACGAAAGTACTCAGGAAGATTTTGACTTTGCACTGATGTATTATGATGCCTTGTCAATTTCTGAAGACTTTATGAATTGGTTTACACGCGGCGTAATATTATTCGGGCTTCTTACAGGCCGTTTTGATGAGCGCGAGAGGGAATACGTTCTTGACGTTATCGACACGCTGGGCGGTTATGAGGAATACGAGAAGATGAGCAGTATACTTGTTGAAGGTGATGACAGGGCAGTGATTGAGATGCTTGCCGCTAACAAGTGCCTTTCAAAATGAATATGATAATAAAGATAAAAATAACAGGAGAATAAAATATTGACCGTAAATACAAAATATAAATTGACACCTGACAAGCTCAGGAAGATTAAACCGGCTGAAAGCTGGAAATTAAGCACGACAGATGATATTGTTCTGCCTAAATCAAGAAAGCCCGAACCCTTAATCGGTCAGCAGAGAGCCGTTGAATCCCTTGAATTTGGATTAGCTGTTGACGGAAGGGGCTATAACATTTTCGTTGTCGGACAGCCCGGAAGCGGAAGGACAAGTTATATTCTCGAACGCCTCCGAAGCATGGCCGCAGCTCTCCCCGCTCCTGATGACTGCTTATATCTGTATAATTTTTCAAAACCAGGTGAACCCCTTGCCGTTTCAGTTCCTGCAGGAAAGGGGAAAAAACTTTCAGACGAACTTGACGAACTTTTGAAGGATCTGAAGTCAGTTATCAGCCGGGCTTTTGAACAGAGCCAGTACGAAGACGCAAAGGCCGCGCATGTCAAAGAATTTCAGGAAAAAGCAGGGGCAATTATGGACAAATTGAAAGCTAAGGCAGCCCGTGAGCATTTTTCCCTGAAAAGAACTCCGCAGGGTTTTATAAACGTTCCTTTAATCAAAGACAAAGACGAGGAAGGCAAGGAAATTATAAGGGAGCTTAAACCGGAAGAGTATGAAGCTCTTGACGAAAAGAAACAGAAAAAATATCAGGCAGTAAGCGAGAGGATTTCACAGCGTACACTTCTTGGAATGCGCGAGATAAGGGACATGGAAAAAGCCCTTAAAGAAAAATTAAACAAACTTGAAGCTGAAATCTGCCGGTCAGCAATTGCCCCCTGTATGGACGAACTAAGAAGCAAATATAAAGATAATGAGACATTACAGAAATGGTTTGACGCTATGACCGATGACATTATCGAAAATTTCGGGGCATTCGTTACGGCAGCACGCGAAGAGAACGCAGAAGTTGACTTCACGCGCTATCAGGCAAATTTATTCGTCAGCAACGACCCTCAGAAGGGCGCACCCGTAATCTGGGAGACTAATCCGACATATTACAATCTTTCAGGAAGAGTTGAATATGAAAGCCATCAGGGATATTTGTATACTGATTTCAGGAGGATACTGTCAGGAGCGTTTCACAAGGCGAACGGAGGATTTTTAGTTCTTGACGCTGAAAAAGTTTTAATGAATTTCATGGCTTGGGAATCAATTAAACGCATTCTGAGAACCGGCGAGGCTTCAATCGAAAATTTAGGCGAACAGTACGGCGCATTGCCCGTTGCCTCTCTCAGGCCTGCACCTATAAAAATGAACCTGAAAATAATAATGACCGGGACTCCGTATATTTATGAAATGCTGCAGTATTATGATGCTGAGTTCGGGAAAATCTTCAAGATTAAGGCCAGCTTTGATTACGACATGCCAAGAACGGCAGGCAATGAACGGAAAATGGCGCGTTACATCGCTGAGTACGTGAAAAACAGAAATCTTAAACCTTTTGAAGCTCCTGCACTGTCTGAGATAATCGAATGGTCAGGGCGTGAGGCTGAAGATCAGAATTTGCTTTCTGTTGAAACGGGAAGGCTCAGGGAATTATTAACCGAAGCAAACGCCTGGTCAAACGGAAATACCGTAACACGCGAAAACGTAATAAAGGCAATCGAACACAGAAATTACAGATTAGGGCTTTACAGGGAAAAATTAACACGGGCATTCAAAGACGGCGTTATACGTGTTGACACTTCAGGCGGTGAAATCGGACAGATTAACGGATTGAGCGTTATTGACCTTAACGAATACAGATTCGGGCATCCGTCAAGAATTACCGCTAACGTCTTCATGGGTCAGGAAGGTGTCGTTAATATCGAACGCGAAGTGAAAATGACCGGCCCCATTCACAACAAGGGTTTAATGATACTCTCAAGCTACTTGGGACGGAAATACGCTCAGGATATGCCGCTGAGTTTGTCTGCACACATAACTTTTGAACAGAATTATTCAGGAATTGAGGGGGACAGCGCAAGCTCGACCGAATTGTACTGCATACTCTCGGCACTTTCAGGGCTTCCGTTAAATCAGGGGATAGCCGTAACGGGGTCTGTTGACCAGTTCGGGAACGTTCAGCCTATCGGGGGCGTTAATGAAAAAATTGAAGGGTTCTACGAATACTGCAAGATAGCAGGCCTTACGGGAGAACAGGGGGTTATGATACCTCAGACGAATATACGGCACTTAATGCTTAATCCTGAAGTTATAGATGCCGTCAAAAACGGCAGATTTTCAGTCTGGGCTGTCAAAGATATTGATGAAGGCCTTGAAATTCTGACGGGAATAACCGCCGGGAAAGTTCATAAAGACGGCTCATACAGCGATAAAACAGTTCACGGAATGGTCAAGGCAAGGTTAAAGAAAATGCTTTCTGACGGTATGAGATTGGAAAAGAAATTTTCACGCTCGCCCAGAAAATCTAAAAAGTCAGCAAAAAATAAAGATGCCGCCACATCAGAAAATGTATAACAGGGAAAAAATCATCTCAGTTCTTGACGCTCTCGAAACTCAATACCACAACGAATCAAGCCCGCCTGAACTCGGCCATTATGAGCCTCTTGACGGGCTTATTCTGACAATATTGTCGCAGAATACGAATGACATTAACCGCGACAGGGCATATGAAAAAATGAAGTCGGATTTTCCCGAATGGAAGGACGTTGTCAGCGCGGGAGCATCGAGGCTTGAGGATTCAATAAAAACGGCAGGGCTGGCACATACGAAATCAGCAAGAATTATCACTGTACTTAAACAGGTATATTGTGATTTCGGAGATTACTCGATTCGTGGTCTTGAAAAGTATTCACCTGAATATATACGGAAATATCTGCGCGCGCTGCCCGGTGTCGGGGCTAAAACTGTTGCATGCACGATGCTGTTTGATTTCAAGATTAAGGCGTTCCCCGTTGATACGCATATAACGCGCATATCTCAAAGGACAGGAATAGCCCCCGTTAAGGCAAAACCTGAAGAGATTTCAGAAATGCTTGAAAATATTGTCCCCGCTTCAAGGTGTCTGGGGGGACATGTAAACATGATTGCTCACGGAAGGGCTGTTTGTCATTCCCGGAAACCTGAATGCAATTCCTGCATCATAGCAAGCCTGTGTAATAAAAATTTATCTGAATAGTGAGCCTCTCACAGCTTAAGTCGCTAGTGTTCACGCTGGAGGTCTTAAAGTACTCGATTATATTTTTAATAACTTGACCGATAGTTACAACCTGTTGTTATACTCGGAAAAATTTTTAATACGGAGGTTATCAACCTTAAGAATTATAATATTTACAATGGTTATGCTGCTTTTGCTACTGGGGACGGCGTTTGCGGACATGAAGCCCGTGAAAAGTTTTGAGGAGAGAAAGCCGACACCTTATAACGGTAATCAGTTCGGTTTTGTTTACGGCGGTGCTCTGAAGGAAAACGTCAAAGGCAAAGTCAACGTTCACCCGATAAGTTACGAACTTAACGGAATCAAAATCGCGGCGAATGTTTATACTCCTGCCGATTACGATCTGTCAAAAAAATATCCTGCTGTTACAGTTGCTCACCCGAACGGCGGAGTTAAAGAACAGGTTTCGGGACTTTTTGCTCAAAGGCTCGCCGAACTCGGTTATATAACTGTTGCGGCTGATGCAGCCTATCAGGGCGAGAGCGGCGGAAATCCCAGACACACTGATATTCCATTCTTCAGAACAGAAGATATTCACGGCATGGTTGACTTATTAACGATTTATCCGGGAGTTGACGTTAATCGAATCGGTATGTTGGGAATCTGCGGCGGGGGCGGTTACACTTTGAACGCTGCAAAATCTGAAAAACGCGTCAAAGCTGTTGCAACTTTGAGCATGTTCAATTCAGGCCGTGTTCGCCGTGAAGGTTACATGAGTTCTCAAATCGGAGATATTCAGGCAAGATTAAAGCAGGCCAATGACGCGAGGAACGCAATAATTGAGAATGATAACGTTATCGCTGCCGGAGGAACTTTAGATCTTGACCAGCTCACCGACGAATATATTGCTTCAATAAAAAATGACCTGTACCGCGAAGGGCTTTTATATTACGGAAAAACTCACAGGCACCCTAACTCAACATTTGAATATACTCAGGCAAGTTTGATTGAGTTAATGTCTTGGGACGCAGCCGACAACATTAAGTTAATTAACGTGCCTTTGCTGATGATGGCAGGAAGTATCGCGGATTCTCTTTATATGTCCGAAGACGCTATCGAGAAAGCAGCGGGAACTAACGACAAAGAATTATTCTTAATTCCGGGCGCAATGCACATTCAGACTTATTGGAAGCCGGAATTTGTCGAGCAGGAAGTCAACAAGCTCAAAGAATTTTTCGGGAGGACGCTTTAATTCATGAAGAGCGTAATAATTTTTGCGTTGAGTGCAGTATTTTTTGCGCTGCCGGCTTTTGTGGGTACTCTTGACGGTTACGACCGCGCAAAAGTCGCAGACGAGAATTATACGAAAATGCACGGAAATCAAATCACTGATGCTGAAAAGGAAGACCCGGAATTATTCGCAGTTATGAAAAAATATATTTACGGCGATTTATCCCGGCAAATAAAACTCACTGACACCGAACGACAATTAATTACAATCGTAGTGCTTACGACTAACCAGAATTATAAATTTCTGAAAAGTACTGTCGAAGGCTCGCTCGCTCTGAACGTCAAGCCTATTGAAATTCGAGAGGCGTTATATCATGTTGCACCTTATATCGGATTTCCGAAAGTTTTTGATGCTCTTGACGTAGTAAATGAAGTTTTCAAGGACAAAGGAATAAAACTTCCGCTTGAAAATCAAGGCACAACGACTGATGCAGACCGTTTTGAAAAGGGATTAGAGTTTCAAGTCAACGCTTACGGCGACCGCATTAATAAAATGAGAGACTCAACCCCCGATTATCAGAAACATTTGCAGGATAATTTATCGGCATTTTGCTTCGGTGACACATACACTCGCGGAACTCTTAATTATAAAATGCGTGAAATGCTGACAATGGCAGTAATCGGAACACTTGGAACGGCAGAAGCTCAGTATAAATCGCATGTAATCGGAACTCTTGACGCAGGTGCAACAAATGAAGAAGTCATCGGGGTAATAACTACAATGAATCCTTATATCGGATTTCCAAGAACGTTGAACGCTTTGAGGATTGCCAACGAAGTTTTCAACGAGCGCAAGAAATAATTCTGAAATTTTTTAGGGCAGCCTCTGAATTTATCAGGGGCTGTTGTTTATTTTTAATTTTGACATGAACAAGGAATTAAATTGCTGAAATATTCGCGTTTACCCGAAAGGACTTCATCATAAAATTTTTGTTTGTTTTCAATATATTCTACTGAAGCAGTCAATGCTTCAATATTTTCCTGAAGCTGTAATTTTTTCTGCGCTAAAATTTTTTGTCTCTCTGGAATCGTTGACGCTCCTTCAAGACATAATTTAGTGTATTCTTTCATTTCCTGAATGCTCATTCCGCAATTTTTGAGACAAGATAAACTTTTAATCCATGCAATATCCCGCTCATCAAAAATTCTTCTGTTAACATTATCTCGTTTAACGTTCGGGATTAATCCCTCGTTGCAGTAAAATTTCAGCCCCTGATAAGTCATTCCTGTTTCTTTGCAGGCCTGCATCATTGTATAAATCATAAAAAATTCCTCTCTAAATTCGTTTTGATAAAATTACGCTTGACCGATAGTATAAACCGCTTGTTATCATCATGTCAAAATTTTTCAGGAGGTTATATTAATGATTAAAAAAATGTTGCCGCTCTTATTAATCACAACGCTTCTGACGAGAATAGCTTACGCCGAAGCAATGCCGGATTATTTAAGCAAAATTATTCCCGTAGGAAATTCCAACACGATTGCTGGCGAACATTTCACGGGGAAAAGTTTCCTTTACCCTCTTTCAACTAAGCAGGTCGGTATCTTCAACGTAACATTTGAACCGGGATGTTATAACGAATGGCACATACACCACGCTTCAAAAGGCGGCGGACAGATTTTAATCGCAATTTCGGGACGAGGATGGTATCAGGAAGACGGCAAAGACGCTCAGGAATTAAAGCCCTGTGATGTCATAAATATTCCCGCAAACGTAAAGCACTGGCACGGGGCAGCAAAAGATTCATGGTTTCAGCATATTGCCCTCGAAGTTCCCGGCGAAGACACCAAAACGACATGGCACGGATTTTTACCGGCTGAAGAGTACGCGAAATTAAAATAGGAGGCAATTTTTCATGAAAAAATTTTTAATCGCAGCAGTATTATTGTTATTCGCTATGAGTGTCTCAGTGTTTGCAGGTGAACTCCTTGCGATTCGTGAACAAGGAGTTTTTTCAGCAGGCGGAACAGTAACCGAACCCCTGCCCGGTGAGTTTAACGTGTCAGAGAACTGGCAGGATTTTTCACGGGCAGGAAACACGGCGCATGTTGACCACGCAAATGTCTTTTATCAGATTCCAGACGGCGAAAATAAAACTCCGATAGTTTATCTTCACGGTTACGGGCAGACACGGACAGGCTGGCAGAGTACTCCTGACAGGCGCGAAGGCTGGAGCGATATTTTTCTTAGAAAAGGCCGTGCAGCATTCCTTGTCGATCAGCCCAGAAGAGGCGCAGCAGGTTCAACAGTCAAAATCGTAAACGGCGACATGGATACTAGAGCAAACGGGACAGAATTTAACCCGGGCGATCAGGCATGGTACACGCATTTCAGAATCGGACGAGGGACTCCCAACCGTTACGAAGGAAGCCAATTCCCCGCAGGTGAAGCGGCATTAAATCAATTCTTGCGCCAAATGACCCCTAATACCGGAAATTATGACGTAGAAATTTTCGGTAAGGCGTTAAGCGCAGTGTTATCGGAAGTTCATTCAATGACGGGCAAAAAAGCTGTTTATTTAACTCATTCACAGGGCGGGCGCGTAGGCTGGCAGACGGACACTGAGAACATGGCCGCAATCGTAGCCATTGAGCCGGGATTCGCTCCTGAAGTCGGCAGCGAAACATACAAAAAATTTGTAGCCGCTAAAATTCCGATGATTTTCTATTTCGGTGATTACATTGAAAATGGCCCGGACGATATAAAGAGTACTGCATTCTGGAAAAGCGTTCTTGATCAGTGCCGGGACTTTGCAAAACATTACAACGAAGACGGCGGAGATGCTACAGTCGTATACCTTCCTGACGAGGGCATAACGGGCAACAGTCATTTTATGTTTCAGGAATTGAATAACAAAGAAATCGCCGATCACATAGAAAAATGGCTTGAGTCAAAGGGATTATAAATCATGAAGAAAAAAATTTTTGCGTGTGCTTTAGTCATTGCGTTTGCTTTTATCGGCGTGTCGTCCGCTGAAATTATTTCAGGTCCGGGCGTTGCAGTTGTTGAAGTTGAGGGCGGAAAAATTCAAGGTTATATCCGCGACGGAATTTTCACTTATCATGGAGTGCCTTACGCTGAAGCAGAAATTTTTATGCCTCCTGCAAAATTAAAATCATGGGACGGAATAAAGCTCGCATTCAACTACGGCCCGATGTCCCCGCAAGATATTAATCCAGAAAGCGACATGTTTCCATTCCATTATTATTGGCCTCTGTGGGAAGGCAGAAATTACGCGCAAAGCAACAACTGTCAAAATCTTAACATCTGGACACCCGGACTTGATGATAAAAAACGCCCCGTAATGGTATGGCTTCACGGAGGCGGCTTTGAGGCCGGAAATTCTGCGGCTGAAGACGTTTATGACGGAGAAAATCTTTCACGCAAAGGCGATGTTGTTGTCGTAAGCATTAATCATAGGCTTAACGTTTTAGGCTTTCTTGATTTATCGGCTTATGGTGATGAATACAAATATTCCGGCAATCTTGGAATGCTTGATATAATTGCGGCTCTTGAATGGATTAGAGACAATATCGCAAAATTCGGCGGCGATTCAAATAATATTACTTTATTCGGGCAATCCGGAGGCGGTGCAAAAATTCTTGCACTAATGGCAATGCCGAAGGCTGCGGGACTTTTTCATAAAGGGATCGAACAAAGCGGAGCTGTTGACCTTATGGGAATAACTTTCCCTGAACAGAAAGCAGCACGCAGAGTAGCCGAACTTACGCTTAAAAATTTGAATATATCTCCCGAAAAAATTTCAGAGCTTAAAAATATTCCCTACTCAAAATTAAGCGAAGCAGCTAATAAGGCAATGGCTCAGGCAATCAAAGAGGGTGAAAAAATTTATTCGTGGTCTCCTGTCAAAGACGGCGATTTGATTCCTTACGATATAGGTACAGACGGATTTATGGAACAGGTGAAAAATATTCCGCTTATTGTAGGTTCGACACTCAACGAATGGGAGACTGTCCCCCTGCTCGTGAACATGGACAAGAATCAAAACGATAACAAAAATTTCTGGGATGATTCACAAGTTGATGAGAAATTACGCGAAAAATACGGCGAAAAATCAGACGCGTTAGTCTCAGCGTTCCTAAAGGCCTATCCTCACAAAAAGAAAGCTGATTCGCTGTACGTTGAATTTTGGCTCAGAGGGGGCGCGCTAAGGATTCTTAACGCTAAAGCAGCGCAGAAGGGTGCGCCTGTTTATTCGTACGTTTTCTCTTGGGAAACTCCTGTCATGGGAGGTTACGCAATGTCCTATCACTGCTCCGAACTTCCGTTTGTGTTCAACAATATTGCTTTGAGCGAAAAAGCTACCGGCGGCGGAAAAAGGGCGCAGGCTCTTGCTGATAAAATAAGTCAGGCATGGATTGATTTTGCCCGTACTGGTAACCCGGGCTGGGAGGCCTACACACCGGACAAAGGCGCAACGATGATTTTTGACGATGAGCCTTCAATAATGTATAACCATGATCAAGAATTATTGAGGTTGTTAATGACGCAAAAATAAATTATGAAAAATTTTTCTATTATTTGTTTGCTGTTATTTTTTCTTTTAATCAATTTGAAAGAAGTAAAAGCAGGAACTCAAAATAAAGTTAATGAGAACACAAGAATTTTTGACGTGATTAATAATCCATTATTCAGAGATTACGGAAGATTAATTTTCCCGTTAAATTCAAGTTATTACGGCGGTGATACTCTAGAAAATTTGAGCCTGACATGGTACAGCAACATAAAACCGGCTCGAACTGTTGAAATTGTAAATTATATGCTGTCTCAAGTTCAACGGGGCAGCAAAATTTTTTACAGGATTTACCCTGAAAATGATTCGCGCCGTGAGGACACAGGATTATTTTTCTTCAGAGGGGATAAAGGCGCAAAATTTGCAATCTGCAACGCCGGCGGGGGGTTTGTCTATGTAGGAGCAATGCACGACAGTTTCCCTCATGCTCTGGAACTCTCGAAAAGGGGCTATAACGCTTTTGCTTTAATTTATCGTACCGGTTCTGATACAGCGTGTGAAGACTTAGCGCGTGCAATAGCATTTATTCATGAACACGCAGAAGAGTTACAGGTCGACATAAAAAATTATTCTCTCTGGGGAGGCTCGGCAGGTGCGAGAATGGCGGCATGGCTCGGAAATTACGGAACTGAATCATTCGGCGAAAAAGTTTATCCCCGTCCTTCAGCAGTAATAATGCAATACACCGGCCTGTCCGAAGTAACGGGAAATGAACCGCCGACTTATAACTGTGTCGGAACTCTTGACGGGATTGCAAATTATCGAACAATGCAGAAGCGCATAAACAGAATCAAAGCTAACGGTACAAATGCAGAAATTGAAATTTTCAATGGATTGTCGCATGGTTTCGGACTCGGTGAAGGAACTGTTGCGGAAGGCTGGCTTGATAGAGCAGTAAATTTTTGGGAGCTGCAAAATTAATTTTCCCGGAGACTTGCGGCTTTAGAATGGGGTAGTTCACATAAAAATTTAGCCTTTCGAGCAAAATTTACCCGGAAGGCTTTTATCTCAACGTTATATTATTTCTTGTCAGGGATATATCGGAGCATACTATTTCATGATAGCTGATAGCCCCTAACTTTTATTCTTCAATTACACCTTTTATGTCTTTCAAGTGCCGCCACATACCTGCGCAGTCAAGCCCGTAACCAACTACGAACTCATCGGGAATGCTGAAGCCGCAGTAATCCACTTTAACTTCGGTCTTCCGCCTTTCTTTCTTATCAAGAAGAACGCAGACTTTCAGGCTGGCCGGATTCCTGTTCTTCAGGAGGTCAAGAAGGTGTGATAACGTTAATCCCGTGTCGACAATATCTTCAACGACAACTACATTTTTCCCCTCAATGCTTGATTTCAGGTCGTGGAATATCCTTACAATACCGCTGCTTGTTGTGCTGTCGCCGTATGACGCTACCGACATGAAGTCAACGCGGATATCCATATCTTCGGGCATTTCACGGACTAAATCAGTGAGGAAAAACGCCGCTCCCGTCAGAATCCCGACAACAACGAGGCTTTTATCTTTGCCGTTGTCTTTTGCGATTTGTTCAGCAATTTCCTTAACCCTGCGCGATATTGCTTCACGCGACAGTATTACATCTCCGAGTTTATACGACATTATTTTTTTGCTCCTTTTTTTATTTTCTTTTCTATCATTCTGAATATATTAATATTCTTGGTGAAAATATAATTCTCCCGTAAATTATAACCGTCTGTAAAAGCGATAACAATTCCGCAGCCGGCAAAGCCCAGACAATTCCGTATTCACCTGCAAAATAATTAAGCACGAACATTAACGGGACATAAAGCGCGCACTGTCTGCAGACGCTGAGAATAAACGATGCTTTAGCCGCCCCCATTGCCTGAAGTGCATTGACAAATATGAAAAATACTGCGAATAATACGCTGCTTGATAATTTTATTCGCAGGAATTTAACGCCGTAGCTGTATGCTTCAGGTTCGTTAAGGAACGCTGAGACTATATTTTCTGCGAACGTGAAACATGTTGCGATAATTGCGAGGCTCAATGCTATTGTTAATTTAAGCGAGAATTTCAGGATTTCGCGGTACTTCTCCCAGTTCTCGGAACCTACGCAGAACCCTAAAAGCGGCTGTACTCCCTGACCTGCTCCCATTCCGACAAGACATGCGATCTGCTCGATTTTCATTGCAACTCCCGCAGCGGCTACGGCCATATCACCGTAAGCAGACATCAGAGAGTTCATTATCATCTGTGAAATGCTCATCAGCCAAGGATCAAGGCAGGCAGGTATCCCGATCGCTAAAATTCCGAGCGCAACGCCGTTATTAATCCTGAAATTCTTTATATGTATGCTCATTGAAGATTTTCCGGACAAGAAATAGCCTAGATAAAACAATGCTCCTGCAATTGTTCCGATTATTGTCGCTATTGCCGCGCCCGTAATCCCCCAGTCAAGCCAGTTAATCATTACGGGATCAAGAATTATGTTTATTACGTTGCCGATTATCTGTCCCGTCATTGCGCCCGAAGCACGTTTTTCAGCCCTCATTATTCCCGAACATGCCATACTGAACATGATAAAAGGAGCTGAAGATATTATTATTGATAAATATTTATAAGCTAAGTTAAAAGTGTCAGGGCTTGCACCGATTGCACGCAGAATAAAATCAATGAAAAACATGAATATTACGGCCATAACTGCACCGACAAAAAGACCTGCCCAAATGCAGAATGAAGCGAGGCTGTCGGCCCTGCTTTTATTGCCTGCACCCAAAGCGCGTGAAATGCAGGACATACCGCCGGCCATGAAAATTATTCCGATTGCTATTAAGACCATGAAGACGGGAAAAGCCAGAGATACCGCCGCAATCTGGAAAGGGTCATCAGTCTGAGCAATGAAAAAAGTATCAGCAAGATTATAAATGAGTATCATTAACTCAACTATAATTGCAGGAATGACATTTGAAATTACTTCTCTGTGAACTGACTTTGAAGCCATGAAATATAATTTTTCCTTTCAGTTTTCAGTTTTCTAGTTTCTTCTAAGGAATGTCAGGCAGGTTTCGCCGTATTCCCTTGAAGATATGATTTCAAGATTATAAGGGTTATTTTCAAGAATGAAATTTTCACGGATTGAGTGTTCAACAATAAACAAAGAATCATCGTTAAATAAAGCGTCAAGATTTTGCAGTGAAGCTAATACTTCGCACCAGCCCGAATTATACGGGGGATCAGAAAAAATAATGTCGAATTTCATTCCGCGTTTAACAAGCCACGAAACCGCACGCCTTACCTCAAGCGAAAGAATTAACGAATTAACGCCCGAAATTTTCCGTATATCATCAGCCCTGTTTTTCACGCTTTCAACAAAAACAGCCCTTTTTGCCCCCCGTTTCAATGCCTCAAGACCAACGCGCCCGGTTCCGGCGAAAAGGTCAAGAAATTCACAGCCTTCTACCTTATTTCCCAATATGCTGAAAAGTGCAGAGATTACCCGCCCTGAAGTCGGCCTGACATCTTTCATAATTTTAAGATTTAAGATTTTAACTTTTAAGCGTTAAGCAGTCTTCCCGCAGCGTCTTCAAGTGCAGAACGTACCGCAGGAGTTAAAAAAGCATCAGCGGTCTTATCCGGCCTGATGATATAACCTTCATCTTTGGGCGATATGCTGATGTAGAATTTCTGTTCAAATTCGTCATCACTCGTCAAAGTTTCAAGAAGGTATATTTTCCCGTCAGTGAAAGAACGCCCGAACTTCCAGAATGATTTACTGCCCTTCCCCGTAATATTCCTCAGTCCTTCTATATCCTGAGCCGTTATATTGTGCTTGATCTTTATGTGCATTTCCTGTGATGTCCTCCGTTTTACCGTGAAAGATTTAATTTTCCTGAATGTTAATCTGTATATATTCCTGCCTTCCTCAAGCCATTTGCGTTCGTATTTTGTTGTTATTTCACGCTTCGGGTTAATCTCGAAATCTTCCGCCCTTAATGCCTCATGACTTCCCAAGACATTTTTTACTTCATGGGCGTATTTTTCATCGTCCGTAATCATCTCAAAAATTCCGTCAATCTTCAGGACAGCCGCCAAGCCGTCAGAAAAATCTTTTGCCGTTACTCTTCTGTGAGCGTCTGCATTTTTTGACCAAGGACAGGGGAACTGCATTATTATTTTCTGCAACGTCTCATCGCTGAATAATTCCCGCAACATGTATCTTGCGTCAGCGTTTATTATGCGCAGATTTTTGAGACCTTCAGCGCGTCTTGCACATCTGAGGACACAGGCTTGTGAAATTTCAACGCCGTAAACGAGAATTTCAGGATTCATTTTTGCATACTGCACCGTAAATTCGCCGTTGCCGAATCCGATTTCAAGTTCAGTTTTTGATGTTACGGGAAGCGTAAAGCCGCTTTCGGGATATATTATTACCCCGTATTGCGGCCTTGCCTGTATATTTGAATTTTTCAGAATGTCCATGTGAAATCAGGCAGCCCCTCAGCAAGTACACGCGCTTTAACGTCCTTCATTATCTCTTCAAGTGCTTCTTTTGTCCTTCCCTCACAGCGTACCACCATAACCGGCTGAGTGTTCGAGGCACGTATCAGCCCCCAGCCGTCAGGGTAAATTATTCTCACTCCGTCAATTACGCTGCATTTGTATTTTTCCATAGCCTTATTACTTATGCGTTCGGTAATCTGAAATTTAATATCATCATCACAAGGGATTCTGATTTCTTCCGTTGACGGGTAAACGGGTATTGACATCATGAGGCGTGAAAGAGATTCCCTTCTCTCTGACATTATGCGCAATAATCTTCCGGCAGCGTAAAAAGCGTCATCATGGCCGAAAAACTCATCAGCAAAAAACATGTGTCCTGAATATTCGCCTGCAAACAGCGCGCCGAGTTCACGCATTTTAGCTTTTATGAGTGAATGTCCTGATTTCCAGTATAACGGCCTGCCCCCGAGTTTTTCCGCAAGTTCGGGAAGCACCATGCTGCATTTCGGTTCGACTATGACATCAGCCCCCTTGTGAGTGCCGAGAATTTCCTTCCAGTAAAGAGTCATTAACCTGTCGCCGAAAATGACATTTCCTTTGTCGTCAACAACCCCTATTCTGTCAGCGTCACCGTCAAAAGCGATTCCAACGTCAGCATTTTCATTTTTGACGCGTGAAACTAAATCCTGCAAATTTTCGCGCTTCTGAGGGTCGGGGTGATGATTCGGGAAATTTCCGTCAGGCTCATCATATAGTGATATGCACTCACAGCCGAGCATTTCAAAATATTTTCCTGCCGTCAAACCTGCTGCGCCGTTTCCTGAATCACAAACTACCTTGAATTTTTTTGTGAAAGGCAGCGTAAACTTTGACACTAACATTTTAAGATATTCATCATTAATATTTGAGCTGGTTAATTTTCCGTGTCCCGTCTCAAAATTTCCTGATTCTGCGATCGTATGGATATTTTTGACCTCGCTGCCCCATAACGTGCCGCGTTCAAAACATAATTTCAGCCCGTTCATTTCAGGCGGATTGTGTGAACCCGTAACCATTACGCCGCCGTCAAAATTAAAGCGTATAAGGCTCCAATAAAGCATAGGAGTTGTAACAAGTCCTACATCAACTACATCAAGCCCGCAGGATAATATCCCGTCAATTACGGCCGATTTTATGCGCGGAGTTGATAATCTTGCGTCCCCCCCGACAGTTACGCCCGAAGTTACTCCGGCACGGATCAGCCACGTAGCGTAAGCACGGCCTATTAAATTTGCCGTCTCGTCAGTCAAATCTTTGTCAGCATTGCCGCGTATGTCATACTCGCGGAATATATTAAACGGTATTTTTGTTTTCATGAAAGTATCAAAAAAGAGGGCATGAAGAAATTCAACGCCCTCTCTGTCCTCCTGTAAAAAAGATTAAAGCATGTACAATGAAATTCCATAGATTGCAAGAACTGCAACTACACCCTGAATTAACGTAGCCATTGTCTGAGCCTTGTATGCAGTGTTCAGATCCATATCTGAGAACTGGGATACAACCCAGAAATAAGAGTCATTGGCATGTGATACGACCATAGCACCGCTGCCGATCGCAAGAGTTGCGAGAACCGACCCCATAGCACTGTCAAGCCCGAGAGAACCAAGCATCGGAGCGATAATCTGTGCCGTTGTTACAATTGCAACTGTTGACGAACCCTGAGCAGTTTTCAGAGCAGCAGCAATGATAAACGGAAGGAATATCCCGAAGTTATACGATGATAAAGCATTGCCGATGTAATGTCCTACACCGCTTGCAGCTATTACCGCCCCAAGTCCTCCGCCTGCTGCCGTAATCATGATTATATTAGCTCCGTCCTTAACTCCTGCACCGATCCAGCCGTTTGTTACTTCCTCAGTGAACGGCGCAAGGAAGAAGCAGAGTATAACGCCGATCGAGAGAGCTATAACTGGATTTCCCAAGAATGATGAGACAATAAAGAGCGTTGTTTCTTTTCCGCCTATTTTTGCAAGCGTTGAAGGGTAGCTTATGAATGAGCTGAAAGCAATCAGAATTAACGGTATGAGAATCGGTGCAAATGATTTGAACGCTGAGGGCAGTTTTCCGTATTTCGCCTTTAACTCTTCATATGATTCGCCTGTCGCCTGATTTTCATCAAACGGAACAGGGAGCTTCGGCCCTGCAATGAGAGCATAGACATAACCTGCAATAACTGAGATGATAGAAACGACGATTCCCCACATTATGACCATTCCGAGATCCGCGCCGAGTTCGTTCGCAGCGGCTATAGGGCCGGGAGTCGGGGGGACAAGCGTATGAGTGGCGTAAAGTCCTGTCGATAAAGCTATGGCCATGACGGAGAGCCTTACTCCGCTGCGTCTTGCCAATGACTTATTCAGCGATGAGAGGATAACGAAACCTGAGTCGCAGAAAACAGGAATTGAGACTACCCAGCCTATAAGCCCCATTGCGAGGGCGGGACGCTTCTCGCCGACAACGCGGAGAACTGAGTCGGCCATCGTGAAAGCCGCGCCGGATTTCTCAAGCATTGCGCCGATTATCGTACCCAACAAAATCACTATTCCGATTCCCCTGCATGTTCCGCCGAAACCGTTCAATATAGTGTCGAGAACTTTTGCGGGCGGCATGCCTACAGCCAGACCCATAGCGAGTGCGACAGCGAAAAGCGCAACGAACGGGTGAAACTTCATCTTTGAGATTAATAAAACCATCAAGATGATTGCAATGACTAAAATTACTACTAACATAGAACCTTGAACCATTGAGAAATTTTCCCCTTTCTGATTTAATTTTAATATCAAAATACCTTGTGAACAGAATTGTATCTGTGTAGAATTATAGCAGTTTAATTGAAAGGTGATAGCATTTTTATGAACGAACGAAGGAAAATGATTTCTGGAGAATTATACAATCCGGCAGATGAGGAGCTTTACACGCTCAGGACAAAGGCGCATAGGTTATGTATACTGTATAACCGCCTTTTTGACACGGACGAAGAAGAACGCTACAAGATTCTTTATGAGCTTTTGCCTTACTCATCGCGCGATATATATTTTCAGGGGCCTATATATATTGACTACGGAATCAATACATTCATAGGCAGAAATTTCTACGCAAACTTCAACACTACTATACTTGATGTCTGCCCGGTACATATAGGCGACAATGTTATGTTCGGGACAAACGTATCACTTCTGACACCCATGCACTCTTTGAGGTGGCAGGAAAGAAATCCGAAACTCGATGACGATGACAACATGATACAGCTTGAATACGGCAAGCCCATAACGATCGGCGATAACTGCTGGCTGGCTTCAAACGTAACAGTAAACGGAGGGGTAAAAATAGGTTCCGGCAGCGTTATCGGCGCAGGCAGTGTTGTAACCCGTGATATTCCGCGCGATGTATTCGCCGCCGGTGTCCCGTGCAGGGTGATTAAGCCCGTTCAATCTTAAAACTTAAATCCTGAAAAATTCAGGCAGTACAGCTTCAAGCTCGCTGAACGGGTATTCACCGAATGATTTGCCTTCACGGAAGAGGACAGCCCCGCCGGGAGTTCCTGCAATTCCGAATTGTGCGTGTCTGGCCTCTTTCGGGCCGTTTACCTCGCAGCCCATTACGGCCACTGATGTACCGTCAGGAAGATTTCCGAGCATAGGCTCAACGATCTTCACGAGGCGCATAACGTCAGCGCGTCTTCTTCCGCAGGTCGGGCATGAGATGAGATTAACGCCTCTTGTCCTTAGCTCTAAAGCCTTCAAAATTTCATAGCCTACACGTACTTCGCGCTCTGGCTCATCGGTCAGGGATACCCTGAGAGTGTCGCCGATTCCGCGCATTAAAAGTGCTGAAATACACGCCGAGCCTTTGACGATTCCGCCGTCTCCCGGTCCTGCCTCCGTCAATCCTATGTGCATAGGGAAATCGGGATAATTTTCGGAGATCATGACATTAGCCCTCACACATTCAGGGACGCTTGAAGATTTTGCGGATAGTATTATGTTATTGAAGCCGTTTTGCAATAATAATTCAGCCTGTTCACGGACAGCGATAAATAATGCCTTTGCCCTGTCTCCCTCAGCCTCGTTTAACTGTGCCTGAGAGATTGAGCCGCCGTTTGCGCCGATACGGATAACAACGCCGTTAGATTTTGCACAGGATATTACATCGTTTAATCTGTTCAACGGCATATTGCCCGGATTGATTCTTATTGCACGGCAGCCCGATTCAATTGCAAGAATTGCCAATGCCGGATCAAAATGAATATCAGCCATAATAACAAGTTCCGTGTTTTCAACAAGTGATTTAAGATCCAGTGCAAACTTTGCCTCAGGAAACGCAGCCCGTGCCATTTCACAGCCTGAATTTATGAGCCTCTGACATTGTGAAAGGCATTCCCCGCGCTTGTCGAGCGAAATTTTAAGCATACTTTCAACGCGTACGGGGGAATTTCCGCCTATTGTTAATTTATTTATTGTTACCTGCCTTTTGCTGTTCATTATGTGCCGTCCTTAATGCTTAATGAGTAAAGAAAATGTTATAAACGTCTTTGCAGGTTATTAAAATCATGAGAGAGATTAATATTACGAAACCTGCAGTATGTATCCAGTTTTCGACTTTTTCGGGCAGCCTTCTGCGGACGATCATTTCAAGAATTACGAATAACAATCTTCCGCCGTCAAGTGCAGGAATTGGGAAAAGATTCAGAATGCCCAAGTTAAGGGCGATTACGGCAATAAACGAAATAAAGCCCCATAATCCCGAACGCATGGCCTGACCCGACATTGAGGCGATTCCTACAGGGCCGGTAACGTCAGCCTCCTGATAGCCTAGAATTAACTCAGCCAGCCCGTGAAGCATCATAACCGTCATTCTGTAAATATAACCTGCTGAGTTCCTGAAAGCCTGAAAAATTCCGTAACGCATTAATGACGGTGATACGCCGAGCATAGGCCGGCCATATTCTTTGTTGTCAGGGATATTAAGGGTCAGAGTCAATATCTCGTCTCCGCGTTTGACTTCAAGGGTTACGGCTTCATTAACTGCAGCGTCAGTGCGTATTCTTTCTGACATTTCGCGCCATTTGCTTACGGTGTTTTTGTTGACTTTGAGAATCTCATCGCCGATTTGAAGTCCTGCATGTTCAGCAGGGAAACCGGGCATAATCTCGCCGATTTTCGTACTGTCCATGTCAAGAACGCCATGACCGCAGAGATAAACGGCCATTAAAAGCACTGCCAACAGAATATTAAACGCTGAACCGTTCAGGAGGATTAAAAATCTCTTCCATGAAGGCTGCTCATTAAATCCTTTTCCTGCAATAACCGTCTCGCCCTCGTCTTCCTCGTTCATTCCTGCAAGACGGCAGAATCCACCTATCGGCAATAATCTCCAAGACCAGAGCATGTTATCTTTCCCCCTGTGCTGAAGGATTACCGGCCCCATTCCGAAAGCAAATTCATGTACCTGTACCCCAAGAATTTTAGCCGTTATATAATGGCCGTATTCATGAACGATAACGCAAACGGCGATGACGATAACAAATGCAATAATGCTTAATAACAAATTCATTCCTCCTAATTATTTTTTATATACAGCTTTCATCCGTTCAAGAGCTTCATTGACATATCTTGTCGGACACGCGATATTCCAGCGTTCGTAACCTTCACCCTGTCTGCCGAAGATATATCCCTCGTCAAAAAATAATCTTGCTTCCTCGCGGTTAATGCGCTCAAGCTCCTTATAGTCAATCCCGAAGCTGTTGAAATCAAGCCATAACAAATACGTCCCTTCAAGGTCATAGACATTGACGTTCGGAAATTCACGGCTCATGAAGTCAGTGATAACTTTTCTGTTTTCGTCAATCACTGAAAGACATTCATTGAGCCATTCGCTGCAATGTTTATAGGCCGCCTCGCTTGCCCTGTAACCCATAATATTGCACTTAGGGTTAGGACTGTGAGTCTGAAGGGAGGCGAGATATTTTTCACGCAGTTCCTGATTAGGGATAAATATATTTGATGTCTGGAGGCCGGCAATATTGAAAGTTTTGCTCGGTGCCGTCAGAACAAGGCAGTTATTCGCGGCCTCATCGCTCACTGAAGCATATACCGTGTGAGTATGTCCGGGAAGGATCAAATCGAAGTGAATTTCATCAGAAACGACAAGTACATTATTTTTCAGGCATATACTGCTGATGTGTTCAAGCGTTTTCCTGCTCCATACGCGCCCGACAGGATTATGAGGGCTGCAGAGTATTAACATTTTTGTGTCAGGGTCAGCGGCTTTCTTTTCCAGGTCATCGAAATCAATCTCATAGCGTTTTCCCTTGTTGATTAAAGGATTTTCGACAAGCCTGCGATTTAATGAGTTTACGGCCATGTACATTGGATAATACACGGGTGTCATTAAAATTACTCCGTCGCCCTCGTTCGTAAAAGCCCTGACAGCCTCGAAAAACGCGTCAACAATTCCGTGCGTGTTCACTATCCATTCAGGCTTTGCGTCCCAGTTATGGCGGGTCTTCATCCATTTGCAGACCGTATCGAAATATTCACTTGTAGGATTCGCATAGCCCATTATTGAAGTGTCAAGCTCGCGCTTTATTGCCCCGACAATCTCAGGAGCCGTAACGAACTCCATATCAGCAACCGAAAACGGTATAATGTCCTCAGTTTCTTTAACTCCATACTTTGCTAAATCGTTCCATTTTGAAGAACCCATGTTAAATCGTTTGTGTACTGTTTCAAAATCATATTTCATGCCTAAATTCCTCCTTTTTCATTAAAAAGTCATTAAAAATTAAAAATCATGAAGAGACGGATCAGGTACTATATCACAGCAATAATCCCTGCTGCCCCTCAACCATGAATTACGGCCGGCCATGGCAATCATTACCGCGTTATCCGTACACCTGTTCAATGACGGAAGCCAGACCCTGAAATGTTTATCATTTTCAAGTGCTGCCCTTAATGTGCTGTTTGCTGAAACTCCGCCGGAAGCCGAGACCTTTTTTATTCCCGTAATTTTTACTGCGAGATTTATTTTTGATATTAAGGCCTCAACTGCCGAACGCTGAAACGATGCACATAAATCATTAACAGGGATTACAGCCCCTTCATCATTCAGCTTTTTGACCTGCCATAATAACGCCGTCTTCAAACCGCTGAAACTGAACTCTATTTTATCCGTATTTTTTAACGGTACGGGGAAGTTAAAGGCTTTTGAATTTCCGTTTTTTGCGAGCCTGTCAATCTCAGGGCCTCCGGGATATTTCAAGCCTAAAATCCTTGCTGCCTTGTCGTAGGCTTCACCGGCTGCGTCGTCCCTTGTCTGTCCCAAAAGCTCATATTTTCCGAAATCGTCAACCCTTATTATTTCCGTGTGTCCTCCTGAGACTATCAGCGACAAAAACGGCGGTTTCAGGTCTTCAGCGTCAACAAGGGGCGCGAACAAATGGCCTTCAAGATGATTTACGCCAATTAAAGGCACTCCCCAAGACTGGGACAAAGCACGGGCTGTCATTACCCCGACAATTAAAGAACCCATTAAACCGGGCCCGCGAGTTACGGCGATTAAGTCTAAATCTTTTCCGTTTATGCTGCATTCCTTGAGGGCAGTATCAACTAAGGGGAGCAGATTTTCTAAGTGCTTACGCGCGGCAAATTCAGGGATAACCCCGCCGAATCTTGAATGATCCTTTATCTGGCTCGATAACAACTCGCAAAGTACCTCGCGTTCATTGCGGATAACTGCCACGCCCGTATCGTCACAGCTTGTTTCAATTCCTAATGTAAGCATGATTTTCTACATGAACGAATTATCTTCGACAAATTCGGGCCATGCGTGGTCGACAAAATCATCGTAGGCATCGAACAGCGTAGGCATCATTATTTCATCGTTGAATATAAACTGTTCAAAACCGTTTAATGCAAGCTCGCCGAACCATAATTTAGAATCGCATTCCCTGTTGTGCTTGAAAGCAAGCATTAAAACATCACCTTCTCTAACGTTGCAACGGCTCTGCAGGTCATACACAAGCCCCTTCCTGAATCATCGAGATCTTCAGCGGACTTGAATTTCAGGTTGAACGCGAAAAATCTGGTCATGTTCCCGATTATCTCGTCACGGTATTTATTCAGTCTGGGAACCTGCGCGGTTAAAACTGCGTCAACAAAATCAACATTCCAGCCCTCAGAATTAACGAGCCTTAAAACTTCCTTCAAAAGTTCAATGCTGTCTGCACCCTTATATTTCCCCGTACTTGCAGGGAATATATTTCCTATATCTGGAAGTCCGGCAGCTCCCAATATTGCGTCCATGACTGCATGGGTTAAGACATCAGCATCTGAATTTCCGAGCAGCCCCAAAGGCGAATCGATTTTCAGGCCTCCGAGTATCAATTTTCTTTCAGGGACAAGCCTGTGAATGTCCCAGCCTATTCCTGTACGTATAATTTTATTTTCAGTTAATGCTCTTGCTATAGTCATATCATCTTTAACCGTAACTTTGAAGTTCATTCTTTCGCCGTCAACATGCTTCAATTCATGGCCGGCATTTTTCCATGCTTCGGCCTCGTCTTTAGCTTCCGGGTAATTTTTAAGGGCTTCAATAAGCATTAATCTTGGGAATACCTGCGGTGTCTGCGTGATATAAAGTTCATCACGTTCAACACATGATATATTGCCGTCCCTGTCAATATGTTTAAGGGCATCGCTTACTGGCAGAACCGGGACAACTCCTGAATTTTCAGTAACGGAATCAATTAACCTTCTGAAAAGTTCAGGCGTTGAAAAAGGCCGGGCAGCATCATGAACAAGAACGTAATCATATTTTGCCGAGTTTAAGCCGTTCAGGACAGACAAGGCACGTTCGGAGCCTCCGTGCGTTATTCTGAGCGGTACATTATCGTTATGCCAGTCTGTATTTATGTCATCGCCCTCAGGTATGACGAGAATAATTTCACGTATTCCGTAATCGTATAATTCAGCGGCATTATCTGCACTCCAACGCCATAATTCACGCCCTGAAAGAGTCATGAACTGTTTTTTACCCCCGCCCATTCTCTGGCCTTTTCCGCCGGCGGCTATTATGAAAGTGAACTCCCTCATTATTTATAACACCTGCCTCCTTGCCTCTAAAGCTGTATGAAGCGTCATTCTGTCAGCAAATTCAATACTTCCTCCCAAAGGAAGGCCGTACGCAAGCCGTGAAACTTTCTTGACTTTCGCGCCCCTGAGAACGTCAAGAATAGTGTAATAAGTCATGTCGCCTTCAAGTCTTGGATTTGTAGCTATTATTACCTCCTCAGCCTTGATTTTTTTTATGTGCCTGAGAAGAAAATTTATAGCCTCATCGTCCAGATATTCGCCGTTCATCGGGTCATTATGACCGCCGAGAACGTGATAAAGGCCGTTATAGATTCCTGAATGTTCAAAGACGGAAAGTGCCTCTATATCTTCAACGATACATAAAGTCTTTCTGTCCCTGAGAGTATCAGTACATATATTGCAGGGGTCCTGAGATGAGATATTGCCGCATAACGAACAGGACACAAGCCCTTTTTTGAGGCTTGAAATCATCGCGCCTATACGTTCAAGCTCTGAGTTATCCTGCTTAATCAAAAAGAAGGCTATACGTCTTGCACTTTTCAGGCCGATACCCGGAAATTTTTTGAGTGTATTCACCAGGTCATTGATTAAGTCCATAATTATTGATTAAAAACCCATTCCCATAGCACCGAGCGCGCCGGTTATGCCGCCCATTTTTTCACTCATTAATTCGCGGCTTTTTTTCAGTCCTTCATTAACTGCTGACATAACGAGGTCTTCAAGCATGTCTTTATCTTCGGGATTAATGACTTCAGGATCGATTTTTATTCCGGCCATGTCGCCCTGACCCGTGAAAGTTGCCGTAACCATTCCGCCCCCGACGCTTGCTTCAACTGTTTCATGTGCTAAATTTTCCTGTATCTGCATCATCTGGGACTGCATCTGTCTGGCCTGTTTCATTATGTTATTGAGTTTCATGTTGCGAATTATTCTCCCTGTTTCAAATTTATATTTTTCTGCGTCAATTCTATCACGCAATATGCAGCGCGAATCAATCACCCCAAAGATAAAAAAAAGACCCCTGCCTTTAGACAAGGGTAGCATTTCAATAACGCTGCAATTCTAGTCCCTAAGTTTTATGTATTTCCCTGAAACCCAGCCTACATCGCCGTAAGCAGTCCTTATCCTGTACCAGTCAATAGTATCGCCTGCAAAAACTTCATACGCCTTGAAGTCTGTACCGCCGTACAGCTTCTCAACAACCTGCGAGCCTTTCACTGCCGGTATATTTCTGAGGTTTAGGTTATCCTCTTGAGTTGCAACATATCCATCTGCGGGAAGATTAATCTTTCTGTTTCTGACTTCTTCATAAGATAAATCCCTGTCAATCAGCTTTACGTACCCGGCAAGCACCCAGCCTTCAGTTCCGCTTGCTGTCTTAACTAAAAACCAATAATCGTTATCGCTCTCACTAGTCCTCGAAATACTTACCGGGTGTCCCGTCTTCAGAGTTTTAATGCGCGTTGAGTTCGTATTGGGATACTCTCTTACACTTAGTGTCTCAGCAAAAATAGTTCCCGGTATCGGAAAACCTGTTCCATTTCTGATAGAGGCAATCTTCGCTTTGTTGTCTTTTAATAGCTGTATGGAGTTTATGCGCCTTTGAGCAACTTCGCTGCCCTGATTAGCAGCTTTGCCGTACCATTCGAGGGAAGTATCATAATTCTGCGGAACTCCCCAGCCGCGATAGTACATAAGCCCCATGCTTGCCATAGCTTCAGTGTTTCCCTGTTCGGCAGCTTTGCGGAACCAAGATACCGCCTGAGTGTAACTCTGCTCAACACCCCAGCCGTTCTGGTACATCCATGCTAATTTGTCCTGAGCAGGGGCGTAACCGTCATTCGCTAAACTTCTGAATATTTCAAAGGCCCGTGAATAATTTTTTTCGTTGAGATATTTTTCAGCGTCAGCATAAGAGCTTATTGCTGCTGCTTCAGATTTTTGTTTATCCTCTATGGCTTTAATACGTTTTTGAGCCTCAGAGTGTCCAAGTTCTAAAGCACGGCGATACTGCGCTAAAGCTGTTTCAAAATTTCCCTTAGCTTCGCTGGCTTGGGCTTCATTATAGGCTTTTTCTGCTTCTTGGGCTTTTTGTCTTTCCCTGAATAACCGCAGTTTATTTTGAGCCTCTGCGTTACCGCTGTCAGCGAGTTTCTGATACCATTCTGATGCTTGGGCTTTATAATTCATTACCTCACAGATTGAAGCCATAGCGATCATGGAATATATATCACCCTGTTCAGCCGGAAGTTTGAAGTATTTAAGAGCATTATTCGGGCTCTTATTTACTCCCCAGCCGTTCCAGTAAACATCGCCGAGAAATTTATTTGCTGAAACAGAATTTGGATATTTATTCGCAAGTTCTATTGCTTCCTCATAATTCTTTTTTGAAGAAGCCGGCCATTTTTTCCTCATATCTTCTGCTTGTGCGGTGAGCTTTTCATAATCCTTTCCAGATCTTTCATAATCAATATGAGCAAGCATATTAATTATTGCAGGATTATCATAATGATTATCAGCTGAAGTTATATAATCATATCTGCCCTCAAAAAAAGCAGTCATAACTTTTTCATAGCGTATACGGGTTTCTTCTGCTTCTTTTGTAAGCCGCTTTATAGCTTCACTTGCGTCTTTATATCCTACAACTTTTTGATACCACTTGATAGCTTCATTGATATTTCTTTCAACACCTTTTCCCTCTTCGTACATTTCAGCGACTCTATATTGTGCGTCAGTATCTCCCCGCTCGGCAACTTTCTTGAACCACTCAAATGCCTTTGAGTAATCCTGCTCCAACACTTTGCCCTCTTCGTACATTTCAGCGACTCTATATCGTGCGTAAGTATTTCCTTGCTCGGCAGCTTTCTTGAACCACTCAAATGCCTTTGAGTAATCCTGCTCCACTCCGCGAGCATGATAATATGCCAAACCTAAGTATTCTTGAGCCGTATCGTTTCCTCGTTTAGCATCGATGTTTAGAAGTGCGACATAGGCTTTTCCTCTATATGATTGTGAATTATTTTCTACGCCCCACTTAAAAGACCAATACCGACCGTAATCATCCTCCGCACCTCCGGCCGACAAATACCATTCGCGCGCTTTATCAAGTTCTGCATTATCTTCGTACATCTTTCCAATTTGATAGCAAACAAACGGTTTAGCCATGATTGCTGCAATAAACAACGCCACAACAAGCAAAATTCCTAAAAATAATTTTCTATTCTCACGTTTATGAACCTGCTCGAAAGTTTCGTTAGCCTCCTTCAGCAATTCTTTAGTATCCTTGTAGCCTTTCAGTGCTGAAAGATGTGTGATGACACTTGACCAATCTTTAGATTTTTTAGCGTTCCGTTTTTCGTCGAGGACATCTTGATATTGCTGCTCAGTTTCGCGGGCTTGCTTTACTTCATCGCAAATCGTTTCAATATCTTTATATCCCCTAACAGTTGAGGCAAGTTCAAGAATTTTATTAAAATCCGAACGCGTAGAGGCCTTTTTTTTCAACGCAAGAATTTCCTGATACGTTTTTTCTATTCTGGCTTCTTTTGCTAAACGTTTCTGTTCGAGTTTATCCCTGCTCGCCTGTGCTAAATCTTCAAGCTGTTTCTTGTAATCATCATCAGCAAACCTCAAAGCACGCTGGAATAATTTTTCTTCCTCGATTGGTTTTGAGAGTTTATCAATCAATTCTGAAGTGCTATGAGCTTCGTATGCGAGCATAAGCTGACCAAGATAGACACGGGCATTTTCAGCGTCCTGATTTAGGGTCTGATTCAGATAATGCCCTGCATTCTCAAACTCTCCGTCTTCAAGGAACAAGAACGCCCGCTTGAGAAGTGCTTCGGTCTCAAGACCGATTATAGGTTCATAAGTCTTTATCGTGCTGTCTGACTGAGCATTAACTGTTTGGGAAGTTTTTTTATCTGAAAAATGGAAGCCTAAAGATTTATACTCGCTTGATGTTCTTGATGTTGATGAATTTGGACTGTTATTCTGTACTTCGGTGCTATTGCTTCCACTGACAGCAAAGAACGCGGCAACAGCATAAAGAACGCCATAGACAACAGCATCTCCGAAGCCGGCCAAGAATGCTAAACCGCACATCGCAGCACTTACAAACAGACAGATACTAGCAGATTTTTTTCTTGCCAGTGCCAGACTTCCCCCGACTACGCCGACAAGCGAGGCGAGCATTACGAGAAGACCGGCAACGCCGAGAGCCGCAAACTCTCTTGAGGCACGATGATCACCCAAAGATCCGGCTAAGCCGCCTGCCAGCCCTAAAACTGCAGTGCCGCAGCCTCCTTGAAGGAAAGACAGTAAAGCGGTGAACAACGAAATAACGAACGACGCAATATTCATTGAGCAACCTTCTCTCAAAAAAAATTTGCACTCAACTATTTATTCAATCTTTCTACATAATAACAATGTTATAATTATATATAGGGTAAGATACGATAATCGGAACACTCCGAATAGTCGAGTGCTAATAAGTTTGATTTCAAGTTATATTATAGCATAAAAAACACTTACCCAAGTTTTTATTTGTCATTTTATTTTACGTGTCTGCAACATTGCTTTTAATCATAAAAAAAATACCCCCCTGCCTATGCAAGGAGGTATTAATTTGTTAATTACTCTATCCGCCCAAGTAAGCCTTTCTGACTTCTTCAGATGCCAATAATTCCTGACCTGTCCCGGTTGTCGTAATCTTTCCTGTTTCCATGACATAGCCTCTGTTAGCTATGCTCAGAGCCATTTGTGCGTTCTGTTCAACAAGCAGGATCGTTGCGCCCGTCCTGTGAAGGTCAGCGATAATATCGAATATCTGTTCAACTAAAATCGGCGCAAGTCCCATTGACGGCTCATCAAGCATGAGCAGTTTCGGCCTGCTCATTAAAGCCCTTCCCATTGCGAGCATCTGCTGTTCACCGCCTGAAAGAGTCCCTGCAGTCTGACGCATTCTTTCTTTAAGTCTTGGGAAAAGCGAATATACTTTTTCCAAGTCTTCATTAATTCCGCTGTTCTGTGTATAAGCTCCCATTTCGAGATTTTCCTGAACTGTCATCTGTGCGAAAACCCTCCGGCCTTCGGGAACCTGAGCTAATCCCTTCTCAACGATTTTATGGGGCTGTACCTTTGCGAGGCTTTCACCTAAAAATGAAATACTGCCTGTTGACGGGTGCAGCAGTCCTGAAATCGTGTTAAGGGTTGTTGATTTTCCTGCACCGTTCGCGCCGATTAAAGTTACTATTTCGCCCTCGTAAACTTCAAATGAAATCCCTTTAATTGCGTGAATACTGCCGTAATAAACGTTGATATTCTCAACTTTCAATACAGATTCAGACATGTAATTACGCCTCCTTCTTTCTGCCGAGATATGCTTCAATTACAGCCGGGTTGCTCTGTATTTCGTCAGGCGTACCCTTTGCGATTATATGGCCGAAATTTAAGACGCATATCCCCTCGCATATATTCATAACGAGGCTCATATCATGTTCGATTAATATTATTGCAATCTGGAACATCTCATGAACTTTCCTTATACTGTCCATTAAATCAGCCGTTTCTGAAGGATTCATTCCCGCAGCCGGTTCATCAAGCAGCAGCAATGACGGATTAGTCGCCAGAGCCCTCACGATTTCGAGCCTTCTCTGCGCACCGTAAGGCAGCGACCCCGCCGGAACATCGGCCATGTTCTGCATGTCGAAAATTGAAAGCAGCTTCAAAGCCCTCCTGTGTGCCGCGATTTCCTCACGCCTGTAGTTCGGCAGCCTTAATATTGCGCTTAACATGTTATAGTGCATCTCGTTATTCATGGCCGTTTTAACGTTGTCGATTACGCTCATGTTTCTGAACAGGCGTATATTCTGGAACGTTCTGGCAATTCCGGCCTTGTTGACCTGCATTGTGTTCATTCCGTGAGTATCTTTGCCGTTAAGCAGAATAGTGCCGGTTGTAGGCTGATAAACTTTCGTCAAAAGATTGAAGACCGTTGTTTTTCCGGCACCGTTAGGGCCGATTAAGCCGACAATTTCAGTACGCCCGATAGTCAGGTTAAAATCCTCAACGGCTTTAATTCCTCCAAGCGTAATGCCGAGCTTTACACATTCAAGGACTGGGGCTCTTTCTGCGTCTCGTTCAGGGAGAATTGATCTTGAAGGTACGGGGACGTATTTAGTTTTTTCCTTCATGATTATTCAGCCTCCTTTTTCTTAAACGGGTTAAGGCGTGAAAGGAAATATTTTATCTCTGCATTATTCGTCGCAAGCATCATGACGATTAATATAATTGCGTAGAGAAGCATTCTGTATTCTGAAAACTCGCGGAGTTTTTCGGGCAGTATTGTCAGGACGGCCGCCGCTATAATTCCGCCGAGCATATTGCCCTGACCGCCGAGAACTACGAATACAAGTATTAATATTGACGTGTTGAAATCAAATTTATTTGCCACTATCGTTGAATAGTTCATTGCAAATAACGCCCCTGCTGCTCCCGCCAGTGCTGCGGACGTTACGAACGCCATCATTTTATATTTTGTTATGTCAAGCCCTATGCTTTCTGAAGCTATCCTGTCATCGCGTATGGCCATGAATGCACGTCCCGGACGCGAAATGACGAGGTGAAATACTATAATCAGCGAGAGCATTACGAGTATAAAACCGGCCGGAAATGTTGAGATTTTCTGTATTCCGCTTATACCCATAGGACCGCGTATTATTAACTTTCCGCCTTCAAGCAGCCTTGTAGTGTCCCTTAACATGCTGAAGTGAAGACCCTGAGAGTCAAAGCCTAAATAAAAATTATTGAGAATGCTCTTTATTATTTCGCCGAAAGCAAGAGTAACTATAGCCAGATAATCGCCCTTCAATCTCAAAACGGGTATTCCGATAAGAAATCCCGCAGCAGCCGCGAAAATTGCAGCCACTATCATTGCAAGTGCAAGCCTGACGGGCGCAAACGGTATAACATTCTGCATGAGAATTGCAGCAGCAACCCCAGAAAATGCACCGACAGACATAAAACCGGCATGGCCGAGCGATAATTCTCCTAAAATTCCTACAACAAGATTTAACGATACGGCCATGACCATATATGCACAAATCGGGACTAGCATTCCGCGCATTGATGAGCTTAATATATTTGTGCTGCTCATTACGGTACAGATTATATAAGCTGCGATTACTACGGCATAAGTCAGGTAAATTCTGCGTGCCTGAACACGTTTCAAGTTTATCAGTCTTCGCATGGTCATAAATTACACCTTCTCCTGAGTCATTTTCCCGAGCAGTCCGGCAGGTTTTACAAGCAGCACTATGATTAACACCCCGAAGACTACGGCGTCTGATAACTGGCTTGAAATATAAGCCTTTGCAAAAATTTCAATAACTCCCAGCATAAGCCCTCCCAAGAATGCGCCGGGTATTGAGCCTATTCCCCCGAAGACTGCTGCAGTGAAAGCCTTAATTCCCGGAAGAGCGCCCGTTGTCGGCATAAGCGTGGGATATGCTGAACACAGCAAAGCCCCTGCAACTGCCGCGAGCCCTGAACCGATAGCGAAAGTCATCGAGATTGTAGCGTTTACATTAATTCCCATTAACTGTGCTGCTCCCTTGTCCTCTGAACATGCCCGCATAGCCTTGCCCATTTTAGTTTTGCTTATGAAAAGCGATAACACTATCATTATTACGAGACACACGCCGATTGTAAGCGCCGTTATGTGCGAAACTGATAAAGCGCCGTCAAAGAGCCTGAATGATCCTCTGCCTATTATTGACGGGAAGACTTTAGGATTTGACGACCACATTAAAAGAGCCGTATTCTGTAAAAAGTAGCTCATTCCTATAGCCGTTATTAATACGGCGAGTGAGGGTGCCTGACGCAGGGGCTTATATGCCAGACGTTCGACAATAATACCTAAAAGGGTACAGATTAACATGGCGGCAGCAACGCCTAAAAAAGGGTTAAGATGATAACGCGCAAAGGCATAAAAACAGACATAAGCACCGATCATGATAACATCGCCGTGAGCAAAGTTAAGCATTTTCGCTATGCCGTAAACCATCGTATAACCCAGAGCAATGATCGCGTATATACTGCCCAGACTTATACCGCTGATAAAGAAATTCAAAAATATCATAAAAAATTTATAACTCCTTTAATAACTTTAATAAAAAGAGCAGCCGGAGTTTTCTTTTTTACTACATGGCCGATTTTCCCGACTGCCCTTAACATTTCAGATTTTTATAGCTTCCGCTGATGAATATGAATATTGATTAGTCAAGTCCGACATATGCACCGTTCTTGATTACCATACCTTTGGGATCTTTGGTAACTTCGCCGTTCTTTGACCACTTTACGTTCTCGCCCGTTACTCCGTTGAAGGTCATTGTCGTGAACTGCTCGATCATCTTTCCGCAGAGCGTCTTGGCGTCCATGTCAGGCGTTGCCTTTGCCTGAGTTAATGCCTGACAATAAGCGTAAACGCAGTCGTAACCGTCAGCGGCAAACTGATTGGGGATTTCGCCGAATTTTGCCTGATATTTCTTTACAAAATTCTGTGTCCTCTCGTCCTTTGCGTCAGCGTTGAACGGTGTCAAGAGAATTACGCCCTCAGCCAGAGACTTGTCGAAGCCTTCCATTGTCAAAATCCCGTCCATTCCGTCAACTCCGAACCATTTCGGAGCATAGCCCATAGCCTGAGCCTGTGCAAGTATCAAACTTGCGGGCTGGTAATACATCGGGAGGAATACGAGTTCCGCGCCGTTGGTCTGTGCTTCGGTGAGCTGAACGGAGAAATCGTTGTCGTTGCCGTCAGCAAAAGTTGTCTCGCTTACGATCTCAAGGCCGAGTGAAGGGGCTTTTTCAACGAACGTGTCGCGGATGCCTTTTGAATAGACATCGTCATTTTTCCAGATTATGGCGATTTTCTTTGCTAATTTCTTTTCGGCGATGTACTGTGCGCTTGCGCTTCCCTGATTGGGGTCAACAAAGCACATCTGGAACACGTTATCTTTTCCCTCAGTTACAGCTGCTGATGATGCTGAGGGAGTGAGGGCGAAAATCCTGTCCGCGAAATTTTCTGCTGAAGTAGCCTCTGCAGGTTTTGAAGTTACTGAACTGAGCGAGATCTGCATTCCCCAGTCTTTGAGTGCGTTATAGGCGTTGACGGCCTTTTCTGCGTCGTGGGTATCGTCCTCGTAACGCAGCTCGAATTTAACATCTCCGCCCATTGCGTTAATCTCTTCGACGGCGATTTCAGCACCGTTTTTAGCTGCATTTCCGTAAATTGCCGCTCCGCCCGTGAGGGGGCCTGTTCCGCCGATCTTGAACGCTGCACCGAATGCGCTTGCTGACATTGCCAGAACGAGTAACGCGCAGATTAATACTTTTTTCATTGTGTTAAATCTCTCCTTGCCTGTAAAATTTATGCTTAACCTGAAAATTTCTTTTACGGCCATTCTCTGAAATTTTCAGGGTTAAAGCCGAAATATGCAAAAAAAGCGGCTTGCAGGTAATAACTCAGCAACCGCCTCTATTGTTTCCGATATTGGCGCGGCAGGCAGGATTCGAACCCACGACCTAAGGCTCCGTAGGCCTTCGCTCTATCCAGCTGAGCTACTGCCGCAGTAGTTATGTCATTAATGGCGGTGGGTGTGAGATTCGAACTCACGATAGAGGTTTTAGCCCCTATACTCACTTAGCAGGCGAGCGCCTTCGACCTACTCGGCCAACCCAGTCAAAAACTTGTCAAATCAAAATTTGAATCCTGCCGTAAAATTTACGCGCTAAACCTTGAAAGATGCCGTAATATTCGTACCTTCTCCATGCTTTGACGTTATTTTAAGAGTTCCGCCGATTAAGCTCATTCTCTCCGTCATGCTTGCAAGCCCCCTGTGTCCTTCAACCCTCAAAGTCTCATGATTTATATTTTCAGCGTCAAATCCGTTCCCGTTATCCGAAATTTCAAGAGTTAAAGTGTTATTCTCTATTGAAAGCTGTATATTGACTTCAGATGCCCCGCCGTGCCTGACTGCATTAGAGACGGCCTCCTGAATTATTCTCAGAAGGGATAATATTTTATCGTTCTCAATTTTCGGCTCGTCAGTACCCTCGTCATAATCGGTCATAATTTTAATGTCATAAGCCTGTGATAATCTTTCGGCGAGTTCCGTAACAGCCTCGTTAAGCCCAAGATCCATCCAAGGGGGTGCAAGTTCGTCACAAAATGCCCTGAGTTCACGGACGACAGTTTTTGCGATAATTTCCGAACGCTTTAACCTTGATGTCCTGTTTTCGTCATCAGCTATCATGTGAATCTGCTGTAAAAGTGCCGTAACATCCTGTAATGCCCCGTCGTGAATCTCTCTGGCCATGTCCATACGTTCCTGTTCCTGAGCCTGAACAACATCACGTACGTATCTGTTTCGCAAATTATCACGTTCAACGGCTGCCTGTGCGTAACGCTGGAGGGCATTATGGACGCTTTCAATTTCCTGTATTGTCCCTTCCGGGAGTTTTTCGGGAACGTCCTTTCCAAGCGTCATGCTGTCAATTTCAGACGCAAGCGAGCGCAGGGGCGTTACAACCCTGCTCCATAAAAGCCGTATTGCAACGAAACTAAGCAGTGCCATGACAACGATTAAGGCCGGCCATATTCTGACTACGCCTACTAATCCGCCTAGTAACTGAGTCCATGAAACGGCAGCGACAACATAGCCTCCGCTCGGACGCTTTATCGGGTAAACCGCTAGAGTATACTGTGCGCCTTCCCTGTCCTCTATTCTTATTGCCTTGCCTATGGGCAGATCATTGCGCCATATTGATATTATTACGTTCATTGAGCCGGGCGAAGCGATGATTACTTTTCCGTCCTGCCCGATTAATGCAAGCCAGCCGGGAATTGACGGCCCCCACGAAAAAAACGGGAATCTCGTAAAATCACTTAACATCGAAAATGTCCAGGTGTCAGAATCAGAACTCAAATGATAACTCATGCTCTCGGCCAAATCCTGAACGTATGAACTGACGGCGGCTTCCATAGCGCGTTCCTGACTGACCATCCCTGAGACTGCAACGAGAACAACGGCTATTGACGGCAGTATTAAAGCACAAAGCAAAAAGGCCAGGAAATGCGAACCTGACCTCGCAAATTTCTTCCGAAAAAATGAAAGCATTTAGCGATTATTCGTCCTCTAATAATTCCTCAAGCGTAACAACTCCGTATTTCAGGGCAAGAAGTAACGCTTCAGTTTTGTTGCGTGAACCCAGTTTGTCATATATTGACGCTAAATGAGTCTGTACCGTCCGTTCACTGATAAATAATTTCCGTGCCACTTCTTTGCTTGAGAGTCCTTTTGCTGCCAGCAACAAGACTTCACGTTCCCTGACTGAAAGCTGCTCAGGTATGAAATCCTGTTCACCCATGACTGAAGCAACTTCAGGATCAAGATATAAGCCGCCCTTAGCAACCGTGTTAATCGCCGTAGTTAATTCTTTGGGGCTTACCGTCTTGAGGACGAAACCCCGCGCACCCGCCCTCAATGAGGCTATGACATACTGCTGTGCATCATAAGACGTAAGCATAACTATTGCCGTATTCATGCCTTCATTTTTGACTTTCTGCGCGACCGTAACGCCGTCATAACCGGGCATACGTATATCAAGGAGTGCGACATCAGGTTTTAACTCCTTGATAAGTTCCCAAGCCCTCGTCCCGTCTTCAGCTTCCGCGACAAGTTCAAACGTCTCTTCACGCCTGACAAATTCGGCTATTCCCGAACGTGTTAAAGGGTGATCATCTGCAAGTAAGATTCTTACAGCCATAAATTACATCATCTCCAGTTAATATTTTACATCCCGATTGATTTTTCAACAGGTCTTAATGCTATTATTGTCTCATTGATTACGTCATCAAGCGGCATATTCATTTTTTCCGCGCCCTGCTTTATGATTTCCCTGTTTACGCCGCGTGCGAATGCCTTATCCTTCCATTTCTTTTTTACTGATTTAAGCTCAAGGTCAGACAGAGATTTTGACGGCCTGACTAATCCTGCAGTTATGATTAAGCCGGTTAATTCGTCAATCGTGAAGAGGGTTTTTTCGAGATTATTTGACGGTTCAATATCCGTGCATATTCCGTAGCCGTGAGACTGAACGGAATGTATTAAAGTCTCGTCAACACCTGCATTCCTGAGCATTTCGGGGGCAACATGGCAGTGTTTTTCAGGCGTTTGGGCAGTCTGTTCCCAGTCAATGTCGTGAAGTATCCCGGCAACTCCCCATAAATCGGGGTCTTCGTTGTAAAGTTCCGCGAAGTGCCGCATTGCAGCTTCAACGGCGAGAGCGTGATGAATATGCGATTCCTCTTTGTTGTATTGCTTCAAGAGATTCAGTGCCTGTTCTCTTGTCGGTATCATGAAATTTATCCCCTTCTGAATTAAATAATCTTAAATAATCAGTGCATAATAATAACATGACATCATCATGATATAATCGCCGTAATTAATTAACAGGACAGGTTGAAAAAATAAAATGCGGTCAGGCGTTATTCATTCCATAATGTTCGGAAGGCTGGGAAATCAGTTATTCAAATATGCTTTTGCCAGAGCGTTGCAGCTCAAGTTTTACCCGGATTATCACATAAATATAAATTTCTATCATTACATTAATTACAGTGAGCAGGAAAAACGGCAGGGGTTTATAAATTCCCTGAAAGATTTCAAAATAAGCAGTGATGTAACATATAATTGTGATAACACAAAGAAAATCAGGACACCTTTACAATTTATATTCGCTGCTTTGCGTTTATTTCTCGAAAAAATTTTATCTTCAGGAATGATTAACCGTTTAGACACGAAACTGTTTCAGCCGTTATTCAACAAAGCAGGACTGTATAACCCTCTCAATGATGCCTCATACGTCCGCCCCCTCCCTTCACGGTCAAAAATTATAATATGCGCTTCAAATTTTGAGGCATATAAATATTTTGATGATATAAGGGATATTTTGCTCGATGAGTTCACGCCCATACATGATGTTTTGCCCCATAACAAAGCCCTTCTTGAAGAAATAAAAAAATCAGAGTCAGTATGCGTAACGATAAGGCGCGGTGATTTCCTGTCAGAAAAATATATCTCTGAACTTAACGTCTGCAGCTCAGAATATTTCAATCAGGCCATGAAAGAAATACAAAAAGAAATCCCAAACTGCAAATTTTTTATATTCTCAGATGACATTGAAGACGTTAAAAAGACGATGAATTTTCCAGATGACGCAGTATACGAATCAGGCGATGACCCTGTATGGGAAAAATTGCGCCTGATGTACAGCTGCAAGCACTTTATAATCAGCAACTCAACATTCAGCTGGTGGGCTCAATATCTGAGCAGGAACGAAAATAAAATCGTTTACGCTCCGTCCCCCTGGCACTGGGGCAGTAAAGATTACTCAGGAATATACACGCCGAATATGAGGACTATAAAATGCCGCTGCTTTCATGGGATATAAAATTTTTTTATATATGTCGAATTAATATTTGCTTAAAATTTCCTCCGCAAAACTTTTCACAATTTTTTTGAGTTCTTCAGGCTCTATAACTTCAATATGAGGTGCGCCCGACATAACCCATCTTGCAACTTCATACAAATTTGGAACTTCAGCAGTTAAAATGATTCCTCCTTCTTTGCTGTTTTCAATTTTTTGAGTGGGATGCCATTTAATTTCACGCAATGATTCCGCTAAAGGTTCTGTGATATGAACTTTGATTAAAAATTTTTCAAAGCCCGGTATTACGTGCCATGCCGATAAAACATAATCTTCCGTAAATCCTGCTTCTTCAGGCAAAATATATTTTTCATCTGAAATTGACGCATTTATTATTCTGCTAATCCTGTGAATACCCAAATTTTCAAATTTATGATTATATGAAACCATATACCAGGCATTACCTCTGAAATAAAAATCATAAGGCGATAAAATCCATTGTTTAGGCATTTTTTCAGGAGCTGAATACAAAATATTTAAGGCTCTTTTTGAGTGTTTAGCTTCAATTAACGTGTTAAAAATTTCTGCGTCGATTTCGGCAATAGGCAGACTCATCATTGTTGTTCGGACTATTTCTGAACCATGTGAGATAATTTTTTCGGGAATATAATTTCTCAACTTATCCCATAAAGAATCAGAGGATTTTTTCAAATGAGGCAGGAAATGAGCAGCCATACTTAAACCGGCTGTTAATGCTTCGATTTCATGTTTTGTAATCTTGAGATTTAATTGAAAAGTTCCCGCACTCTCCATTACATATAATTTTTTGTGAGAATTGTATTTTATATCAGCACCGTAAACACCGCGCAAATAATATAAATCATTTTGAAAAGTGCGGTTACTTGTATATTCTCCCACTGAATATATTTCACTATGAGACGCTTTTACTTTTGACTGCAAAAACGCCATAACCTTTGAAAGCCTGTCATGCCTTATTGATGTCATATCTTTTGGCATTATTACCACTCCTTTATTTTTTATATATAATAGAGTGATACTGCGCAAAAATAAAGTGCAGAGAAAAAGAAGAGGCTTTCACGAAAAAAGTTAGACGTAAAAGCCCGTTAGTTTTTAAGCATTTTGCTGAGAAGAATTTATATTTTCGAGATATTCCTTGATTTTTTCAGCACAGTTTCCCGCAAACTTTTTCATGTTTTCTTCATCACAAAGCTCACATAAGTGAGCTACATTCTTGAAATTCACACAATAACCATTCATGCCGCCTTTTTCAAAGTCACCCCATTTGCGGCCATGTAGCGTAAAATATCCGATGAATGCAGAAGTATAGCCATACCATTCTTCAACATCAAAGAACACGCCGGGTTTTGTGTTATCATGTTCGCAGTTGTGGTAAAAAAGGCCACGTACTGCCTTAGATTGATTTTTATAATAAAAATCATTATTTTCCGGCTTATATTCTTTTTCCAGCATTTTTTCAACAGTCTCAAACAATTTTGTCTGTAGAACAGTTCCTATAGCTGACAAAATACTTTTTGCGGCTCTCTGATTTTCGGGAGACTCTCTAATTAATTTGGCAATTTCCATTTTTAATTTTTCCTCCTTAGTCTGTTGTTCAGTAAATTTTTTCACTGCCTCAGCAAATTGCAGCAGTACTTCTCGAAGCGGTGCATTTCTTATTACTTCCGGCTGACCTATGCAATATGAAATCCAATCGTATATGTCATTTTTGAACGATATACATTTCATATCTTCTGCAGGCACTCCGTACGAGCTTTCAGGGCTTGGCGCATGGCCGTCGGGGGTGAGGTAAAAAATCTTTGCATCATCGTCATATTTTTTTGCTTCCTCGTAATAGTCTTTGCATTGCTCGTTGAGATCCCATGCCCATATTTTTACTTCAATCGGAATAAAAAGCTTTTTGCTTCTGATTACAATATCAATTTTGCGCCCGTTTTGAGTGTAATATTCTATGTAAACTTCCGCTTGTTCAAGTTTGTAGTCAGGAATATCTAACTCAAGTACTTTTCTTACAAATAACTTGAGAAAAAATTCCCTCTCTAGGATTTTACACAAAAAACGGCATATCTTCCTTTCGTCTGCCTCAACGCCTAAAGCCTCAAAAACGTTGAAGCGTTCTGTAACTCTTTTATTTTCGTGTACAGCGTCAAATTCTTTCAACTGTCTTGAAACTTCTTTTAACAGATGTTCAACTTCCTGCATGGAAAAACTCCTTTCTTTATTTTTTATCATTCATTCCTGCGATGAAAGCAACCTGCAAAACATCGCCCATTTCATCGTCAATTATATGTCCCCATATAATTTGAGCATCAGAGGCAGTATTTTCTTCAAAAATCTCTGCAGCGTCTGACATTTCGCTTAATGAAACTGCACCGCCTGTTGTTATGTTCAGAAGAACCCGTTTAGCCTGTTTGATTTCTCCGCACATATTCATGGCTTGCAATGCGGCTATTTTTGCTCTGTTATCTCCTTCAGCGTGGCCTGCTCCATAAAATGCCGTGCCAGTATCTTGAAGAATAGCTTTAATGTCTTCAAAATCAAGATTTACAAATCCCGATTTCGTGATTAGGTTTGCAATGCTTTCAACAACATTTTGTGAAGATTTTATCTGTTCGTCAAAAGATTTTTCTTCATCAAATGAAATTAAAGCATCGGAGGCTTCTTTGAATTTTGCTTTTAATTCCTCATTATTACTGAGAAAAATTCCGATAGTTAATTTGTCTGCTTCCTTAGAGGCTTTTGCCATATTCGGAGTAAGGGGGCTGTCTCCGATAACAAAAATTACGTCCGAATCCATAAAATTTTTGTCAATAATTTCTTTGCATTCGTCAGAATTATTAACCTTGAATTTCAACGGAGTTTTGAATAAATCCAAAATCTCATCGCTTGCCTGAAATCTTACGTCAGCAAATTCAACGCCCTCAATTTTTCCGAGCATTTGTTCAACAACCTGACAACCTTTTCTGCCTACACCTAATGCGACAATTTTTTCATTCGTCTGCATTCTCTATTCTCCTTCCTTAATTGCATTATGCTTAAAATTGTTCTTAGTTATACCATAAATATTTCTTTGTTTACGTGTCAATTTTTCTTTTGAGGCTCTTTCAGCTTGCAATGCTGACATTTCAAAATTATTAACTGTTAAAAAATTTCTCATAGTTTTAGAGGGAATACATGCTATTACTTTTTCATTCATGATAGAAAACCTGCCTTAATTTTTTCGTGCTTCATTGACATTTCACGCCTTAAAGCATCGATTAAAATTTCATGCGTTGTCGTTCTTTCATTCGATAATAACGAACTGTATTGCGAACGTACTGAATGAAAATCTCCCGGAGTAAGCCTTGTAAAAGTTTTTAATTCTCGTATAAGCTCTGAGGGAAGTTCATTTTTGCACAGAGGTTTTAATAACGAATTATAAAGTGCTAAGACTTGTGAAGTTCCTGAATAATCGAATTTGATTTTATAAGAGAAACGTCTTACTGAGGCCGGATCAAGTTCGTTAATTCTGTTTGTTGTGCAGATACAAAAACATTTACATTCTTCAAGATTGACGAGAAACTCATTAACGAAACTGACTTCCCAAGAATGCACAGCCATATCACGGGAATATAAAAATGTATCAGCCTCATCAATTACAAGCACTGCACCTTCATTTTCAGCGTTGCGGAAAGCTCTTGCAATCCTTTTTTCAGTTTCGCCCACAAAACAGTCTTGCAAATCGCTTGCTCTCTGAATAAAACATTCTCTGTCAAGTTCGTGAGCTATATGTTTTGCCAATGCAGTCTTGCCAGTACCGGGAGGCCCGTAAAATAACATTGTTGCACAGCCTCCTTCAATTTTAGATTTTGCGCTTTTCATAAATTTGTCAGCCCTCAAACATCTTTGCATTAAATCAGAAATTAACGCCCCGTCAAGAGTAAGTCCGTCAAGCGTAAAATCTTTTACTTCATCCCCGACTCTGCGAATTATTTTCTCACCTCCTCTCAAAAATGTTGTGTATGCTTTCATTGAACATTCAACAGCCGGCACAAATTCATCACCGCGATATTCGAGAGTTTCAGCCCTATCTATAGAACTTTCAATAACTGCTGCAGGAACTTCATAATTTTTTGCGAGTGATTTTATTTGAGGGACTGTGAAATATTTTTCAACTTTATGACGCTTGATTATGTCATTAAATAATTTTTCACGTTCGTTTCTTCCGGGAGCTTCAAAGAATACACTGAATAAAAATCTTCTCATGATTGACGGGTGAATATGATCAACGTGATTCGTTATCCAAATAACATGATTTTTAGGCCTCTCAAGCAGAGTAGTGAGCCATAATTTATCTTTGCCGTTTTCCTGTTGAGAATCTCTAAGGCTTGTATCTAAAATTTTTTCAGCCTCATCGACAACAACAAAACTTCCCGGATGTTTTGAAGCTATATTCAAACATGCTATTACTGATGTAGCCGAAGCAAATACTTCATAGTCTCGTACATTTATTGTAAATGCTTTAATGCCAAGAGCTTTTGAAAGGCTGCGGGCGAAAGTTGTTTTGCCTGTACCCGGAAGGCCGTACAGCATTATATGGACAGGAGCAGAACTTTTTGACTTCAAAAGACGGACAATATAATTTAATTCATCTTTTTTGATACTAAAATTTTCAAGCGGTAAAGTTTCACCTTTCATTTGAATGCAGAATAAATTTTGCGGATCAATTTCAGGTTGCTCAAAAATCTTTATTATTGTGTCATCAAAACGAACTCCCTTGTCATTAAAACGAACTCCATTTCCGCCTTGTATTCCTGTGAAGACTTGTAAAATTTTACAAGTCTCAAGTTCATTTATGGCATTGTCAAGTCTGAAGATATTCATGTTTAGAATGCACGCAAGAATTTTTTTGTTTCGTGGTCTCCATACATCAATAACATTACCAAACCAATTGTCAGTATATAAATTTGTCTCGTATATATACGCAAACTCCAAAAAATCCAAAGCGTCATTACTTAAACCGAAAAATTTTTCAAATTTTTTCCGAATAACCTCATAATTTTTAGCATCAGAAGTTTTGTATTTTGAAATTTCTTCGCAGATTTTCAATGCCTGTGTCATGATAAAACTTCTAACATAGGGGCATTCATCAGCAGCTTCAGATAATTCTCTGCTTAGCGCATCATGGTGGCGGTATCCTTGAACTTGATAAAGCAGCTTAAGAGCTTCTTGTTTTTCCGGAATATCACGTTCACCTTTTACATTGTTAATTACATTACGCAACAAGTGTCTTAAATTTCCGCCCATATTATCAAGATATTCAAAAAAACGACTACCGACCTCGTCAGCCGTAAAATATTTTGCCCTTAACAATCTTGCCATATATAAAGCCGCTTTAGCATCTTCATATAAAATCTCACTCATTATTTCCTTATCCCCATCAATTTTTTTATTGAGTTTTATTTTACGGAAATAATACGCAAGTATAAGGTGTAGAGTTTTTTTCAATAAACTTCACGGCACTACGCTTTAATACGGATTATTCTCGGCCTCCTGCCTGTAACGCCTGTATATATCTTTTATCGTCTCCATAGGATTCCCTGTTCTTGAATTATTTATAACGGGGTCATGTCCTGCCTTCATTCTCAATAAAACGTAACAAAATTCGGGGTCGCTGTCATCGTTCCTCGTATCCCTCTGCATGAACTCAAGGTAATAATCAACGGGCTGACTTGTTAATTTTATTGTCTGTGATTTCTTTTCCGGATTCTCTTCTGAGTCAACCTCAATAACTTCTCCTTTTGAGTCAAATATTCTCACTGAATAAACATGATCTCCGCCCCAGTCCGATATTGTTACGATATTTTCTTTTGCCGTTATTTCCACCGGGTCTTGAGGATTAAGCAGGGCAATTTCACGTGTCGGGATACTTCCGCGCTTTACGGGTACTGCTGAACGGACATGGCCGGTAATTGTAATATCAGGAATGGGCGAACCGTCAAGATTAACGCCGTCATTTTTGCTGACATAGACGTAATCATTACCGCCCTTAATCTCCGAAACATTATCTAATGCAGCATAAGGCGGTATAACATCAGCATGACAGAAACTGAATGACGAAATAACAAAAATAACAGCGCATAAAAATTTTTTCATGTGAAAATAACCTCCAAACTATAATAATTTTTTTGCCCACGCCCTGACAGCAGCAGAAGAGTGATTTTCAAGTTCTGAAAGCCTCTTCCTGTGCTGTGAGGCAGATTTAGGAAAATGAGTTCTTATTGCTCCCAATAAAGGGACAAGAATACGAGCATCATCTGACGCTAATAATTTGCGAATTACTCCTGAGTTCATGATTTTCCCCGCCGGCCAGCGTCTTAATATAACTGCGGCATTATCGGGCAGAACATGAAGCAGCATACTTTCCATGACATTAGCATCACTGCCGATTAAACTTATTATAAGACCTGCAGGGAAATTTTTTGCGTTTGCGGCCGTGTCTAATGCTATCAGCTTTCTTGTTGTATCGTCAAAAGGCAATGTTCCTGCAATATCCGCTGTTGTTCGGTCAATTTCAGGGCGTTTCAGGATTTCAGTTAATGCCTTGCGAAATTCAACGCGGTTAGCAAATGACGCTGAATGTTTGAGAGCAGCGTTAATAACTTTCGGTTTTCCTGACTTCATCCGCAGAATTATCGCCTTCATGTCTGAATTGTCTGTGCCTGAATGATTATTGATATATTCCTTGAACTCCGCTTCATATTTCGTGAGTATGTCATCAATTTTTGCCGATAACTCTTCACGTTCCGCGTCAGCTTTCCTTTTCTGTTCGGCACGTTCTGCCATGAATTTTTCGTGTGCTGAAAGATTTTGAGTGAGTGCCGCTAATTCCTCAGGCGCAATATTTTTCAGCAGTGTATAAGCCCCCGTAACCTGCTGAAATCTGTAATTGCTTTTCTGACCCGTAACATCGGGGTGAAGTTCACGTGCTAATTTTCTGAATGCCGAGTGAATATCGTCTAATGTAGCTCCGGCATTAAGTCCCAATGTTCTGAGACCGGCGATTATTTCTGCATTGTCTATGTTATTCTCACTCATTATACGTTTGAATATTGTTTTTTCAGGCAGATAGGCGTTACAATCGAGCTTACAAGGATCATAAGTATTACGGCGGTGAAATAGTCAGCCGTCAGCAGTCCGAGAAGCAAGCCCTTCTGAGCCGTTATGAGTGCCACTTCTCCGCGTGTCATCATGCCTGTACCGACCTTCAGAGAATCGCCCGTGTTGAAGCCCATAAATTTCGCGCATATCCCGCAGCCTATTACTTTTGAGACGAGAGCAACGATAACAAAACAGATACTGAACATTAAGAAGCGTGTATCCATAGCTGCGAAACTCGTTTTAAGCCCTATACCCGCAAAGAAAACTGGAGCAAAAATCATATAAGAGCTTATATCGATTCTGCGTTCGATATAATCCCTGTCTGCAATATTGCAGAGAATTACTCCTGCTACATATGCGCCGGTTATGTCTGCAATCCCGAAATATGTTTCAGCTAAATAAGCAAGCAGAAAACAGTAGCACAAACTCGTTATAGGTACCCGCCTGTGATGTGAATATCTTCCGTCAAGCCACGACATAACTTTATAGACTACAAAGCCCGTTGCTATTGCACCTGCAAAGAAAATGACGACTTTTAACAGAACGGTCAAAACGCTTTCAGATTCACTCTGTCCGCTCAATCCCGTTACAATCGTAAGTAGAATTATTCCAAGTACGTCATCAATGATTGCTGCGCTTACAATTGTTGTCCCGACCGTTTCGGACAATTTGCCGAGTTCTTTCAATGCTGCAACGGTAATGCTGACTGAAGTTGCCGACATTATTGTTCCAAGAAATAAACCTCTCATGAAACGTTCTGAACCCGGTTCGTCAAAACCGTAAAACGACATGAATAAAACCGTACCCATTATTAACGGAACAATTACACCTGAGCAGGCGATGAGAGTAGCTTTCAGGCCTGATTTTTTCAGTTCCTGAAGGTTAGTTCCAAGTCCGGCCTCGAACATCAGCATAATTACACCCAGTTCTGCCATTATTCTCAAAAACTCAGACTCTACGACAATTCCTAGAACTGCAGAACCGATTACCAGACCCGCAAGAATTTCCCCTACTACTTCAGGAATGCCGAACTTTTTACCGATTATGCTGAAAAGTTTTGCAGTAAATAAAATCACTGCCAAGTCAAACAAATATTGAACATTACTCATTATTTATGCACCCTTCATTATTACTGACTGATTGTTTTTGATTATAGACCTTCAGTCAACTTTCTTACACAAAAAACTTGCCTGATGTGTTAATATATTCAGGCTTACACTCAAGGCTTAGAATATGGCTCTCTGGATTGGCTTTATTCTCAGCTCTGAAGTATTTTACAGGAGGTTTTTTCGTTCATGATCCAGAAAGAAAAGAAACAGAATGTTATCGCCGAGTTCAAAACTCACGATACGGATACCGGCTCGCCTGAAGTACAGGTAGCAATACTCACCGAACGCATCAGGGAATTAACGGAACACCTGAAAGTTCACAAGAAAGATTTCCATTCGAGACGCGGACTTTTGAAAATGGTCGGTTCAAGAAGAAGGCTTCTGCGCTACCTGATGAACAAGGACTTCAACAGATACCGTTCACTTATTGAGCGTTTAGGCTTGAGACACTAGGAGGGAATAATAAACATGAAAAAAGGCATTCACCCCGAGTATCAGGAATGCAAGGTTACATGTGCATGCGGAAATACCTTCATTACACGTTCAACAATGAAGGAAATCCGCGTGGGAGTCTGCTCAGCCTGCCACCCGTTCTATTCGGGCAAAAAAGGCAGAGTTCTGACAGAAGCAGGAAGGCTCGAAAAGTTCCAGCGCAAGTACAAAGGCGTAAACTACGGCCAGAAAACGGAAGTATAAAAAAAATGACTTTCACGGGGGCTGAAAGATGCTCCCGTTTTTGTTATGAGAATAATGAAATGGATGTAATATTATTATCATATACACCTGAGCCGGACGCTTTAGTCGCCGCAGCAGCAAGAATTTGTTACAGAGATATAACGGCCTCAGAATTATTGCACGGCGAGGAGCAGAAATTATCACGCAAATTAATCGCCGAATTATTTTCAAGCGGCCATATGTCAACATTTGAGCATGTTTCTTTCACGTTCGGTATTGACGGATTGAGCCGGGTATCATCTCATCAGTTAGTCAGGCACAGGGTGGCAAGTTTCAGCCAGCAGAGCCAGAGATATGTAAAAATGACTGATGACCCCGACGCGGTAATCATACCCCCTTCAATTCAGGATAACCCGGAGGCACTTAGGCTTTACGCTGAAGCCGTAAGAAAATCTCAGGAAACTTACAGGGAATTATCAGGAATGGGAATACCGAAAGAGGACGCGAGATTTATACTTCCTCACGGTCATTCAACGCGTCTGGTGATGACAATGAACGCAAGAGAACTGCACCACTTTTTCAGTCTCAGGCTTTGCAGACGCGCTCAATGGGAAATTCACGAACTTGCACGGAAAATGTTAATACTGTGCCGCGAAAAAGCTCCCGTGTTATTTGAAAAAGCAGGGCCGGGCTGTATTTACGGGAAATGCGGCGAGGCAAGAACCTGCGGAAAGCCTTACAAAGATATGGAGGAATTATTATTTGTATAATTTGCTGAAGAAATTAAATTTATGTTTCTTAATCGTAATAAATCTTTTTGCTGACGATTCAGAAGATAAAAAAATCCCTGTAGGCGGTCAGGCAGTAATTGAGGGCGTTTTAATGAAGGGCAAAAATTTATGGGGTTTGGCCGTCAGGAAACCTTCAGGGGATATATTCAAAGAAAGCTGGCCGCATTCATCGCGTACTCAGAGAATGCCTTATAAACTGCTTTTCATTCGCGGAGTTGTGATAATGTGCGAGATGATGGCTACGGGATTCAAGGCGTTATCCCGTTCTGCTGAAATTGCCCTCGAAGAAGAAAACGAAAAAATGACGTTCAAAGATATATTATTGTCGGTACTGCTTGCCGTCTTTGCTGTCGGCGGATTGTTCATAGCACTGCCTCTATGGCTTGCGGGAAAAATCGCAGTAACTCCGCTTTACGTAAATATAACTGAGGGAGTTTTGAGGGCAATAATATTTATAGGCTATGTTGCAGTTATAGGATTATGGAAAGATATACGCGAAGTCTTCAGGTATCACGGAGCAGAACACAAGACGATTAATGCCTTTGAACACGGGCTGAAGATGACACCCGAAAATATTATGACGTGTTCAAGAATACACCCGAGATGCGGTACTTCATTCCTTTTAATTGCCGTAATCGTCAGCATAATTATATTCTCACCCATAAAAACTTTAATCGCCGGTGAAAGTTTCATTCTTCAGGTACTCGCAAGGATAATATTAATCCCTGTCGTAATAGGAATATCGTACGAAGTTATACGGCTTGCATCAAGAACGGGAAAAATCGGCTTCTGCATTATTGCGCCGTTCCTCTCGCTTCAATTCCTGACGACAAGAGAGCCGAATATCAAACAGGCAGAAGTAGCGTTAATTTCACTTGATACCGCAATGAACGGAGGGATAATACAATGAACATAGAACCGAAATTACAGGCAATCGAACAGGAATACGAGGAAACGGGAAAGAAGTTAGCTGATCCGTCAATCGCTTCAGACCCTAAAGAATTACAGATTTTAGGCAAAAAACGCGCACAGCTTGAACCTGTTGTCGAAAAATATCAGGAATACAAGAACGCCCAGAAATCAATAGCAGAAGCAAAAGAATTGCTTAAATCAGGAGATTCAGAGCTTGAGGCTTTGGCACGTGAGGAGATTGCGGAGCTTGAACCGAAAATCGAGAGTTTCACGCATGATTTAACACTTCTGCTTTTACCTCAGGACCCTAACGATGACAAGAGCGTTATTATTGAGGTCAGGGCAGGAACGGGCGGAGATGAAGCTACACTTTTTGCGGCCGACCTTTTCAGAATGTACGTGAGATTCTGCGAACGTCAGCGGTGGAAAATTGAAGTTATTGACAGCTCAACGAATACGGCAGGAATCGGCGGATATAAAGAAATAGTTTTCAGAATAGACAGCAGCGGAGCTTACAGCAAAATGAAATACGAGTCGGGAGTTCACAGAGTGCAGAGAGTCCCCGTAACTGAGGCAAGCGGACGCATTCACACAAGCGCGGCAACTGTTGCGGTTCTGCCGGAAGCTGATGATGTCGAAGTCGAAATACGCCCCGAAGACCTGAAGATTGACACTTACAGATCAAGCGGTGCAGGAGGGCAGCACGTAAACATGACTGACAGCGCAGTGAGGATAACACACCTTCCGACCGGCATTGTCGTAACATGTCAGGACGAACGCTCACAGATTAAGAACAAAGCCCGCGCAATGTCATATCTTAAAACAAAACTTTATGACCTTGAGCAGCAGAAGCAGAGCAGTGAACAGGCAAGCGAACGTAGGGGAATGATAGGTTCAGGCGACAGAAGCGAACGCATAAGGACTTACAATTTCCCTCAGAACAGAATAACGGATCACCGCATTAATTTAACTTTGTACAAACTTGAAAGCTATTTGGACGGCGATTTGTATGAAATGATTGATGCAATGCTGCTTGCTGAACAGACACAGAAACTTCAGAATCTTGAAGGTTAATGATTACATAAAACGCTTGGAGCATTCAGGCATTCAAAACGCAAAGCAGGAAGCATTGTGGCTGATGTCTCATGCTCTGGGCGTAAGTCATTCAGAAATTTTTGCACACCCTGAATTTTTGCCTTATGAACAGTCAGTTATTAATGCAGCAATTTCACGGCGCGAAAACGGCGAGCCATTGCAATATATTCTTGGAATTGAAGATTTTTACGGGCGTTCATTCAGCGTCGGTCATGGAGTTTTAATCCCGAGACATGATACTGAAACGCTTATCGAAGGCGTTAAAAAATGCTTTAATCATGATGATGATTTCAAATTCCTTGACTGGGGTACCGGCTCGGGCTGCATCGCTGTAACTTTACTTCTTGAATTTCCCAAATCTTACGGATATATGCTTGACATAAGCGATGACGCGTTAAAATATGCACGTGAAAATTTATCGCGTTACAATCTCATTAACAGGTCAGAAATTATCAGCAGGATTAATTCTGCACATATTGACATGATTATAAGCAATCCGCCGTATATCCCTTCAGGCGAAATTCAGGGGTTAATGCGTGAAGTTAAAGATTATGAGCCTCATTCGGCACTTGACGGGGGATCTGACGGAATGAAATATTACCGTGAAATTTTTGACCTTGCAGTTAAGATATTAAAGCCTAAAGGGTATATAATTTTTGAGACCGGCAATATTAATCAGGTTAATGAAATTGAAAAAATGAATAATAATTTTGAAGCCTATTGCAGAATTTTTGATGACGGTAATTTTCCGAGATGTCTGGTACTGAGAAGGGAATAATTATCGCTTAAAATATATAACAGCACAGATAAAGCATAGAAGATAAAGCATAGAAAGGAAATAGATAAATGCCTGATGACTTATTGAGTCCAGATGAGATTAACGCCCTTCTTTCAGGCGGAGGAGATTTCGGGGACACAGATGAAATTTCAGCCTCAGACGCTGAACAGCTCGCAAAAGTATCTGATACCTTCGCAAATGCAGAAAACAGCGTTATTAATATGCTTGCCGGAAAAAACGTTACTACGAGCGTCGGAAGCCCGGAAGTTTTGACGCAGGAAGATTTTTCCGGCAAATTTGAAGATCTTCCGTTTCTGTTCTCAACGACTTTCGGGGGAATGGATGACCGGCCTTTAGCTCTTGTTGTTGACCAGAAGGGCGCATTAACCCTCGCGGATCTCATGATGGGCGGAGGCGGTGCGGATATTCCCGAACCCAGCGATTTATACTGGAATGCGGCTCAGGAAGGATTAAGCCAGGTTGTAGGCTCTGCGTTTACCAGCCTGAGCGGATTATTGGCCGGACGAAGGTTAATGCCTGAGAATACGACTTCAGCACTCGGCGAGGATCAGTGGCGTGCCCTTTCGCTTGAACCTGCTGACGCTAAAATCTGGGCAAGCCCCGTTAATGTCGTTATTGACGGATTGAAGCCGTTTAATATATGGACTTGCATGACGCTTGATAATGCTCTTGACATTGCAGGATTTATGCGCGATGCACTTGAAGGCAAAAAGCCTCAGCCGGAAGCATCGAATAATAACCCTATGGGAGGCGGAAATATGGGAGGAGGAAGACAGAACGCAGGCCCTGCAGTCGACGTAAGGCCCGCTGCGTTTCAGCCTTTGGGAGGCTCCGGCGGCGGCGGTACACCCAGCCCGATAGATCTGATCGCGGATATTCCTGTCCGTGTTACTGTTGAGCTTGGAAAGGCAAGGAAGAGCGTTTCAGAAATTCTCGCGCTCACGGCCGGTGCAGTCGTTGAACTTGACAAAATGGCCGGTGAACCCGTTGATATTCTCGTCAACGGAAAATTAATCGCACACGGCGAAGTTGTAGTTATTGATGAAAATTTCGGAGTACGTATCACTGACATTATACCCGGAGGCGCGGCGAGGGCAGCTTCTTAATTTTAGCCGTTTTTGCTGTTCGTGTTATAATGCAGGAGAGATTTCTGTAATTATATATTTTTCATTTGAGGGAGAGTTTTCGGATGGGCAAAAAAGTGTTAATAGTCGATGACGCGGCATTCATGCGTATGATGCTGAAGGACATTCTCACAAAAAATGATTTCGAGGTCGTCGCTGAAGCAGAAAACGGAAAGGCAGGAGTAGCAGCTTTCCAGAAATACAAGCCCGACATCATTACAATGGATATTACAATGCCTGAGATGAACGGAATAGATGCCGTTAAAGCGATCAAGGCATTAGATCCCAGTGTCAAAGTAGTAATGGTCTCAGCAATGGGGCAGCAGCCTATGGTTATTGAGGCGATACAGGCAGGGGCAAATGACTTTATCGTCAAGCCTTTCCAGCCTGAGCGCGTAATCGAAGCCATAACAAAGGTGCTGTCATAAAATACAGAGCGTAAATCTGACAGCCTATTTAATAAGGGCTGTTGCAGCATTAATATTAATGTCCCTTTGTGCAGTCCTGTTTGTTAAGTATGCAAGAAAACACGGCATAAACCCGAAGGGTTCGGATAATGTTAAAGTAATTTCGTCCCTGCGCCTGACAGCCAGGGATATATTTTTAGTCGTTCACTGCGGCCCTGATGTTATGGCTTTCACGATCGGGCCGCACGGTACGTGTTTGCTGGGCAGGTGGAATTATGAGGAATGGGAAAAAAACAAAACTGAACCGGGCAGTTAGAATCTTTGCGCCCGTAATGCTGCTGTTGCTGCTCGTTCTTCACGGCATATCTTCAGGAGCTGTTCTTAATCCGCCGAGAGCCCCCGAACTTTCAGGGGTTATTCCGCTGCCTTCAATAACGCTTGGAGTAGGTCAGACAGATTCGCCCCGTGATGTTGCCTTAACACTTCAGATATTGGCATTGATGACGGTGCTTAGTCTCGTGCCGGCAATTTTATTAATGGTAACGAGTTTCACGAGGATAATTATTGTCATAGGCTTCGTACAGCGTGCAATCGGTCTTCAGCAGTCGCCGCCCCAGCAGGTTATAGCGGGGTTATCGCTGTTCCTGACAATGTTCACAATGTACCCGACTTGGACACAGGTTTACGAAAACGGGCTTAACCCGTATTTATCGGGAAGCATTACGGCTCAGGAGGCTTGGCAGAAATCTATAGCACCCATCAGAAATTTCATGTTCCAATACACAAGGCAGGAAGAGTTATCGCTGATAATCTCAATGGCAGGAGCAGACAGGCCGGCTAATCAGTCTCAGGTTCCGACAAGAATATTAATCCCGGCTTTCATGCTCAGTGAAATGAAAACGGCTTTTCAAATGGGAGTTGTAATATATATTCCGTTTTTAGTTGTTGACATGGTAGTTTCAAGCGTCCTTCTTGCTATGGGTATGATGATGCTGCCTCCGATGATGATCTCGCTGCCGTTCAAGCTGCTGTTATTTGTAATGGCTGACGGCTGGAATCTGGTTGTTATGAGCGTCCTGAAAAGTTTTACAAACGTTCCTTAAAATAAATAATAGTTAAAGAAAGAGTGATTAAAAAATGAATACTACAGTGTTGAGCCTCCCGGATATTATGACGGGAGCAATATGGACAATGATTTCGGTTACTCTGCCGATTTTGCTCGTTGCAATGGTAATAGGATTATTTATAGGAATTTTGCAGACAGCTACATCAATTCAGGAACAGACATTAATATTTATCCCGAAAATTTTAGCGGTCTTCCTGTGCATAGTTTTATTATCTCCTTGGATAGGACAGAGAATGTTAGTAATGACCCGTGAAATTTTAGGACAGCTTGAACGTTTTATAAACTGAATTAACGCTAAAAATGCGGGGGCTTGAACTTCCTTCACAACTTCTTGCAGTATATCTGATTTTACACCTGCGCTATATCGGGCTGGTGTTTAGTTCGCCTGTTTTCACGTCAACAATGCCTCCGGCTCCGTTGAGATATTTATTTGTCGTAATGCTTACAGTATGTTCAGTAGGAGTCATAAAAACTGAAGAAATTCCCATGATATATTTTGACGAGGTAATATTCATTGCCGCTGTTTGTCTTCGTGAATTGCTGATAGGCGTTGCGCTGGGTTTTATATCTGCACTGCCTCTTTATGCTCTCAGGGTTGCCGGTGAACAGACGGGAACGACAATAGGTTTTTCAATGGCTCAGGTAATGGATCCTTCAACGCAGAGTGAGACATCAATTTTAGGACAGTTAAACTTCTTTGTAGCAATGTGGTTCTATTTTCGCTGGAACGGTCATTTATTGATGATACAGGCATTAATCGAAACGTTGAAACTTGTTCCGCCCGGCCAGATTTCATTGTTCCCTTCAGGAGATTTGCAGCTCGGTACATGGCTTCAGAACATGTTCATTCTTGCAATGAGAATGGTAATACCGTTTTACTGCGCGTTAGTGCTTTCTGATGTCGGACTTGGATTTCTGGCGCGTACAGTCCCGCAGATGAATATATTTGTCGTCGGACTGCCCGTCAAAGTCATGCTCGGGTTTATGGTCTTGGCTGCCGTGATGCCTTTAATGATGGATTTGATACATAATAATTTTGAACACTGGATCGAGTTCGCACTTGGTGTTCTGAGAATGTGGAGGCCGCTGAATGGCTGAAGAACGTACAGAAGAAGCGACACCGCATAAGCGCGAAAAAGTCCGGGAAGAAGGGCGCGTCTGTGTCAGCAAAGACCTTAACGCCGCTGCAGCAATAATCACGGCACTTTTAGGGCTTGCGCTCATAGGCTCAATGACATGGAGGACGTTAATCGGGTTGATTCAGTTCATGTTCGGGGCAATCGGAGACAGGGCGGTATTGCAGGACGGCTGGTTTGCGTGGGTTTCATGGGAGGCGTTGAAGCGTTATTTTGCCGCATGGCTTCCGCTGGGGGGGCTTATTGTTCTTTTTGCGACTTCTGCGGTAATTGCTCAGGTCGGTTTTGCGTTTGCAAGCGAGCCTTTTGTGCCTAAATTTGACAGGCTCAACCCTTTTACGGGAATGAAAAAAATAATATCACTGCGTTCAATCGTCGAACTGTTAAAAGGATTATTGAAGTCTGCAATATTCGCAGTGATGATATACAACGCAATAAAAAATTATCTGCCCTTATCGTCAAAGGCAATGCAGATGCCGTTAGAACTGGGGAGCCGTCAATTCTGGGATATGCTCTGGGATCTGGCCATGAGGCTGGCATTGATGCTTTTAGTTATGGCATTTGCTGATTATTTTTATCAGAAATGGGATTTTGAGAAGTCTATACGAATGAGCAAGAAAGAAATTAAAGACGAGTATAAACAAATGGAGGGCGATCCGCAGATAAAACAAAAAATCAGGCAGAAACAGCGCGAAATGGCAAAACAAAGAATGATGGCAGATGTTCCCAAAGCTGACGTTGTTATAACGAACCCGACACATATTGCCGTAGCCCTTCAGTATGACAGGGAAATGATGAAGGCTCCGCAGATTATTGCCAAAGGTGCCGACTACCTCGCTAAACGTATCAGGGAAATAGCAGAAAATAATCTCATACCCGTAATCGAAAATAAGCCGCTCGCTTGGGCATTATATGAAAATGTTGAAGTCGGCGAGGAAATTCCCGAAGACTTCTACAGGGGAGTTGCTGAAGTTCTGGCGTTTGTTTACAGGCTGAAAGGCAAGGCATCATAAAAAAAATTCCCCTGCCAATCTCTGACAAGGGAAAGTGTTTATTTTCGTCTCCGTTTATCATCGTCCGGGAACAGTCCGAATTTTGACAACCCCGCAATTCCCTGCTCAAGCCTCGAAACGGCAAGCGGCATCAGCTCAACAATAACGTGATTATCCTTGAGCCTTATTGCGCCGACTTCAGAGCGTTCAACCTTCAAGGCACGGCACATCGCGTTCAGTACATGGCCGACATCCTGAGCCTGACTGCTTCTGAAATGCTTAAATGCTCCCTTAGGCTTTGACGTTTTTGAGCCTGCATTTGCCTTAGACTTTGGACGCTGTGAAGGCTTTTTGTTACGGCGTTCCTGTTCGCGCTGCAATTCCCTGTCCAAGCTGTAGCCCCTGTTACGCGTACTCAGGACGGCAAGAAGTTTAGCGATTATCACTTTAGGTTCTGCACGCGTTATTAAATCTCCTGCCCATTCAACGCATTCCCCGTAAAATTCGTCAATCGGTGCCGCGAAAATATCCTGTTCAGCCGAATCTCTCCACGCGCTCCGTATCTTCTCAATTCCCGGTATGTCGTGCCATTCCGTGCGAATGTCAGTTCCCCTTAACATTTCCCTAAAACGTCCGATTTCAGGCGGTGAAAGCAGAACGATATTTATACCTTCATGGCCTGCCCTTCCCGTCCTTCCGCTCCTGTGTATGAAAGTTTCGCGGTCGTCAGGAAGTCCGAGCTGTATCACGTGGCTCACTCCCTCAATGTCAAGACCCCTTGCAGCAACATTCGTGGCAACAAGGCACGGAACTGAACCCGATTTGAACGATGCTAAAACCGCGTTCCTCTCGCCCTGTGTCATATCTCCCTGCAATGCCGCCGCGCTGAATCCGTGATCCTGCAGCCTCTGTGCAATCTCAATTGATTCCATTTTTGTATGGCAGAATACAAGGCTTCTTGAAGGGTGTTCCCACAAAAGGACATCGACAAGCCCCTCAAATCTTTTCTGTGAAGGTATCCTGTAAACTCTGTGAATTATATCGCCGTGCTGTTCTCCTTCTTCGTTTACTGAAAGAGTTATCGGGTCATTGAGATAACGTTTGGAAAGTTCGCGGACTTCAAGGGGCATTGTTGCGGAAAAAAGCCAGCGTCTTCCTTCGGGCATTGCGTCAAGTATCGCTTCGAGTTCCTCGCGGAAGCCCATATCAAGCATTAAATCTCCTTCATCAAGTACAACGCTGTGAATTTCATCAGTTTTCAGGGTTCCCCGCTGTATGTGGTCGCGGACACGTCCGGGAGTTCCGGCAATTATTGCCGCGCCGTGACGCAATGTCTTTAACTGCGGTACTATATCCATTCCTCCGACAAGTGAGGCCGCCGAAATGTTCAGGAAGCGTCCGAGAAATTCGGCCTCATCTGCCGTCTGCTGTGCAAGTTCCCGTGTCGGTGCAAGTATTAATATCTGCGGTATGCGTTCCCCGATTTTCATTTCCTGCATTAAGGGGAGAAGAAATGCTAAAGTTTTTCCTGAGCCCGTACGCGCACGGACTATTAAATCATTGTTCCAGTCCTCTGATAATACCCTGTCCTGTACTTCCATCGGTGAAGTAAATCCGTGTTCTTTCAGGGCAGATAATAATTCTTTCCTGAGGCCGTATGAATTGAAATCCAAGATTATATATTCCTCCAAATTTTTTATCATTTTATATTATATGACTGTATCTGCGTCAATTTAATGTTATTATATTCAAAAAAGGTGATTATTTATGTATCATGAGCCTGTTATGCTCAATGAAGTTTTGGCACTTACAGAAAGTTATCGGCATAAAAAAATTCTTGACGGCACTTTAGGCTTGGGCGGATACTCAGAAGCTATTCTCAAAAAATTTCCTGAAAGCTCAGTAACCGGCATTGACAGAGACTCGGAGGCAGTCAAATTTTCAGTTGAACGCCTTAAATCTTACGGATCGAGATTCACGGCCATGTGCAGAAATTTCAGCAGTATCTCAGAAATTAATGACATAAAATCTTATGACGTTCTCATTTTTGATCTGGGCGTTTCAAATATGCAGCTCTCAATTCCTGAGCGCGGATTCTCTTTCGCTAAGGACGGCCCCCTTGACATGCGTATGAATCCTGATGATGATACGCCGACGGCCGCAGAAATTCTGAATAATCTTGACGCTGACACGCTTACAAAAATTTTCAGGCTTTACGGCGAGGAACGTTTTTCCCGTCAGATCGCTTCAGCCATAAAACGCCTCAATACTCCCCTGAAAACAACAGGCGAACTTGTAACTTTAATCCGCGAAACCCTCCCTCAGCCCGTCCAAAGAAAAATGGGTACTCACCCGGCTCGCAGAATTTTTCAGGCTCTCCGTATTTACGTCAACAATGAGGCCGGTGAACTTGAAAACCTGCTCGCTTCACTGCCCGAATGTTCGGAAAATGCCCTGATTATATTCGTCTCTTATCATTCATTAGAAGACAGGCTAATTAAGCATTCTTTCAAAAGCTGGCAGCATTACGAAAAAGGAATTATTCTCACCAAACACCCTTTAACCCCTTCTCAGGACGAAATTGATTTTAACTACAAGGCAAGGAGCGCAAAATTAAGGGCATTTCTTATGAAAAAAGACTAGGTATTTTTTGCAAAATATGATATTATCTTCTCACTAAATTTTAATTAGAGTTAAAAATTAACGAATCAGGAGGCGAACGGGAATGCGTAAAAACAATTCAAATAAATTAAGAGTGATCATGAAGTTCGTGTTAGGTTTTGGGGTAGTCATCTCTCTTTTGATTGGTCTGGGCATTCTGAGATTCCATGCTGCGCGTCTTGCTTACTATCTTGAATCAGTGAATCAGTCCATTCAGAAATATTCTGATGAAGAAGTAATACTGAGACAAGAACTCTCTGCACTTGTTGCGCCTATAAGAATTTACTCTTACTGCAAGGAAAGTTTGGGTATGCAGAAAGTTCTCAAAGCTGAAACACTTCCTGTCAGAGTACGCAGTACAACAATGGCCGCTTCAGTCAATGCTTCAAAATTTGACAATCAGGGCTGGCGTTCAAGTCTGGCCTGGCTCTTCGGTAGGTAATGAACGATGTCGCCTGCACGTCTGGGAAGAGCCGGAAATCCTTGGATTTTATTTGTATTGTGCTTTACCGTCATCGGATGTACTTTAGCGGCCAGACACTGTTATCCTGATCCCAGAGTAGTTCAGCAGTCCCAGCATCAGTACTGGCGTAGAGTACCCCTAAAATCAACAAGAGGCATAATTCAGGATGTAAAGGGAAATGCGCTCGTAATCTCCGAAACAATACCTTCATTTGCCGTTGATCCTTCAATGGTAAGGTCAAAAGACTTTGAGAAAATCGCTCAGGTTGTATCGCCCGATACGCTGATAAAAATCGGCAACGCAATGCAGACAACTTCACGCTTCATGTGGCTCAATCACAGAGTTTCAGAAAGTGAAGCTTCAAGATTCAGGGAATTAATGCGGACAGTAAGGGCAATACGCGAAATTGACGAACCCTACAGGAAATACACAAATCAGCGTCTCATGTCCCATGTTCTCGGCTTCTGCGACAATGAAAACAAAGGACAGGCAGGAATCGAGCAGGCTTGGGATAACACTTTATACAGCCCTCCGGGACAGAAAATAGTTGTACGCCGTCAGGGCAGTCAGGCAGCCTCCCTCATGGAACGCGAGCCGGAACGCAGGGCGGTAACCCCTATAGTAACTCTTACGCTTGACAGCAGAATACAGTACGTTGTCGAAAAACACCTGTTCAAGACAGCTGAACAGGAGCGCGCAAAATGGGCCGTTGCACTCTGCATGAATCCGAATACGGGCGAAGTCCTCTCTATGGCAAGTTACCCTACCTTTGACCCTTCAAACCGCAAAAGCCTCACAATGGAAGCACTATCAAACGGAGCTATAAGCCGGGCATATGAACCGGGTTCAACATTCAAGCCAATATATATGGCAATTGCTCTCGACAGGGGAATCGTCGGGAAAGACGAAACTTTTTTCTGTCCCGCAAAATTAAAAGTTGCTGACGGTTTTATCAGGGAGTCGGACGCAAGAGTTGCACTCGGCAGCGTAACAACAGCACAGCTTCTCATAAAATCGTCAAACGTCGGAATGGCTCAGATCGGAATACGCGCAAACAGCAACGTTATATATGAAAGCCTGAAAGCTATGGGCTTCGGTCAGGAGTCAGACATCGAACTTCCCGGAGTTGCACGGGGCATTCTCCCCTATCCTGAGAACTGGCGCGGAATTACTCCGGCTAATATCGCTATCGGTCATGGCCTTGCCGTTACCCCCCTTCAGCTTGTTACGGCAATGTCGGCAGTTGTCAACGGCGGTAAATTATTGAGTCCCTATATCGTCAAAGAAGCCGTAAACTCTCTAGGCGAGCTTGTCTACAAGGGTGAACCGAAAGTCATGCGCGAGGTTATGACGACGGATACAACGGCTTGGATACGCCTTGCGATGAGGCGCGTAGTTACCGAAGGAACTGGAAGAAGGGCGGCAACTTCAATCACTGATGTTGCAGGAAAAACGGGAACGGCTCAGGTTGCTGAGGGCGGAAAATACGCAAAGGGCAAATATGTCGGCTCATTTATAGGCTTCTGGCCTTATGAAGACCCTAAATATATTATGCTTATTGCCATCGGCGAGCCGTCAAACGGGAGATTTTACGGGGGCGATATAGCTGCTCCGGTGTTCAAGTCAATAGTTGAAGAAATGGCGGAATTAGAATATTATTCTTGATACTAATAAAAATTCAGTAAAAATTCAGGAGGATAAATATTTTGAGCGTAAGTTTTAGCGATGTCCTGAACTTAATACGGGCAAAAGGTGAAAATGTTGATGTCCGTATCAAGTCTCAGGACAATTTTAATATAAGCATTTCTGATGTTATTTCAGACAGCAGGGACGTTAAGCCCGGTTCTCTCTTTGCATGTATAACAGGTGAAAATTCAGACGGCCATAAATTCGCAGGCATGGCAGAAAATAACGGAGCATGTGCCTTGTTATGTGAACATGAAGTAAATTCGGATCTTCCCCAGATTATTGTTAAACGTGTACGCGATTATCTCGGCGAAGTCTCGTCGCTTGTCTATGATAACCCGTCAGAAAAATTATTAATGATCGGCGTTACGGGAACGAACGGAAAGACTACAACGACATATATAATCCGCAGCATTTTACAGGCTTCGGGAATGCGCACGGGGCTTTTAGGGACAATAATAGAAAGCGACGGCTTTGAAGACAAAGAGGCTGACAGAACGACACCTGAAAGCTGCATAGTTCAGAGGCAGCTTGCTTCAATGGTAAAGAACGGCTGCAGAGCCTGCGTTATGGAAACATCATCACACGGCTTATTCTTGGGACGCTTGAAGGGCGCGTTGTATGACGTTCCGATATTCACGAATTTATATCCTGAACATCTCGATTTCCACAAGGATATGGAAAATTATTTCGAGGCAAAAAAGTTATTATTCAAAAACTACACAAAGAAAAATTTCATGGGAGCCGCGAATTTTGATGACCCCTACGGAAAAAGATTAATTTCTGAATTTCCTGCAAACCTTCGGGGCTTCGGCCTTAATGAAAACGCAGCATCACGGGTAATATCATCAAAAACAGGCATTGACGGAACGGAACTTGAAATCTTCACTGAGGGTTTCAAAACTCTTAAACTTCACAGCCCTCTTGTAGGCGATTTCAACATAATGAATACTCTTTGTGCTGTTACGGCAATGAGGGGAGTTGTTGACGATGACGCTATAGTTAAGGGAGTTTCAAACGTTCCGCAGGTTCCGGGAAGGCTTGAAAGAATTGACCTTCCTAACGGCGCATGTGTATTCGTTGATTTCGCTCATACACCTTCAGCCCTTAGGAGCGTTCTCGGAGTGATACGAAAACTTTCGGGCAGTGAACGCAGAATAATATCAATCTTCGGACACGGCGGAGGACGTTACCAGCAGAACAGGCCGGAACTTGGAAAAGCAGCGTCAGAATTTGCGGACGAAGTAATCATAACTTCAGATAATGCCAGAGATGAAGAGCCTCAAGACATTGCAGGGGCAATCGCAGGAGGGGTTACGGTACCTTACAGAATAATTATTGACAGACCAGAAGCCGTAAAAACCGGCCTTGAAAGTCTTAAATCAGGGGACATTCTCGTTATTACGGGCAAAGGCCCGGAGAATTTCATATTAATCAAGGACAAAAAAATACCGTTCAATGACGCAGAAGCCGTTAAACTATGGAGGGATTCACATTAACATGAATATGACACTTAAAGAATTATTTGACGATGTTCCGCAGGAATTTGAAGGACTTGAATTTCCTTCACATCTGGCCACTGACAGCAGGGACGTTATACCGGGCGGAGCTTTTGTCGCTCTTGAAGGTGAAAAGACTGACGGCCATAATTACATACCGCAGGCAGTAAAGAACGGTGCAGGATTAATAATCGTCAGAAAGGGCAAAAATCCCGGCGGCCTTAACATTCCTGTTATTGAGCTTGAAAATCCTGAACGCGATTTGGCAGAAACTGCATCGCGCAAGTTAAAGGCTCATAATCTCACTGACATAATCGCAATAACCGGAAGTGTCGGAAAAACTACGACAAGGGCAGCACTTCAGAAAGTTTTAGCAGGTAAATTCAAAGTTCACGCGCCCGAACGAAGTTTTAACACTCTCATCGGATGTACTTCAACAATAATGGCAATGCCGAAAGAAACAGAAATATTAATCCTTGAATTTGGAGCGAACAAGCCCGGCGAAATCCGCGAATTGACAGGGTATTTTCAGCCGACAATAGCAATCTTGACCGCTGTAGCTCCCGTTCATCTTGAAGGTTTCGGAAGCATTGAGGGCGTTCTCAGCGAAAAACTGGAAATCACACACTCAGAAATTTTACGGGCAATAATCTACAACAATGATAATGAATATCTCTCGGATTCTTTCAAGTATGTAGTAAAGTCAATGGGGGTCGGTGAAAATAAAGACGCTGATTTCGTCATCTCTCATGACACTTCAGAATACGTTCTCCCTGCAATGTCTTTCGTTCTCGCTCACAGGCCGACGCAGGAAATTGCACGGTTTACGGCAAACATCTGGGGCAGACACAACGCCATTCCTTTATCAATAGCAGCAGCGACAGCACACGAACTTAATATCAGCCTTCAGGAAAGCGCGGAGGTTCTGAGTGATTTTCATGCACTTGAAGGGCGCGGAAGAGTAATCATTCTCGATGAGGGGCGGAAATTCCTAGTTGATGACGCTTACAACGCTAACCCTGCTTCAATGACGGCATCTCTTGAAACGTTTTCAAAGGTAAAGTGTTCGGGAAAAATTGCGGTACTCGGCGAAATGCGCGAGTTAGGCGAAAATTCGGCCATGTATCACGCTGAATTATCACCCCTTCTTGAAGATATAGAACACGTTATACTTGTCGGCGAAATCTGGCAGGAAGCAATGAAAGCCAATAATGATTATGTTTATGTGAAAACATGGCAGGAGGCTCTGGAAATTCTCAAAAATATTGACGAATGGCAGGGAATGCTGGTTAAAGGCTCTCACAGTATCGGCCTTGAAAATATCGTGAAGGAGTTTGAAAGTTAAATGAAGGGAATTGTTTTAGCAGGAGGAAGCGGAACGAGGCTTTACCCCCTTACGCTGGTAACGTCAAAGCAGCTGCTGCCGGTCTATGACAAGCCGATGATATATTATCCTGTTTCAATACTTATGCAGGCTAAAATCCGCGACATTCTCATAATTTCAACACCAGAAGACCTTCCGCGCTTTGAAAAACTTCTGGGAACGGGCGAACGTTTCGGCGTTAATTTTTCGTATGCTGAACAGCCTTCGCCTGACGGGCTTGCACAGGCTTTTATAATCGGCAAAAAATTTATTGCAGATGACCACGTTGCAATGATTCTCGGCGATAATATATTCTCAGGGCAGGGATTGGCAAAACGCCTGAACGAGGCCGTAAATGACGCTGAAAACGGAAAGGGCGCAACGATATTCGGATATTATGTTGATGACCCTGAACGCTTCGGAATTGTTGAATTTGACGAAAACGGCCGGGCAATCTCAATCGAAGAAAAGCCAGAACACCCAAAGAGCAATTACTGTGTTACGGGATTATATTTCTATGACAACAGGGTTGTTGAGTTTGCCGAAAATCTCAAGCCCTCAAAGCGCGGTGAACTTGAAATTACTGATCTCAACAGAATATATCTTGAACGCGGTGAATTAAACGTTAAATTACTCGGTCAGGGATTCACATGGCTTGACACTGGGACGCATGAGAGCCTCGCAGATGCAACTAATTTCGTCAAAACTCTTGAAACTCATCAGCACAGAAAGATAGCCTGTCTTGAGGAAATTTCATATCTGAACGGCTGGATAACCCGCGAAGATGTCATGAAAGTATCCGAACAGCTCAAGAAAAATCAATACGGGCAGTATCTCAGGGATGTTATTGAAGGGAAGTATATAGATGCAAAATAAATTTTTCATAACCGGCGCAAATGGTCAGCTTGGGCGCGATTTAATCCATGAGCTGACTTCAAGGGGTGTTGACTGTGTTGCGTCAGACATTCAGGATAAATTTTCAGGCTCTGAAAACTGCACTTATGTACAGCTTGATATAACGGATTATGACGCTGTTAAAAAGGCAATTCATGAAACAATGCCTTCAAGAATACTTCACTGTGCAGCATGGACCGCCGTAGATGCAGCAGAAGATGACGGAAACAAGCCAAAAGTTTACGCCGTCAACGTTACCGGGACTGAGAATATCGCCCGTGTTTGTGAAGAATATGACATTGCAATGACTTACATCAGCACTGACTATATTTTTGACGGTACGGGTACGGAGGCTTGGAAGCCTGAAGATGAGGCATTTTCACCGCTTAATTATTACGGACAGACGAAACTTGAGGGCGAATTTGCAGTAAAAAAACATCTTCATAAATTCTTTATTGTCCGGATAGCTTGGGTTTTCGGGAAAAACGGCAATAATTTTGTGCGTACAATGCTGAAAATTGCTAAGACACACGACACTTTGAGGGTTGTCAATGATCAGATAGGGACTCCGACTTATACGCCTGATTTAGCGCGTCTTCTTGCTGATATTAACATGACCGAAAAATACGGGATTTACCACGCAACTAACGAGGGCGGTTATATAAGCTGGTATGATTTTGCACGTGAAATTTTCAAACAAGCCGGCGTTAATGTTAATGTCTTTCCCGTTTCAACTTCTGAATACGGTTTGTCAAAAGCTAAGAGGCCGTATAATTCGAGACTGGATAAGAGCAAATTAGTGTCATCAGGTTTCAGGCCGCTGCCTGACTGGAAGGACGCATTAAGGAGATATTTAGCTGAAAATGGGACAAATTAAAGTTGATTATGACGTTGCGGGGATTAAAGGTCTCTGCGTTATTACTCCGTCAGTTCACGGCGACAAACGCGGATATTTCAGCGAGACTTACAATCAGAGGGACATGAACGAGGCAGGGTTAAATTATACTTTCGTTCAGGATAACCAGAGCAGCAGCACTAAAGGAGTTTTGAGGGGTCTTCACTTTCAGATTAATCACCCTCAGACAAAATTAGTCAGGGTTATTCGCGGTGCTGTCTATGATGTTGCCGTTGATGTCAGAAAAGGAAGTGAAACATTCGGGAAATATTACGGGCTGATAATGACTGAAGACAATCACAAACAGTTCTTGATTCCCAAAGGTTTTGCACATGGATTTCTTGTTCTTTCGGATTTTGCCGAGTTCTGTTACAAGTGCGATGATTTCTGGCACCCTAACGATGAGGGCGGAATAATATATAATGACCCTGATATTAATATTTCATGGCCTGAAGTCAATGTTTCTCTGAATATTATTGAACGCGACAGGAATTTGCCGACACTGAAAGGAGCTGTATTGCCGTGAAAATTGTAGTTACGGGCGGAGCGGGATTTATCGGGAGCAATTTTATATTTCACATGCTGAACGCTCACCCTGAAGATAAGATTATCTGCATAGACAAGCTCACATATGCAGGGAATATAAACACTCTGAAAAAAGTTATCGAACAGGAAAAAATATCATTTTTCAGGCTTGACATATGCGACAGGGAGAGGATTTACGAACTTTTCGGGCGCGAAAAACCCGACATAATCGTAAATTTTGCTGCTGAATCACATGTTGACAGGTCTATTGACAATCCGGGAATATTTCTTTTCACTAACACTCTTGGAACAGGCGTTCTTCTTGATGCCTGCATGAAATACGGTATAAAACGCTATCATCAGGTAAGTACTGACGAAGTTTACGGGGATCTGCCTCTTGACCGTCCCGATTTATTTTTCACCGAAGAAACGCCCGTAAAAACATCGTCGCCATACTCAGCTTCAAAGGCCGGAGCTGATATGTTAGTTCTTGCATATCACAGGACGTATAAACTGCCGGTCAGTATTTCGAGGTGTTCAAATAATTACGGGCCTTATCATTTCCCCGAAAAATTAATCCCCCTGATGATAATAAATGCGCTTCATGATAAGCCGCTGCCTGTTTACGGTCAGGGTATTAACGTAAGGGACTGGCTTTACGTTGAGGATCATTGCAGGGCTATCGACATGATAATACGCGACGAAAAATCAGAAGGCGAAATTTACAACGTCGGCGGTCATAACGAGATGAGGAATATTGATATTGTAAGGCTTATTTGCCACGAACTCGGAAAGCCTGAGAGCCTCATTAATTTCGTAACTGACAGAAAAGGCCATGACCTCAGATACGCTATCGACCCGACAAAAATATATTTAAGGCTGGGCTGGCGGCCTGAAACAAGATTTTCTGACGGCATAAAAAAGACAATTAACTGGTATCTTGAAAATAAGGAATGGTGGGAACCGCTAATTAAATAACCTGATTGTGAGAATATAATACTCTCATAGAACGATCAGGGAGTGAAATTTTTGACCGCCGAAGAAAAACAGCAGGTACAGAATTTAATCAATGCAAGAACTAAATTACTGACTGAGAAGACAGCACGTCAGGAAGAACATATAAAGTCTCTGAATGACAAAATAACGGAGCTTAACTCAGAGATTGAGACACGAAAAAAGGAGATTGACGGCCTCAAATCAGAGCTTACGCAAGCTCAGGAACAAAGCCGCAAGCTCCTTGCACTCGTTCAGTCAGAGCCTAAACCGCCCGAGCCGGTCATTGTTGACGCTGAAAAATCACGGCAGAAGCCTAATTATTTATTATCGTTGCTGCGTCAGCACTTCGGTTTCAATTCGTTCAGACCCGGACAGGAAGAGGCTATCGATGCCATTTTGTCAGGCCGCGACGTTTTCTGCTCAATGCCCGATAATTACGGCAGAAGTGTATGTTACAGGCTTCCGGCTCTGTTAATGCCCGGATTGACATTAGCAATTATTCCTGATGATTTTGCACCTGAAATCAGCGATCAGCATTCCGAAATTCTAAACTCATCACTTTCACCGTCAAAGAGGCGCGAAATTCTCAGAAAAATAAAGAACGGCTCATGTAAAATACTTTATTCAAATTTGAAAAATCTTGCGGAACCTGATGTCTTGTCAGCCCTGAAATCTTCTGAAATATCAATGTCAGCAATAATATCAAGTCTTGGCAATGCCCATAATCTTTCAGGCTATTTATCACTGATTTCAAGCATATCTGCAAGGCGCATAACAACTGGGATTTTTGCGGACGAAACAAGCCCGCAGTTAAGGCAGGAACTTTTGAAACTTTCCGCCCTGCGCTCGCCGCTGAAGATTATCACGGGTTTTTACAGGGAGAATTTAACGTTAAAAATTTTTAGGACTGAAAATAAATCAGCAATATTAAGAGATATTGTCGAACAGAAAAAAGATTCTGCAGGCGTTATTTACTGTTCGACGATTGAGACAGCGTTTATTTTGAGCGGACTTCTAAGCGGTTTTGACGGTCTCGGCGAAAAAATATTAATCAATACAATGTCTTCATACGGAGAGATTAAGGGAAATGATATTAAATTCATCGTACACTATGACATTCCAAAGGACTTATGCAGTTATTCAAAGCATATTAATATCTCCGGCATAAGCAGCGCAAATTGTGAATGTATGATGCTCATCTCCCGTGAAGATTTGAAAAACGCCGATAACTCTATACTTTCTTTCTGCAATTCTAAAAAGCCTGAAGAGTTTATGCTTTCTTATCTCGGAGAAGATGAGAGCATTTCAGCAAGAAATGAAAATAACGTAAATGTAACGGACAGTGAGGGCATTACGCCCGATGATGTCGCTGATTTTGATTTCGGGACTTCAAACGAGGCTCAGAAAGAAGCCGCAACACATACTGAAGGGCCTCTGTTAATCCTTGCGGGGCCTGGAACGGGCAAGACTTTCACACTTGTTCAGCGCATAGTCTTCATGATACAGAAAAAGCGCGTTATGCCTGAAAATATAATGATAGCTTCCTTCACCGACAAGGCCTCTAACGAAATAATAACGAGAATAAATGAGGAGCTGTCGTTACGCAAAATAACGGCTGATACAGGCTCGATGTATGCAGGGACTTTTCATTCAATTTGTGCCAGAATCCTTAAAGAATACTCTGATTTTACGCAGTCAGGAAAAAATTTCAGAATGCTTGATGAATTTGATCATGCTTATTTAATAATGCAGAATATTAAGCGTTTCATGTCAATTCAGGGCATTAATGACGCGTTAAAGACAAAAGGGAAATGGCCTAATTCTCAGGAGCTGAGAAATTATATAAATACACTTTCAGAAGAGCTTGCCGACCCTGAAGAATTAATTTGCGATTCTGATCCTGCGGTAAGTGCTTTGGGGCATGTCCTGAAAATTCATGATGATATTTTAACTGAAACTAATTCGCTCAGTTACTCGGCCATACTCGTAAAAGCGTACAGGCTGTTAAGGGATAACCCGGAAATCCTGAAGGATTTACAGAAAAAAATTAAATATGTCATGGTCGATGAGTATCAGGACACTAATTATGTTCAGGAACAGTTAGCGTTTATCATTGCCGGCGAAAATAAAAATATCTGTGCTGCCGGCGATGATGACCAGAGCATATACAGATTCAGGGGCGCGGAAGTCAGGAATATATTGGAATTTCCCGAACGCTTCAATAAAAATGAATGCCGAATAGTCAAATTAATGATTAATTACAGGTCAAGGCCGGGAATCGTGAAATTCTTTAATGAATGGATAAATAATACAGGGAATTTCTTTTCATGGGACAATTTCAGGCATGACAAGAAACTTGAGGCTTACAGGACTAATTTTAACAATCATTCAGTTATGAGGCTTGCAGGGCTTAACGATGCAAACGAATGGCACGAAAAAATTTTGCACGTCATAAATGCATTGAAGGACGCAGGAAAAATCACGGACTACAGCCAGATAGCGTTTTTGTTCAAGTCGGTAAAAACTCCTGATGTTAAGGCTTTATCACAATATCTTGAGGACAATAATATAAATATTTTTTCGCCGCGTTCAAACATGTTCTTTCAGCGCGGTGAAGTTAAATTTGCGTTAGGCTGCTTGATTTCAATTTTCCCTGAATATTTCAAATCATTGAAAGGCGGCGCATTCGCTTTTAACGGTGTTGAACCTGAGCATATAGCATATTACAAGGGCTGTATTCAGAATGTTGCCAGATATATTGAGAAGCCCTTATATTCTGAGCTAAAAAAATGGATGATTAATAAGCGCAATTTTCATGAAAAGTTACAGAATTACGCCGGCTATACGTATTCAGATCTGCTTTATGAAATGTTCGGCTTTTTCCCGTTCACACATTCCCTTGACGCTGATATTAACGGGACAGTAAAGGAACTCAGGGCAGCACGGAATCTTTCAAAACTCGTTCAGGTATTCAGGCAGTATGAGCGCAGTTACAACGTTATTAACATAAACGCTAAATATATTGTCAGTCAGTTTCAGGTTTTAATGAATATATATCTCCGTTTCAAGATTGAAGAAGGAATCGACGAGTACGAGGACAGCAATAATTCAATACCTCAGGGCCATGCTGCTTTCATGACGATACATCAGGCAAAAGGAATGGAATTTCCAATCGTCTTTACTGATTCGCTCTGGGCATATCCTCAAGATAACGTGAAAAATAATAATGACATCATGAGCGAAATATTGCGGACATATTGCAGAAGGGCGGATTTTGAACCGTCAGAGAGAATAAAATATTTTGATTTATGGAGGCTTTATTACACGGCATTTTCACGCGCTCAAGACCTGCTTATATTGACATGCTGCGAGGATAACAGGACTCCCAGCAAATATTTTGAGGCGGCATATAACAGGCTTGATGATGCTGATGAAATTCTGAAGCCTTCAGAAGTTGAAATTACTCATGCTAAATTTATAGGTCTCAGGAAGACTTTTTCATTTACATCGCATATTCTGACTTATGAAAAATGCCCCATGCAGTATAAATTTCTGCATGAACTTGAATTTTTGCCCGGCCGCTCACAAAATACATTCTTGGGGAATTTAATTCACTCAGTTCTTGAAGATATTCACATGTCGGCAATAAATCATGAGGAAAACAAGATAAACGAGCAGAATATATATAAATGGTTCAATGAAGAGTATGAAAATCTTTCGCGCACTGAACAGGCATTTTTGACGAAGGCAACACGTGAAACGGCCTTATCACAGATTATGCGTTACGTTCAGCGGCAGGGTGATGACTGGTCATCAATAAGAAAAGCTGAGTACGATGTAAACATGGTCAGAAAGAATTATATTCTTGAGGGAAAAATAGACCTGCTGACAATCCGTGACGGCGAGACTGAAATAACGGACTTCAAATCAGGGTCTAAACCCAATATCAATATAAACACTGACAGGGATAGAATCGAAACGTACAAGAGACAGGTTTTTGCGTATGCTTATCTTGTTGAGCATTCGTCAGGGCTGAAAGTCAGCAGAATGAAGATTTACTATCTCGGTGAAAGCTCTTCAAATCCTGAAATGATTTACACATATAATCCTGATGAGGCCGAAAAAATCATGACCGTATTTGATGAAACCGTTGACAGGATTACGGCAAAAGATTTCAATCATAAGGCTTCTGATATTGAGCAGTGCAGGGAATGTGTATTCAGGTATTACTGTGAAAGGGCATGAATTGCCTAAACTAAACTTCAACATGTTATCATTATTCAAGTCTAATCCAAATGAGGGGAGTATTTATATTAATGTCATACTTAGGCGAGGAAATCAAAAAATTAGGTTTCGGGTTAATGCGTCTTCCGAGAATTGCAGGAAGTGAGGACGTTATCGACATTGAGCAGACAAAACAGATGGTTGATGAGTTTTTAGCGGCAGGATTCACGTATTTTGATACGGCGTGGGCATATGCAGGCAGCGAGGAGGCAATACGCAAGGCACTTGTAGAGCGTTATCCGAGAGATAAATTTCAGCTTGCTACTAAAAATGCTGCCTGGATTAACTGCAAGACAAAAGATGACGCAATAAAACAGTATGAAACATCGCTCAGGCTGTCAGGAGCAGGGTATTTTGATTTTTACCTTCTGCATAATCTCGGCCAAAAAAGGACAAAGTATTTTGAGGATTTCGGGCTTTGGGATTACTTCTTGGGTGAAAAGGAAAAGGGAAAAATAAAGCACTTGGGATTTTCTTTCCATTCAACGGCAGAAGAGCTTGAAGAGATTCTGAACAAGCATCCTGAGGCAGAATTTGTACAGTTACAGATAAATTATGCTGACTGGGAGAGCAATTCAATACAATCACGGAAATGTTACGAAGCTGCCAGAAAGCACGGCAAGCCCGTAATCATCATGGAACCCGTGAAGGGCGGAAATCTCGCAACGCCTCCTGAGAGTGTCGAAAAGATTTTCAAGGCTGCCGATCCTGACGCTTCATGCGCTTCATGGGCTGTTCGTTTTGCCGCTGATCTTGAGGGCGTAATCACAGTGTTATCCGGAATGTCGAACATTGAGCAGATGAGGGATAATCTGTCATACATGAAAGATTTCAGGCATTTGACCCCTGAGCAGAAAAAAGTTATTGAGGCTGTAAGTGAGGCGTTGTCAAAGATTCCTGTTGTTCCCTGCACGACATGCAATTACTGTGCTAAAGTCTGCCCGATGAATATCGGTATTTCCGGCTCATTCGGCGCGTTGAACATGTACACGCTTTATGGAAATTATGACCTTGCCACGAACCGTGAATATTTTGATGTCGTTATGCAGGGACATAAAAAGGCCGCTGAATGCATAAAGTGCGGAGCCTGTGAAGCTGTCTGCCCTCAGCATATTGAGATTCGCAAAGAACTTGAGCGCGTTGCGGAGACGTTCAAAGGTTAAGAGAACGTTAATTTTTCCCCCTTGTCCATAACGGCAGGGGGATTTGCTCAATTGGCTATGAGGAGGTTGAAAAAAATGGCGACTGATTACGAGGCTTTAGCGGCTATGACGGATGAAGATATTGACTGCTCAGATCTGCCGGAATTCTCTAAAGAATGGCTTGATAACGCTGAAATAACTGTTACATTTCCGAAAAAGGAGCTTATAAGCCTGAGAATAGATAAAAACGTTCTGGATTTTTTCAGAAGTAAAGGCAGAAATTACCAGAGCAGAATTAATGAAGTTCTAAAGACATACATGAAGTTAAAGACAGCTCAGTAATGCTGAAAGTTCTGTCCTCACTTATCATAGTATTGTCATTCATATCAACAATACCCGTACCGCAGAGATTTTTACCTGAATGGAACTCATCTAACCTGCGTTATTTTCCCTTAATGCTCCCCGTAACAGGCTTAATTTTCAGCGCATTATGGCTCATATCGTGGCAAATTCTCTCAATCATTCCTGAAATGTCATCAATCCTTCGCGGTTTTATGATGATGCTGTTTACCCTGACGCTGACGGGCGGACTTCACCTTGACGGCTTAATGGACACATGCGACGCTGTTTTTTCACACAGGGACAGAGATACGCGCCTGAAAATATTATCTGATACACATTCAGGGAGTTTTGCCGTAATCGGCTGCACAGTTATATTAATTGCGAAGACGTTATTATTTTCTGAGCTGTTGAAAATCAGCATCATCAATTTAACTTTCCTGTTAATTCCCGTATATTCCCGTCTCGGAATGTCAATAATACTAACAAATCTGCCTTTTGCAAAATCAGACGGTCTCGCCGTAATGTTAGGCTCATCGCGTCATAAATCTGACAATATATTTTTTACCCTGATGTTTATAATTCTGATATTTCTTGATGTTTCTGCTGCTTTAATATTCATTTTGTGCCTTTTTATTCACGTGTTAATATGCTTAAAGATTTTTGGAGGAATTACCGGCGACCTTCTCGGCGCATTCGTTGAATTTTCTGAAGTGATTATGCTTTTTGGGACGGTGATTAAATTTTGCATTTGATTTTGGGCGGGCGTTACATGGGCAAGAAGGATTACGCCTTTAGATTATACGGAAAATTTGAGAATATAATTGACCTTGAATTTGATGATCCTGAAAATATAAACTCAGGATTAAATTTAATAACAAATTTGCAGGAAGGCACAAAATCTTTAATTCTCAAAAATATTAACCCTCTTGAATATTTCACTTCAAAAATTGAGACTTTAAGAAACTGTGTCATAACAGGCGATGAAATTTGCGGAGGCGTTATCCCCGTTGATTCTTTTGAACGGAAATGGCGCGAACATACCGGCAGGCTTTACCAGTATTTAGCGTCTGAATCAGATATTGTTGACAGAATTTTCGCCGGCCTAGCAATCAGATTGAAAGGATAATTTTATAATGAAATACATTTTTTTTGATATTGACAACACATTAATCAGCCACAGGGGACAGCCCCATATACCGCCCGGAACGTTAAAAGCTATAGAACTTCTCAAAAAATCCGGCCATGTCCCCGCAATCGCTACGGGTCGCGCATCATTTCTAACCATGAAAACTGCTGCGTCATTCGGCATTGATTATATTGTATGCTCGGGAGGCTCTGAAATTTTCATAAAGGGCGAAAAGATTCATTCAGCGTTTTTATCTGATGACCATATCGAAGCATTTCTTGAAATTTCAAAAAAATTTCCTGAGATTACCGCCGCTGTCGATGATAAATATTTATATGCTGACGCGGCTTTTGACCCCTTCAGAAATTATTTCAACTCACAGGCCGGTTATGACTGCTTCAGGCCGATTAAAGAACTTGAACATTTACTGATGTGTTACGTCATGCGCCCTCATGAAGAATTAACGGCTGAACACGGGATATTTTTTTCACCGCCTGAAGATACGAGGCTCGAAAAAATGCGCAGTTTCACTGAAGTACGTTACGGACTTTCAACAAAATGGAACGGAATAGAACGTATGATTAACCATCTCGGCGCGGATATTGAAGACGTAATAACTTTCGGGGACGGCCCTAATGATGCGGAAATGCTTAAACGCGCAAATATTGGCGTTGCTGTCGGAATATCTTCTGATGAAGCTAGGAATGCTGCCGATTATGTCTGTGATGACATTGACAACGGGGGAATATTAACGGCCTGTGAATATTTAGGGCTGATATAGAAAATCCCCATTGCAGCAAGGCAACGGGGATTGAATTTTCGATTAAATTTTCTTTACTGTGAAATTGCGCTTACAGGGCAGGTTGAAACGCAGCTTCCGCACTCTACGCACGTATCTGCATCTACTTTTGCCTTTCCGCCGTCAACTGAAATTGCTGAAACAGGGCAAGCCCCTACGCATGATTCGCAACCTACGCAAACATCCTGATCAACTACTGCTTTTGCCATGATAATATTTCCTCCTCATAAAATCTTATTCATATCGTTTGTCTTGAAGTCCCTCAACTTCTTAACATCGAAAATTATATCACAGCACATGCAAAAAATCCTTTGTTTGACTGTACAACCTTCAAATTAACCCGAAAAAACGCGCCATTTTAATGCCTCGCAAAGCCAGGCACTTCCGCCGGCAGAGATATGAGCCTCAATTTTTTCCGAGTCGCTGCCCAATGGGACAACAAGATGAGTTATTCCAAGACGTGAAAAGGCTTCAGGGATTGCAGGAATGCCCGGCCCCTGAAGAAAACAGCCCTTCTTTTCGCGCAGAATATTTTGTGTTGACAACAGCCACCTGTCCCGAATTGCTTCAGGAGAGAGCCAGACCCATTCAGCTTCTTTGACGGCGCGTGAAAATTCCCCCTGACAAAAGCAGTCCTGTCTTCCTGCGAACCTGTCATCAAAGAATGCCGAACGCCAGCCCCAGTCCCGCATGAACGGCACCAAATCACGTTCATAGCCGAGAACTGCAACTTTGTCGCCCCTCGCGCAGGTCATTACCGCATCCATGTACCGGCCGCCATTTTCCGTAAACGGGACAAGCACGGAACATGCAGCACTTGCGGCCGCAAATTCCTGCGGAAAAGGCGAAACGTATAACCCTGCAAGTTCTTTAAGCGTTGAAGTCATCAGAGCTTCAGTGTGTACGGGTCTTGCAGTGTGAGGCTCAATTCTCGAATCAGGAACGAAACCGACACCCATTCGCCCGTCTTCAGAAATAATAAAACTTGCGTGCCATCCTAAAATCAGGTGAGACACACGGGAATTTTTTTTGCTTTCTAAAATTTTTGACAGGTCCGAAAAAAAATTAGTGCTGTAATTCAAGGCAGGAATTTTATTACTGCATCATAAAGTCCGATTCGCCTCAAGACAGCCCCGCAGCAGACATAAAGGAATCTGGGGAAAAGATGATTAAAATCTGTCCTTGAAAATGCGCAGGTTGTCCTTATGAACGGAAATGAGGCAGAATATTTTCTGCACAGCCTGTAAAATCCATACTGAAATAATACGCTTCTTGTCCCTGATGACAGGTGAATGAGAGGGACATCGCAGGCGTATACCTTTCCGATGTTTAACGATTTTGTCCGCAGGCATTCTTCAGCGGCGTATAAATGCCAGTTGTTGCAGACTATTTCATCAAACGGGTAATTCCTGAAATGCTCAGTATATCCGCCGAAAAAACATTCGTCTAACGTATCACATTCCGTCATGCCGCTTTCAAAGAAGGATGTTTCAGAGAGAAATGAGGCTAAATGTACTAATTCGCCCGTTTTATTATCCCTGTGAGTTATATTTGTAAGCGTAATACTTGAATAGAATTTCATTCCCGCAACGCCGAGAATGTCATCACATTTTATGCGTTCAAGATAAGATATGAATTTTTCGACAGTATCAGGTTCATTTAACAGTATATCCTGATGCGAATATATGACATATTTTGTCTTTATTTGATTTATTGCTGAGTTGTACGCGCCTGAACATGAAGAAAATTTATTGTTGCCTGTGTTGTCAATACCTATAATTTCACATTGTACGGTCTGAGCTTTTAGGGTACTGATGAACTCATCATACATTTTCTTATTGTTATAACAGCATACTACAGTAACATCACTCATAAAATCACCCTTTCAAATCTTCAAGTTTAAGGCTTAAATTTTCCCAGTCAGAATATAAATCTTTAAGTTCTTTGTCAATATTAGCACGTTCAGTCATAAGGCTTTGTATTCTCGCTGAATCTGAAAGTGTTTCGGGCTGACATAAAAGGCCGTCAATTTCCTGTATTCTTTCCTCATAATCTGATATTTTCTTTTCATGCTGAGCAATTGATTTTTTCGTCTCCCGTATTTCCCTGAGATTGTCATCTCTTTTCTGTAATTTTGCCTTAACGGGCGTTTTAACGTTTTGAATTTCAGGGTTTTGAGCCTCTTCGCGTTTTTCCAGGAACCAGGAATAATTACCCGGATAATCGTATAATTTCCCGTCCCTTATCTCAAGCACCCTTTCAGCAAGCGAATCAAGAAAATGCCTGTCATGCGAGACAATCAGCAATGTACCCTGATACTTCAGCAAAGCACGTTCAACAATCTCACGGGTATTCTGGTCAAGATGGTTAGTCGGCTCATCAAGTATCAAAAAATTAGTCTCTTCAAGCATTAATTTATAGAGTGCTAACCGTGCCTTCTCACCGCCTGAAAGGACGCTTGCAGGTTTGAAAATTTCATCGCCAGAAAACAGGAACGCTCCGAGAAGATTACGTCTTTCAACGTCATTTAATTTTGATGATACTGCTCTGGCTTCCTCCCAGACCGTATTTGAATAATTGATATTCTGTGCGCTTTCCTGTGAATAATATGAAAATTTAACGTTATGTCCGAGTTTGACGGTTCCTGACGTTGGAGCTTCATTGAGGCTGAGGAGGCGTAAGAGGGTTGATTTTCCTGCGCCGTTGACCCCTACAAGCGCGACCCGTTCACCTCTGGTAATCACAAAATTAACGTCATCAAAGACTTTCAGATCGTCATAAGATTTAGCGAGGCCGGTAACTTTTAAGACTTCATGGCCGCTTTGAGGGGCTTCAGGGATTGAGAGTTTTACGGATTTGCTGCCCTGAGTGATTTCAATACGCTTTATTTTTTCAAGCTGCTTTATTCTGCTTTGAACCTGAGCCGCTTTTGTTGCCTTGTATCTGAAGCGGTTTACGAATGATTCTATGCGCTGAATTTCTGACTGCTGACGGGCGAAAGCCTTTTCCTGAAGTTCGCGGTTCTGTTCCTTCGTGCTGATATAGTCATCATAGCTGCAGGGATAAAGAGTAATTACCCCGTGTTCAAGATCGGCGATATTTTCGGCGGTATTTTCAAGAAATCTTACATCATGTGAAACTGAAACGACTGCGCCCCTGTGAGTCCTGAGCCAGCCTTCAAGCCATTCCATAGACTCAGTGTCGAGATGGTTAGTCGGTTCGTCAAGCAACAGGACATCAGGAGACGAGAGCAATAACGCGGCCATAGCGATACGCATTTTCCAGCCGCCGGAAAAGTCTTTACAGTTTTTGAGTTCGTCAGATTTTCTGAAGCCTAAGCCGTGCAAAACTTTCATGGCCATAGCCTCGAACGCGAAACCGCCGGAATCCTCGAATCTCCGTTCAAGCCTTGAATGTTCCTGCAATAAGCCGTCATGATTTTCCTGTGAATGTGATAATCTTTCCTCAACAGATCTCAATTTTGCTTCAATAACTGAAATTCCTGCCTTGTCCTTTAGATACTGCATGAGCGGAACGGGTTCAAGCTCGGCGAGGTCTTGCGGCAAATATCCGACAGTAAGGCCGCGTGAACGTTCGATTGTTCCGCCGTCGGGTTCAATTTCGCCCATGATTACGCGCAGAAGCGTTGTTTTTCCTGCACCGTTGAGGCCGACAATGCCTATTCTTGCGTTGTCCTTAATTTGAAGGTTAAGGCTGCGGAATATTACATGTTCACCGAACGAGAGTGATAAATTCTTAATGTCAATCATGCTTCGTAATATACCACAAGACGCGGAAAAATTGACAAATTCCCAGTTATGATATTAAATAATTCAAAAATATTAATTAATTGAGGAATATTGATGAATAGAATATTAAGATATTGTTTAACAAGAATGTTACGTGCAATATCAAGGCTGTCATTTATTATGCCGTTAAGAGAGAAGCAAATTTTATTTTATTCTTTCTATGGTAAACAATATTCTGATAGTCCTAAATATATATCGGATTATATATTGGCTCATAATCAAGATTATAACTTTACGATGTATTGTGGAGTTAAGGAGCCTGATAAATTTAAGGATTTTGAAACTCAAAATTTACATTTCATTAAATATAAGGGATTGCGATTTGCATTTGAGCACATGCGCTCTAAGTTTATTATAACAAATACTACAACATTTCGACTTTTTGCAAGACGAAAAAAACAAGAAATGATTAATACGTGGCATGGTGGAGGCGCTTATAAACGTGATAGTTTTATGCTTAATAGCCAATCAAAAATAAAAAGCTACTACAGAAAAATATATACGGTAGATGTTACGTTATTTTTGAGCAGCAGTAAAGCATTTACAGAGGCTTTTCTTTATAATGTGCATCATTACAAAGGAAATGTTCTTAATGTTGGTTTGCCAAGAAATGATGTAATTCTAAATACTGGTCTTCATGAAGAAATCAAAAAGAAAGTAAGACAGTTTTTTAATTTCAATTCAAATATACATATTGCCTTGTATGCGCCAACATGGAGGGGATATGATAACGGAAATTCTGAAAAAATTAATTTTGAGCTTTTATCAGATTCCCTTAAAAAACGTTTCGGCGGGGATTGGGTTTTACTGTACAGGGCACATGACAGGACGTATACAAATGATTTTCAGCAGGTTAAAAACGCTACAATTTATCCGGACATGCAGGAGCTGCTCATTACGGCTGATGTTCTGATAACTGATTATTCCTCGTCAATTTGGGATTATTCACTTCTTAAAAAACCTGCCTTTTTGTATGTTCCGGATTTGAAATTGTATGAAGAACGTGTCGGATTTGTTACTCCGATTAATAAATGGGGGTTTGCGGTGTGCGAATCAAATAAAGAACTTGCAAAAAGCATAGAAAATTATGATTCTGAAAAGCAGTTAAAAGCAATAAATGAAAATCATGAACTTTTTCAAAGCTACGAAACCGGCGAAGCATCTAAAAGAGTTTTTGATTATATAGTGAGCAGATTGGATAAATAAAAATGAATATAGCGGTAATATTTGCAGGTGGTGCGGGAATCCGTATGAATAGTAAGGAAAAGCCTAAACAATTCCTCGAAATTTATAACAAGCCTATTATTATTCATACACTGGAACATTTTGAAAATAACAGCGAGATTGACGCGATTGTCATTGCGTGTCTGGAAGACTGGATTCCTTATTTAGAAAAACTTTTGTATAAATTCAGAATTGAAAAGGTTAAAAAAATAGTACCCGGAGGTTCAACAGGTCAGCTTTCAATATATAACGGTTTGAAAGCTGCAAAGGAAGTTTCAGGCAACAGCAAATCTATAGCCTTGATTCATGACGGTGTAAGGCCGATTATAAATTCGGAATTAATTTCTGAAAATATCGCTGCTGTAAAGAAATATGGATCAGCAATAACAGCAAGTATAGTCAAAGAAACTATTCTTGTTGTCAATAATGAAATGGAAATCGAGCAGATTCCGACAAGAGCAAAATCGAGAGCTGCAAAAGCTCCCCAATCTTTCTGGCTTGACGAAATCATAGCCGTACATGAAAAGGCTTTGGCTGATGGCGAAGATAATTCAATCGATTCTTGTACCCTTATGAAACAATATAGCAATAAAAATCTTCATGTGATTGACGGGCCGTATGAAAATATAAAGATTACAACGCCTGATGATTTTTTCATGATGAGAGCTATTTTAGACGCTAGGGAAAATAATCAAATTTATCTTTTTGAGTGATAAACGCAGACTGTATAATTATTAGGAATCTTTAGGGGAGGCCATTATTATGGATGGAAAAGCTAATAAGACTGCTACTATTACTTTACGTATAAATCCGAGAACAAAAGCTGATCTTGAATACCTAGTTGAAAATCTTGGAATGACCATAACTGAAGCTGTAAATATATTCTTTGCACAAATGCTTAAAGTTGGTGGTTTACCCTTTGATGTAAAGGCTAAGGATTTTAGTCCTGATTTCAATGACGAAACTATAGAAGCTATGCGGGAAGCATTGGACATAAACGCTGGTAAGATACCGGCAAAACGCTATCATTCCGCACGGGAATTATTTGAAGCAAATAACGCAGAAATAGTTGCAAATGCTTGATATTGTCCAAACTTCAACATTTAGGAAAGATTATGCGCTTCTTGTAAAACAAGGCAGGGATATGTCGTTGCTTGAGAAAGTTATCGATCTTCTTGCTGAGGGAAAACCTCTTCCAAAAAAGTATAAAGACCACCCTCTTATTGGCGATTGGGTTGGCTTTCGTGAATGCCATATTCAAGGTGACTGGATTCTTATTTACATAATTAATGATAATGAATTGACGCTTACATTATCCCGTAGCGGCTCTCATAGTAGAATTTTTAGGATTTAGTAATTACTTATAAACAAGCATGTTAATCGTGATAAAATATTTCGTAAAGCAGGATTTATTAAGAAAAAGTTATTTGTTTAAGCTATAACACGGAGGTTTTTTAGTTAAATGAAAAGGATTGCGATAGTGAGTTTAGAAAACATTGCTAATTGGGGAGATCATTTTCTGAAAGATACTGTTGCTTTCATTGTTAAAAATAGATTTCCTGAAGCAGAGCTGGTAATGCTTGATCTTGAAGCCTCAATTAATCATAATCTTTTATATTATTTTACTGGAGCAATAAATAAGATAATGTCTATGTTTCCTAAAAGTAACTTAATGCATAGGATACGATTCTATAATATGAAACTTAGATTGAAACGATACTATAGCAAATTATTAACAGGTGTTGACGCTTTAATTTTTTCAGGAGGCTCCTTCAAGTATGGTACTCAGAGAGTTTGGATAAGGTATTCGATATTTATTGAATGCTGTGAGGAGAAAAATATTTTAGTAATGTTTAATGCTGTAAATATTCAGGAATATAAACATAATGACTGGCGATGCCAATGCTTAAAAGAACATTTGAATTACCCTTGTGTAAAGTATATTACTACCAGAGACGGCCCCTTCGGGGTAAAAAGGCTTATATCTGATTACATAACAAAATCAGATATTGCATGTTCAGAAGCCGGTGATCCGGGACTTTGGATTCCTGAATGTTACGGAATACAAAGGAAAACGGGTGATGTCATTGGAATCAATTTAATTCGTCCCAGTATTTTTAATGGTTATAGTTTCAGCGGAGCTAAATCTGATAATGACATTATCAGCTTATATGAAGATCTTATTTCATATTTAATTAATTCTGGAATTAATTTTGAATTATTTACTAACGGATTACCTAGCGATGCCCGTCTGTTGGATAAAATTCAAGAAAGGGGAAAATTTACACAAGATTTACATCAATATTTATATGTACCCGCAAACGCAAGGGAATTGGCTGAACGTATATCAAAATATAAAATAGTTTGGGCTGCACGGCTTCATGCTTGTATTTGTGCAATTTCATTTAATGTTCCTGTAGTATGTTTTGCGTGGGACGAAAAAATACTGCATTTTGCTAATTACGTCGGTATAGAGCGCTCTCTCCTTCTCCCTTCTCAATTAGACTCGAAAACAGCAATCGCTAAACTTAATGATTGTCTTAATAACTGCACTGATTGGCAGTATGATCAGCCGAAATTAAATAAATTAAAAATGCTGACAAGCGATACTATATATAAATTTATCAGTGAATATACAATATAAACCATGTTTGAAGAGTTAAGAAACAGTACATTTCTAGTTACAGGCGCAACAGGTCTTATCGGTCAGGCAATAGTCAGAAAACTGATAAACATTAATGCAAAAGTTATAGCTGTCGTAAGGGACGTTGAAAAAGCTGAAAAATTGTTCGGCCTTAATGAGCGTATCTCATACATAGTTTCAGACATAACTAAACTTGACATAAAGATAGTGAGTGTTGATTACATCATTCACGCTGCTTCGAATACATCAAGCAGGGCATTTGTCGAAAATCCGGTTGAAGTTGCTTCGATTGCTTTAGAGGGTACAAAGCGGGTACTTGAAATTGCTAAACTCAGCAACGTTAAAGGGCTTGTCTACCTTTCAAGCATGGAAGTATACGGAACTCCGAATACAGATGAAAAAATAGACGAGACTCACAGCACAAACATTGACACAATGAAAAACAGGTCAGCTTATCCGGAAAGTAAAAGAATGTGTGAATGTTTATGTGCATCTTACGCTTCACAATTCAAAGTCCCTGCTAAAGTAGTCCGCCTAACACAGACATTCGGGCCCGGAGTTCAGTATAACGATGGCCGCGTATTCGCTGAGTTTGCAAGATGCGTCATGGAGGGAAGAGATATAGTTCTTCACACAAAAGGCGAAACAAAAAGAAGTTATCTGTACACAGATGACGCTGTAAATGCAATATTGACCGTGTTATTAAAAGGCAGTACAGGAGAAGCATATAACGCAGCAAATGAAGAAACTTATTGCTCTATATATGAAATGGCTAAAATCGTAGCGGAAAATTGCGGGAACGGAAAAATTAAAGTCAGGATAGAGGAAAAGGATACTTCTGCGTTTGGATATGCCCCTAAGCTATGTATGAATTTGGACACGGGAAAACTTCAAAAGTTAGGCTGGAAACCTGCAATGGATTTAACTGGCATGTTCATAAGCATGATTAATGCTTTGAAGAGGCAATTAAAAACTAGTCAATGATATTTATCCCCTACGTAAAATTAACTATTGCTTTTTTCAGAATACAGGTTTAATATTCCCCTCGTTGTTAGTTAGCACTCTTTATGATTGAGTGCCATTAAGCAAGAGGAGGTTATTATATTATGAAACTTAAACCATTAGGCGACAGAATAGTAGTAAAAGTTCTTGAGCGCGAAGAAAAAACAAAGGGCGGATTATTCCTTCCCGACACGGCAAAAGAAAAGCCGACAGAGGGCGAAGTTCTCGCAGTCGGAACAGGAAAGATCCTCGACAACGGCCAGAAGCAGCCCGTAGAAGTTAAAGTAGGCGACAGAATTATATTCAGCAAATACGCAGGTACTGAAGTCAAAGTTGACGGCGAAGACCTCGTTATCTTCAGCGAGCGCGATGTTCTCGCAATTATAGAGAAGTAAGGAGATTTTAATATCATGGCAAAAATATTATCTTTCGGTGAAGAAGCCCGCAGAGCTATGCTGCGCGGAATTGATAAAGTTGCTGACACTGTAGGCGTTACTCTCGGCCCTAAAGGAAGAAATGTTGTACTTGAAAAGAAATTCGGTTCACCTATGATTACTAATGACGGCGTTACCATCGCTAAGGAAATCGAACTCGAAGATCCTTTTGAGAATGCCGGAGCACAGTTACTCAAGGAAGTTGCATCAAAAACTAATGACATCGCCGGCGACGGTACTACAACAGCTACTATATTCTCACGCGCCATTATCCGTGAGGGCATGAAAAACGTTGCCGCAGGTGCAAACGGCATGTTAATGCGTCAGGGAATTGAAAAAGCTATAGATTTTGTTGTTGAAGAACTCAAGAAACAGAGTACACCTGTTAAGGAAAAAGAAAAAATTGCTCAGGTTGCCTCAATTTCCGCTAACGATGCCGCTGTAGGCGCGTTGATTTCTGAAGCAATGCAGAAAGTCGGCGAAGACGGAGTTATCACGATTGAAGACAGCCAGACCGTCGGAACAACTCTCGAAATGGTCGAGGGTCTTCAGTTCGACAAAGGCTACATCAGCCCTTACATGGTAACTGACAGCGACAGAATGGAAGCAAGTTTTGATGATGCCTATATCCTCATTCATGACGCAAAAATCAGCAATATTAAAGACCTTCTCCCCGTTCTTGAAAAAGTCGTACAGACCGGAAAGCCTTTAGTTATCATCGCTGAAGACGTTGAGGGCGAGGCACTCGCAACACTCGTTGTCAACAAGCTGCGCGGAGTTATGCAGGTTGCAGCGGTCAAAGCACCCGGATTCGGCGACAGAAGAAAAGCCATGTTACAGGATATCGCTATCGTAACCGGCGGTGAAGTAATCAGCGAAGAACGCGGAATGAAATTCGAGAATACTGAACTCTCAATGCTCGGACGTGCCAAGAAAGTACGTATCACGAAAGAAGACACGACGATTACTCAGGGTGCAGGCAACCCCGAAGAAATCAGGCACAGAGCCGGACAGATCCGCAAGGAAATCGAGGACAGCACTTCAGATTACGACAAGGAAAAATTACACGAGAGACTTGCAAAACTCGTCGGAGGCGTTGCAGTAATTCAGGTAGGTTCAGCAACTGAGACCGAACAGAAAGAACTCAAGCACCGTATCGAGGACGCTCTCAACGCAACAAGGGCAGCCGTTGAAGAAGGCATCGTTGCAGGCGGCGGAGTTGCAGCACTTAACTGCGCGACAGCTCTTGAACCGTTTGTCGAAAAACTTTCAGGCGATGTCAAGACAGGTGCAAGAATCGTACTTGACGCACTCAAAGCCCCGTTATATCTCATCGCTGAGAATGCAGGCTATCAGGGTGATGTAGTCGTTGAGAGAGTAAGAAGCGAAAAGATCGGACACGGCCTCAACGCTGCAACAGGCGAGTATACCGACATGGTAGCAGCCGGAATTATCGACCCCGTAAAGGTTACACGTTCAGCGTTACAGAACGCAGGTTCAATCGCAGCTATGGTTCTCACAACTGAGGGCATAGTCGCCGACAAACCCGAAAAGAAAGACGCAGCCCCCGCAATGCCGGGCGGTATGGGCGGCATGGACGGCATGTATTAAACTAAAGCCGGATAACACGCAGAATATCAGATTCCCGGAGGTCTCCTCTTAAAAAAGAGGCTTCCGGGAATTTTTATGTCACAAAAAAACTCCCCCCAACTTCAGGGAGGAGTCTCAATCTCAAAACTCTTAAATCCCACAGGCTACTTTGTCTACTTTGTCAGGAAAAGCACCTTTTCCCAACGGTAATAAGGCTCTGACAAAATTACGCCTTCCGTTGTGTCATTGATAACCTTATTTACGGGGTTATCGTTTACGGCTATCTCTTTGGGGAACTCAACGCCTTCTGTCGTCCTGTACCAGAAAATTACATCAGCACGTCCTGAAGTCAGAGATGCAGACCTTGCTCCGGCCTCAATGTTAATTATCTCAACATTTTTCTTCAGACGCTTCCCTATCTCAGAAATTACTGCCGTGTTGTAACCGGCTGCCGCACCTTTCTCGTTAATATAATCCACAGGAGGCATATCACCCGTAACAGCTACTTTGATTGTTTCAGCTCCGTCAAATTTTGTGAAAGCTGCACTGTCAGCCTCAAAGTCAGTTCCGTTACCTATGTACTTTCCTTCAAGCCCTTTCAATGTCCCGTCAGCTTTCATGGCCGTTATTGCTTTGTTGAACTCATCGCGCAGAGCTGTGTTGTCATTCCTGAAACCGAACGCGATAGCACTGGGCATACGAAGTGCGAAAAGAATTTTGTATCCGGCATCATTCTTCATGACGTACCTTGCAGTAATCTCAGGCAGTGAAATCTCGTCAACTTTACCCGAGTCCAGTGCCATTAGCATAGCCGTAAGCGAGTCGAAAAACGTAACAACGTAACGGTTTTCCTGAAAAACTTTCAGCATCTCCAAAACGTCAGCCGCGTAATTCCGTGAAAAGCCTACGCCCATCATGGAAACGCGCATAACCGAGTTCAGCTCATCGACACTCTGCTGGAATGCTTCCTCAGTAGTGCCGAGATAACTGAGCATTCCTCCGCGTAGTTCGGCAGGCTTGCGCGCAGCAAACGCTCCTGTTGCGAAAGCAAGCAGAACAAGCAGTGTGCAAAAAAATTTTCTTGTGTTCATGAAAAAAAATTACATCCTAAAAAAACTTGGTGTTCTGCATTTTTGTTAAAGCGGAATGATTAACCGCGTGAACATTATACTATATTGCAGCCTATATCCCCATGAGATGAAAAAACTATATCAAAAAAATAGCGCGCTTTCATCCCAGAGCTAAAGCATCTGGGATTTCTCGTGTGTTATACTAAACAAAAATAATGTGAAAAGAGTTTAATTAACATGGGAAATTATGCCGTGATTGATACGAACCAGTATGATACGACTATTATTATTCCTATTTATAATGTAGAAAAATACCTTCCTGAATGTGTTGAAAGCGCAATCAATCAAACATATCCATACATTAAGATTGTTCTTGTTGATGACGGTTCAACAGATTCAAGCGGCAAAATTTGCGATGAATATGCACAGATTGACTCAAGAATTACCGTAATCCACAAACTTAACAGCGGGGTTTCAGATGCCAGAAATGCCGGACTTTCTATAGCAGGTACGAAATATGTATATTTCCTAGATAGTGATGATTATATAGCGCCTGAGGCTTCTGATTGAAAATGATCTTACCTTCAAAAAAGGTATAATTCATGAGGATGAGCTATTTATTTTCTTAACCCTTCTAAGTGCAAAACGTGTGAAGCATATTCCTATAACCCTCTACAATCGCAGATACCGCTCTAATTCAATTATGACCACGCCTTTTACACAGCGCAATTCAGACTGTATGTTCATAATCCTTCAAGAGGCACTGAGTAAATATGATTATTTTCACGATAACCCAGAAATAAGGTTGGCCTATGACTTAGGCGTTAAGCGTCTTGTAAGATTATATACAAAGCGGTATGTTGAAACTTTTAGGTTTCAGGATGAGAGAGGACATTCGCAGTTCAAAGCCATGATGGAGAAGCTGAAATCTCTAGGCTATGATACATCCAAAATGGAAAGGCGTGTGAGGTTACGGTACTTATACAGTATCAAGGAAGCAATCGGCAGGAAGCAGGAACTTAAGAAATTTCTGAAAGAAATATTACATTTACGCAAAGAGTATATATTATTTTGACAACAAGCAGGGTAAACGGGAACTCGAACATGACAGGCGAGTATTTACTAACTTAAAAGAATCTTCATGTTTTTGTGCGCGACAGAAATTCATATGAACTCATACACAGGACAGACTTGTTTCCTAATGCAAAAAGCGTGACTCATATTCCCGATATGGTCTGTTCAATGGATTTTCAGAATCTATCATCAGAAAAACGTTCTGGTGTTTTAGTATGTATGAGGAATGATATTGAGGGGGTACTGGAGGAAAAAGAGCGTAATAAACTTTACGCTTGTCTTCTCAGTGAAGAAGGAAAGCTCTGGACTCTACGCATAAATGGAGCAATTCAGGACTTCTGCCATATTTCAGCAAAATAACAGCTTTAATTTCAGAGAGAAATTGAGAATGATGAATAATCAAGAGATAATCAAGAGATTCGTTGAATGTACAATACCGATTTCGCACTGTAACCTAAAGTGTAGCTACTGCTATATTATTCAGGAAAAACGAAGGAATGTCGATATGCCGCAATTTCAATACTCACCTAGCTATAGGCAAGGCTTTCAGCAAAAAACGCTGGTGAGGTACTATGCTAGTGAATCTGTGCGGGGTCAATGAAGCTATATACGTTATTATTCTTACTTTGTACTGTTCCTTATTTCTCCGCTCAAAATTAACACCTCCTTCGGAATATAAAATAAAACTCCCCCGCTGATTTATTTTTTTCAACGAGGGAGCCTGTTATTTTTTACGTTAAATTTCGCAGGGTTTAATCTCGCGCACAACATCGAGAATTGTCCCGTCGCGTGCCTCAAGAATAGCCACAACTTTATCTTTCCACTGAAGGTCATCAGGTTTCCCGACAAGCGAGTATGCTTTTTCCTGAAGTTCCTTGATCGGTACGTGCTTTATTCCGGCCTTGTCAAGTGCCTCAATGATGTCCGTACGTCTAGGGTTGACGGCAGTTCCGTAATCCGTAACAACAACGTCAACGCAATCGCCCGGTGTCGTAACCGTAACTACATGTTCGCAGATCGTTGCCATTCTGCCCCTCGTAAGCGGCGTAACGATGACGCAGCATTTTGCGCCCTCCGCAGTATCAGGGTGTCCGCCCGGTGCGCCTCTCAGTACTCCGTCAGAGCCGGTTATAACGTTTACGTTGAAATCAGTATCAACTTCGAGTGCTGCAAGTACAACGAAATCAAGTTTGTTTACGAACGCGCCCTTATTCGCAGGGTTCGCGTATTCGCTGGCCGTCATCTCAAAGTGATTCGGATTCGTCCTTATGTCCTCGATTGCTCCCGTGTCGAAGTCCTGAACGTCGATAATTTTTCCGACAAGTCCTTTTCTCTGAAGCTCGCAGATTGCCGCAGTGATTCCGCCGATTGCCCAAGCCATTTTTATTCCCTTCTCGTTCATTAACGGCTCAAGGAATCTGTTTACGGCAAGTGAAGGCCCGCCCGCTCCCGTCTGGAAGCTGAATCCGTCTTTGAACCACGGAGTAGCGGCGATAACTTTCGCTGTGTTCTCGGCCATCATCAAATCTCTTGGATTCTGCGTCATTCTTGCGGCTGCCGATGCAATTTTCTTCGGATTTCCGATCTCGTCAACTTTAACAACGTAGTCAACGTTTACGCCGTGAATACTGGGCGGGAAATTCGGATAATCAACAAGAGTATCAGTTATAACGACAACTTTATCTGCATATTCTGAGTCAACAACTGCATAGCTCAATACTCCGCAGTCGCCCTTTCCTCCCAGTGCCCTTGCGTTGCCGTATTCGTCAGAAGTCGGCGCACCGATAAACGCTACATCAATATGAACGTCTCCTTCTTCAACAGCCCTTACTCTTCCGCCGTGTGAACGGAGTATCGCGGGGGTCTTGAGTTTGCCGTGTGAAACGACATCGCCCATTTTTCCTCTGATTCCTGATGTCTGAATGCCCGTAACGATTCCTTCTTCGATATACTGGGCTATAGGGTCATGAGCATCACCGAGACTTGAAGCAGCGATTGTAATATCTTTTATGCCCAAGTCAACTATCTCTTTCATTACCATGTTGACGATATAATCGCCGTTCCTGAAATGATGATGGAATGATACAGTCATGCCGTCTTTAATTCCGCAGGCTATGACAGCGTCACGGATTGACGGTAATAATTTGCTCTCTTTGGGATTCTCGTAAATCTTTGTCGTAGGGCCGGCCTTTTTGATGTATTTTCCGTCCCTGTAGCCTTTGCCCTGATAGGGTTCGTATTTCCTGCCGTTCTTTAATTCAACGGCTAATGCCTCTGCGGGTATCTCTCTTCCTACTGCGTTTTTCATCTCTTAAAGATCCCCCTCATAAATTCCGCTGGCTTTTGCCAACTTGATTACTCTTTCAGCACCGGGTACAAACGCGATGTCTATCATTTTACCGTTATCAAGCGTGAAGACTCCTACTCCCTCGCTTGCGTGTTCACGATAAGCGCGAACGATCTTTTCAGCCTCTGCAATTTCCTTCTGTGTCGGGGCAAGCATCTCATGAACAATGGGAATCTGTTTCGGGTTGATCAACGATTTCCCGTCGAAGCCCATTTCAACATTCTGTTTAACTTCAGCCCTGAAGCCCTCGTCATCGTTCAAATTCGTAAAGACCGTATCAAAGCACTGAATCCCTGCAGCTCTTGCGGCATTGAGCATTAAGCCCCTTGCGAAAAGCATTTCGATTCCGCCGGGTATTACTTTGACCTGCATACACTTCCTGTAATCTCCGCCGGAAAGTGCAACGCCGAAAAGTCTGGGCGATGCCTGGCAGATTTCATAAGCGTTCAATACACCTTTCGGACTTTCAAGGGCTGCCATTAAAAGCGTCCTGCCTACCTCAACACCGAACTCTTTTTCAGCCTCAGTTACTGCCTCGTCAACCGTCTTAACGTCCTGCGCACTTTCAGTCTTTGCGATTCTTATGCCGTCACAGCCTCCTGCAACGCATACCCTTATATCTTCCTTCCAGTGGGGAGTATCAAGGCCGTTGATTCTGACTATTACTTCAGTGTCGCCGTAATCAATTTCTTTGAGTGCGTGATAAAGCGAGAATCTCGCGCTGTCCTTCTGATTTTCCGCAACAGCGTCCTCAAGGTCAAGCATTATGCTGTCAGCACCGTAAATATAAGCGTCCTTTATGAGGCCGGGTTTCTGTGCGTTCATGAACATCATTGTACGGCGGAGACGGAATCTCTCCGGTTTCGGTCTCGGTAAACTCATCTTATTACACCTCCCCAGTCAAACTTACCGTCCATATCACAGCCGCAGCCGCGATAGAACGCGCATTCAACACGAGCCTTAATCGTGCAGTCCAATGCGCCGTGATCGTTGACGATGACTTTAGCATTTTTAACGCCGAGCCTTTCAAGTGAAGCCAGTACTTCTGCTTTAATCTGCCTGCCGTACTGGTTAAGTACAGAGCTTTCAAGGGTCAAATCAATACCGCCGCTGTCTCTGGGTTCAAGCGTTACCATTATGTCGCTTGACTCAAGAGTTCCGGCAGTTCCAACCGCTTTTAACTCCATTTGAATGAACACCTCCTGAAAATTTTTGTAACACAGTTTATATTAAGTGAACTGCTTTTCCTGTATTAGATTTTAATTGCTATATGATCTGGATATATTTTTTCAATATTTAGGATTATAGCATAAAAAAAAAAGCCCTCTCCTGCGCGAGCGTGATTAATATCACAGAGAGGGCATATTATCTTGAATTAAACATACTGTTCAACCTGATCATGAACGACTACAAGATTGTTGAAGTCTTCAATCTGCGGACGCTGTACCATGATAGGTTCCCTTACGTGCATGAACTGCGTTTCCGTCCTGCGGATAACGAAACCGCGTTCAAGCCTGCTGACATGTCCTGCCGTATTGTTTATTACGCTTGTCTGTACTACTCGCATAATGGAAATCCCTCCTTGAATTTCTTTGATTATGCGTTAATTTTACACTATCTTTTGCGTTTGAGCGAATAAATTAGCGCAGTTGCTGCGAATACCGCAAAGCCGCTTAGACCTGCATCACAGCCTCCGCTGGTGCCTACTCCCCACAATCCGTCATTGAAATATACCATTGTTGCAACGCTGGCATATCCGCCTAAATCTTTATCAGTGAAACTTGCTACGATGTCCTGAGAGGTCAGATTTGCTTTTGTTGCGCTGTTCCAGTTGAAGACTTTGAGCGACATTGCACCGCCGATCGGGCCGGCTCCTAAGAAGAGATACCCGTGTTCAGTGTCTTCAAATATGCCAAATTCCATCTGTACATTTTCCCTGACAGCAGCGTAACTTGTTAAATAATCTCCGCTTACGTTCAAATATGCAGAGGCCGGAACATCGAACAGGCCTAAATCAGCAACTATGTCAGGAGATACCCTCCAGCTTGAACAGTGATAGAATTTCACGTCAGAAGAGAACGCGCCGACATCAACGCTCTTGTTGAGATATTCAGGATTGCCGTTCAGTTCAGAAACAACGAAATAGAATCCGTTATTGCCGTCTAACGGAGGATTTTCAACTTCAAGCTCCATTGTAGAAGAGTATACGACTGAATAGCCGTCGGTACTGTTCCAGTGAGAGAGGAAATCTGCATCGTCAGAGAGGATAACACCCTCAACCATGAAATATATACCGTCATGGCCGTCAGTGAAGGGCTTTTCAATCTCAACGCCGAAGCGGCTGCCGTTATCCATCATGGTAAGAACATTATTTGCCCCGTCCCAAATGTACGTATGAAGTCTGTATATGAAGTCTGTAATTAGACTGCCCGGCGATGTCTGCAGATTCAGTAGAGTAGAACAATACTATTTTTCCCTTATGGTCTCCCGAAGCAATGACGAGATCTGCCGTTGTCTGTGCATTTGCGAGGGTTGCTTTTGTTAATCTCTTAGTGCTGTTCCAGTGATAAACGGCTGTATCCTTGCTTGCCGTTCCTGCCTGCGCGTTAATGTCGCCTGAGTAAGTGCCCATATAAAAGCCTCCGACGTTGTCAGGAATGGGGGACTCAGTGTCGATGTTGTATCCGCCTATGTCTGCAGACGTTATTATTACTTCATATGATACGGGGTTAGCGGCCTCATTGATTCTTATGATTTTTGCCGCGTCAGACGATGCAGTGTCATAGACTACAAGGACTGTTGACTTGTCCGTTGCCGTGTTGCTGATGTCGACAAGTCCGCGTCCGGGTTCAGGGGCAGCGTTGGCAGCGGTCTCATCGTCAGGACGTTTCGGCGTAATGTCAAGGCCCGTTCTCGGGAAATGGAAAGCGGCCTTTCTTTCCAGAGTATTCCTGTCATAAACGAAAATGTCACTGCTTATGGGTGTATATGATCCGTCAGCACTTACCGCAGTACGGTTTGAAGCCCAGACGTAAAGGACATTTGCGTTATTCGTCAGACCTACGAGGCTGTAGACGTTATAACCGCTCTCAAGGGTTGTGCTTCTCGGTGCCTCCCAGTTGAGAAGGTCATGGCGCGTCAAAGTAGTTCCGTTGATTGCGTATATAATGCCTTGTGTATCGGGAGCAAGTTTCAGGTCTGCGGAAGCTATGGGATTCGGCGTAACTGAAAGCGTCAGTTCAGTTGCGAGCGGAAGGTCTATCCCGATAGAGGCATCATAGACATCGAAGTAATTTATGTTTTCGTTGGTCTTGTTTACTTTCGTGTCGTAAATGTACCTTTTTCCGTTGCGCGTGAACTCCGCTAAACCGTGCTGTCTGTTGTCGCCTGAGATTACGACTCTAGGAACGATTCTGCCGTTCACGAAATCAATACGCCCTATGCCGTAAGTTGCAATACTGGCAGCATTCGGGGCGAGAATGTCTCCTGAAGAAAAGCTGTAGAGAAGCGATGAAGCGGAAGACGGGACAGCCAAAGAAAATATCAACAACAATGAAACTGCAATAAGTACTAACTTTTTCAAAGGTTATCTCCCTTTCGTAAAATAAAACAATTGATACAAGTTTAGCCATTATACACTAAGTTTTTTAATGAGTACATGATAATTTCGCAGTCTTTCCGCTCTTGACATGCCAACAAATATACTGGAGTTCTCATAATCATGATAATATTATTTTTCAAGAGGTGATTTTTTATGATAACTTTTGAAAATGATCTGCTTTATACAAAATCCAATGAATGGGCTAAAAGAATTGATGATGTTGTCAGAATGGGAATTGATGATTATTCACAGTCATCATTGGGAGACATAGTTTATATTGATGTTTCGGGCGAGGGTGAACGGGTTACGGCCGGTAAATCATTCGGGGCTGTTGAGGCTACAAAATCAGTCAGTGAAATAAACGCTCCGGTATCAGGCGTAATCGTCAAAATAAATCCTGAAGTCCTGAAAACTCCTGCAATATTGAATGTTGACCCGTTCGGGGAAGGCTGGATCGCTGAAATTAAGCCGGATAATTTTTCACAGCTTGACAGCCTCATGAACTGCAATGACTACAAGGCTTTTATAAAGTAACAAAAATTTTTGAATGATGAGCAGTTCTTCAGAAAGAATACGAAATATTAACAGGCTTAAACGCGAAATTTACAGGGAATACGGATTTTATTATTACGTCCCTATGGCTGAGGCTTATACCGTACAAGTCCCGGTTACCGTGAGCTGTTCTTACGGTAAGTGCCTGTTCTGCGATTTGAATCAGGGCATGAAATTCAGGGAGTTACCGCTTGATGAGATTTCCGGCCATGTCAAGAATCTGCGTTTAATAAATGAGGGCAGAAAGTCATCAAGATTCCTTTTAGCCGGCGGAAATCCTTTTGTTTTGAAAACAGAAAAATTATTGCAAATATCAGATATAATACGCGAAAATTTCCCCGAATGCAGTTATATTTCGGCGTTTTCAAGAGCTGACGACATAACCCGAAAAACTCCCGAAGAACTTAAAGCACTTAAAACTGCAGGTTATGACCGTCTCTGTATCGGAATTGAAAGCGGAAGCGATGAAGTATTGAAATTTCAGAACAAGGGCGTAACACGTTCAGGAAATCTTCAGGCAATGAAAATGCTTGACGATGCTGATATTAAATATTCAGTGTATATAATGCTCGGCTTGGGCGGTCAGGATATGAGTGCTGCACACGTCAATGAAACTGCAAGCCTTCTTAACATGGCCTCACCTTTTGAGCTTACTGTTGTAACTCTTGTACTTTTCAAGGGCGCGGAGCTTATCGAACGCGTAAAATCTCATGAATTTCACCGTATGCACCCTTTGGACGCTCTCAAAGAGGGCAGAAAATTATTATCAATGCTCGAAATTCCCACGATATGGGACGCTACGCACAAGACTAATATTTTTCCGCTGAAGGGCAAAATCCCGGAACATAAAGATAAATTGCTGAAAAGAATCGATGATGTAATTTCTGAAATTGAAAGTACTGACCTGAAACAGTATGAGCTTAAACGCTGGAGGAAATGGGGAACGGAATAAACTCACATAATCATTATTGAGCGATAGAAAAAATCTATGTATCATCATAAAAATAACTTTTTATGAGGGTGAAAAATTAACTATGTTGTCGTTACCGAAGAATTTTGAGACGTTCAACGATGCCCGTAAAAAATCATTCATGACGCTTTACGAGGCAAAGCAGGCCGGCAAAAAAGTAATCGGCGTATTCTGCACATACACGCCTGTTGAGATAATCAACGCGGCCGGAGCAATTTCCGTAGGTTTATGCGGGAAATCAGAGCAGGGAATACCGGAGGCTGAGGCGCATCTCCCTAAAACTTTATGCCCGTTAATCAAGGCAAGTTACGGAATGGCTTTAACGGATCAATGCCCGTATTTTTATTTTTCTGACGGTATATTGGCCGAGACGACATGCGACGGGAAAAAGAAAATGTATGAGCTTATGAGCAGGTTCAAGCCCGTACATGTTCTTAACCTTCCGCAGGGACGGGATCAGGCTATGGCTCTTGATATGTGGACGGAAGAAGTAAGGCAGGCCGCAAAATTCCTTGAAAAACTGTTCGGAGTTGAAATTACTGACGAAAAATTACACGATGCAATTGTCTACAGGAACAAACTGCGAAGGGCGATCGTTGATTTGTATGAAGTTGCAAAATTAAAACCATCTCCCGTATCAGGCTATGAAATAAGCACAGTTGCAGAAAGTGCGGATTTTCATTTCACTGATGATGATTTAATCGCAAAAATCGAGAAGACAACACGCGAGTTCAAAGAGAGAATAAGGAATGACGGTTCAAACAGGCCTAGAGTGCTGATAACAGGCTGCCCGAATGCAGGAGTACGCGACAAGATAATAAAGCGTCTTGAGGAACTCGGAGCAGATTACGTCTGTGCAGACAACTGCGCCGGGCCGAGAACGCAGAAGTTCATGATTGACGAAAACGCCGACGATCTTTACAGGGCAATCGCTGAACGTTACCTGAAAATTAACTGCTCAGTTATGACACCTAACACGAAACGTTTTGAAGACATTCGGGAATTAGTCCGGGAGTATCAGGCTGACGGAGTTATTGAGATTGTACTTCACGGATGCCATACTTTTGCCGTTGAGGCATTCACGACAATGAACATCGTTCAAAATGAACTCGGACTGCCGTATTTGAGGCTTGACACTGATTTTTCGCAGTCAGACAAAGGTCAGATTGAAACGAGGCTCGAAGCGTTCATCGAAATAATGACGGACGCAGCATAAAAAGTTAAACAGAAGCCGGACTTTTCATTTTATATTTTCGTTGACTTCAAAGTTAAAAAATACGAATTTGAATCTGCATAAGTCTAAATCTTTTTCGTTTACTATGTCAGCGTCAATATAGAATATTCTTTTTCCGGCTTTTCTTACTTTTGAAGTGCAGATTAGCTTTTCAGCATTTCTTGCGCCCCTGAGATAGTCTACGTGTCCGTTGACGGTTACGCCGTTTCCCCCTGCGCTTATGAACGCAACGCCCGCCGTATCATCGGCCATAGTGAAGAGAACTCCGCCGTAAGGTATTCCGTAAGGGTTGAAATGATATTCCTGAAGGTCAAGTTCGCTTATTGCGATTCCGTTTTCAATTTTTATGAACCTGAAGCCTGTTTTGCATTCTATGTCATCTTTCAGCGTCTTTAATGCCTCGTGATTAATCTTTATATTTTCTGCCATAATCAACACTCCCGTAATAAAATCTAAATTAAATTATACGAAAAAATTTGACAAAATTAAAATTTCCCTGTAAAATTTCCCGCCGTTGAAAGTTAGAATATACAGAATATTTTGAAGGTGTTATTTTATGGTTGATGAAAACGGAAGAAGAAGATCAAATAACCTGATACTCGACACAGCGTTGAGGGATTTTTACGCGGCCGCTGATGCAATGCATCTCAACGAGGGATTAATTCAGATTTTAAGCTATCCCGAACGCAGGGTAGACGTTTCAGTACCCGTAACGCTCGATGACGGTTCCGTAAAAGTATTTCAGGGCTTCAGGGTTCAGCACTCGACAGCTTTAGGCCCCTCAAAAGGCGGTATCCGTTACGCAATGGACGTTACTGGTCAGGAGTGTGAAGGTCTGGCAATGCTCATGACTTGGAAGTGTTCACTTGCCGGCATACCTTACGGCGGAGGCAAGGGCGGAATTTGCTGCGACCCTACGAACATGTCAAGAAACGAAAAAGAAAGAATGTCCAGAACTTTCGGCGCAAGAATAGCACCGATTATCGGCAGATGGTCAGACGTTCCCGCTCCCGACATGTACACCGGCGGTCAGGAAATGGTCTGGATTATGGACACTATCTGCAAGATGCTCGGACATTTTGAGCCCGCAATGCTCACGGGAAAGCCCATAGACTACTGGGGCGCGCCGGGAAGAACTGAGGCAACGGGGCGCGGATTGGCAGCCTGTGCATTTGAGCTTATGAGGATTAAGGGCATTGACCCGTCAAAAGTCAGGGCAGCAGTTCAGGGCTTCGGAAACGTCGGAAGTTACGCGGCTAAGATACTCAATGAAGCAGGCGTTAAAATCGTTGCAATAAGCGACACGACAGGAACGTATTACAACCCGGACGGCATTAATATATCAAAGGCATTCGAGTACATGAACAGAGAACCCGGCAAGAGAGGCCGCAAGCTCACAGGCTTTGAAAAAGAAGGCTGTGAAAAATTACCCGGAGATGAAATTATCGGGCTTGACTGCGATGTATTCATTCCGTGCGCAGCTCAGGGCGTTCTTAATCAGGATACGGCAGGGAAACTTAAGGCTAAGTACGTTTTTGAGGGTGCAAACAGCCCCACAACCCCTGAGGCTGAAGACATACTCAATGACAACGGCGTTATAGTTGTTCCCGACTTCTTGGCGAACGCGGGCGGCGTTGTCGGCTCATATTTTGAATGGGCGCAGAACCTTCAGGGATTCACTTGGACTGAGGACGAATATAACAAGCGTCTTGTCGAACTGATGAAAAATAACTTCTGCAAAGTCTGGGAATATGCCGAGAACAACAAAGTAACAATGAGGCGTTCAGCATATACGGCAGCAATAAAAAGGGTTTCGGACATCGTAGAACTCAGAGGCGTTTATCTGTAGCAGCAACAAAAGATATTTTTACTCGCAATGCTCCCTTCACAAAAGAAGGGGGTTTTTTTGTTACCCCCCCTCAATGTGAAGCGAATTTCTTTACATGAAAACTTCAGCGGAGCCGTATTCGTCCCATTTTATGAGACATTTAAGAGGTTCGATTATCTGATCCGGGTACATTACGGGCCAGAACGTATCTGACTCATCATTCAAAATATAAAATGTGTATCTGTCCTTGTCAGAATCCTCAAAATCATCCCTCAGCGAGCGGACGTCCAATTCTCCCCTTGAAATATCAGTTACTGAGTCCAATAACTGCTTCCACATGGCCTTCTCTGATTCGGGCAGCATGTCTATAATATCGCTCTTTATTCCCTCTTCATACGGCCCTGTTGATACGCGCTTTTCATTCGGCTGAATTTTCACGGGTTCAGGCACTGCAGGCTTTTCGCTTTGCAAAGTTTCCGGCTCCGGCTCTGATACAGGCTCGGACACGGGGTCAGGCTCAGGCTCAGGCTCTATATCCGGCTCAGGTTCAATAACCTGCTCATGCTCAGGCTCTGTAACCGTTTCAGTTTCAATTTTGGCCGGCTCTTCGTCAGGAACATTCACGGGAGTTTCTGCAATTTCAGCATGTTCCGCCACACTGTCAGCACCTTCAAATCTCCTTAACAATTCCTGAGTTACCGCCCTGTAGCATTCAGCACCTTTTGACTTCGGGGAATACTCGAATATTGACATGCCCATGCTTGACGCTTCAATTATGCTGACATTCTGACGTATATAGCTGTCGAATAATAATTCACCGAACGAGTTTTTAACGTCCTCGTAGATTTTTCGGGATATATAAAGTCTCGGGTTATAGTTCGTCATCAATATTCCAGCGATTTCAAGTTCAGGGTTAAGGCGTTCCCTGAAAATTCCCATTGAGCGGTCTAACAGCCTCAATCCGAAAAGGCTGTAAAATCCCCCGTCCATCGGCACAATTATTTTATTGCAGGCAGCAAGAACATTCTGCGTGAATATTCCGAGCTGAGGAGGGCTGTCGAGAAAAACATAATCGTATCTGTCCGGATCAATCTTCTTCAGGGCATCACGCAAGGCAGTTTTTTTGCTGACGGGGCCTTCATCGTTCAATTCTGCCATTACAAGGCTTAACGAACTGGGGACAACGTCGATCCCCTCTTTGTTTATCACTATATCGTCCCATTCGGCAGAACCTGAGAGCAGATCAAACACCTGAGGATCCGTAGGCGACGGATTAAGCCCGAAACCTGCGCTCAGGTTGCTTTGAGGATCCATGTCAACAACTGCAATTTTTTTGCCCATTTTTGACAGTGCTGACGCTATATTTTGACATGCGGTTGTTTTTCCGACACCGCCTTTAAGGTTGCAGAAGCCTATTATAATCATTGTGCTGCCCCCTGCTTCCTCAAAAATGCCTCGATTTCCGCGTTTTTGTGAGTTCTCAGGCTCTCCCTGTAAAGTTCAAAAGCCTCTTTCTTTTTCCCTGCCTTGAAAAGGGCGTTTGCTTCCGCTATAAGCCTGTTTGCGGCGTTCACCGCGTCCCGTTCCTTCAAAATAGAATCAAGACGTGCAACAAATTTCCTCATTTCGTCCGAAGGTGCTATAGCCTGAGCCTTCCTGTAAAGAACCGCTGCTCCGTCAATATCTCCTTTTGAATACAGCTCATCAGCTTCCTGAATTATTCTCTGTGCATCGCTTCTCGTTCCTATTCCGAAATCTTCAGGACCACGAATCACGGTATCAGGAGCTAATCTAGTGCTTCTGCTCAACTGCTGAACTCCCTGTTTTGCGTTGTCGTTTGGCCATACGTTCATACTTTCGGTGTAACGCTTCAGGGCTTCCTGATTTTGATTACGCCTCTGAAGATCCCTGCCTTCACGGTAAAGGGCGCTTGCCTGACGTTCACGGCGTGAAATTACGCTCTGAAGTTCCTCGATATGCTGCCTCAGTGTAGCGTCAGGGTTGCTCTGTATGCTTGCGGCGTAATGATTCAAAGCCTCCTGCAGTCTTCCTTCACGTTCAAGATTTGCACCCTCGCCGGCGTATCTGTCAGCGTCTGCGATTAAAACAAGCCTGTTCTGTATCCGTTCTATTCTGTCGGAGACTGCATCATTTGAAAGTACCGCTATGCTCTTTGCGTAATAGTCCAGAGCTTCTTCGTACATGTTTTCATTGTCATACGCGCTTGCCGTGTCCCTGAGCCATCCTGCTTCCTGCTGAAGTTTTCTGAAATCGTCGACTTTCTTTTCTGCTGCCTTTATTGCCTCTTCACCGTCTTCAACCGGCCAGATGATTTGAGCTATTCTAAGATTTTTCAAGGCATCGTCAAACCTTCCTGATTCGTCGAATTTCTTTGAATCGCTGCGTAGTTTTTCAGCTTTCATAAATCTTGAATAATTCGTCGACATTGCGCGGAGGCCGTCAGCAATTTCAATATCTCTCGGAGATAATGAAGATGCTCTTGTTGCCAGCGCAAGGGCTTCTGAATATTGCTTTGATTCCCATAAAGACTGGGCGTTTTTCCAGCTTTCCCAAGCGTTACGCTCCGTATTTGACTCGGCAAAAGTTGAGACGGGCAGCATTATTATTACTTTGCTCTCACCGCTTCCCAGTTTTACGCCTGACGAATTGAAAGCCGTTACTGAAATTTCACTCTCTCCGACCGTTCCGCGCCTCATGAAAATGTCGTCCATATCCTGACTCATTAAGGCCGTTGCAGCATCGCTGTTCCATTTGAAGGAATGTTCACCCTTAAACGGCGGATTCAAAGATGCCCGCAGTCTCACCGGAGTGTTGGCCATAATTATATCGGCACTCAAAGCGTAATCAGAACGTCTTGACGGATCCCAAAGTTCTATGGGCTTTTCAACAACTATGGATATATTAATCTCAAACTCTTTGGGCGTAACCAGTTTTTCACTGCTTGAAAGAACTTCGCCGTTCCTGTTAATAAATGAGGATGTAACTTTTATCGGCTGTGTGTCAAGCGGAGTAAAAGCAAATTCGCGGCCTCCTGCCCTCACTGATATTCTGTCGGGATATTTTCCCGTAGTCGGGCTTACCGACCATTCAACAGAACCGTTTGAAGGTATCTGAGACGCCTCGACCGTCAAAACAGCCTGTTCGCCAACATGAGCCTCACCGTTTATTATTATTGACGGCGCGGCAGAAAAAACAGGCACTGCTGTTGAAAAAAGCATTGTCATTATCAGCAGTGCATTAAAAAACTTTATACGCATGTATTAATATTCCTCCTTACTATATAAAAAAGCGTTTGTGAAAAAGTTAATATAATTATACATGATAAAGATTGAATTAATCGGCATAATCACATAAAATTAACATCACGAAAAAATCACATGAAATTTAATTCTAATTTTTTAAGGGGGTAATTTAACCTAATGGCAGGCGATATAAGACACGGCGTATCACCGATAACGGATTATGATATTTTCCTGTTCAAGCAGGGAACTCATTATCATCTTTATGAAAAGATGGGCGCACAGAAATTTACGGATGCTGACGGCACGGAAGGAGTTGCTTTCAGCGTATGGGCACCGAACGCGCAGGCAGTCAGCGTTGTAGGGAACTTCAACGGCTGGAACACTGAGTCACACCCTCTGGCTGCACGCTGGGACGGCTCGGGAATCTGGGAAGGTTTCGTTCCCGGAATAAGCAAGTGGGAACTGTATAAATTCTGCATAAAAAATTCTCACGGCGAAATCAAAGAAAAAATGGATCCTTTTTCACGCGCCTTTGAACTTCCTCCGAGAACGTCATCAATTACTCACTGGCCGGAATATCAATGGGGCGATTCTGAATGGCTTTCAAAACGCGGCGAAAAAATGAATCTTTCGGCACCTTTAAGCGTCTATGAAGTTCATATGGGATCATGGCGCAGGCACTGGGATGACGGTTTATCGCTCTCATACCGTGAAATGGCTGAGGAACTTCCCGGTTACTGCGAAGATATGGGCTTCAACGCTGTTGAATTTCTGCCCGTTATGGAACACCCGTTCTACGGCTCATGGGGTTATCAGACTTTGGGATATTTTGCGCCTACAGCGAGATACGGTACTCCCGAAGATCTGATGTACCTGATTGATGAGCTTCACAAGAAAAATATAGCCGTAATCCTTGATTTTGTCCCCAGCCATTTCCCGACTGATGATTTCGGCCTCGCACGTTATGACGGAACGGCACTTTATGAGCATGAAGACCCCCGAAAAGGCTATCACCCTGACTGGGGCAGCTACATATTCAACTACGGGCGCAACGAGGTAAGGAGTTATTTAATCTCATCGGCTGCTTTCTGGATTGACCAGTACCACGCTGACGGGCTGAGAATTGATGCTGTTGCTTCAATGCTTTATCTTGACTATTCACGCAAAAACGGCGAATGGGTTCCGAACATTTACGGAGGACGTGAAAATCTCGAGGCAATATCGCTTTTAAGGGACATGAACAGCGAGTTATTCGGGCGTTTCGGGACAATCCAGACAATCGCCGAAGAAAGCACCGACTGGCCTATGGTAACGCGCCCCGTATTCTTGGGAGGCTTGGGCTTCGGAATGAAATGGAACATGGGCTGGATGCACGACACACTCGATTACATGAGCCATGAGCCTATTCACAGGAGCTGGCATCAGAATCAATTGACATTCTCAATCTGGTACGCATTCAGTGAGAATTTCATGCTTCCTTTGTCACATGACGAAGTTGTACACGGAAAAGGCTCGTTAATAAACAAGATGCCCGGCGACTGGTGGCAGAAACGCGCAAATCTGAGGCTTTTATACGGCTATATGTGGGCGCATCCCGGCAAAAAACTTCTCTTCATGGGCGGTGAATTTGCACAGGGTCTCGAATGGAACCACGATTCAGCCTGTGAATGGCATTTGCTGCAGAAAGAAGATTTCAGGGGGATTCAAGAGTGGGTTAAGGATTTGAATCACGCGTTGCAGAAATACAAGCCGTTATATGAACTTGATTTCAGCCCTGAAGGTTTCAGGTGGGTTGACTGTTCGGACTGGCAGCAGAGTGTTATAGTATGGCTCAGAAAAGGCAAGAGCGATGATGAGTACATACTGTGTGCGGCAAACTTCACGCCCGTTCCCAGATACGGCTATCGTGTCGGCGTTCCGCGTTCGGGATTCTGGAAGGAAATTCTGAACAGTGACGCACCCAAATACGGCGGAGGCGGTTTAGGAAACTGCGGAGGATTTGAGGCTGAAATGGTAGAGTGTCATAATCTGCCGTACTCATTAGTGCTTACGCTCCCACCGCTCGGAATAGTTATGTTTCATTTCAAAGTGAACAACGGACAGAATAATTAAATTAAGAATAACATCCCCCCTTTGAGTTTGCGAGGGGGGATAAAATTAGCAAAATTCACTATTGTATTAAACTCAGCTTTAACATTTATTTTTCACCCCAGCAATATAAAAATCAGGAGGCAAATATTTTCAATGAAAAAAATCGTATTATTATTCACAGTTTTGTCCTGCGTTGCTTTAATGACCGGGACATCTTTTGCGGCTTCAACGGTGTATTTCACTAAGGACATTTCACCGGCAGGGTTAATGGCCGTCTATAACGCGTTAGGGCGCACGGCATCGGGGCGTGTAGGCGTAAAGTTAAGCACGGGCGAGGCCGGCAACACTCATTATCTTTCACCTGACTTAATCAAAGAGTTAGTTCAGAAAGTCAACGGAACTATAATCGAGGGCAATACGGCTTACGGCGGTTCACGTTCAAGCACTGCAATGCACATGCAGGTAGCTGAGGATCACGGCTTCACGAAAATAGCGAATGTTGATATTTTAGACTCTGAAGGTGAAATGTCGCTCCCGGTTTCAGGCGGAAAGCATTTAACACAGGACGTTGTAGGCTCTCACTTCGGGAATTATGATTTTGTTCTTGTCCTGACACATTTTAAGGGTCATGCAATGGGCGGATTCGGCGGAGCTTTGAAAAATATCTCAATCGGTATCGCCTCGCCTCGCGGAAAAGTCATAATCCACACGGCAGGTACAAAAGAATCAGGCAGCGTATGGTACGACAAGCAGGATGATTTTCTTGAGTCAATGGCTGAAGCAGCAAAGGCAGTCTCAGACAGTTTAGGAAACGGAAGGCGCATAATGTACATAAGCGTAATGAACCATCTTTCTGTTGACTGTGACTGCGACGGCTCACCGGCTGCACCTGATATGCACGACATAGGGATATTAGGCTCTCTTGACCCCGTTGCACTGGATCAGGCCTGTGTTGATTTAGTTTACAAAGCTCCCGACGGCCAGTCCCTTATAAAGCGCATGGAATCGCGTCACGGCATTCACACGGTTGAACACGCTGAGGCTATCGGTTTAGGCTCAAGAACATACGAACTTGTAAATCTTGATTAATATTTTACGAAGGGAATTTATTTATCTCTGGTACTATTTCACTCTTCAGCTTGAGCAGATTTATGCTTATTGGCTGTGGGGTATGGCTATAGGATCGTTTGTTTCAGTTTTCGGGAAAAATAAGATTCACGGCCTTTTTGCCTCAATGAGTGAAAAAAGAATGAGCGTTTTCGGGATTGTTCCGGCCTGCATTCTCGGCATAGCTTCACCGCTGTGCATGTACGGGACAATTCCGATCGCCGCTTCATTCAGTGAAAAGGGAATGCGTGAAGACTGGCTTGCATCGTTCATGATGGCTTCAATCCTTCTGAACCCTCAGTTAATCGTCTACAGTTCGGCACTCGGGAAAACTGCACTGACCGTGAGAATATTATCCTGTTTCTTCTGCGGTATTTCTGCAGGTCTTGCGGTTAATGTTTACGGGAAATTAACGGGTAAAAAGTTCTTCAGCTTTTCAGGATTTTACGAAATTTCAAACCGCGACACTGACCCGAATATTTTTATGCGTTACGTTAAAAATTTCGGGCGCAATGTCAAAGCTACTGGAATATATTTCCTTGCAGGTATATTTCTGACCGCGCTTTTTATGCGTTACGTTCCCGGTGAGAGTTTTGCGAGGCTTTTCGGACGTAAAAACGGGTTCGGCGTTCTCATGGCCGCAACTATAGGCGTTCCGTTATATGCCTGCGGAGGGGGCACGATTCCGCTGTTAATTCAATGGCTTGCTGACGGTATGAGTTTGGCAAGTGCAAGCGCGTTCATGATTACGGGGCCAGCAACGAAAATTACAAATTTAGGAGCGTTAAAAATCGTTCTTAACGGCCGCAAATTTATAGCTTATCTGACTTTTATTATTCTCTACTCACTTGTTAATGCTCTTTTTGTTGAATTTTTGTTCTGAGCAGCGGTCAACGCACAGCCTGAAGCCGCTTCTTCTGAGTATCTCGCCAAGTTTTCAGTCAGTCCGAATAACAGTGATGCCGTCTTCCGCATTACTTCGTTATTCCTCATGCCGTTGCCTGAAACGTAAAGGCTTCCTGCCTCAATGCCCGTTATCATTTTCATCTGTTCATACATTGATTTAAGCTCCGAGATTATGCCCCTGATTACTCCTACGGTGAATGCGCCGGCGCAGAAATTTTCCGCACTTATCCCCGTTATGCTTCCCGTAATATCGGGCTGTGTTCTCGTTCCGTTGAAACGTGTGTCGACATTCCACGCTTTTCCCAGTCCGCAGGATTTCAGGAAATCAGCCGCTTTTTCGTTCATAATTCCGTAGCAGTCATTGCCTGCAATTTCCCTGAAAAGCCCTTCAAGCATTGCATAAGCCCTCCCCCCGCAAAGTGCTGAACCTGACAAAATATAATTATCACCGAACGGCCTGATCTCTATATCACTATGGACATCAGAAAATTCACGAATCATTAATGAAACCTGGGAACCCGTCCCAACGTTCAGGAGAAGAACATTCCCTGAATTTTCACCGCCCGTTGCCCCCATGAAGCACGCCTGATTATCGCCCATTGAACAGATTACCGGCACTCCGTCTTTAGTATGTCCGACAGCCTCATAATTTTTCACTGTTTCGGGAATGTATGAGAGATTTACGCCCGAACTTGATAACGCGTCATTCATGAAAATTTTATTTTTAACGTCATATCCTCCCATACCTGCGGCCATGTCAGGCGAAAGAACAGGGCTTTTATTTCCGCATAGCCTCATCGCTATATAGTCGCTCATCGTCGTGAATTTCACGGCATTGCTTGGAATTTTCCCGCTCTCCTGAAGGTATAAATGTGTTCCCATTCCGTAACCTTTTGGAACGTTCAGGCCGTTTTCTTTCAGGATTTCACAGGCCGTCTTTCCGTCATGATTTTTCAGGCTTAAACTTCCGCTGTTGTCCTGCCATGTGTAAAGGGGGCTTGCTGATTTCCCGTTTTTGTCAACATAAAGTATTCCGTGCATTTGTCCCGTTAAGCCTATAGCTGAGGGCTTTTCACCGCCGAAATTTTTAACTAAGTCATCAACATTTGAAAATACTAAATCCGCTATGCGTTCGGGATTTTGAATTTTGCTCCCTTCAGATTCTCCCGTTATGAATGCCCCGTGCTTTATCGTTCTGCTCTCGATCTGTTTTCCCGTCCCGTCAAGTGCAACAATGCTTATTGACGTTGTACCCGTGTCAATCCCTAAATAATATTTCATTTTTAGTTACCGCTCACATTCTAAAAAAGTTTTTTATGTTGTATAATTATCTCACTCAAATTTAATTTTTTTCAGATGGGAGTTTTTTATAATCATGAAGAAACTTTTTGTATTGTTACTCGCAGTTTCACTCATCGTAAGCGCGTCAAGTGCTGCATTCGCTCAGGGCAGGAAGTTCGGAGCTACGTACATGACAATGAATAACCCGTTCTTCGGTGTCATGAACGATGCAATCAAAGCAGCTGTCGAAGCAAACGGCGACACGCTCATCACGCTTGATCCGGCACTCGATGCGGTCAAACAGATAAGCCAGATTGAAGACCTCGTTGCTCAGGGCGTTGACGCAATCTTCCTTAATCCTGTTGACTGGCAGGCAGTTGCACCCGGACTTCTTGCGGCTCATGAGGCGAATATCCCCATAATCAACGTTGATGCCGCCGTCTATGATGAACAGTATGTAGCCTGCATCGTCGCTTCTGATAACCTTTCAGCAGGCCTTCTCTGCGCCGAAGACATGCTCAAGCGTCTGCCCAAAGGCGGAAAAGCTGTAATTCTCGGCCACCCCACGACAAAGACGGGAATTGACAGAATCGCAAAGTTCAAGGAGACAATCGAGGCTCACCCTGAATTTACGATTGCAATCGAGGACAGCTCAGAAGGACAGCTCGAAATCGCAATGCCGAAAATGGAGAACATAATTCAGGCAGTACCCGACATGAAGGTTGTCATGTGCGTAAACGACCCGACAGCTCTCGGCGTAATTCAGGCACTCCGCGCAGCAAATGCCCTTGAAGGCGTTTTGATTTACGGCGTTGACGGCTCACCCGATGCAAAGAAAATGATCAAAGCAGGAATGATGACGGGAACAGCAGCACAGTCACCGATCAACATCGGAAAAATCGGCGTTGAAATGGCCTATAAGATTCTTGCGGGTGAAAAAGTCGACAAGCACGTACCCGTACCCGTAACGTTAATAACGGCTGAAAATGTTGACCAGTTCGGCGTTGACAACTGGCAGTAAGATATGAATTTCAGAGACAGGAGCGAAGTTAAAAGTTCCTGTCTCTTTGTTGTTTTCATGGATTTCATGGAGGTGAAAAATTTTCATGTCAGATAATATATTGCTGGAGATGAAACACATTCACAAGAAATTTCCCGGCGTTTACGCGCTCAAGGACGTAAATTTTGAGCTGAGAGCAGGAGAAGTACACGCACTTTTAGGCGAAAACGGAGCGGGAAAATCAACCCTCATTAAATGCCTTGCCGGTATATATATTCCTGAAGAAGGAGAAGTTATTGTCAAAGGACAGTCCCACATAATGAAGAGTGTTGCCGATTCACAGGCTCACGGAATCAGCGTAATTCATCAGGAATTATGCCTTGTTCCTTATCTTTCAATAGCTGAAAATATGTTCTTGGGACGTGAAAGAAATATAGCAGGAGTTATAAAGCGCGGTCAGGAAAACGAAGAAGCTAAAAAAATGCTCTCAAGGTTAGGGCTTGACTTCGACCCCAACACGCTTATTAAAGATCTGAGCATTGCACAGCAGCAAATGGTAGAAATTGCAAAGGCACTCTCAGTTAAAGCTGACATTCTTGTTATGGACGAGCCGACAGCATCATTGACGGACAAAGAAACTGAAGTCCTGTTTGAAACGATGAGGCAGTTAAAGGCGGAAGGTATAGGAATAATATACATCTCCCACAGAATGAGCGAGCTTTTTGCAATTACGGACAGAGTTACGATAATGAGAGACGGTCAGTATGTCGGAACGGTCAACACACGCGAGACAACTAACGATCAATTAATAGCAATGATGGTCGGCCGTGAACTCACACAGTTATACTTCAAAGACGAAGTTAAACCCGGAAAAGTCGTAATCGAGGTCAAAGATTTAGTCTCTCCGCCTTTCGTCAACGGTGTATCTTTTGCCGTCCGTGAGGGGGAAATCGTCGGAATGTCGGGGCTTGTCGGAGCAGGACGAAGCGAAACCGCACACTGTATTTTCGGAATTGACGGAAATTATACGGGTCAGATTTTAATTGACGGAAAGCCGGTTCATATACGTTCAGTGCGTCAGGCAATGCAGAACGGAATCGCAATGGTTCCTGAAAACCGTAAAGAAGAAGGATTGGTGCTGATTAATTCTGTCGGCTATAACCTGACTTTAACAGTTCTGCACGAAATCTTCAGGGGCAGGCCTTTGGGCAATTCAAGAATGGAGAACGATACAATAACGCGCTACATTCAGGAACTTGCAATAAAAACACCAAGCGCGGAACAGTTAGCAGAAAATCTTTCGGGCGGAAATCAGCAGAAAATAGTTATAGCTAAATGGCTTGCGACAAAACCGAAGCTCCTGATACTCGATGAGCCGACAAGGGGCGTTGATGTCGGAGCGAGGGCGGAAATTTACGGGTTTATGAACGAACTTGCAAAGCAGGGAGTAGCAATACTGATGATAAGTTCAGATTTGCCGGAAGTCATAAACATGTCGGACAGGGTTCTCGTCATGCACGAGGGAAAAATAACGGCCAATCTCGGCAAAAACGAGTTAAGCCAGGAAATAATCATGAGTTTTGCAACAGGAACGGGAGGAAAAGTTAATGCCGCTTGATAACACACTAAAGGCACAAAATGGATTTGTCCGCTATTTCAAAGAGAATATGGGTACATTAATCGGATTACTGATAATGTGCGTAATACTCTCATTCACGACAAACGGGGTATTTTATTCACAGCGAAATTTAGTAAACGTTCTCCGTCAGGTGTCATCAAATGCCTGTCTTGCGTTCGGAATGACGTTCGCAATAATCACGGGCGGTATTGATCTTTCAGTCGGCTCAATACTTGCACTTTCAGGAACGTTAAGCGCAGGTTTCATAGTAAACAGCGGTTTTTCAGTACAGCAGGCAGTAATAGCGGCGATAGTCATCGGGACATGCTTGGGTCTGTTCAACGGGTTTGTAATCGCTAAGACGACAATACCTCCGTTTATCGTAACGCTTGCAATGATGCAGATAGCAAGGGGAGCAGCGTATATATATTCAAACGGTCAGCCCATACGCGCAATGATTCCTGAATATCAGGTTATCGGTACCGGCTATCTCGGGCCTATCCCTTATCCCGTAATATACATGGCCGTATTTTTGATTATCTGCGTTGTCCTGTTAAGCAAGACGAGATTCGGCCGTCATGTCTACGCGGTCGGAGGAAACGACAAGGCAGCTATATTCTCAGGCGTTAATGTTGCAAGAACAAAAATGCTTGTCTACACGATGAGCGGATTTTTAGCGGCATTCACGGGCGTAGTTCTCTGTGCAAGAATGGCATCGGGTCAGCCTACCGCAGGACAGAGCTTTGAAATGGACGCAATCGCCGCAACGGTCTTGGGCGGAACGTCAATGTCAGGCGGTGTCGGTAAAATCGGCTCAACGATGATCGGCGTATTAATCATCGGAGTTCTGAACAACGGCTTAAATCTTCTCGGATTAAATTCATTCTGGCAGCAGATAGCAAAAGGTATAGTCATTCTCCTTGCCGTTTATGTTGATATGCTGAAGAAACGTAGGAAATAAAAAGGAAATAAAAAATCATTATAAAAGATGTTAAAATGACGGGGGCGAAAATTGTCCCCTCATTTTTTTTGAAAATTTGAAAAGAGGTAAGTTTAATTATGACGTTAAATAACACGACCGTAGATCCTGCAGAGGTAAGGCTGGACAAATTTGCAGGAGATATGCTTTCATTCAGGGCAAATGATTTCGGTTACCCCATGAATCATAAAAGCCGGCTTATTGGTTTTTACAGGTGGTTTGCAGGAAGCGGGCTGAATTTGATGGTGCCGAATAACTGCGGTGATCCTTTTGATTCGTCGCACCATCATGTGAAGATAAACACTCTTGATTTTGAACGTGAAGTCATTGAGCTGCTCGGCCCCCTTTACGGCTTCGACAAAGATAATATCTGGGGAATAACAACATTCAGCGGAACGGACGGAAACAATCACGGGATTTATTTCGGCGCAAAATATCTGGAAAAGAAAACGGGGCTCAAACCTGTTGTATACGTTTCAGAATCGGCGCACTATTCAAGCATGAGGCTTGCAGATCTGCAGAATCTTGATCTCTCATTGATACCTTCAAATGTTCACGGGCAGATGATTACTGAAGAATTTGAAAAGGCTTTTAACCCGGAACGCCCTGCACTTGTTATATATGCTATGGGTACAACGTTCAAGGGCGGTATTGATGACATGAAGGCAGTGAACGCAATACTTGCAAAATACCCTGATACGGCCGTTTTCCGTCATGTTGACGGAGCTTTGTTCGGCGGTTATATGCCTTATACTGAATACAGGGATATAGTAAACAGGAATGTCAATCATTTTGATTCAATCGCGGTAAGCGGACACAAATTTTTCGGAATGGACGAACCGGCAGGCTTTTTCTTGACCACAAAAGAGGTAAGGGACAGCCAGAATCGTTATGACATCAGCTATCTTAACTGCAGTATGCCGATGATAAACTGTTCGCGTTCAGCAATTACACCGCTGAAATTCTGGTGGATTTTTCAGCACACAAGCAAAGAAGAATTTACGGAACAGGCCGCAATGATGCTTGAGAACGCAAAATGGCTGAAAAATGAGCTTGAAAAAATGGGCTGGCCGGTATGGCTTGAGCCTATGTCAAACACGGTTTACTTCAAGAGGCCGGCTCAGTCTGTCGTGAAAAAATATGATCTTGCACCCGATTTTGATGAAAGGCTCGGGGGTGAGCTGTCTCACGTTGTTGTTATGCAGCATGTAACAAAAGAGCGTCTCAAAGTTTTTCTTGACGATGTTAAAGCAGGAGAAATTTGACGCAAAAAGAAAATGCTTTTCGGCCTATAACATACTCATGAACATATCGCAGGCAGTTTCAAGAATATTATCGTTGAAATCATAATCCGATGTGTGTACTGACGGATAATCAATTCCGTTGCCGATATAGAAAATTGCGCCGTGAATCTGCTTCGTGTAGAACCCGAAATCCTCAGAGGCTCTAATCGCTTCAGGCATTTCGATAATTTCAAGTCCCAGAGATTTCGCGGCGTTTCTTACGTTTTTGACGCAATATAAATCGCTTATTGTTTCAGGGAAGTAATCACTTCCGAAACACTCAACGGAGCAGGAATTTTCGGAAGCCAGACGCTGTGCAGTGTTGACTATCGCATTTCGTAAAGTCCGCATGTCGCTTTCAAGTTCAGCCCTTACGGTCAGCGAAATTTCACCGTCAGCAGGAGAGATTCCGAAATTTTTATCCCCCACGCTGATATTTACGATTGTGCAGAGAATTTTTCCGTTGCCGTGATTTCCGCTCAGGCTCTCAATTCTGCTTACAAGTTTTGCGATTACATAGGCCGGATTTATGCCCTTTTCAGGCTCGCTTGCGTGTGAATTTCTGCCGTGAAATTTCAGGGTTAAGCCGGCTGATGAATAATGACATATTCCCTCTTTAACAACTATGCTTTTTTCAGGCCAGCCGCTCCAGTTATGGAAGGCGTAAATCTCACTGATGCTTCGTTCCCTTAGAATGTTTGAACATTCGCGCGCGCCCTGAGCCGTCTCCTCTGCGTGCTGAAATATCAAGTAAACGGATCTTTCAACGTCAATATTATCAAGTTCGAGGGCAAAACCGCACAACGCCGCGCAGTGTCCGTCATGTCCGCATTTGTGAGAAACTCCGGGATTTTTTGACGAATAAGGCAGGGTTAAATTCTCGTCCATCGGCAAAGCGTCCATATCTGCCCTGAATGCTGCTGCTTTTGTCCCTTCAACATATCTTGACGCGTAGAACCAGTTTCCGCAGTCGACAACCGCAAGACGTGTATTTGATTCAATGAAATTCATTAAACGCCGTTTCGTTGCGCTTTCATGGCCGGAAAGCTCAGGGTATTCATGAAGTTCATGACGAAGAGCGATGATTTTACGCAGATTTTCTTTGTTCAAAATTCTTCACACTCCTTTACATAAAGCCAAGACTTTTTAATCCGAAAGTCCATAAAAATATCGTAATAATTGAAATTATAGTCGTTGAACAGACAAGCTGCCCTGCTAATTGTCCGTCAGCACCCATAGCAACAGCCATAGGATATGACGCAACCGCTGAGGGAGCCGCAAAAATTACCATCATTGCGCATAAACTCTGATCCCTGAAACCGAAAATCACCGCAAGAGGCATGAATATTAACGGTACGGCTATCATTCTCAAAAATATACTCCATAATAATAATCTTTTGTCGCCCAATGTCCCGGCCATGTCCAAGCCAACGCCCAGAGATAAAAAACTTATTGTCGTTGTCGAGTTCGCTATACTCCTTATTACTGACCATACGGGCATCGGAACGGGAATATTGAAGCCCTTGAAGATAAATGCTAAAAGTGCGCCTATTATCATTGGATTTTTAAGGACGGCTATTATTAATTTTCCCAGACTTGCACGCCCTGAACGCCCCGCCTCAAGTATAATGGCTGAAAATATGTTTATCATCGGTATGACAAGAACACCGAGCATTATTACAATTCCGAAATTTCCCTCGCCGTACAGTGCTTCAGAAACGGCAACACCGAAAATTATATAATTTCCCCTGATAACAGCCTGACCGATAACTGAGGATTTTTTAGGGTCATCAGTCAGCAATGACGGGAATTTCAGGCAGAACGCAAAATTAATCAGCAGTCCAACCGCCGCAAATATCATCTCTTTATGCGCAAATCCCTGCGAAAAATCCATGTCATATATATTCTTGAACAGCAGAACAGGCATAAATATCCAGAATATCAGCCTGTCATATTCTTTCATTGCGGGACGGCTTATTATTCCCTTTTTCCTGACAGTAAACCCGAGTATCATCAATATCATCATCGGACATACTACCCTCAAGGCAGCAAAGAAACTTTCAATCATTAATTTTCACCCCTCATCATTTCACTCGCTTTCTGAATTTGTACGCGGCACAGCTTATAACCTCGCTACACCTGATTTTCTGGCTGCTTCCGCAACTGCTTTTGAGACTGCCGGCCCTACTCTCGGATCGAAAGCCGCAGGAATAATGTAATCCGGCCCGAGCCTGTCAGGTTCGACCAGATCTGCAAGCGCATGTGATGCCGCAACTTTCATGGCCTCGTTAATATCGCTTGCCCTTACGTCAAATGTCCCCCTGAAAATTCCCGGAAATGCCAGGACGTTGTTAATCTGGTTCGGGAAGTCGCTTCTGCCTGTTGAAATTACAGCTGCTCCTGCTGCCTTTGCGTCATCAGGGAAGATTTCGGGTGTCGGGTTAGCACACGCAAAAATTATCGGGTCTTTTGCCATTGTCCGCACCATGTCCCTAGTAACGCTGTTAGGAGCTGAAACGCCTATGAAAACATCTGCGCCCTTCATTGCGTCGGCAAGTGAACCCCTGAGCCCTTCAGGATTAGTGATTTCGGCCATTTCTGATTTAATCCAGTTCATGCCTTTTTCACGGCCTTTATAAATTATTCCGGTTCTGTCGCAGAGAGTAATATTTTTGAGACCTGCAGAGATTAATAATTTTGTGATTGCTATTGCCGCCGCGCCTGCACCGTTTACGGCAACTTTTATATTTCCGATGTCTTTGCCTACGACTTTGAGGGCGTTTATAAGTCCTGCGAGAGTAATAACCGCCGTTCCGTGCTGGTCGTCATGGAAGATCGGAATGTCGCACTTCTCTTTTAATTTCCGTTCGATTTCAAAACATCTCGGGGCTGCGATGTCTTCGAGATTAATTCCGCCGAATGAGCCTGAAATGTTGTAGACCGTCTCAACAAAAGCATCAACATCTTTCGTCTTTACGCAGAGAGGGAAAGCGTCAACTCCTCCGAAAGCCTTAAAGAGAACACATTTACCCTCCATAACGGGCATACCTGCCTCCGGGCCGATGTCTCCGAGTCCGAGAACTGCGCTTCCGTCCGTAACGACAAGGCATAAATTGTGCCGTCTCGTCAGATCGTAGCTCCTGCTGATGTCCTTCTGAATTGCCAAGCAGGGTTCAGCAACGCCGGGAGTGTAAGCAAGCGACAAATCGTCCTTTGTTGCTACGGGAACTGTGGCGTTGACTTCAATTTTTCCCTTCCACTGTTCGTGAAGCCTGAGTGATTCTTTTGCGTAATCCATAAAAATTTTGTACTCCTCAAAAATATATTTTACTGATTGATTTATGAAATTTGTTTATAAATCTTATGACAATTTCAATTATACAGACATGGCCTTGCATTATCAAATTTCGTTATAATCTGCGTTATTTAGATTTCACAATGGTAATATAATAATTAACACTAATCTGATAATAAAAGGAGATAGAATGCAATTTTGCCCTCAGAATACGATAACGAACTTGAGTACTTCTATGATCCTGATGAATTTCACAGGGAAGTAGTCTATGCCGGCGTAAACTCACCTGAAGCATATTCACGCGAACAGGCAAGGAACGCTGACAAACGCGCAATCGAAACCTTCGGCATACCCAGCATATTATTAATGGAAAATGCAGCACTGGCCGTAATCCGCGAAATCAAAGAATACGCCGTCTTCGCTGTCGTCTGCGCGCCGGGAAGCAACGGCGGTGACGGTCTGGCGATTGCCCGTCATCTCTGCATAATGGGCAAGGATGTACGTGTTTACATAGTCGGCGATCCCAACAAAGGCAGCGGAGACTTCAAAATTAACCTGAAAATTATGAGCAAGTTAGCCCCTGAAGTTCTCAATACGGTAAACGATGAAAATTTCGGGGAATTTGAGAGCGCACTGAAAGGCTGCGAGGCCTGTATAGATGCCATATTCGGCACGGGACTGAACAGGCCGGTTGAAGGAATATACAGGCGTGTAATAGAGGCGATAAATTCACTGGCTTCACATATTGTTGCTGTCGATATTCCTTCGGGGCTTGACTGCGACACGGGCGAGGAGTTGGGCGTTTCAGTGATGGCCGCGAGAACAATTACTTTTCACCGCATGAAAAAGGGTTTGGACATTTCCCCGCAGTTCGGAGGAGATGTTACTGTATCATACATAGGCATACCCAATTAAAATATTTTTAAGGAGGATCATTTAATGTTACAAATTAAGCGTTTAACAGCAGCATTATTATTGCTGGCGGTCTTCTGCAGTGTTTCATACGCTGCCGATACTTACGGTTATGACCCGTTCAACCTTCACTCATGGTACATAAATCGGGATTATGAGTCTCAGGTCTACGAGAAATACGGGAACACAAATTACAATTTTTTCTATCAGCTGAGGGACATAACGGGCGCGTCAAGGAATGCAAAAGTCGGCGGCCCTCAATGGTTCGCAACCGTCTACGAGAATTATTATTACAGATGGTACAACCAGCGATATGAGGATAACACAAACACAAGTTTTGACATCTACAGGCGCACAATGGGCGGTGAAATCCCTGACGTAAGCATATTGACCGTAGGGGATCTGATTGACGGCTTCAACTTTGTATTTGCCGAAGAGCCTCAACCTTATGCTTACATGTGGCGACATTACATAGCCAATGAAGTTTATGACGTTTACCCCGATCCCGTCGAGAGTTTATGCTTTGTAATAACGAACGGTCAGGGAGAGTTTAACCTTGAGTTCGGAAATCCTTACGCCCGGCACTTCCCCTTCTGGTACTTATGGGCAGACAACACGACATCAACAACGGTAAAATGGTGGCAGCAGCCCTATGACTGGCGCAGGGTAACTTATCCGACAGCAGAGCCGATAGTATATATTTACAGTTCACCTGATTTATACGTCAGGGACAACAACGGGCGTTATTCCGTAGAATATACGTTTGTAGTTTCAAAGGACGCATCAGGGGACGTTGCACAGTTGCAGTTAAGGGATATGGGCGGAAATGCAATGTATTTCATTTCCGGCGATGCAAGTGCTGAGTGTTATATTTACACGTCAAATGATGTTCACTTATACACGGTCAGCGCAAGCCATGACAAAGTTTACACGGCTTCAAATGATTTAGTCTACACTCTTGAGACCGACAATCTGGGCGATATTTTCGTGTGTACGATAAAAAATATTAATGAATCCGTAACATTCGGCCTTGATGACAGCTTCAGCGGTTCTTACACCGTAACTTTCAACCCCTCAAATGAGCAGGTAATATCTTCAGGAAATTCACTTGTTACAACGGCGAGAATAAGGGGCTATGACACGCAGAATTACGGGAGTGTTCTTGGATTTTTGACTTTGAGACAGAGGGCAAGTTTTGCACAGGGCTACACGAATTACAGGGAATACACGACACTGCCGGTTGTAATTGCAAACGTCGCTAACGGTAACGCTTCAATGACACCTTTAATTTTTGACATGACCGTTTTTGAAAGCAATGACGTTGTGAACAGAATAAAATTCACGTGGGACGCTCAGAGCAACAAGCCGGATCAGGATTTAGGCGTATTTTTCATGTTAGGTTCATCCGACAAAGTTTACGACCTTGAAACGAGAATCACGAACAGGACGGGAACAAGATATTCACTTTACCGTTATGACATGATCGGCACTAATAACAGCAACCCGGCATACAGGGACGGTTATAATCCCATGCTCCCGGATCACTGGAGATATGATTTAACGCCCGACCTTTACGGGACACTGCCCGATTATTTCCTGCTTGACGCACACAGCCAGATCGCTCCCGGTCTCGTTACGGTCTACAAAAACAATATAGGCGAGGGCTACAGGACTATTGACACTCAATATGATACCAGTGAATCATTCAGGCTTGAGGAATACGAGACGGGAACACCCCATAATCTCAGGCTGAATTACAAGCGTATAGGCGGAATGACCCCCATGAACAGTGATTCATGGCAGCACAATGTCGGAGGGGCGAGAATCAGGGAATTTATGATGGATTTCGTTGACGTTGCAGCAAATCAGGATCAAACTGTTGCTGAACTTACGCTGCTGATGGGCGCAACTCCGGCCATGATAGGAAAAGGGCCGCTTTCCGAAAATTACGCGGTCAGGTCTTCAGCTTACGGCGACAGCGATACGGGCAGTGCTGAAAGCGTCTATATAAACGCTTCGGCAATAGATGCCTTCAAATTCCTGAAAGAAGTCCCGGACGATCTTGTCCGTAAAGTTTCAATCGACATAACATCGGAAGATACACCTGCAGGCGACGACACGACATCAAATGACAGGCCAGTTACATCAACAGATATAACATCAATGCTGAAAGCGTCTGAAACGGCTACGGTCAGCGTTGATATTCCCCTTCAGCCTTTATCAATAAGAATGAGGATACCGAGACAGAGCCAGTTAATCGTCAATCACTGGAGCGAACTTGATAGCGCCACAAATTCAAAAGAGGTCTTCAACATATTCTCGCGTTACGGGACTATCTGGGTTCGTTCAGAAGCAACGGCAGAAAGGGATGCTGATTTGTTCCTGGCCATAAACAACAAGGGCAGCAGTTTGGGCGTAAGTGCGTCTGATTGTGTCCGTGCGTTCCTGTACAACGATGAATTATATCTTGATTTCATAGTTCTTCTTGCTGACGGACGGAGCATAAACGCCGGCAGGACAGCTTACGTTGAAATTTTCAAAGATGACAATATCCCGTACATTCTGATCGGTGACGGAAACGAGAACGGCTATTGGGATATGACTTTCTATGTCGGAGCGGTTAACGCAAATTCAAGCAGCGGCGGCGGTTCAACGGGCGGCAACGGAACTGTTTCAGGAGACAGCGGAGTAAAACCGGGTTCAAGCGGTTCGGGCGGAGGCGGATGCAGTGCAGGCTTCAGCTTATGCCTTGCGGGCGCGTTAATGCTCTTTGCGGTCTCATCTTTCAGGAAAAACTAACGTTAAAAATTCAGCCCCTTCCGTGATTTCAGCGGGAGGGGTATTTTTTTGCCGGCTTGACAAATTCATGAATATATTATAAGTTTATAATGTCAAACAAAAATATATAGAATGCAGAAATATCATGACGGAAAGAAACGCAAATATTATCAGGGATTTTATGGAATACATAAAGAATTACGATACAGAAAAATTTATAAAGTGTATGCTTTATTGTTTTTCAGCACCAACTATAAAGGGGATAAAGGCTTCATGCCTGATAAATTTCAGGCGCAGGAAAGATGAAAATATACGTAATTTATGGATTTCACACGCTGATGAATGGCTAAAACCTTTAGGGCTTGAATGGATTTTATTCGACCAACAAAATAAACATGACAGCGCCTTAGTGTTAATTTACAGGCGTAAGCTCCTGATTAAAGCTCTTGGCTGTGATGAGGCTTGCAAAATTCTGAAATCTCACGGGTACCCGCTTCATGATGTCGATGCGTGTCTTGAATGTCTGAGAGGAAAATTCTGCTCGGGTTTTCCTCACGAAATCGGTTTATTTCTTGATTACCCCCCTGAAGACGTGAAGGGCTTTATTGAGGGGAAATGCGCGAAAAATTCAGGCTGTCCCGGATACTGGAAAGTTTACGGCGATGTCAGGAAAGCAAAAAGGAAATTCAAAAAATATAAACGTGCTGAGTGCGATGCTGCCCAAAGGATTTTGACGGGCGGATTGTAATATAAAACGGAGGTAAAAATTTAATGTCAAAAGTATTAATCGTTTACGTAACAACAACAGGAAACACCGAAAAAATGGCGGTCATCATTTCCGATGCTGCAAAGGCCGCAGGTGCTGATGTAACATGCAAGACCGTCGGTGAAGCGTCAGCGGCTGAAGTTGCAAATTATGACGTTATCGCTCTCGGATCGCCCGCAATGGGGGCTGAAGTCATCGAGGAGGCCGAAATGGAACCGTTTTTCACGGAGGCTGCAGGGTCACTGAGCGGAAAGAAAGTAGCGTTATTCGGCTCATATGACTGGGGCGACGGCGAATGGCTCAGGACTTGGGAGGACAGGTGCAAAGAGGCAGGAGCCGAAGTTATCGCAACGGTCAAAGCACATCTTGAGCCTGATGATGACGCAGTGAATGAGTGCAAAGAGTTCGGGAAAAAATTAGCGTAAAGCCGTGAAGTAGAGCCATGAAAAAATACCCCCGCCGTAAAAAGCAGGGGTATTATTATTAATCCCGTTTAATCTCTCCGCTTACCGAAAAGACGTATCATGTACAGGAACAGGTTAATGAAATCAAGATAAAGCTGCAAAGCACCGATTACCGCTATTTTTCCTACAGCTTCATCGTTGTTAGCGTCAGCAGTCATTGCCAGCGATTTTATTTTCGCCGTGTCATAAGCCGTCAGGCCCATGAAAATTATTATGCCTATCACGCTTATGCAGGTTTCAGCCGTTGACGAACCTACGAAGATATTAACTATCATTGCTATAATCAAGCCGATTAATCCCATATGAAGGAAACTTCCCCACGATGTTATGTCCCTTTTCGTGTAGAGGGCGTAGATGCTCATTCCCCCGAACATTCCTGCGGTTGATAAAAACGCCGTGTAAACGCTCTCAGCCGTGTAAACCAAGATAACGACTGAGCAGGTTATCCCGTTCAGGATGCTGTAAAGTCCGAACAGCATTAACGCCGTTGACGCCTGAAGTTTAGCGATTGACGCTCCTAAATAGATAACTAAGCCGATTTCAGCAACTGCAACGATGATTAAAGGCACGCTTGAACCGAAAAATAACTGTATCATTGACTGGCTTGACGCTGTAATCCAAGCAGTCAGAGAGGTGAGTATAAGACCGAGTGCCATATACTGATAGACCTTGCGGAATAACGTATTTACCGCTTCGAGGCTGTCAGTTCCGGCGATGTAAGGCGTGTAATTTTCATACTGAGCCATGAGAATTTCTCCCTTTCGTGTAAAATAATATAGCCGTATTTTAGCAGAGAATACGCAAAATTAATGTGAAGGTGAAAATTTTGGCAGTAAAGAAAAATGATGTTCATGAAATGACGCGCAGCGGTTACGAAAGATTATCGGAAGAATTAACCCATTTACGCACGGTGAGACGGCAGGAAGTCGCCAGACAGCTCGAAGAAGCAAGAGCGTTCGGAGACCTCAGCGAAAACGCCGAATACGCCGCCGCAAAAGAAGAACAGGCAAAACTTGAAGACAGAATACTTGATCTTGAAACGACTCTCAGCAAAGTAACTGTAATAGACGAAGAAAAACTCGATACCACAAGGGCAGGTGTCGGGCTGCGGATAACCATTGAAGACCTTGACCACGCGGGCAAGACGTACACGTATGAGCTTGTCGGCTCAGAAGAATTATCGGGGGCTGCAGTCTCAGCGTCGGGAGTTCAGAGAATTTCACAGAAAAGCCCTGTCGGTCAGGCTGTAACCGGCCATGTTGTTGGCGATGAAGTTATCGTTAGAATCCCAAGAGGCACACGGAAATTAAGAATCAAGGCTATTGAAAAATAAAAGCGAAAAGAAGCGAAAAGAAAAGTTAAAATGATAATAAGGCCAAGAAGGTTAAGAGTTACACAGTCAATAAGGGACATGACCAGCGAGACGAGATTATCACCGTCAATGCTGGTTTACCCCGTCTTCATACGTGAGGGGAAAAACATAATCGAGGATATTCCGGCCATGCCCGGACAGAAGCGTTACAGCCCCGACACTTTGCCGTTAATTCTCGAAAAAGCCGCGAATAATAAAATCGGCGGAGTTTTATTTTTCGGCATTCCTGAAAAAAAAGATGAAACAGGTTCACAGGCCTGGAATGATAACGGCGTTATACAGAATGCAATAAGAATCTCAAAAAAAGAATTTCCGGATTTAACCGTAATAGGCGATGTCTGTTTATGCGAATACACATCACACGGACATTGCGGATTAATAAAAAACGGGAAAATCGACAATGACAGCACACTTGAAATACTTTCACGCGTTGCGGTCTCGCAGTCTCAGGCCGGAGCCGATATAGTCGCGCCGTCTGACATGATGGACGGACACACGGGAGCAATAAGATCAGCACTTGACGAAAACGGAATGACTGACACGCTCATAATGTCCTATGCCGTTAAATATGCAAGTTCGTTTTACGGGCCTTTCAGGGAGGCAGCAGGTTCAGCCCCTTCATTCGGAGACCGCAAGACTTACCAGATGGATCCAAGAAATTCAAGGGAAGCCGTCAAAGAAGCATTGCTTGATATTCTGGAGGGAGCAGATATTATCATCGTAAAGCCGGGTTTGTCATATCTTGATGTATTAAAAACGGTAAGAGAGAGCGTTCACGTTCCCGTAGCGTCTTATTCCGTAAGCGGTGAATACTCGATGATTAAGGCTGCGAGTGAAAAAGGCTGGCTGAACGAAAAAAATGCAGCACTTGAAGCAGCAACATCAATGGCAAGAGCCGGCGCGGACATAATAATTACGTATTACGCGCTTGAGCTTTCTGAATGGCTCAGGCTTTAATATTGACATTGACGCTTAACAGCCTGCATATTTTCCTGAAAGCGTTTGCCCTGTGTGAAATGTTATTCTTTATTTCACTGCCCAATTCAGCAAAAGTCATAGTATACCCGTCAGGAATAAATACAGGATCATAGCCGAAACCGTCAAAACCTCTTTGAGATTCGGCGATTGTCCCGTAACAGTATCCCTCTGTTACCAGCGTATACTCATCAGGAACGCAGAGGCACAGAGCAGCCGAAAATCTGGCTTTTCTGTTTTCATATCCGTCAAGTTCAGATAAAAGCCATTCTGCCTTGTCTCTGTCTGTTCCTTTAATAATTCTTGCCGAATAAAGACCCGGCGCGCCGTTCAAAGCCTCAACTTCAAGTCCGCTGTCATCAGAAAGGCAGGGAAGCCCCGTTTTTTCCGTCCATGCTCTGGCCTTTAACATTGCATTTTCAGCGTAAGATTTTCCACTTTCTTCAACTATCAGCTTGGCTTTGTCGGGCGCAAAAATTATTTCATGCGTGAAATTATTGTCTGCAGTATGATTTATTATCTGTTCAAATTCTTTATACTTGCCGAAATTTCCAGTAGCTATGATTAATTTTGACAATAAACTCATGATGTTTTCTTCGGCAATTTCCAGACTGACGATAAATCTACGGCATCGTTTGAATTTCCAGAGTTAGGTGTCGGAGCTTTTGAATCTAAAAGAAACCTGACCTGTGATAAGGGGGGAAAATTTTCCTGCATTGTCCTGACTATTCCTGTTATGAGCAACAGGCTTTTCTGCCTTCCCATTGAAGACAGAGCCGAAGCAAACTGCCCCGACATGTCAAGAAAGGCTGTATCGTCATCCCTGAACACGTGGAGCAGTTTTATTTTTCCTGCGTTAGGTACACCGCTTATTGATATTATTTCGTTTACGGCATCCCTTATATTTTCCTCATTCGTACGGAGAATAAAATTTTTCCGAATCTCTGCCAGCGTATTGCCGTTTCTTACATGATACAGATTGAGGGACACCTGCTGAACTTCATTTCCTGAAGTCAGGGGATTTCCTGCAGTGCGTTCCTGTTCAGACTGCTCAAAGTGCGATAAGTCTTCCTGATTTTCGATTCTGTTTTCAGGTTTAAGAAGCAGTTTTCTATTCAGGAACTCAACAACCCAAGAAGTCCCAAGATAGCCGAGAACGAAGCACAATAATATAATTCCGAGCCACAATAAAATCCTGAGCATTAACGGTGTCGGTTTTTCATCGTCATCCCGTTCATACCTTATTCTTGTATTCTGCTGTGAAGCCCTTTTTGCGGCTTCCTGCTGAGCCTGTCTGCGCCTGTTCGGTATAACTCTCTTTCCGTTTAAGTTTTCGTTTAAGTTTCCGTTTCCGCTGCCCGTTCGTCTTAATGGCGGCAATTTATTCTCACCTTTCTTTTATTTCAGATAATTTACGATTCCTTCAGTCATTGCCTGAGCTATTCTGCGCTGATAAGCAGCAGTGTTCAGCGTCTGGGCTTCTGCAGCGTTAGTTACAAAGCCGATCTCAAGCAAAACCGCCGGCATTCCCGCGCCCCTGAGAACAAAGAACGGAGCCTGAGCAACTCTCCTCATGGGAAGTCCGCTCCTTACTCCTGCATTATACAGTGAAGCCGCGAAATTCGTACTTTCGCTTATTTTATTATTTTGCTGCATATCGCCGAGTATGTGCAGAAGCATTTCAGTTTTGCGGTCAACGTTAGCCGTATCCATTCCCTTGCCTTCAACGTATTCCCTGTTTTCAATTTTAGCGAGGTTCATTGCGTCTTTATCCGTCGGCAGTGCCATGATGTAAATCTCGAATCCTGACATTGATTTTTTTGACGGCAGGGCGTTAACGTGAATACTTACGAAGAGATCTGCATTTACGTTATTTGCAATGTCCGTGCGTTCCTGAAGTTTCAAATAAACGTCAGTATTTCTTGTCATTATGACGTTGAAGCCCCTTGCTGTCAAAGCCTTTTCAAGTTCAAGAGCGGTTGAAAGATTAATATCTTTTTCCCTTATATCGTTGTCGGAAGCTCCGGGATCTTTTCCGCCGTGTCCTGCGTCAATAACTACCGTCTTTTTGCCATGAATCCTGAGTGCCGCCTGCGGACTTGTCGGAATTGTTATAGTGCTTGGCGGTGTCATGACTGCCGGCTGCTTTGCCTCCTGCGTGATTACGGGGTCAGGCTTTGATGGTGTAACCGGTGCTACAGTTGCTGACGGTTTAACAGGCTGTTGAGGTTTTGCCTGAGTTTCCTGTCCGGGAAGTTGGACGCTCGTATTTACAGATTTAGGAGAATCAGCAATTATATTAACGTCTGAAGGGAAAATGAAATCAATTGCAATTCTTCTCGGATTATCGAGAACGTATTTGTCGGCCTTAGTTATTCCTTCTGCCGTAAATATCAGGTCAACGCCCTCAAAACTGCTCTTAATCTCAGCTTTTACGTTTGAATAGGGCGATGCAATACTCTTTGAATTTTCAAGGCTTGACGAGAACAGGGCATGAAGTTTCCCTTTATCCATGAAAACTTGAGGGTCTGAGCCGTCTTCAGCCGTTATGACTACGCGTATTTTATTGTGGGGCTTGTTTTGAGTTGTCCACCTTATGCCCTGAATTGTTCCGCTGTAATTTTCGCCGTCTTCAGTTTTTGAATCATCAGGCTTGAAAGATTCAAATTTCGGCTGAGGTTTCGCCGCAGTGTTCTGCGTTGTCTCTGCTACTGTCTCTGTTTCTGTTTCTGCTGATGCAATTACAGGCTCTGACGGTTTGGGCGGTGTAACCGGCTCTGCAGGTTTCACGGGCGTGACGGGTGCCGGTTGCGTTGCTGGTGTAACAGGTTTTGCGGGTGTTACAGGTGTAACGGGTTCTGGCTGCGTTGCAGGTTCTGCGGGTTCTACGGGTTCTACAGGCGTTACGGGTGTTACGGGCTGTGGAACCGGGTTTTGTGTCCTGACTGACGCAACATCTACAGCCGGCGCAGGCTCATCAAACTGCCCTAAATCTACCTCGCCCCTTGAAGTTGAAGCTGCCATATAGCCTGAAGAGTTTGTGATTCTTATTCTGTTTGCAGAACCTGAACTCATTGTCCCCTGAAAAAGATTCGCAGTGCTTTGAGCATCGAGCCATACAATACCGTCCTTTTCAAATGGTGCCGTATAAAGCGGAACTATTGACATTCCGCGCCACGCAGCCGCCGAACCTATGACGATTCTCAGCTCAAGATTTCCGCGCGAAACAATCAGCTCTTCCCCTTTCCGTGATGACGAAAAGCCGAGAAGCCTGCCGGCATCACCGACAGGAACACACATAATGCCGTTATTTTCGGTTGTCCTTAATCCTCCGACATGGCCGGAGCCTACATACATTGACGCATCAGCCCACGCAGAAGAGCATAAACAGAGAATGAGCGCGGTTAAAAGAACGCTAAAAAAAAACTTGCGCATAAACTTTACTCGCTGTCCTCTAAAATCTGGTCAAGCTCAAAAAGATTTGAAACGTCAAGAAGCAGTATGAGCCTGTCATCAGCAGGTTTCGCAACCCACAAAACATAACGCCTGTCAATAGCTGAAGATAATTTTGTCGCCACTTCAAGCTGTGCATCATAAATCGTAAGAACTTCACGGACAGAATTTACTATCATTCCGAAAGTTACTTCATTGACGGCAATAACGACGATTCTCGCCTCGTCCGTCAGCGGATGTCCGGCCATGCCGATTTTCATGTGCATGTCGAAAACAGGTACTATAGTCCCCCTCAAATTTATTACGCCCCTGATATAAGCCGGAGCGTTCGGGACTCTTGTAATGAACGAAGGGACGCGGACTATCTCACGAACCATGTTCACGTCAACGCCGAAATTTTCGCGCCCTAATTTGAATACTAAATTGATATGTTCCTCGCCGAGAGATTCCATATCAATATCCCTGAAATCCTGATTAACTTCTTTTTTCTTTGCCGCTTCTGTTATGTCAGCCATAAAATTCAAGCCTCTTTTTTTTTAACTTTACTTTATATTTTAATTCAAGACAAAACCCGCCCCGTATATTTTCACACACAGGGCAGGTGTAAATAAATGCGTGATGCTATTCTTCCGCCGCCATTTCAGCGAGCTTTATTGCGCCCATTATTCCCTGATTCCCGTTAAGTGCGGCAGGGGTAATGTAAGAATTTATGTTGCGCAGTTCTTTCGTGTCGATATAGCCGTTGATGTACTCAGTAACGTATTTGCGAACCATCGGGAAGAGCTGGGACTGAGACATGACGCCGCCGCCGAGAATTATTTTCTGCGGGCTTAACATGTAAATTACGGCCGTCATTGCCTGAGCGATATATTTTGCTTCAAGTTCCCAGACTTCGGGATTCTCTGAAAGTTCGCTGCCTTTTTTGCCCCAGCGGTCCTCAATTGCCGGGCCTGAGGCCATGCCCTCGAAACATGCGCCGTGTGACGGGCAGTGTCCTTTGTATTCATCGCCGGGAATTACTGACATTGCTATGTGTCCTGCTTCGGGGTGCAGCATTCCGTGAATGAGATTTCCGCCCGACATTGCGCCCATGCCGATCCCCGTTCCGATCGTGAAGTAAACCGCATCGGTCAGACCCTGCGCACATCCCCAAGTAACTTCGCCGAGAAGTGAGCCGTTTACGTCCGTGTCGAATCCTACGGGGATATTGAGCGCGTCTTTCATTGTCTTAACCATAGGGAAATTACGCCACGCGATTTTGGGCGTGTAGAGAATATTTCCGTATGTCTTTGAATTTTTCCGAACATCGACAGGCCCGAAACATGCAATCCCGAGAGCTGAAAGCCTGTCTTCTTCGGCAAGTTCGGGTGAAACTTTTGCTTTGAAATATTCAATTACTGCCGGCATCGTCTCTTCGGGAGTTGATGTCGGTATTGATACCTGATCCAGAATCTGGCCGTCCTCGTTGCCGACAGCGCAGATCATCTTTGTTCCGCCTGCTTCTAAAGCTCCGTATAACATATTAGCTGAATAACCTCCCAAAAAATCCCTTCGGCTCTTTTTTCGGGTCAACGGCCTTCGGGGATTCTGTCTTGAATTTAGACAAGTCTGCATTCCTGACGTTTCCTCTTAAAGGCAGAATGCTCTTCGGGTTGACTGAAAGCTCATCAACGCCCCACTTCAAAAACTCTTCAGTAAGTGTCGGGTCAGCTCCCAGTTCTCCGCATATGCCTACCCAAGTATTATGCCTGTGTCCTGCCTCTATCGTCTCGCGGATGAGCCTAAGCACTGCGGGGTGATGAGTGTTTGCGAAAGGCTCAAGATTTGCGCTCTGCCTGTCAATCGCGCATGTGTACTGGGTTAAGTCGTTCGTTCCGAGAGAGAAGAAATCCACTTCCTCAGCTAACTCATCAGCACATAACGCGGCCGCAGGAGTTTCGATCATTATACCAATTTCATATTTTCCGATTTTTGCGCCTTCAGCCTCAAGCTCTTTCCTGCACTCTTCAAGAATTTCCTTGCACTTCTTGACTTCCCAGAGGCTTATTATCATCGGGAACATTATACCAAGATTGCCGAAAGCTGAGGCTCTGAGCAATGCCCTTAACTGACGCTTGAAGAAATCCGGGCGGGTCAGGCATATTCTTACGGCCCTGAAGCCTAAAGCCGGGTTATCTTCCTTGTCGAGCTGCATATAATCAATCGTTTTGTCCGCACCTATATCGCATGTCCTGATTATTACCATTCTGGGCGATAATCCTTCGAGTACTTGCTTGTAAGCCGCGAACTGTGCCTCTTCCGAAGGGTCTTCCTTGCTGTTCAGATAAACAAATTCCGAACGGAAAAGCCCAACGCCTTCTGCGTCATTCTCGATAACTGCCTGAATATCTTTAGGCCCTCCGATGTTTGCATAAAGTTTGACTTTTCTGCCGTCTTTCGTAACGCTGGGCTGTCCTTTAAGCTCCTTGAGTTTTTCCTCGCGCGCCTTGTCTTCAGCCTGTTTCGCCGAAAGTTCATCGATCGTCTTCTGGTCGGGCTCAATGTAAATGCAGGAATTATAGCCGTCAAGTATTGCAAATTTTCCGTCCCAGTCGTCAGCAATATCATGACACTGTATCAGTGTAGGCCAGTTCATGCTTCTTGCTAATATTGCCGTGTGGCTGTTTGAACTTCCAAGACGGGTAACAAGTCCGAGAAGCAGTGATTTATCGAGCTTCACTGTCTCTGACGGTGCCAGATCTTCGGCGACAAGTATTGCCGGTTCAGTTCCCTGCAGACTCTCCGTGTCATTTCCGAAAAGGACATCTAACATTGAGTTCTTCAGGTCGATAACGTCAGCACTTCTTGCCCTGAAATATTCGTCCTCCATTTCGCTGAACTCTGTTGCAGCGTTGTCGAATGCTGCCCTGACGGCGTATTCTGCCGTATGGCCTTCTGCCATGATTTCCTTGCACGGGTCAATGAGCGTGTCTTCGTCGTCAAGCATCATTGCGTGAGCCTCGAAAATTCCGGCAGTATCCTTCCGTCCTTCCTTCATTTCTTTTTCGTAAAGGGCGTTCTGCTGTTCCTGAACTTTTACGCGTGCGGCCTCGAAACGTTCAATCTCTGCGCCTATGTCGCTTACAAGTTCCTCACTGATAACGTAATCGGGAGTTTTGTAAATCTTGATCCTTCCGATTGCGATGCCGTTTACGATTTTTGTACCCTTGAAGGTCTGCATAATGCTAGAAATTCTCCTTCATGAATTTTTCGAGAGCGGCTGCGCAGGCTTCCTCATCTTCGCCCTCAATGCGGACGAGGACTTCATCGCCCTGCTTGATTCCCATTCCCATGAGCTTCATGAGTGCTGTTGCTTTTGCTGACTTTTCGCCCTTAATGAACGTTGCCGTACTCTTGAAGTTCTTTGCCTCTTTTACGAGAAGGCCGGCGGGGCGTGCGTGGATTCCTACAGGGTCGGTGATGACGTACTTAAATTCTTTCATGACTGTCTGCTTTCCTTTCTGTTTTAACTTTGAAAATTAAATTGCTCAATAATTAATGGATGTTGTTAGTATCAGAATTATAATACATCTTTCAAAATCCGTGAAATTTGCGCGTAAATAAAAATTCGGGCTTGACGCAAAATCAAAGGACGTGTAAAATTCTCAGGTGTTTTGAGACGGGCCCATAGCTCAAGTGGTTAGAGCCACCGGCTCATAACCGGAAGGTTCCTGGTTCGAGTCCAGGTGGGCCCACCAAAATTAAAGTTAAAAATTAAATCAGAATATAACAAGCTCCCGGAAGTTTTCAACCGCCGGGAGCTTTTCTTTCAGTATATCTAAACTCTTCCGTATAATTTGCAGGCTGCCTTTATCCTGTCAGCGAGGCCGTCAGGAATTGCATCGCTTCTCATTCTCCATGACCAGTTCCCGGAAGGAGTTGAAGGGACGTTTATTCTTGCCTCAGCTCCAAGCCTCAGATAATCCTGCATCGGTATAATCGCAGTATCAGCTACGGAACTTACTGCAAGCCTTGTAACTTCAGACGTGAAAATATAACCGTCCATTACGTCGCGGCCAATGTATGAGGCAAAATTCTTTATTTCGTCCTCCGTTGCGTCATTCTCAAACCAGCCGCGTGATGTGTTGTTGTCGTGAGTACCCGTGTAAACAACGCTGTCCCTCGTGTGATTATGAGGCGCGTACGGGTTATCGGCAGGATTGCCCCAAGCGAAATGAAGGACAAGCATTCCTGGAAGGTTATAATCTTTCCGCAGCTCTTCAACATCAGGCGTAATTATCCCTAAATTTTCAGCCCAGAAAGGCATTTCAGGGAAATTTTCTTTAAGTGCCGCAAAAAATTTCTCATGCGGAACGTCTACCCATTCTCCATTTTTTGCGGTTTCCTCGCCGTACGGGACTGCCCAGTAAGCCGCTAATCCCCTGAAATGGTCAATCCTTACCCTGTCGAACATTGAAAGAAGATTTTGAAGACGCTTTATCCACCATTTGAAGCCGTCTTTTTCCATTTTTTCCCATTTGTAGCACGGATTGCCCCATAGCTGCCCGTTTTCGCTGAAATAATCGGGCGGAACTCCTGCGACCGTTACGGGGTTCAAGTCCTCGTCAAGATCAAACTGTTCCGGATTCTGCCATACGTCCGCGCAGTCTCTTGTAACGTAAAGCGGAATATCGCCGATAAGTTCAATATCAAGCTCATTAAGTTTTGAATGAAGATTTTTCGCCTGACGGGAGAATATATACTGGTAAAATTCCTGGCGGGCAATCTCTTCTGAGTATTCAGCCTTGAATTTTCGGAGTGCTGCCGGATCACGGTGTTTAAGCTCCTCCGGCCATTCATACCATGCTGCACCGCCGTTCACCTGCTTAATAACGCTGAAAAGTGCAAACGCCTCAAGCCATTCAGTACCTGCAATAAAAGTCCTGAAGTCTGAATTATTCCCTTTTATGCAGTGTTTATAGGCCGCGTTTAATATTTCAGTTTTGAAAGCTCTCGATAATTCGTAATCTGCTTTTTCTTCTGTTTTGCTGAAGTCGTATTTTTCAGCAGTCTTTTTCAGTTCATCAGCCGTCAGAAGTCCTTCATCAATGAGAATATCAGGGCTTATGAGAAGATAATTTCCGGCGAATGCTGATGTCGGACTGTACGGAGAATTTCCGCAGCCCGGATCTGTTGCCGTCACCGGCAGAACCTGCCACATTCTCTGTCCTGCATCATGAAGGAACCTGCCGAACTTAAACGCTTCAGGGCCGAAGTCGCCTATGCCGTATTTCGAGGGTAGGGCAGTAACCGGCAGTAATATACCTGCACTCCGTCTTGTCATAAAATTTTCCTCCTAGTAACTAAATCTAAATTGCTCCAGAATCATATACTGCACAGCCTGCACAGAATGTCATTGCAACATCAATTTCTGAAATCTCTTCCGGCCTGACGAGGAAGGGATCCTGTTCAAGTACGACTATATCAGCATCATTGCCGACAGAAAGTTCGCCCCTTCTTGCTTCATTTCCGCCGTTCCACGAGGCCGACCACGTGTATACGCTCAGTGCTTCAGCTGTGCTGAGACCGCCCGAAACAAGAGAGCTTATGCGTTTTACGGGAGGGACTAAATTTTCGCCGCTTCCCGGAGAGATTACTAATCCGTTCTGAAATGCCTCGTGAATAAAATTATCTTCCTGTTCATGGCCGGCCATTGTAATACCGCCCAGCCCCAACAACCTCATCCTGTCTATGATATTGCCTGTAAAGCCGCGTATTATGTGCCTTGATGATTTTCTTGAACGTTTTATGACCCGTTCAAGGGCATTCAGGCATGATTTGTTATTTTCGCTGATTATCTGACAGCCTGAGAGATGAGCAGAGTATATCATGTTTTTCTGCTGTTCCTGCTGTTCAATGCCCCCTTTAACGAGTATCCCGCCGATTTTGCAGAACGGGAGGCCGTCCCCTGTCCTAAGTCCTGAAGATAGAAATTCATTCAGCGTGCTTACGTTATCAAAGCCGAAATTACAGCGTAACCTGAATGTCAGTGAATCATAAGCCTCACTGAAAAATATATCCCATAATCTTTCAATGTCGCTGCCGTCAAAGTCCGCCCATATCTCAGAAATTCCGAGAGCGTTTACTTTCTGCGAATAAGTTTTGACAAGCGATATTATGTCATCTCCGCTTAATTCGGGTAAATGCTGCGTGAACTCGTCAAGTTCAACATTATCCTGAGGCATGTTAAATTCATTCATTGCTACGGTGTTGAGAATGGCGTGTGTTTTCCCTGCGTCAATAACGGCACAGGGCATGGCAGGAATTACCGAGTCCAAGTCATCGCGTGAGATTACTAATTCATCAGGCAGGTTATAAGCCACGTACCATTCGCGCAGGGGCTTGTGATTTGCCCGTGAATAAGCCTCAAGGGATTCTGACATTTCGCGGACTGAATGAACGTTCGAGAGATTGAGACGTTCCTGAGTTTCAGCCCATGCAAGAAAGTCCGTACCCGTATCACAGAAAGCGGGCAGAACAGTCCTGCCGTGAAGGTCTATACTTCTCCCGTTAAGGCTGCTTGTCTCATCATTAACTGAAACGATCTGGCCATGTTCAAACGTAATATTCGAGGCTGTTCCTGACTGAGTATGAATACGGCCGTTTGTGAGTGAAATTCTTTCGTTTTGGGTCTGCTGCATATATAGGCAAAAGCCCCCTTTTAATAATTAATTAATAAAAATAAAGCCCGCCTTTTTTCGGCAGGCAAAATCTTAAATGCTAATATAGTCCGCTGTGTTTTTCACCGATACCGAAAATCCTCAGTGAACTTTCCATAAGTTCATTCTGAGATTTCACGAGCCACGCGCCTAACGCCATCTGAACTTTCGCTGTACTCATGTCCATAGAGGCTTCGGCTATGCTCATTGGGTCTGCTCCGCTCCCCATGACTTTTGCACTGGCAGCATTTGCCGTGTTAAGTCCTGTCTGCATCATGGAAAGGCCGCTTTTACCAAGAGTGTCAAAACTGTTCAGGTTAATCATAATTTTTACATCTCCTTTCATGAGCCGGATTATATTTTACCAGCTCAGTATATAACTTTACATTTCTATTTTCGTAACTTAGAATTATAAAAATTACTAAGGAGGCTGAAATATTTTTCATGAAAAATATTCTTTCAGTTACATTGACAGTCATAGCTTTAATTTTAGTCTTCTCGTCCTCATTTGCATATGCTGACGTAAAAGACGGGTTCTACATGTCGAAGATTAACGATGAAATTTTTGCGAGGATTAAGGGCAAGTCCTTCAAGGATAACTGCACTCTTCCGCGTGAAGACCTGAGGTACCTTCATGTCCTTCACAAAGACTTAGAGGGCAATACGCTCGAAGGCGAAATGATCTGCAATGTTTACATAGCGTATGACGTTCTCGACATTCTCATGAAACTTTATGAGGCAGGTTACCCGATTGAAAGAATGCGCCTTGTTGATGAGTATGATGCCGTAGATGAAACTTCAATGCGCGATAATAATTCATCGTCATTCAATTTCAGATTTATTACGCACACGACAAGAATTTCAAAGCACGGTCTCGGATTGGCGGTTGACATAAACACGCTCTATAATCCTTATGTAAAAATTACTGCTGACGGAAAGACCATACTTGAACCGGCAACGGCAGGGGCATATATCGACAGGACAAAAGATTTTCCGTACAAGATAGACAGTGATGACCTGTGCTATAAACTTTTCACTGAACACGGCTTCGAATGGGGCGGGAACTGGAAGACGGTTAAAGATTACCAGCATTTTGAAGTCCCTGACAACGTAGTATCGATACTTTATCCCGACAATAAATAAGAACAGGAGGAATTAATTATGGATACAAGAGTGGCAGTCATGAGCATAATAGTTGAGAACATAAACTCAATCGAGACGCTCAATAATACTCTTCACGAGTACAGAAATTACATAATCGGCAGAATGGGGCTGCCGTATCACCAGAAAAATATAAACATAATCAGCATTGCCCTTGACGCACCGCAGGACGTTATATCGGCACTTTCGGGGCGTGTCGGCAATCTTGACGGCGTGAGCGTAACTATAGCATTCTCGAAATAGTGAAAGACTTAATTAATAAGCTCGCGGAAGAACATTCACTGAACCTTGAAGAATATGAGGCGTTAATCAGCGGACGCAATGAAGAAAATACAAGGCTTCTCCGTGAATTTGCAGTTAAAGTCAGGCGTGAAATTTACGGAAATGATGTATATATTCGCGGCCTGATTGAAATTTCTAATATTTGCCGTAATGACTGTTTATATTGCGGAATAAGGAAAAGCAATAAAAATTGTGAACGCTACAGGTTAACGCCTGATGAAATTATTGAATGTTCAAATGAGGGCTATGAACTTGGCTTCAGGACGTTCGTACTTCAGGGCGGTGAAGACGGTTATTTCACTGACGAGATTTTAGGCGGCATTGTAAAAAAAATTAAAGACAATCATCCCGATTGTGCCGTTACCCTTTCAATGGGCGAAAGAAGTTACGGAAGTTATAAATTTCTGCGTGCCTGCGGTGCCGACAGGTATTTATTGAGGCATGAGACGGCTGACAGCCAGCACTATTCACGCCTTCACCCTTTGGCCATGTCTTACGATAACCGTATGAAATGCCTTGAAAATTTGCGGAGTCTTGGCTATCAGGTCGGCTGCGGTTTCATGGTAGGCAGTCCGTACCAGACAGTGAAAAATATTGCAAAGGACTTGAAATTTATTGAGACTTTCAAGCCTGAGATGTGCGGTATAGGGCCGTTCATTCCGCATAAAGATACGGAGTTCCGAAATTTTCCGCCCGGCAGTGCTGAGATGACATGTTATCTTTTGTCGGTAATACGCCTGATTTATCCTCCTGTCCTGCTGCCTGCAACTACGGCACTCGGGACGGTTAATCCAATAGGGCGCGAAATGGGCATTATGTCGGGCGCAAATGTAGTCATGCCGAACCTGTCGCCCGTAAAAGTCAGAAAGAAATATGAACTTTATGACAACAAAATATGCACCGGCGAGGAGTCTGCACAGTGCAGAAATTGTCTTAATGAAAGAGTTTCCAAGATAGGCTACAGGATAGTAACGGGCAGGGGAGATTTCCGCGTCCCCTGCTGATTTATGCTTCAGTTAGACTTGAAAAGCAGCGTCATTAGATTCAAAACTTCATTTCCCCAGTCATGCGCCGTCTTTGCCAAATCTGCGGGGGTCGGCTCTTCACTTTCGCGCAGTTTCATGACTTCACAAAGTATCGAATTTACTTCAGGATTTTCCCCGAACTCAGGCATAAAACTTACGGCATGAAGAATTAAACCCTTAACGCTTTTCCGCTCATCTTCAGAAAGCCACGAACATAAAAATTCACCGTAATAATCGGGGCCGTACTGTGTCGGAAGATTCAACGGCTTCTGAGCCTCAAGACGGATATTATCATCTTCAGTAAGCGCAAAATAATCGTTCATTCGTCTTCTTAAAGGCTCAAAAACCCTGTCTTCGTCAGCAGCAATAGAAGCGCACGTGAACTCAAGAATAAACGATGCAACCCTGTAGCTCTGTGATAACTGAGTACCCGGCGCAAGTTCCGTGAATAAAATTTTGTCGTCCCATTTGTATTCACGCCCTGAAATTCCCAAGTCAGGTATTACCTGCCAGCCCTCAACCTGTGCAGTGTCAACGATTGCTTTTCGTTCCTTGCCAGTAAGTTTGCCGCTTGATGACGTGTTGAACTTCATTACTTTTGCAAGATCCCCAAGTGTTGCCATTAACGGAAGTTCGCTGCCTTCCGGCCTTAATTTGTTAATGAAACCTTCAAAGTCAGGCCGCCCGGCAATGTCTGCGAGATCCGGCGGAGTTTCTGGAGGTTTAACCGAAGTTAGGAAAACTTCCCAAGAGTCAACAAGATTCTTGAATATCGACAAATCCGCAAAGAAATCAGGAATTTCAACGGCTTCACTATCTTTTTTGCCGAGCGATATTGACGGATTAGAGGGAGTATAAGAAATTTTGAGGACGCTTTCAGGTTTCAGAAGTATTAACCCTCCCTTGCAAAGTTCCTTGTATATGGGCGTAAATTTCTGCAGAGCCTCATTTGAATGGGGAATCTGCGGTTCTCCTTCCCTGTGAAGTTTTGAACATGTCCTGACAACCGTAAAAGCTACGGCAGAAGGAAGGGGAAGCATTGATTTTGTGTAAGAGTTGAGGAGAATATCGAGCAGCCCTTCAGGAACGGAGTTCATTTTTTTGCACATCGACATCAAATCTTCGTCAGGAAGCCAGACTTTTATTGCAAGCCACGTTATAAAATTAACGAGATTATCTCTTAATGCCTCCCAGCGTAAAAGCGGCAATAACCTGAAAGCCTCGTTAATGCACATTCCCAAGTCCAATTTGTCGACAATCGTACGCCGTTCAATTCCGTAAAGCCATATGGCTGGGTAACACATATGGAGCGGGGGCTGAATCCTCGCGCCTGCAAGCCACGTGAGATATATACCGCGCTGAATATCCGTCATTGACGCGTAAGACTCTGCGCCGTCTGCCGGTAACGTATCGCCCTTCTGAGGGAACGCAACGGGCAGAGTAACATCAATACATGACGGTTCATTTGTTGCGGCCTCGCCGTTTGACCAGTAAGCAACGGGGCCGGGAACTACGATATTTGAAGCCTGAATATTCCCTGCCCTTCCGCACCATCGGAGAAGATTTGATTTTGCCTGAGCCTGTTTCTTTGGCTCTGATGATAAGCCGTAGGGTGAATCTTCACCGGCCGGAGCGTGAGATGAGTATGTTGCACCCGATACTCTGTCGGGATCGGTTACGGGTTTTGCTGAAAGAATGAAGCCTGAATCATCGCTTTCGTCTCCGTCAATTATGTTATCGCCGTTATCATTATTATCATTATCATCATCGGGCAAATCGAGAGATTCAGCGTTTACTGATTCTTGTGATTCGGGCTGTGATGCTGAATGTTTTGACTGCTGGCGGAGGAATGCCCCTACAGCCATTGCGACGAATAAGCCTATTACAAGATATATCATGCGAATTTATGCCTGCCTTTTTATGAGAATAAGCAGCTGTACATGCTGCAGAAATCCCCTGCCGTAATAATATCAATGCCGTTGTATTCCTGAATGTCAAGAAGGTCTTTGTCTCCGCTTATTATATATAAAGCTCCTGCATCAGCGGCACACTCAATAAATTTATTGTCGTCAGGGTCACGGCATATTTTTATTGATGAATGAGGTTTTATTATCTCCATTCCTGAAATCAGGGGGACAAGGACACGGCGGTTAAAATGTCCCTGTCCGCGTTTTTCCATTTCAATTATAATTTCATAGTATTCACTGATTATTTCAGGCGAGGCGCAGGCAAATATCTTTTTGTCAGCAGCTGCCTCTATAATTTTTCTTGGTTTTCCGCCGAAAAAAATCCCTGAAATTACAACGTTAGTGTCAATAACGATCTTCATACCTGTTTTTTATACCCGTTTTTTTTTCTGCGTACGTCTTTTATGATGTCATTAACATCCTTTTCTTTAAGTCCTGAACGTTCTGCCCAATCGTGAGCCTCATCGAGCATTATCCTGAAATTTTCTGATGACATCAACGCAGTATCAGCAAACGTCATGGCCGAATCAACAGCATTTGTATACATTTCAACCACCTCTATAATATTTCCATTTGAAATTTTTCAAGCATGAATGCCGGATTATAAGACAGCTTGGCTTCTCTAAGTCCCGGCTCGCCCATATCTTCCTCACGGTTAACCCAGATGTAATTACTGCCCTGCTCTTTCAGAAAAATGTAATTTATAGCCTGATAGCTGCCTGCATATTCAGGGAAAGCCTTTTCAAACCTTACATCAAGATTTTCTGAATCGAGTTCCTCAGCAATAGTATAAGCAATGATTTCACCGTCAACTTTCAGCATTCCGCCGATGAAATTGAAATCTTCCCATTTTTCAAGAGCATTCTTTATCGCTATGTCCTCATCTTCCAGGGATTCAGCCTCGTCAGGCGTCATGGTCAGCATTCTATGAGAACGCCACTTCTCCTGAAATTTCATGACATCGCCGAAATCACCCGGATTAAGCGGGTAATAATCCCACTCGTAGCCGTTCAAGAATGCGCGTACCCTGTTGCGTTTGTGTGCGTAGGCTTTGCCATTCAATGCGATCATGTCTTTCACTGCGTATACGTATTCGTGCTGATCCCTGTCGTCAGTGAATCTGAGATTTTCCCTTCCTGAAAGAATGTCTTTGATTTTTGACGGGACATCATATATCACATCTCCCGGCTTGAAGTGCGATAATTCCCTGTCCCAGTCTGTAACGGCGTCCCAGTTTCCCAAAGGCCCGAACATTCCCGGCAGCGGCCCGTCAGACCTGAGCCAGCATAAATGCCCCTCAGTTTCGGCAATCTCAATCGGGTAAGTGTGCTGCCATGCCCATAAGCCGAAAAAAGAATATTCGGCGTAATGAACGGGTGAAGCCTGAAAATATTTTGTGCAGATGTCTTTGTCCTGCCATGTTAATTTCCTGAAATTCAACATGTAATATTAAATCCTTCCGTGTGAATTATTGTGAATTATTCTATATCCTAACACAAAAAAGCGGCTCTCTTTAATTTATCGGGAACCGCCTTAAATTTCGTTTAGTGTCGTTGAAAATTATTTTCCGATCGGTGCGTCAAGAACGCTGTCTTTGAGGTCTTTGCCCGGCCTGAAGACGGGGACTTTCTTTGCAGGAATGAGAACGACCTTTGAAGGATCCTGAGGATTGCGACCTTCTCTCTCTGCTCTTTCTCTGACCTCAAATACTCCGAAGCCTACGAACGTACACTTATCGCCTTTTGCGAGCGCTCCCTGAATCTGTGCGAAGACTTCATCAACTACGGGGGCTACGTCCTTTTTGCGCATGTCGAGTTTTGCAGTGATTGCGTCAATAAGTTCTGCTTTTGTCATGATTTACACCTCCTGATGAAAAAGTTTGCTTTATTTATTTTGTCAAATTTTAAGGTAATCTGACAACCTTAAACGGCTCTAATACCGCTTTCAGAGTGCATTATACGGTAAACAAACAAATAGCGCAATTCCCTTCATCATTGAAATTACTGTTTTTTTTGCGTTTTTATTCGCTTTATATTTTCATGGCCGGTTATTTTCGATATGCCCTGCGCAATAATTTCACTGCCTTGTACCGATTGATTGAACCCTTAATTAAGCTATAATACATTTATACAAAAAATATCGTTTTTTATAATTTATAAATTTATTGAGAGGGGTGTCATATACACAATGAACCTGCCTACTTTTTTAGGGGGAGTACATCCTCCTGAAGGCAAAGCCCTCACGGAAAATAAGGCCATTGAGATTTTACGGCCTGAAGATCCGCGAGAGTTCGTTTATCCGTTATCCCAGCATATCGGTGCGCCGTGTTCTCCTGTTGTTGCGAAGGGTGATTCTGTACTTGCAGGACAGAAAATCGCTGATACTGACGCTTTTGTTTCAGCCCCGATATTCTCCGCTGTATCAGGCACAGTCAAAGAGATTGCGCCCAGAATGACCGTTTCGGGAAGTGTCGAAAACTGTATAGTCATTGAGAGCGACGGGAAATATTCACCGGCTCCCTCGCTTCTTGACGAACTCGGACACAAGCCCCAGCCGTCAGAATATATCAAGCTGATACGTTCAGCCGGCATTGTCGGAATGGGCGGAGCATGTTTCCCGACGCACGTAAAACTTTCACCGCCTAAAGACCGCGTTATTAAGTGGCTGATTGTAAACGCTGCTGAATGTGAACCGTATTTAAGCTGTGATAACAGGCTCATGATTGAAAGTCCTGACGAAATTATTAGGGGATTGGGCTACGTTCTTGAAATTTTCCCGGAAGCTCAGGGAGTTATTGCAATTGAAAACAACAAGCCTGAAGCTATAGCGACAATGACGGAGCATAACAAGAATCCCAGAATTAAGATCATGCCTCACAAGGTCAAATATCCTCAGGGTGCAGAAAAAATGTTAATCTGGTCGGTAACTGGCCAGGAAATTCCGTTAGTTCCTGCATTGCCCGCAGATGTCGGCTGTATCCTGCTGAATACCCGTACGGCGTGGCATATCTGCAAGGCTGTTGAAGAGGGAAAGCCCGTAACCGAGCGCGTAATTTCAGTAACCGGCGATGCTGTTGTCGAGCCGAAAAATGTTGAAGTTCCTCTGGGTATTCCTGTGCGTGAACTTATAAATTTCTGCGGAGGCTTCAAAGATGAGCCGGTGAAAATCATTGCGGGCGGTCCTATGATGGGGCTTGCAATGCGTTCGGTTGATGTACCCGTCGTAAAAGGAACTTCGGGAATACTTGCTTTGACCAAGAATTTAGCTTACATGGCTGAAGAGAGCGCGTGCATAAGGTGCGGAAAATGTATCGAATCATGTCCCATGCACTTAAACCCGACATTCCTTGATCATGCGGTCAGGCGCAGGGATTACGAAACTTTCGAGGCATTTAACGGCATGAACTGCATTGAGTGTGGCTGCTGTACGTATAACTGCCCGGCTTCGAGATTCTTAACTCAGACCTGCAAAGAAGGAAAAGCGGCCGTCAATGCTGCAAGACGGAAGGCAGCAGCTCAGGCTAAAGCGAAACAGGAGGCGAAATAATCATCATGTCAGCAAAACTTGTAGTATCATCATCACCTCATGTGCATTCAGATTTCAGCACTCAGAAAATTATGTGCATGGTCATTCTCTCGCTTATTCCTGCGGGAATTATGGGCGTTTATTTTCTTGGCCTGAGATCCCTAGCGGTCATAGCGGCCTGCATAGTTGCCTGTGTCCTGAGCGAATGGGCATGGCAAAAATTCGTTATGCACAAGAAAAGCACCGTATCAGACCTTTCAGCCGTAGTTACGGGGCTTCTGCTTGCTTATAACCTGCCTCCCACAATGCCAATATGGATGGCAGTATGCGGAAGTATCTTCGCAATAATCATAGTCAAGCAGTTTTACGGCGGAATCGGCGGAAACATCGTAAACCCTGCATTAGCAGCAAGGGCAATGATGCTTATCTCATGGCCGACAGCAATGACTACATGGACATTAAACGGAATTTCAGGAGCAACGCCCTTAGCGGCCATGAAAGCAGGCCAGACGGTTAATCTATCAGTCTGGAACATGATGGCCGGAAACATGGGAGGCTGTATCGGCGAGACATGCTCAATTTTATTGATACTCGGCGGATTGTATTTAATCTGGGAGGAAGTCATTTCGTGGCGTATTCCCGTAGTTTATATTGCAACAACGGCGATACTTGCATCGCTTTTCGGTCACGGAAGTGCTTTATGTGAAATTCTGACGGGCGGTCTTTTAATCGGAGCATTTTTCATGGCTACGGATTACACGACATCGCCGATGACTGCTAAGGGACAGTATATTTACGCGTTCGGCTGCGGACTTCTCACGGCTTTGATAAGAACGTGGGGCGGTTATCCTGAAGGCGTATCGTTCTCAATTTTAATAATGAATGTTGCAGTACCGTTAATCGACATGTACACCGAACCGAGAACTTTGGGCGCACCTAAAAGCAATTTCTTTAAGAGAATGGGGGGCAAGTAGAGATGTCAGAAGAAGTAAAAAATGACAAAGTATCTTTCAGCGATGTAATGAAAAAAGCCCTTCATTTAGGGGGAACGTTATTCGCCGTAACAGCGGTAACAGGACTTATTCTCGGGCTTGTCGAGAACATAACTTCAAAGGCAATTCTTCAGGCCGAAATTGAAGCCCGCAACGAGGCTTTCAGAATCGTTATGCCGTCAGCAAAGAATTTCGAGGAAGTAAAAGCCGAAGAAGATTCATTTGTTACTGCCGTAGTTAAAGGGACGGCCGATTCAGGTCTTGAGGGCTGGTGCATTTCCGTAAATTCAAAAGGTTACGGCGGTTTATTGAATTTTGTTGTCGGTATAACTAAGGACGGAGTTGTTAAAGCAATAAATATCTTGAATCATTCAGAAACTCCCGGACTTGGCGCGAAGTCAACAGAGCCTGAATTTTACGGCCAGTTTGCAGAAAGAGAGAAGTTTCCGCTCACAGTCGTTAAGGGCAGCACGTCAGCCCCTGACGAGATAGTGGCAATATCAGGAGCAACAATAACATCAAATGCAGTAGTCAGCGGAGTTAATGCGGCAGTTGAATACTGGAGAAAAAATCTAAAGGGGGCTGAGTAGCTTGAGTCAGGGAAAAATAAAAATCATTGCTAACGGCATACTTGCGGACAATCCGACATTCGTTCAGTGTATAGGACTATGCCCGACGCTTGCGGTTACGACAAGTGTTGCTAACGGCTTGGGAATGGGTATCGCTGCAACGTTCGTTCTGGTAGCGTCAAACATAGTAATATCTCTTCTCCGTAAGATAGTGCCGGATGAAGTCCGTATCCCGATTTTTATCGTTGTAATAGCAGGTTTCGTTACTGTCATTGAGTTTATGATGAAGGGATTTGCGCCCGAGTTAAACAGGTCTCTGGGAATATTTATCCCGTTAATTGTCGTAAACTGTATCATTCTTGCACGTGCTGAGGCCTTTGCTTCAAAGAACGGAGTTTTTGATTCGGCACTTGACGGCATAGGAATGGGATTCGGTTTCACGATCGCTTTAATGTTTTTGGGATCAATCCGCGAGATACTCGGGTCAGGTACGTTTTTCGGAAATCCCGTAGTCAGCTTTGAACCTGCATTGTTAATCGTCCTTGCACCGGGCGGATTTATAGTTCTTGGAATCTGCATGGGAGCTTTCAGGGCGTTACAGGCAAGGGCGGCGAGAATGAAGGGGCTGGGCGCGACACCTGCTGAGGCAAGGCCGATGGGCTGCGGAGCGTGCATAATGGCGAAATTCTGCGCAAAGAGTGCCGAAGACGCTTCAAAATGCGAGGAGGCGAAATCGTAAATGTCAATTACAGAATTATTCCTGCTTTTCATAAGCTCAATATTCGTACACAATATATTGCTTTCACGTTTCTTGGGGTGCTGTCCGTTTATGGGAGTAAGCTCTAAATTGAAGACGGCTCAGGGAATGGGTGCCGCTGTCGTATTCGTAATAATGCTTGCATCGCTCATGACATGGATTACGTATAACTATCTTTTAGTACCCTTGCACCTTGAGTATTTATACACTCTTTCGTTTATACTCGTAATTGCGGCGTTGGTGCAGTTTGTTGAACTTGCGCTGAAAAAATTAAATCCCGTTCTTTATAAATCGCTGGGAATATTCCTCCCGCTGATTACGACTAACTGTGCAGTTTTAGGCGTTGCGGTTCTTAACATGAATGAGGGTTACGGATTGGCTGCCTCGCTCGTAAACGCTTTAGGCTCATCACTGGGATTCCTGCTGGCAATCTCATTAATGGCCGGAATACGTGAAAGAATCGAGACGAACGAGGGCATTCCCGACAGCCTTCAGGGTCTGCCTATGGCTTTGATAACAGCCGGCTTGATGTCAATAGCCTTCATGGGCTTCACGGGAATCATAAAATAACAAGGGGAGGCTTTGAACATGAACGTATTACATGTAATGGTAACGCCGCTTGCATTAATGGGAATAATGGGCGGTGTATTCGGTGTTTTGCTTGCTATAGCGTCAATAGCCTTCAGGGTACATCAGGATGAGAGAATCGGGCTGATACGTGCTGCCCTGCCCGGAGCGAACTGCGGGGGCTGCGGTTATCCCGGCTGCGACGGTTACGCGTCAGGAGTTGTCAATGAAGGTGCGCCCGTGAACAAATGCAGCGTAGGCGGTGCAAAAGTTTCGGAAATAATTGCGTCAATAATGGGCGTTGAAGCCGGAGCAAGCGTCCCTATGCGTGCATTCCTGAAATGCAAGGGAACTTGTGAGGCATCGCCGAGACAGTTAATCTATGACGGCATAAATGACTGCAAGAGTGCCGCAGTAATTCCCGGCGGTTCGCCTAATTCATGCCCGTTCGGCTGCATAGGCTTGGGGACATGCGTAAGCGTCTGCCAGTTCGGCGCGCTCTCAATGGGTGATGACGGACTGCCGAAAGTTGACGTTTCAAAATGCGTTGGCTGCGGTGCATGTGTCGAAAACTGCCCGAAGGGAATATTTACCCTTGTCCCTGCAACTGCTGATATTATTGTAGCCTGTAACTCTCATTGGAGAGGCCCGGCGGTTAAAACCGTCTGCAGTGCCGGCTGTATCGGCTGCGGAGTATGCGCGAAAGTCTGCCCGTCTCAGGCAATCGAAATCGTTAATAATCTGGCAGTCATCGATCAGAACAAGTGCATAAAGTGCGGAAAATGCGCCCAGAGATGTCCGGCAAAATGTATAAAGACCGGAGAGTCTTTCAGCGTTATGGAAAAATCAGCATAATTTTTTTGAAAAAAATAAAAACCCTGTCCGTGAAATTTTTCGGGCAGGGTCTTTTTTTACTCGTTTTATTCTTTTTTATCGTCAGGGCATGGAACGTTATACGCAATGGCCGTCATAACGGGAACAACAAGCAGCGTCAGTATGGTACTCACCGTCAAGCCTGCCATAATGGTTACGGCCATAGACCCGAACATAATATCCCAGATTAAAGGGAACATTCCTAAAACCGTAGTTATTGCCGACATTGATACGGGTCTGAGCCTTGATATTCCGTCTTCAACTATAGCTTCGTACTTGTCCCGTCCTGCTGCAAAATCCGCGCTCACCTGATCAAGCAGTACAATCGTGTTTTTCGCAAGCATTCCGATGAGTGAAAGCAATCCTACGATGGCCATGAAGCTCACGTCCATTCCTGCAGCCCATAAGCCTAAAACAACGCCGATTAATATCAACGGCAATGAAAGGAATATTATTATTGTCTGCCTGAAAGCGTTGAACAGGAACACCATTATTATAAACATGATTAATATTGCTGACGGGAAAGCTACCGCCATTCCGGCTATTGACTCGTCAGAAAGTTCCCTCTCTCCGCCCCATTCAATCGAATATCCTAAAGGCAGCTTTATCGCTTCAATTTCAGGCTTTATTCTCGCTATCATTGAGTCCGCGTTTTTTCCGAATTTGACCTCGCTCATCGCCGTTATCATTCTGCTTCTGTCCCTGTGAATTATGATATTGTCTTCAAATACAGTATCAAGTTCCGTAAAAACTGTTCCTAACGGTACTGATTTGTTGATTGTCGGTGACCAGACGAGAAGCGAGCTTAAAAGTGAAATATTATTGCGCTCTTCGGGCTTGAAAGCGGCAGTTATTGCCAAAGATTTATCGCCTTCCCTGAATGCTCCGATTGTAGCTCCTGTTGTTGCCATCTGCATTGACATGTTTATGAGGGGACGGCCGAGACCTAAATTCTGCATCTGGTCTTTGAGAATTTTCGGGCGTATGACTTCGACACGTTCGCGCCAGTCCGTTCTCCTAAATTGAGATGAGCCGTCGCGTTCCATGATTTCGAGTGCCTGTTTTGCAAGCCATCTTAAAGTATCGGGATCATTTCCGTAAAATCTCACGCCTATTTTTTCGCTCATTCCGCTGCCCCTTGCGAAAAGCCTGCAATGTCCGTCAACTTCCGGCATATTCTGCTCAATATAAGCCTGTGCCTTCAGGAGCATGGCTCGTGTGTCTTTAGCGTCCTTCATTTCAATCATTAACTGTGAAAATGCCGTGTTGTTTTCAGGCGGCGAATATGTCAGCATGAATCTTAAACCGCCCCCGCCGACGAACTGGGATATATTGTTTACTCCTCCCTGTGATTTGATATAGTCGGCAAGTTCCTGAGTCCTCTTCTCCTGAGCCTCTATTGATGTCCCTTCCTGAGACCATAAATCAATATTGAAATAAACCGTCTCAGCGTCAGGAAAGAATGATGTCTCCATTGTTGAGAATATATACATTGATACCGTGAACATACCTATTACGACAAAGACAGTTAAAGTTCTGTGTCTCAGGCAGCCTTCAAGAATTGACCTGTAAGCCCTGAATAAAAATCCGCCGTAAGGATCGCCGTCTTTCTTTTCGGGTTTTAACATTGCCTTGCCGAGAACGGGAGCGATTATTAACGCTGCTAACCAGCTCAGCATCATTGAAATACCGACAACCTGAAACAGGCTTTTAAGAAATTCGCCGGCCTGAGCCTTTGACAATCCTACGGGGGCAAATGCAAGAACAGCTATGAAAGTTCCGCCGAGCATCGCCCATATTGAGCCGTTCACGGAATCTGACGCAGCATCTTCGATCGTCATTCCCTTTTCAACGCCCACTAACATTCCCTCAGCGACTACTATACCGTTATCGACAAGAGAACCCAAAGCTATAATCAATGCTGCAAGCGATACGATCTGAAGGGTTATGCCCATGTAGTTCATGATTAAAAAAGTTCCTGCAACGGTTATCAACAGAACGAGGCCGATAATCAGACCTGAACGCAATCCCATGAAAACAAGCAGAACACCGACAACTATAGCGAGCGATTCAAGAAGGTTAATGATAAAGTCGTTGACTGATTTCGTTACCTGCTCAGACTGCATATATATCGGTGTAAGTTCAATTCCAACGGGTCTGAATGCCTCAAGTTCCCTTAATCTTTTTGATACGGCTACACCCATGTTTACGACATTTCCGCCCTCAACCGTTGAAATTCCTATTGCGAGCGCAGGACGGCTGTTAAATTTCAGCTTGAAATTCTGCGGGATAACGTAATCACGCCTTACGGTTGCGACTTCACGGAGGCGCGTTAAATTTCCCCCTGAACCGCCGATAACCAAGTCTTCAATATCTTCAACGCTTAATATTGCCCCAGTCGGTGAGATTCTTATATACCTGTCGCCGAGCGTGATATTTCCCGTTGCTGAAAGCATATTCTGCTGTGTCAGTGCAGCAAATACCATGAGGGGCGAAATTCCAAGCGATGACATTCTTGAAGCTGAAAACTCTATGTATACTGCTTCAGTCTGTTCACCTAAAATTTTTACGCTCGCAACTCCCGGAACAAGTACTATATTTTTCTTTAGGAAATCGGCATAATCATATAATTCTTTCATTGTATAGCCGTCCCCCACTAAGGCATAATACTGCCCGTAGACTTCACCGAAATCATTGTTAATAACTATGGTTGTCCCTGAAGGCATGTATATTTGAGCGTCATTGACTTTCTGCCTCAGCTTGTCCCATATCTGGGGGAGCTGATCTGATGTGTATTCGTCCTTTATGTCAACATAGATTATGGCCATTCCGGGAGTTGAACGCGATCTTATGTGCTTTATTTCGCCCATTGCCTGTATTGCGTCCTCAATCCTCGCCGTAACTTCCTGTTCAACTTCATACGCGCTTGCTCCGGGATATAACGCGCTGACTACTGCCGTCTTAATCGTAAATGAAGGGTCTTCAAGTTTTCCGATCTCGAAATACGCCATAACACCGCCGATTAATGTCAATAAACAAAGGAATAATATTACGTTGAATCGTTTAATGCTTGCTCTTGCAATATCCATGATTAATTATTCCTCCGACGGCCTTACTTTCTGCCCCTCATGAAGGAAATAAACGCCTGCTGTTACGATTACGTCACCTTCACGAAGGGTATTCCCCTCAATCTCAACTGAAGCATCATTCTGAATCTGCCCGACTTTGACGGGAACTCTTGAGACCTGGCCGACAGCGTAACGCCATACGTAATTATTTCCGTCCTCGTTCAGTATTGCCGTAACGGGGACTGAGAATTTTGCGCCGTCTTTTTCCGGGTTATTCTTTCCGCCTGAAAAATCCAGTTCAACATTCGCCGGCATTCCGGGAAGTATCCGCATATCTCTGGCTTCAGTCATTACTGCCGTAATCGGGTAAGTATTCGCTGACGTTGCCTGCGTGGCTATTTCTTTCAGAGTAAGATGAAAAGTTCTTTCGGGGACTGCCTCAAATCTCGCGTTTATTGTGAATAAATCCGCATTGTCCCTCAGTTCCCGTATACTCCTGACGTTCGGTATTGGCGCGGTGAGAATATCATTATCGGGAATATTGAAGACTATTTCAAGAGTTTCAAGATCCTGAAGGCTGAATATAGTCTGCTTTGCCGTAACGTCCTGAAAATTTTCGACCGTCCTGTCAGCAATAATTCCCGAAAACGGCGCACGGAGTTCAGTATCACGGAGTGCATCGCGGGCGGATTTCAGGTTTGCATTTGCGGCATTTACGGCTGCCTTCATTACTTCAACCTGAGTTTTGTACGTGTCATACTGGGATTTTGAGATTACTCTCTGTTTGTATAAATTTTCGTATCTCTTGAAATCTGCCTGAGCGTTATTGAATTGTGCCTGAGCCTGTGAAAGTGAACTTTTTGCCTGTGAAATTGCCGTGTTGAAATCTCTCGGATCAAGGGTTGCGAGAAGAGTGCCTTTTTTAACGCTGCTGCCGTTTTCCACATAAATTTTGCTTAACGTTCCCGACACTCTGAATGATAAGTCTGCGCGTTTTCCGCCCTGAACTTTGCCGAAATATCTCCGTGTAAATATTTCATTGCCGCCCCTTAAAGTGATTATTCTGACGGGTCTTATAATTTCGGGTTCAGGTTCTTTTGTATGGTTCCGCCTCATTGTGTCAAGGCCGTAACATATACCGGCAATTACTGCTATTCCGAATAAAATTTTGATAAAGTTTTTCATTAAATCAGCCTCTCATTAAACATAATGATAAACATAAAATTAAATAATATAAAAAAACTCCCCCTCTATAGTCCGCCGAGAGGGAGTGAGGAAATATATACCTACCTCAAAAAATACTAGTTGGCTTTCCTTGAGCGTACTACCCTTTTTGCCGGAACAGTGCTGCTTGACTTTCTGGGAGCTGATTTTTTCTGTTCCTGTGCTGCAGTGTTCGAGCGTCCGAGTGCGTATGATGCACCTTTTGCGGGTGTTGAACCGGCCGGAATTGCTGAGAAGGTCTTCTGAGTTGCCTCAGTAGTGCCATCGTATTCAGTGCCGTGAATTAAATTTCCGAGCATGTCGTAATGTCTCAGGTATGTTACGGCGAACTGCTTTCCGTCGGGCGTGTACTCATATCCGTACTCGGTGAAGTAGAGGCTTCCGGCTTTTTCCGGTGAAATTCCGAACTTTGACATAAGAAGTTCAATTGTTTCATTCTTTACTGTCGTGTTCGTGTAGTACTTACGTGAAACTGCGAAGGGTACACCGTTGCTGTCCTTGCCGTAATCAAGCAGGTACCAGGTCATTTTGTTCTTGTCCTGTCCGAGTGCCTTCTGCTTCGCTGCATCCCAAGCCATTGAAGGAACTGCCATAACAGCTACAAGTCCGATAATTAAAGCGCATACTGCAAACTTTTTCATAATTTTAACGCACAGCCTTTCATATGAAAGATTAAAATTGTTTAAGTTATTGTAACACATTATTTAATAATGCGGTACAGCCCCAAGAGCGTAAGATATCCGCCTTTCGTATCCGTCTGAAGGGATATTGTATATTTTTCCGTCTATAATAATTTCAGTTGAGCCGCCTCCGTCAAGATTAAGCGCGTAAATTAAGCCCTGACCGCGCATAATTTCCGTAAGTTCTGAAATTGTCGCTCCTGATGAGTGCATACCGTTCCGACCGTCTACGGCCATGAATACCCATGAACCTTCAGCGTTAAGCCCTACGGCGGATCTGGGGTGCCTCGCCGAAATAAGGGAAGTGTTGAAACTTTCCTCATACGCTGCCGGCCTCCCGTTGTCAATCAACATGGGCCCCGCCTGTATAACGTTGTTCATGTCGGGCCAGTAATTAGCCTCTTCAGTGGCTTCTGCAACGGCAAAAAGGACTTCATCGTCATCATTCCATGCCATACAGCCCCTCATGTCAAAAGGCAGAGTGAAATTTCTTCCCCTCACTCTCAGCGCTCCTATAGGGTAGCCCTTTCCGCCCTTTAATATTCCGAAAAATCCTGCGTTTATTGCAGCCTGTACGTTATTTTGCGAATAAATTGCTGAAAGCGTCCTTAAATCCGTAGGGCCTTCGCTTGCTGCAATCGGCATTATCCTGAAATAGCTGGGATCTATGACAAGCATTATCCAGAATACCGGGACTATCCGGGTTTTAGGATTTGTCATTGAAGGTATTATTCTGGTCTTTAACCCCCTTGCCCCTGCAATTGTCTCAAGCCTTCGTATATCGTCATAATTTTCAAGTTTTTGGCTTCTTACGCTGTAGCTTCCGTTCAGTCCTGCAATGCTGACATCGTAGCCTTCATCTCTCAATGAGGCTTTGAAATAATCGGCTGCAGCTTTGCTTTTTATGCCGTCAGCGTAAAATCTCCATGACGGAATCCCGGAAGGCACTCCCTCGCGGTGAATGTGAACTCTTAGCCCCTTAATGGGATTTCTTATTATGTCAAAGCTGAAATTTGATGATGCTCTACCCAGACGCTGCAATATCGTACGTATTTCATTGAGGCTGATGTTTGTATTGCCGGCGAATTTTTCATTTTTGAAATCCGAGAGAGTGAATATAGCCGGATTCATTCTTGACGCTATGACAAGACATCCGCGCTCAAAGGGTGTTAAATTTTTTTCGTCCTTAAAGCCTGTCGGGTAATCCGTGAGAAGTCCGGCCTCAAATGTAAGTCCCAGACTTTCAATGCACCATCTGAGGGCATCGCGCCGTGTTACGGGCGAATCCAGTTTTGTTACCGTGTCCGAAACGTAGCCGGTACGCAGAAGAAAGCCGGGAGCGTCATTATACGGTGCTTCAGGTGAACTGCTCCAGTCTATTCCGCGAGCAGCAAGAAGACCCGTTAAAAAATCATATTTTGTTGCTGCTCCTGAAATCCCCGTACTTAGCAGCAATATCAGTATTGCTATACAGGAACGCTTGAAATTTTTTGACATTTTAGACTTTAACCTCGCAATCAAAATTTATATCAGACCTGATATAATTTAATTCAGCCCCTGCGGGTTCTCGTGATACTGATTAAGTTCTGAGCCAACACTCGCTTCTATTCAGGCTTATGCCGCAGACTCAAATGTCTTTATTAGGGACGGGTCAGAACACTCACTACACGGTTTCTGCGGAGGCATTTTTATTTTGTAATTATATTCCCTTTAACGCCTGAATAAATCTCCCAGTTCCTCAAGACCTCTCTTTATTCCCTTTTGAACTTCCTCGTTTACTCTGTCTTTAACTTGCTGCCTGATTTGCTGCTGCCTTGTCTGAGTCTGCGTTTGACGTGTCTGAGTCTGCGTTTGGGTTTGCGTTTGGGTCTGATTCTGAGGCTGTGCAGGCCGGGTATTTGTCCTTATGTTCAAATTTTTCTTAATGCTGTCAGGGAGCGCGTCAACTGCCCTGTCGATTATCTTCTCTTCAATTGTTGTTGCCCTGCTCTGACTTGCTGATTTATCACCGCTCTGCTGTGTCTGTGTTTGTGCCTGAAGAGTTGAAGGGCCGATTTTTAAGCCTGAGAATGAAGGCGATGATGCTTTGCCGGAAATTTTTAGATTAACCGTCCTGAAGTCCCCTGTAGAAGCCGTCTTGTTAGCTCCGCTCAGTCCTCCGGTAAGAAACGCTTTCAAGCCGTCCTGAAAACTGCTTGTCCCTCCTTTGAACAAAGCCTCAAGACCGCCCATCGTACCGCCCTGAATTGCGTTTATAAGCTGGTAATTTATGCTGCTTTCCGTCAAAAAGTTAATGGTTGCGCTGTCCTTGCTGAAGTCAAAAACTCCGTTCTGGGTTAATTTAGCGTATCTGTACATAGGATCGCCGTTGTTTGCGTTCACGATTGAACCGGCTTTAACCAAAAGTTTACCCGTCTGAAGCGTCAGAGGGGCATTGACACTGGCGTATCTTATTCCGTTTGTCTTGTGTATTCTTGCAAGAATGTCAAGCCACTTGAAACCCGTTATGGCTCCCGATCCCATAGAAAAATTCCCGGAGCCTGAATATTTAACGCCGTTATTGACATCTCCGTTTACTTTGAAAGTAAGTTTGCCCCTTCCCGTAATCTTCCCTTCAAGCCCTCCTGAAGCATCCTGAATTAATCCGTTCACGTCAACCCCCGAAGCGTTTATCTCATCAGTAAATTTCATATTTTTCAGGTTGAATGATAACGTATTTTTCAAAGTTCCGCCGTAAAGTTTGGCAGTTCCGCCCTTTGACGAAAAATTATTCCCTGTGTATGACAGAGGCAGATTTATGCTTGAAAGTTTCAGCCCGAACGCGCTCAATGAAGGTGCTGTTATTGAGCCTTTTCCCGTCATGCTGTTTTCATTTCCCGTTAATGTGAAAGCCAGCCCGGCAGTGCCTGAAATTTTCCCGTTCATGGCCGGGTATCCGCGCAGTAAATTTTCAAGTTTTATATTATTGCCGTTTAATGAAATATTAATCTTCATTGACGGCGTAATCTGAATTTTACCTGTTGCTTTGACTTCAGCCCCTTCAACTTCAGCATGTACATTTTTCAGTGAAATGTTATCCGTGTTGCCTGAAAGTTCAGCAATTATATTTTTGAGCAGAAATCCCATTGCGTTTAATTCCGGTACATTAGCACTAAGATTTACTGAAGGTTTTGAATTTGAGCCTGCAATTTTCAAAGTTCCTGAAACGCTGCCTTTCAAGTCAACGCCTGATGATGCCGAGAGCGAGGCAATATCTAAATTGCTGAATCTGAAATTAAAATCAAGCGGCGATTTTCCTGAAACTGACGCAGTACCCGATCCCGTTATATTACCTGAACCGCTGCGGGCGTTGAAGCCTCCTAATATCAATTTATCGCCGTTTTTGCTCAAAACTGCATTGACGCTTGAGAATGTTACGCCGCCTGCAATTATTGATTTTGCAGAGGCAGTTATGCTTATCTTCTCAAGTTTTGCTAAATCCCCGTTTAACGCCGTTGTCAGTTCTATATCTTTGGCCGTAACCATATTCATGGCCTGAAGGTTGGGAGATGACGCGAGGAAATTGACGGACGGATTATTGACGCTGCCCTGAACTTTCAAACCTGCATTTACAGTCCCTTTTAATTCGTATTGATCTATATCGGGGACATAATTTTTAAGGGATGCAGGGGACATTGTTATTGTAGCGTTAATATTCAGATTCGGATTTGAAGAAGGAAGAGGGCCTATCGTTCCGCTTAAATTAACGGGCATTCCGTTTAATGTCCCTTCAGTTTTTATGAGGGTTAAATTTTTGTCGGCAAACTTGAAATTTATAACCGGCTTTGTTATTTTCTGACCCCAGCCGGAAAACTCAGGACTGTTAATCGAGCCTGTTATATTCGGGCTTGACGCTGTGCCTTTAAGGGTTATTGAAGCCGTTATCTTCCCTGAAAGTTTGTACTGCGGTGCATCGGGAATCATGCTTTCAACGCGTTTAATATCAAGATTTGCTAATTTCGCCGTCAAATTCATGACAGGTTTTGTCAGCACTGAAGCTATACTCCCGTTAAGATAGCCTGATGCGCCCTCAAAATTAAATTTCCCGTCAACATGAGCCGTATCGCTTTTAGCAAGTTTCATTTGTGCCTTTATGTTCGTGAGTGCCCTGCCGTCATAAGAAATTCTGGGGGCAGTGAAATTAACAAGACCGCTTAACGAATTTACGGGGCCGCTGACGTTTGCGCTGAAAAGTGAAATTTTGCCTTTCAATGCTTTAAGTTCAGGGATGTTAAGTATTTTGTCCAAGCCGTCTAAACGTGCCTCCCTTCCGTCAAGTTTTATCATTACTGAAGCGGGTTGATTCGGCCTTGCTGCGAGCGCGATTTCGCCCTGAACGGGTATATTGAGGGCGTTTGCCTGAAAGTTGCTCAGTGATACTCTGTAATCAGAATAATTTATATTTGTGCTTAACCTTTCGACTGGGAAGCCGTAAATTTTTTTGCCTTTATAATCAACGGTGCCTGAAACTTTCGGGTTATCAGTATTGCCGGTTATGTCAGCCGTGAAATTTGCCGATCCGCTGAAATCCTGAGCCTTCAATAATGACGGGTAAAGAGCAGTAATCTCTTTGATGTCAAGATTTTCTGCTGACGTGTGAATATCAAGTTTTCCGCCGATTAATCCACCTGTTGCCAGAATTTTGCATGTTCCGAGAGTAAGTTCGGCTATGTTCGCAGCCGTTAAGCCTGCCGATTCTCCCATGTCAATTCTGCCTTTTAACGGGAGGCCGTTTAATGATGCGTCTATGTCGATATCAAATGCCGGAATTTCCGCGCCTATTTCATTTACTTCAATTACTCCGAATTTAGATGTAAATCTGCTGTCCTGCAGAGTAAATCTGTCAACGGGAATATCGGGCATTGAATTATTATCATCAGCAAAAGCTGTTGAAACGAAAATATTTTGTGACGGCTGTGAGGAAAACTTTATATTTCCAAGATTATTTACTGTCTCCGCGAGCCTGTCAATATCCATGCTTATACCGCCCAATGAAATTTCGGAGAGCCTTAATTTTCCTGCTAGTAATGCAGAAAAGTTTATACGTCCCGTAAGAAATCCTGCTGAAAATATTTCATGACCGTTGCGCCCGTCAGTTATACCGAAATTATGGAGTGTATAGCCTTTTATCGGGTTGCCCGTTATTTTTTCAGCTCTCAGGTCAAGTTTGTAATTCTCAGTGAGATAATTTTTTGCTAGATTTAATGTGATATTTCCGCCTATATCCGCGAATGAAAGAAGCACCCCTGAAATTATCAGCACGAAAAACATCACAAGAAAAAATTTCAGAATGCCGCCGCTGTGTCTTTGTCTGCGCCTAATTCTTCTTGACATAAAAAATAATTCCCCCTTTTTGAATGAAATAATTATAATCCATTAAACGTGATATATTTATGCAATAATCAAAAATAACAGGAGATTTTTTTATGCCGTTAATATTCTTTATATTCCTCTTAGTCATTGCATTTATATTCAGAGCCTCAGAAGCGCGGGCATGTATGACCGTCCTGGTAGGCCGTAACGCGTCATCTACGGGTGAAGTTCTCGTAGCTCATAATGAGGACGCGCCCGGAAGGTACACAATGCAGACTCATCTTGTCCACAAGGTCAGGAGGCACCCGGACACAAAGACAAAGTTTGAACCTGATCTCGCAGAATTGGAACTCCCTGAAACACGGATGAATTTATTCTGGTCAGAAGCAAAGAATTACGACCCGGAGAATCCCGGCCCTTCATTCTGTGATATGTACATAAACGGTCATGGGGTAGTCATATGTTCAAACAACTGTGAAAAATCCCGCGAGGATAACCCGGAACTTACTGACGGCGGAATCGGCTACGGATTGAGGCGGATTGTCGCGGAGTCAGCACACACTGCAAAAGAAGCTGTTGAAATTGCCTCAAGACTGGTTGACAGATACGGCTATTCGTCAAGCGGAAGAAGTTACTCATTCGCCGACAAAGAAGAAATTTACGTGATGCAGATCGTTCAGGGCAGGCATTACGCTGTACAGAGAGTGCCTGATGATGAAGTTGCAGTTATCCCGAATCACTACACTATTCACGAACCTGACAGGAAAGCTCACGGATACAGCGAACTTGTTAATTACGCAATAAAACGCGGCTGGTACAATCCCGAAGACGGAGCATTTGACTTCAAGAAAGTTTATCAGGCTGAAGATTCATACGCCCATGAAAAGAACACGCACAGGCACGTGAGGGCGTTTGATATTATTCTTGACATGGATTTTTCGTGCCTATTGAATAAGGACTGGGAGCCTCTGCCGTTTTCAGTAAAGCCGGCGCATAAAGTCAGCATAAATATGCTGAAAAAAATTCTGCGTACTCACTTTGAAGATACATCATCGTATAAATCGGGCGAAAATACTCCGCATTTCCAGAAGCCTTTAACAGTCTGCAACATTGACACGCTGGAAAGCACAATCGTACAGATAAGGCACAACCCCGACAGAATAGTTATACGCAAGGCACTCGGAAGACCGTGTTTATCGCCGTATGCAGCGTGGTATTTCGGCATTCCTTCAATTCCTGAAGGTTACGAGGACAAAGACCCAGATACGGCATTGTCGGAACACTTCAAGAATAACCCTGATGATATGGATTACAGAAATAACGCATGGTACAGGTTAATTGAAATTCAGACGGCGTGCGATATTCTTTACGATGAAAAATCAGAATTTGTCCGTTCTGAAATCAAAAAACTTGAGGACGAAATGGAGCGCAGATTTGAGCCTTTGGATTCTCAAATTGACCTGAGAATACGCAACAGGCCGGATATTGCAAAAGCCATGATGGAAGGTTCAGTTATAAGCAGCCTGAAAGACGTTATGGATTTCGCGGATAAAATGAAAAAATCTCTGGGAATAATAACCTGTGAGGCCATGAACTGCGTTGAAAAAAACGGAACTTTCAGCGTAAAATTTCCTGCTTCTTCAATGAATATTGATGATCTTGAAATTTCTGAATGTCTCTGCGGCCCTTCATATGAAAAATACGAGAACTGGTCAAAGTGTTCAAGAATTTATCATGACAGCGGCTCTAACATTCTTGATTTTCAGGGCGGTAAATGGCTGAATGACGCTGTACCGTGCTTTACGGATTTATATATCATGTTCACCGACAAATCAGGAAAGAAACACGCAGGAACAGTAAAAGCCAGAGTGAGGAATCAATAATCATGTCTTCGGGAATGCCAAAAAATATAAATATTCTCAAACAGCTTTTTAAGCTGGGCCCTAAGAAAGCAATAATAATTCTGATTTCCGCCGTGTTAATCTATTTCATGAACGGCGGTAATATTCCGACACAAAATATCAATGACAATGACGCAATAAATAACAGCGATATAGTTTCAGGCATAGTAACGAGAGTTGTTGACGGTGATACGGCTGTAATAAAAGTTGACGGACAGGAAAGACGGGTAAGGCTTCTCGGAGTTGATACGCCGGAGACCGTACACCCTAACAAGCCAGTACAATTTTTCGGGAATGAGGCTAGCAGTTTCACAAAGAAGAGCTTAAACGGCCGTCAAGTCTGGCTTGAATATGATGAGAATCCGCAGGATAGATACAAAAGGCACCTGGTTTATTTATGGCTTTCAAAACCTTCAGTAATAAACGAGAACACAATACGCGAATATATGTTCAATGCAAGATTATTGCTCGGCGGTTATGCAAAAGTCATGATAATAAAGCCTAATAAACGCTACGAGGCTCTGTTCAAGAAATTTCAGGACGAGGCAAAAAAATCAAGATTAGGAGTATGGCAGCAGTAAAAAATAAACTTTTGTTCATTATATTAAGAATTATTTGACAACATTTTTAGTTCACGTATAATATTCTCCAAGAAATTTAGACGGAGAATATTTATTATTATGAAAAAAGTATTTATTGACGGGAGCGCAGGGACTACAGGGTTAAAGATTTATGAACGTCTGAGCCTGCGCAAAGATATTCAGTTAATAACGCTCACTGAGGAAACGCGCAAAGACATTAACGCACGCCGTAACGCGCTCAATGAGGCCGATATAGCGTTCTTGTGCCTCCCTGACGATGCCGCAAAAGAATCCGTATCACTCGTAAGCAATCCTGACACGGCAATAATTGACACTTCAACGGCTCACAGGGTAAATCCCGAATGGGTCTACGGGCTTCCCGAACTTAAAGGACAGAGGGAAAAAGTCAGAGCTTCAAAGCGTGTAGCTAATCCCGGCTGCCACGCTACGGGATTTATTGCGCTGATTGCCCCGTTAGTTCAGAACGGAATTATTGAACGTGACGAAAAATTATCGTGCTTCTCGCTGACGGGTTATTCAGGTGGCGGAAAAAAGATGATTTCACAGTACGAGGCCGACGGAAGGGATAAACTTCTTGACGCTCCGAGACAGTACGGAATAACTCAGAAACATAAGCACCTCCCCGAAATGGCAAAAGTAAGCGGACTTGATATACTGCCTGTATTCTGCCCGATTGTCGCGCCGTATTTTGCAGGAATGGAAGTTACGGTTACGCTTCACGGATATGACATTAAGACGGTTAAAGAATGCTATTCAGATTATTATCATGACGGAGTTATTTACTTCACTGAGAATGATGAGTTTTCTGAAAACGGCTTTATTTCAGCAGGAGCGTTTGAGGGCCGTGATGATCTTGAAATCACGGTGCATGGAAATGATGAGCGTATTCTGCTTGTTTCGCGTTTCGACAACTTGGGGAAGGGCGCATCAGGTGCAGCAATTCAGAACATGAATATTCTGCTTGGAATTGACGAAAAAACGGGGCTTAAAGTAAGGAGCTGAAAATCATGAAAGCAACAGAACGCGCAGAAATTCTCGTGCAGGCTCTGCCTTATATCAAAAAGTACACGGGGAAAATAGTAGTCATAAAATACGGCGGAAATGCAATGATTAATGATAATCTGAAACTTCAGGTTATGGAAGATATTGTTTTGCTTCGTCTTGTCGGGGTTAATGTCGTACTTGTTCACGGCGGAGGCCCGGAAATTAACGCGCTTATGGACAGGTTGGGGAAAAAGCCTGAATTTGTTGACGGCCTGAGAGTTACGGATCAGGAGACTATTGACATTGTTCAAATGGTCTTGGCAGGAAAAATAAATAAATCGCTCGTAAGTCTTCTTGAAACAAAAGGCGGAAGGGCTGTAGGGCTTTCAGGTATTGACGATAAATTAATCGAGGCAAAATGCAAAGATGAGAGATTAGGGCTTGTCGGCGAGATAACAAAGATTAACCCGGAATGTGTCTATGGTCTTTTAACAAAAAATTATATTCCCGTAATCTCTACGATAGCATGCGGTGAAAACGGCGAAATTTTCAACATTAACGGCGATACGGCAGCGGCATATATAGCAGGTGCGCTGAAGGCTGAAAGATTGATAATGATGACTGATATTGCGGGAATTTTGCGCGACCCTAAAGACCCGTCAACATTAATTCCTGAAATAACTGTTTCAGAAGCTAAGAGGCTCAGGGAATCGGGCGTTATTTCAGGCGGAATGATACCTAAATCCGAATGCTGCATAAAAGCAATCACTGAAGGAGTCAACAAAGTTATAATAATGGACGGTCGTGTACCTCATTCAATATTGATAGAGCTGCTGACTGATGAGGGCGCGGGTACGATGTTTTTAGCTTAAAAAACGGAGATGATGTTAAACATGAACATTCAGGAACTTGACAGGGAATATGTAGCAGGAACTTACAGCCGCTTTCCCGTAGTAATAACGGCTGGCAAAGGCTCATTGGTTACGGACATTGATGGGAATGACTATATAGATCTTACTTCAGGAATCGCAGTAAATTCATTCGGTGCCTGTGATGAAGTCTGGTATAAGGCGATATGTTCACAGGCCGCAAAAATTCAGCATATGTCAAACTTATTCTACACTGAACCCTGCGCAAAACTCGCACATATGCTTTGTGAAAGAACGGGAATGAAAAAAGTATTTTTTTCAAACTCAGGAGCGGAAGCAAATGAATGCGCGGTAAAGACTGCAAGAAAATACGCAGCCGATAAAAAAGGCGGGGACTATTACACGGTTATAACGCTGAAAAACAGTTTTCACGGACGGACAATAACGATGCTTTCGGCAACGGGGCAGGATCATTATCACGAGTTATTCAGGCCGCTTACGCCGGGATTTGTACACGCTGAACCCGACAATATAGACTATATGAAGACGCTTGCAGATGCTCACAAGACTGCAGCAATAATGATTGAATGCGTTCAGGGCGAGGGCGGTGTTGTGGCGTTAAGCCAAGAATATGTCAAGGCCGTTGCTGAGTTTGCAAAAGAGAATGATATTATTCTTATTGTTGACGAGGTACAGACAGGCAACGGACGTTCAGGACAGTTATACAGCTACATGAATTACGGGATTGAGCCTGATATAGTTTCGACGGCTAAGGGGCTTGCGGGCGGTCTTCCTTTGGGGGCAACGTTAATGGGCGAAAAGGTAAAAGATACCCTGAAAGCTGGGGATCACGGATCGACTTTCGGCGGAAATCCCGTAGCCTGTGCAGGAGGCGTTAGCATTCTCGAACGAATTGACAAGGCTTTGTTGTCAGGAGTCAGGGAAAAGAGCAAATTCCTTTTTGAGACGTTCAAAGGGGCTCAGGGAATTGAGCAGGTTTCAGGAATGGGGCTTATGATGGGGCTGAAGACGACTAAACCGGCTAAAGAAGTTGTTAATGCCTGTATTGCTGAAGGCGTTTTGTGTCTGACGGCAAAAGACAGAGTGAGATTGCTGCCTGCGCTTAATATTCCTGATGACCTGTTAAAGAAAGCTGCTGAAGTAATCAAGAAGTGCTGTGCTTAAAATCTTGCAAAACGGACAAAGAAAATCTAAAATTGTCTGGATATTTTGAAACATGAAAGGACTTGAAATCTATCATGCCCAAACTCAGCGACAGAGTAGGAACTTTCACCGACTCAGTTATACGCCGTATGACAAGAATCTGCAACAAGTACGGAGCCATTAACTTATCGCAGGGCTTCCCCGACTGGGATCCGCCCAAAGAAATGCTGGACTCTTTGGCAAAAGCAGCTTACACGGGGCCGCACCAGTACGCAATAACTTTCGGCGCGAAAAACTTCCGTGACGCAATCTGCGCAAAACAGAGCAAAGCAATCGGCCGCGAAATTGACCCCGAAACGGAAATCGTAATTACATGCGGTTCAACCGAAGCAATGATGGCCGCAATGATGACGATATGCAATCCGGGCGATAAAGTTATGGTATTCTCTCCGTTCTATGAAAATTACGGGGCTGACTCGATTTTGTCAGGAGCATCGCCGATTTACATTCCTTTAGTCCCTCCGACATATGACTATGATATTAACCTGATTGAAGAAGGTTTCAAGAAGGGCGCAAAAGCTATCGTTATATGCAACCCCTCGAACCCGTGCGGAAAAGTCTTCACCGTTGAAGAGCTTACGGAAATCGGAAATCTTGCACTCAAGTATGATGCATATATCGTTACTGATGAAGTATATGAACATATAGTTTTTGACCCTTACAAGCACGTACACGCTTCGGCACTTCCTGGAATGTTCGACCACGTAATAACATGCAACTCGCTTTCAAAAACGTACTCGATAACCGGCTGGCGTTTGGGATATTTGATCGGCCCTGCTGATGTTGTTGACGGAGCGAGGAAAGTTCACGACTTCTTGACGGTTGGAGCCGCTGCACCTTTGCAGGAAGCTGCAACTCAGGCTTTCTTGCTGCCTGACAGTTATTATGACGAACTAAAAGAAAAATACACGCATAAGAGAGACAGATTTCTTGCAGGTCTTGACGAGGCCGGATTAAAGCACAATATACCGCAGGGATCTTATTTCGTAATGGTCGATATTTCAAACTTCCTTGAACTTCCGCAGTTCAAAGGCTGGAGCGATCTTGAGTTCTGCGAATGGGTCATAAAAAATATAGGCGTTGCGGCCGTACCCGGCTCAAGTTTCTTCAAAGAGCCTGTAAATAACCTGATACGCTTCCATTTTGCGCGCTCAGACGAAACACTTGACGAGGCAATAAGGCGTTTAAGGAAAATGGCCGAGCTTCTGAAATAATAATAAATAATAATCATGAAGATACTTGTGGCGATGAGCGGAGGCGTTGACAGCAGCGTCACCGCTTATCTTTGCAAAATTAAATATGACGTCTGCAAAGGTTCAACAATGATTCTTGCTGACAGTTCTGCTGACAGCGTAAGTGATGCTGAGGCCGTATGCAGTATACTCGGAATTGAACACGAAGTTATTAACTTAGCTGAGATGTTCAGAAAAAAAGTTATAGAAAAATTCATAAATGTTTATGAATCCGGCGGAACTCCTAATCCCTGCATTGAGTGCAACAAGTTTCTGAAGTTCGGGGAATTTCTTAGACATGCTGAAGTCTGCGGCTTTGAAAGAATTTCAACAGGTCATTATGCCGTAATTGAACGGGATAATTCAGGCCGTTATCTTTTGAAAAAGGCTGCCGATTTATCAAGGGATCAGAGCTATGTTTTATACATGCTGAATCAGGAAGTTTTAGCGCGTGTTGATTTTCCTTTGGGCGGAATGCTTAAATCTGAAGTCAGGGAACTTGCATATAAACTGGGTTTCAAAAACGCAAAAAAGCATGACTCACAAGATATTTGCTTCGTACCTGACGGCGATTACCCTTCATTCATTGAGGCATATACAGGGAAGATTTACAAGTCAGGAAATTTTATAGATAAATCAGGAAATATATTAGGCACTCACAAGGGGATAATACATTACACGGCAGGACAGAGAAGGGGATTAGGCGTTGCGGCAAAATCAAGGCTCTATGTATCAGAGATTGACGCAGGGAAAAACACAATAACCCTTGTTCCTGAAAATGAAGCAGGCTTATATGTAAAAAAAATCACTGTCAGCGATGTCAATATAATTGCGTTTGACGAACTGCCCGAAAACTTCAGAGCATCCGTAAAGACAAGATACAGGCAGAAAGAAATTCCGGCGGTTATTAACCGAACCGGAATTAATGAGCTTGTTATTGAGTTTCATGAAAATCTGAAAGCCCCCGCGATCGGTCAGGCCGCCGTTATTTATGACGGTGATTACGTCATCGGCGGAGGCACTATTTCAGGGCTTCTTGATTAATTGTCTCGTTCATGCTCCCTGGTCTGTAGCCTTTAAGGTCAAGAGTAATGTACGAAAATCCGAGCTTTTTCAGATCATCATAAATTTTTGACCGTATATCAGCCTGAATAATTTTCGTGAAATCTTCGGGAAGTATTTCAATTCTCGCTATACTCCCGTGAATACGCACCCTGAACTGTACGAATCCCAATTCACTAAGCAGGTTTTCAGCCTGTTCAACCATGTTCAGTTTTTCACGCGTAATCTCTTCCCCGTAAACAAATCTTGACGCTAAACAGGCAAACGAAGGCTTATCCCATGTCGGGAGGCCGAGAGCGCGCGACATTTTACGGATTTCAGATTTTGTTATGTTGCAGACCCTCAAAGGGCTGATTATCCCAAGTTCTTCAAGAGCCTTAATGCCCGGCCTGTAATCGGTTAAATCATCAGGGTTTGAGCCGTCAATAACTGTTGATATTCCGTTCTCGTGCGCTGCCTGCAAAATTTGCGTGAAAATTGCCCTTTTGCAGAGATAACATCTTACAGGCGGATTTTTGGTGAAGCCGTATATTTTTCTTTCGTCTACTGGAATTATTATCTGTTTTATTCCGTTCTTTTCACAAAAAGCCTTTGCCTCGTTAATTTCACTTTTAGCCGTGAAAGATGATGTTATTGTCGCAGCGATGGCCTTATCTCCTAAGACATCATGGGAGACTTTCAGCAGCAATGTACTGTCAACCCCTCCTGAAAAAGCGACTGCAACGCTCCCGAGTGATCTTATATATTCCTGAAGTATCTTGAGCAAAATAATATCCCTCCTTCTATCACTTGTTATAATATTACATTACAAACTAATTTCATGAAAGGCAAAAATTTTTATCTCGTTAAGTATTAATCATGAAAAGCAGCATGACTATTAAAGATATTAAGCAGCTTCCTAAAAACTCAGAATTTGAAGTTCTCGGCATAATTTCTAAATTTACGCGCCGTAAAGACAGAAACGATAATCCGTTCTGGGAGATTACAATTTCTGACCCCACCTGCGATATTGACGGCAAAGTCTGGCCTGCGTCAACATGGCGGAATACTCAGGGCGGTGATGATTTCCCGATTGACCCGGATAACTGCGGACTGAAATTTGAGGGCTCAAGCGTCAGGGTTCAGGGTCTTATTGCAGAATACAGAGAGCAGATACAGTATAATTTCACTGAAGTCTGTTATCTTGACCAGAACGATTACCCGCCTAATTCTTTTGTCAGGCGTTCGCCGTTAAAAAGTGAATATCTTGAAGACAAATTCTTAAATTTAATTGCTGAAATCAAAGATACAAAGCTAAGAGAGTTCACTGAAAACGCATTTTTCAAGCACGGTTTATGGGAAAAATTCAAAACATGGCCGGCAGCAGTAACGCTTCACCACGCTTACACGGGCGGACTTCTTGAACATTCAGTTTCAGTTGCCATCGGCGCAATGGATCTGGCGCGTCATTATTCGGATTTCATGATACCCGTTAATATGGATATAGTAATCGCAGGTGCTTTGCTCCATGACATCGGCAAACTTGAGGCCTATTCGATTTCGCCCGTTACGCAGATGACGGCAAGCGGCAACGCAATAGATCATATTGCTTTGGGTTACAGCATGTTCATGAGGATTGCAGAGGCTGAAAACCTCGACAGCAATACGGCTTTGCTGCTGGGGCATATAATCATAAGCCATCACGGAAGACTTGAATACGGTTCGCCGGTAATGCCCGTCATTCCTGAGGCTTTTATCGTGAATGCCGCAGATGATACTGATTTCAAGCTGTCTTACTGGAAATCACAGATTGAAAGCCTGAATAACCAGAGTGATATGACTGATTACCTGCCTGCGGTTGAGCGCAGACTGTGGCGCGGTTCAAGCACAAAATGAGCAGCGTTTTCACAATAACAAGAGATGATGACGGGCGGAGATTGGACAGGACTTTACGTTCAATGTTCAAGACCGTAACTCTCGGTTCGATAATGAGCGCAATACGGAGGGGCGAAATACGCATAAACGGCTCAAAAGTCCGTGACGTAAGCAGAAGGCTCAGTGAAGGTGATGAATTGTCCGTAACTTGGAAAATTAACCAAAAACATGAAATCCCGAAGAATACAGGCTGGGGAAAAATACGGGTGATTTATCAGTCTGAAAGCGTTTTGATATTAAACAAACCTTCAGGAATGTTAGTTCAGCCCGACACAAAGAACGGCGACAGCGTAATCTCCCGTGTATGGGGAGTTATGGGCAGCAAAAATGCTTCTGCCGTTCACAGGTTAGACAGGAACACTACGGGAGTTCTTGCCGTTGCTCTTCATGGTGATTCACTTAGGGCAATGGAGGAACTTTTCAAGTCAAGAAGAGTACGCAAATTCTACATGGCCGTAACGGTCGGAAAAATGCCTGACGAAATCACGATCGATGCACCTCTTCTCAAAGACTCTGAAAATAATCTCGTTAAAGTCAGCTCTGACGGCCTGAAAGCCGTAACTCACTGCAAGCGCCTGAGCTATAACGGTGAATATTCTTTAGTAATGCTTGAATTATTGACGGGCAGAACCCATCAGGCACGTGTTCACGCTGCATATTCAAAGCACCCTATACTTGGAGACAGAAAATACGGCGATTTTGATTCAAACAGAAAAGAAAAGAATGTTGCGCGCCCTTTCCTTCACGCCTATAAACTGCAATTCCCCGATAATCTTCATGAGTCATTAAGCTGTGTTGAAGGTAAGAGCTTTATTGCAGAACTGCCTGATGACATGAAAAATTTTATTGACGAACGGGGGCTGAATTATGAGGCTTAAAGGTCTTGTATTAAGAATAATAATCGCGCTGATAATCTCATATGCTGCATACATAATTACTGATAATATCGCCGTAAATAACTGGAACAACAGCGAATCTTTAATAGTTCAGGTCATCGAAGCAGGTGAAGAGAGCGTTGTAACTTCAGATAATGATAATAATGAAGACAATGAAGACAGATATGAAACTTTGCAGCGAGATACGGTCATGAACATATTATCAGGCAATGACGCAGGAAAAACAATAAACGTTAAAACCGTAAGATTAGCGGGAAGCAGTCTTAACGTATCAGCAGGGAACAGATATTTATTAGTCTGGGATACTTTTGAAGACGGCCATGTACAATACTCGATCGCCGATGCTTTCAGGGTTCCTTCTGTGCTGTGCGTTATATTTCTTGTCTGTACGCTGTTAATGGCTTTCACTGGCTGGCGCGGATTTTTCGCACTTCTCGGGCTCGGAGCGTCAATATTCATTCTTGTTTTTGCGATGATTCCCCTTGTCGTTCGGGGCTGGGATTCAGTGTGGCTCGCAATAGCGTCGGTTTTCATAATTTCAACAATAACTATATTATGTGTCGTCCGTCATTCAAGATACAGGATTGCGGCACTGACAGGGACATTGGGCGGTGTAACAGGCGGATTCCTCTGCGGTGCCGTAATGGTCTACTTGTGGAAATTGACGGGCTTGGCCGGTGAAGGTTCTGCGCTGCTTGCGTCAACACTGCCTTTTTTGAACATGAGGGGATTATTGCTTGCGAGCGTATTAATAGGCTCAATCGGTGCCGTTCTCGATGTCAGCATTTCGATAACCGCCTCAATGTCTGAATTTGTAGATTACGACGAGAATATACACTTGGACAGGCTTTTAATTGCGGGCTTAAACGTCGGTACTGAAGTTCTCGGAAGCATGATTAACACCCTAATACTTGCATATATGGGTAGTGCGCTGCCTATGGCCGTATTGATAAGCAGTGCAGGGGCTGAACTTTCAGGAATATTAAACGATCCATATATAGCTCAGGAAATTGTACAGAGTTTAGCCGGGACATTGGGGTTATTGTTCACGATTCCCGCATCGGCTTTCAGTTTTGTTACTGTCCATTCATTGAGGCGTGATGATGATTAGGGCGGTTATAGATGTCGGAAGCAATTCAATAAAAATGCGGGCAGCGCGGATAACTCAAGGACAGATTAAATTAATCTGTGATGAAACTGAAGTCGTAAAACTCGGACGCGGAATGAATGCCGGCTCTTCACCTCAGCTCAGGGAAGACAGCATGAAGCGTTCATGTGATGCCGTAAAGAGGATGGTAAAGAAAGCTGAAAAATACGGCGCAGAAATTTTCATCGCAGGAACAATGGCTTTGCGCACCGCAAAAAATGCCGATGAGTTTCTGAAAATGGTTAAATCTTCAACAGGCCATGAAGTTCACGTTTTGACGGGAGAACAGGAAGCTCGTTATTCTTGGAAGGGAGCAACTGAAGGGTTTAACATTAACGGTAATACGGTAATGTTTGATACGGGCGGAGGAAGTACTGAATTTGCTTACGGAATTTCAGGAGTAATGAAAGAAGTTGTAAGCATTCCCGTAGGAGCAGTTAATTTGACTGAAAAATTTTTTTCAAACAGCACTGAACCCGTTAAACTTTCAACGTGTGACAACGCCGTGAAATATATTCAGGATATATTAAACGGACATAGTATAGTTAAAACTGCGTCATCTTTAAGCGCAAATATTATCGGTGTCGGCGGCGGAGTAGTGGCGATGTCGGGCGTAAAGAATGCCTGCGAGTATTTCATGCCGTCAAAACTTCACGGCAGTATTTTGACGCTCAGGGACGTAAAAAGCCAGATAAAATTATATTCAAGCCTTAAACTTGATGAACGCGAGGGTATTATAGGATTACCGCCCAGCCGTGCCGATGTCATATTAGGCAGTGCATGTATAGTATATTCGCTGCTTAACGTTCTTGGAGCCGGCAAATTCACCGTAAGCATAAACGGATTACGGCAAGGCTTGCTGTTAAGTGATGTGTTCAGTGATATATAATTATTATAAAATTCTTGTAAATTTTTCTTTTTTGTGAGGTGATAAAAAGAATGCTTTTTGAGCTTATGACTAACGGAACAATAGCGCGTCTTCCTTCTGAGAATACGCCCGATAATGAAAAATCCGTGATGCTCCTGCTTCCTCATAACAAATATCTTTTAGGCAGCAATAAAAATTCAGGGAAATGGACATACGGAGAAAATAACGGGAAAGAATGCAGGACAGAAAATATATATTTATATGACGGCCAGCCTGTTTCGCTCCTGAACGAATCCGCAGCACCTACTATTTTAACGGCCGGAACGGTTGATATATTGCGCAGGGAATTGTTGGCGTTGTCAGATCCTCCCGGAAATCACACGAGCGCGGTTTTAATGATGCGTACATTAATGCGCGGCCATGAAATTTTCAAGTCAGAGAATGCAGATTATCTTGACGAGGAAAAATTCATGTCGTTCTTGAAAACTGACAGCATTTTTGAGCGTCTTTACTGGACTCTGAGATTTGCGCTTAACAGGGGGGAAATGGAGACTTTAACGCGCCTGAAAGTATGGCTCCGGGCCGGGCCTGAGGTATTTTCGCAGTCAATACCTGAAAAAATGCGCTTATGGTTTTCGATTCTCGGACTTCCTGACGGAGACGGAATGAAAGAGCTTGAGGAGCTTAAATTTACGCAGCTTGAGTTAAAACGTATCGCGGATCAGAACGCTTCGCCCATTGTAGTATATAATCCTGCATCGGGCTGGCTTGTTCTCGGACGTTTCGGAAGATATAAAGATACGATGTTTTTCATGTGGGCATATTTCACACATGAGCTTTGGAACGAACTTCGTGAACGCAGAAAATTCACGGTTCAGGAAATTTTGCAGGCATCATGGGGAGAGTATGACACTCGGCAGGCAATGTCTGAGCGGGCAAAATATAGAATATTTTAGGGAGCAGATGACTTAAAAGAATGAATATAAACTTTTCCGGAGTAAGCAAGATATTTGAGCCTGATATAGCCGCACTTGTTGATATAAATCTTAATATAGAGCAGGGGGAATTTGTCTACATAATCGGTCAGACCGGTTCGGGAAAATCAACCCTGTTAAGACTCATTACGCGTGAGCTTCTGCCTTCAAGGGGAGTTGTAGCCGTCGGAGGCGTTGACATGAGGAAAATAAATACTTCAGATATACCGTATTACCGCCGTGATGTAGGTCTTGTTGCTCAGGATTTCAGGCTGATACCCAGTCTTACGGTATATGAAAATATAGCGTTTGTAATGGAGGCAATGTCAGTGCCTAAGAAACTTGTTGCAGAGAGAACGAGAGCCGTAATTAACCAGGTCGGCTTATGGCGCAGGCGTACGATGAGGCCGTCCCAGTTATCAGGAGGGGAACAGCAGAGAGTAGCTATAGCGCGTGCGCTTGCAAATTCGCCTTCATTGTTCATAGCTGACGAACCTACGGGAAATTTGGACTTCACTACGGCTTCGGAAGTAATGAAGATACTTTTTGCCATAAACGCCGCAGGCGTAACGGTAGTGATGTCAACGCACAATCAAAGCATAGTGAACAGCTCAAGGCGGCGCGTCATTGAGCTTGTCGGAGGCCGTTTAGTTCGTGACGAGAAGGGGGGTACTTACGTATCATGACGGCATTGAAATATATACTGCGCGATATGGTTCGTCTTGTCGTTCATCACTGGGTCTTGGGGCTTTTAACCCTCATAACTGCCGGCGTAATGCTCTGGATACTCGGAGTAACAACGCTTCTTTCGCTGAATATCGAAAACATGCTGACGAAGCTTGAAAGTGAACTTGCCGTTCAGGCTTATTTGGTTAAAGATAACACTCTTGATGTCGAGGCAGTTTCAAAAAAAATACAGTCCCTTGAATATGTGGCATCAATGAAGGCATTTTCACCGGCTGACTCTCTGGCAAAATTACAGGAAAAAATGGGTTCACAGTCCCGCGCCCTCGAAATGCTCGGAGATAATCCGATCCCTTGGAATTTTGAAATTCACGTGAACAGGGCTGAAGATGTCGCACCGCTTGTAAACGCCCTCAAAGAAATGCCGGAAGTTGAAGACGTAGTTTATGCGGGAATGGTAGTGCGCAGAATTTCGGCATTGTCGAGGATAGCTTCAAGAGTTGCAATGATCATGTTTATATTGTCAGTCGTCATAACTTCATTAGTTGTCTATAACACTATACATATTTCGCTTTATTCGAGGCGTGAGGAGATCGGCATAATGTATCTTGTTGGCGCAACAAGGGCATATATAGCGACACCGTTTGTCCTTGAAGGTACGCTGCTCGCGTTTTTCGGAGCGTTGATAGCCTGCGGTGGAATAATAGCCGCTTATTTTCCCGGCATTGAGCTGATACGTGAAAATCTGCCGTTATTGACGAATATACTGCTGACTGACAGGGGCATAATCTGGAGATTCTGCGCTTTGCTTGCAGGATTCGGCGCAACATTGGGCTGGGTCTGCAGCTATCTTGTTGTTTCACGTTTCATAAATTCAATAACGAGGCCCGAATAATCATGAGACGCAGAATAATATCATTGCTTCTTGTGCCTGTTGTTTTAATTTCTTTATTTGCGTCAAGAAGAACAAGCATAGACAGTCAGATAGCGGCTGAGGAAAAGAAACGCAGTGATTTAGCGCGTCAGGTTCAGAATTATAGAGCGCAGATAAAGAAAATGGGCGCAAAAGTTGAAGGCTTACTGACGAAAGTTAATGAGCTTCAGCAGGATGAAAGTGTTGCGCGTCAGGAATTGACTGTCTTGGAACTTCAGAACAAGAAGATTCAGGAGAATATAGACGAGCTTAGTATCTACATGAAAGCCGAACAGGTGAAAATTGACGAATTAAGCGCACAGATGAGCGAGAGGCTTCTCGATATTTACAAGTACGGCAACGCAGGACGGATGAGAACGCTTTTCGCTTCCCGTTCAGTCCTTGAAGCCGTTGATAACGCGTATATTCTCCAGCGCGTAAATGAACGTGATGAAGCAATATTGTCGCAGCTGCAGGAACGTGTCCAGAATATGGATCTTTCGCGCCGTACAATGGACGAACACCAGGCACGTTTGAAGGAAAAAAGCATCGCAGTTCAGGATCAGCGCGATAAATATAACCAGAGCATACGCGAGACAAACAGGTTTATAACATCCCTGCAGAATCAAAAGGCACTTGCCGAAAAGGCAGTCCGCGAGGCTGAAGAGGCACAGAGAGCAGCAGGAGCAATGATAGCCGAATTACAGCGTAAACGTTCAAGATCATATCTCCCGGCAACGGGCAAAGGCTCAAAATTTGACTGGCCTGTCCGCGGCGTAATGTCAAGCGCATACGGAACGAGAATACATCCGATCTTGAAGCGCAAAATTCTGCATTCGGGAATCGATGTCGCAGCACCGAACGGAACGCCCGTTAAAACTGCAGGGCCGGGAGAAGTCATATATAACGGCTGGCTCAGAGGCTACGGGCGCGTAATAGTCATAGATCACGGGCGCGGTTATTCAACCCTTTATGCTCATTTGTCCGCGAGCCTTGTGCGTGAAGGTCAGATTTTGAGGGAAGGAGCAGTCATCGGGCGCGTAGGACGAACGGGAAACACTACGGGTCCCCACCTTCATTTTGAAGTCAGGCATTACGGAACGCCGGCAAATCCTATAAAGTATCTTAAACGCTAAGGAAGTGAGAATGATGAAAAAATATATAGTGCTTTTAGTGCTGACTTTTTTTGCGCTGAATGCAGCAAACATAGACAGGCAGATAAAAAATCAGCAGCGCAGTCAAAGCGAAATGAGGCGGAAAATACAGCAGTACAATGCTATAGCCCGTCAGAAATCAAAAGAATCAAAAAATCTGCTCAGTCAGTTATCGCGCTTGAGGCAGAACGCTAACGAGTCAGAATCGAGAATGACCCACCTTGAGAGCGAAAATACAAGGTTACAGGCCTCCGTTCAGGAATTGAACGCGAATATAATACGCGTAAATGAGTCAATGAATCATATATTAACAATATTGCGCGGAAGGCTGGCGGAAATTTACAAGCATACTCCCAATGAAAGCACGCTCGGATTAATTCTCAGTTCGGGCGGGCCTCATGATGCAGTCAATACGGCTTACATGCTGAATATTTTTGCACGTCAGGATATTGACATGTTCAAGGAACTTGCGGACAGGGAACGGGAGCTTAATGAAGCAAAAGCCAAACTTGAGGCCGACAAGACACAGATACAGCGTCAGACGGACGAATTAAAGCGGAAACGTGAGGAATTTGACACGGCGGTAAAACGTACTGACAGTTTATTGAAGAGCGTTCAGAGTGAACAGAAAAAAGCCGAAGCCGCAGCGCGTGAACTTGAAAGCGCTCAAAGAGCTGTAGGCAGCAAAATAAACGCCCTTATGGCTCAAAAGAAACGCTCATCATCAGTAAAAATAACGCCGTCAAAGGGCGGAAAATCAAACTCTTCATCGTCTTCAACACCCCGTACTCAGACAAGCTCCCCTTCAGGTACGGTTAAGTCTCTTTCATGGCCGGTTAACGGCACTGTAACAATGCAGTACGGCTCAAGGATTCACCCTATATTCAAGACAAAAATATTTAATTCAGGAATAGACATAAGAGCCTCAGCGGGCGCACCTGTAAAGGCAGCAGGGCCGGGAGAAGTTCTTTATCAGGGTTGGCTCAGGGGCTTCGGGCAGGTTGTAATAATAGATCACGGCGGAGATTTGTCGACAGTTTACGCACATTTGGGCGGCACGTCAGTACGTGAGGGACAGGCCGTAAAAGCAGGAACGGTTATAGGCCGCGTAGGCAATACCGGGACTGATTCGGAGTACGCGCTTCATTTCGAGGTAAGGCGCAAAGGTTCAGCAGTAAATCCAATGAATTATCTGAAGCGTTAATGCTGTATAATTCGTGAATAAAATTAAGGCAGGTGCAGACTAAACATTGAGAATGAAAAAGAAAATATATATCTTCATAGCATTAATAATAACATTAACAGGTTTTTTGTACGGATACAGTGCAAACTCTGCGGATTTTTCAGAATCAGATTTCAACCGTATATCGCCCTTCAGCGTACGTTCATTATGGCTTCTCCGTCAGGTACGCTACATAATTGAGAGCTATCAGGTTGACGCGGACACAAAGAAAGTTACGGATGAGGAACTTCTTCACGGTGCAGCGCGCGGAATGGTCGAAGCCTGGAAAGATCCTTATACCCGTTTTGTTTCGCCTTCACAGCTGAAAGATGAGGAAATCGAACTCGAAGGGAAATACGGCGGTTTAGGAATGTATATCGGCGAGAGGGACGGACAAATTTTAGTCATAAGCCCTATGGAAGATTCACCGGCTGAAAGAGCGGGGTTAAAGCCGAAAGATCAGATCGTAAAAGTTGATGACACTGTAGTTGTAGGCTGGACATCTGACCGCGTAGTCCAGAAATTAAGGGGAGAACCTGACACTAAAGTTACTCTCTGGGTACGCCGTGAAGGTGAAGACGAACTTTTGAGCTTTGAGATTACGAGGGAAATAATCAAACTTCACAGCGTAAGATATGAAATGTTATCAGATGATATAGGCTATCTGAAGCTCACGCAGTTCAAGCACAATACAAGCGAGGAAGCCCGTAACGCAGTCAGGGATTTAATGCGTCAGGGAATGCGCGCGCTTATTCTTGATCTCCGCAACAACGGTGGAGGACTTCTCGACGCAAGCGTTAAAATATCAAGTTTCTTTCTCAGGGACGGCCTTATCGTAGAAACTCGCGGACGTTCGGAACGTGCAAACGATAAATATTACGCAGACAGAAATCAATATTTGACTAATATGCCGCTTATAGTTCTGATTAACGGCGGAAGTGCGAGCGCAAGCGAAATAGTTGCAGGTGCATTGAACGACAGGGGACGCGCAAAACTTGTCGGCGAAAAGAGTTTCGGAAAAGGAAGCGTTCAAACGTTATTCCCGTTGACAGACGGCAGCGGAGTTTACGTAACTATAGCGAGATATTACACTCCTTCAGGGAAATTGATAGATCATGTAGGTCTTTCGCCTGATATAGAAGTCAAGGGAGAACCTGACAGGGACAAGAGCAAAGATGCTCAGTTAAAGCGGGCAATCGAGGAAATTAAAAAGTCCCTGCGTTCAGTGGCAGGCCGTAAATAAGATAATAATTTTTTAAGGAGAGATTAAAAATTTTGAGTACGAAAAAAAATGTAGATTTACTTGTAGGCGCACAGTGGGGCGATGAGGGAAAAGGAAAAGTCGTTGACATGCTCGGTTCTGATGTTGACGTTTTTGTACGTTATCAGGGCGGAGCGAACGCAGGACACACCGTAGTTTCAGAAGGCCAGAAAGTAGTATTTCACCTTCTGCCTTCAGGAATGCTTTATCCCGGAAAACTCTGCATACTTGGGAACGGTCTTGTAATTGATCCTGAACAGTTCCTGAACGAAGTTAACGAGCTTCTTTCACGCGGACAGGACAAGGCGAGATTAGCCGTCAGCCCTCATGCTCATGTAGTCATGCCGTATCACAAAATGTTGGACAGGCTTCAGGAAGAGGCAAGGGGTAAAGGCCGCAAGATAGGAACAACGGGGCGCGGTATAGGGCCGTGCTATGTAGATAAATATTCGCGCTCAGGGTTAAGGATAGAGGACATTATAAACGCTGATGTCCTGCGTGAAAAACTGACGTATATACTTGAAGAAAAAAATCAGATATTCACGAAGTTATATAATCAGAGGCCGTTAGCATTCGATGAGATTTACGAACCGGCGAAAAGATGGGGAGAAGAGATCGCCCCTTACGTTGACGACACCCGCAAGATGCTTAGGCTTGCTGTTGACGAGGGCAAACACATTTTGCTTGAAGGCGCACAGGCTGCATTGCTTGATATAGATCACGGCACGTATCCTTATGTAACAAGTTCTTCAACTTCAGCATCAGGAGCTTTCACGGGTACAGGGCTGGCGCCGAATGACCTTTCAAGAGTAATCGCAGTAGTTAAGGCTTACACAACAAGAGTCGGTGAAGGGCCGTTCCCTACGGAAGATTTCGGGGAAGACGGCGAAAAGCTCAGGGCAAACGGCGGTGAGTACGGAGCTACGACAGGAAGGCCGAGACGCTGCGGATGGCTTGATATTCCGGCACTGCGCTACTCAATGGAACTTAACGGCGCAAACGTCATAGCACTTACGAAACTTGACGTATTAACGGGAATGGGCGGAATCAAAGTCTGCACGTCATATGAGCGTGACGGTGAAAATCTGACTTCATGGCCGACTGATACGGGTACGCTGAGCGAAATTAAGCCGGTTTATGAAATTCTGCCCGGCTGGGACGAGGATATAACGAACTGCAAGAGTTTTGACGAACTCCCCGAAAACGCTAAATCATACGTGAAATTTATTGAAAATGCCTTGAACGTTCCCGTAGGATTAATCGGTGTCGGCGCGGACAGAATGCAGACGATAAACAAGGGAATGTAGATACTTGTACGTACCTGATATAGATTTTCTGACATCAGATGATATTCCTGACATATTAAGAATCAATGCTGAATCACAATGTTCATGGCCTGAAGAAGTCATAAGGTCAGATCTGAGTGATAATTCAAGCAGCGAGATAACTTACTTGGGGGCTTTCGCTTCAACTGCGGAGGCTCCCCTTTTAGGCTATGCAGTTTTGGGGCGTGAAAAACGTGAAGGGCTGTTAATGGCTCTCATAGTTGACAGGATATATCAGCGCAGGGGTATAGGCCGTCAGCTGCTCGTAGCCGTAAGCGACTGTGCAATGTATCTGAAATTCAGAAGGCTTAAGCTGAAAGTCAGGAAATCAAATTCAGCAGCAATATCACTTTATTCACAGATGTCTTTTGTCGGCGAAACGGTCAGGCGCGGTTATTATTCAAACGGTGAAGACGCCGTAATCATGAGTGCTAAACTTCCGCTGAAAGAGAGAGCCTTAAATTGAGGGTATATATTCCTTTTGATGACGGCTCAAGTGTTTCTTTTGACGGAAAAAGCTTCACGATTCACAGCAAGCCTAAAGATATTGATTACGCTGATGACCCGGACGCAGGAAAGCCCAGTAAGGCAGAAGATGCCTGGAACTTGAAATGGACTGAGCTTGTACGTGCGCTTGAAAATGCGTATAAGCGTCAGGAAAGTATAAAGAAATCGCAGAGCATGAAAAAAATCTACAAGCCTTAGTGCTGAGATGTCTATAAAATTAGTTAGGAGGAATATAAATGTTTGTCAAAATCGTATGTACAATCGGTCCGGCCAGTGAAAATTATGACACGTTAAAATCAATGGCAGAAGCCGGAATGAACGTAGCACGCCTGAACTTTTCACACGGAGATTACGAAGGCCATGAAAACAAGCTCAATATGATAAGGCTTGTTGAGCGCGACACAGGAAAGCCCATAGCCGCGCTGCTCGACACAAAAGGCCCCGAAATCCGCACAGGACACATGCAGAACGGTGAAATAATGCTCAATCAGGGTTCTGAAATCGTAATATCTTCATGTGATGAGCCCTTTGAAGGAACGCCCGAAAGAATATGGGTTAATTACAGGCTCATGGCTCAGGAAGTCAGGCCGGGTCAGAATATCTATATTGATGACGGCGCATTGAATCTCGAAGTCGAAAGAGTAGAAGGCGATGAAATTACATGTAAAGTCATCGTCGGCGGCTCCCTGAGAAACACAAAAGGCATAAATCTTCCCGGAGCTGATATAACCCTCCCAGCTCTCTCTGAAAAAGACAGGCAGGATATTTCATGGGGCATTCAGCACGGAATGGAATATCTTGCAGTCTCATTTGTCAAAACAAGACAGGATATTCTTGACGTACGAAGGCTTGTTCAGGAATACGGTTCAGGCATGAAGATACTTGCGAAAATCGAAACGCGTCAGGCAGTTGATAATTTCGCTGATATTGTTGACGTTGTTGACGGCGTTATGGTTGCACGCGGAGATTTAGGGGTTGAAATTGCAACCGAAGATGTCCCGTTAGTCCAGAAAAGAATAATCGAAATGTGCCGCGTAAGGGGAAAAGCCGTTATCGTTGCAACTCAAATGCTGGATTCAATGATACGCAATCCCAGACCGACACGCGCAGAAGCCAGTGATGTTTCTAATGCCGTTCTTGACGGTACAGACGCTGTTATGCTTTCAGGCGAAACAGCATCAGGAAAATATCCCGTTGAGGCAGTCAGGACAATGCGGAAGATCGTAGACCGCGCAGAAAAAGAGCTTCAGATTTGGGGAAATCACAAGAACAATGAGCAGAATCCTCTTGAGCTTGAAGGTATACCCGTCCCCGATGCGGTATCAGGCGCAGCAGTATTAATCGCAAAACAGATAAAAGCTCCCGCGATAATATCCCTTTCACGTTCAGGATTAACCGCAAAAATGATAAGCAAGCACCGCCCCGAATGCCCGATACTCGGCCTCACTCCAAGCCAGCAGACATGGCGCGAGCTGGCTTTATGGTGGGGAGTGCAGCCCGTAAGGCTCTCTGAAATGTCCGACATTAACGTTGCAGCCCGCGAGGCAGTAACAACCTGCGTAAACAAGGGCATTCTTCCTGAAGGTGAACTCGTTGTAATAACTGCGGGCGTTCCCGTAGGCCGTCCCGGTTCAACAAACGTTGTCGAAGTTCTCACTACAGGGACGATATTATTATCAGGCACCCCTTTATCTCACAAAAACGCAACGGGTAAAGTCTGTATTGCAAGAACTCCAGAAGAGGCAATCGAAAAGGCAACTCCCGGATGTATTCTCGTTGTCAGGCAGTTAAATGAAGGTTACAGGCCGGTACTGGATAAAGTGGGAGCTGTTCTTTTTGAGAGCGGATTATTATTCTCTGAAGGAAATTCCCTCGCTATGGATTATAACCTGCCGTGTATTGTCGGTGTTGCTGATGCTTTTTCAACGCTTATGGACGATGATCTGATTTCGATTGACGGAACTCGCGGCCTTGTTTATCGCGGCTCGGTCAGGCTTGTTGTGTAATATGTTCATTAATCTCGTAAATTTCAGAAGCCTGATTGACATTGCAATAGTATCATTCATCATATACAGAATATTAGTTCTTCTTGTCGGTACACGTGCCGTCCAGTTATTGAAGGGTCTGTTATTTTTGATATTGCTGCAATTTGTATCTTCTCTCCTTCATTTCAGGCTTTTAACATGGTTTTTGAGAACTTCCCTTCTTGCCATAGGTATTGCAATCCCGATGGTATTTCAGCCCGAATTAAGGAAAATGCTCGAGGAAATCGGAAGAGGCCAGTTTTACTCAACAAGCCGGAAAATGTCATCAGACGAGGCAGAAGTAAGAGTAAGTCAGATAACAGGAGCATTGAATTACCTGAAAGCCCATAAAATCGGCGCGCTTTTAGTTTTTCAGCAGGATGTCGGACTGGGAGATTACACGCAGACAGCAATACAGTTACAGGCAAAAATAACGCAGGAGCTTATAATCTCCATTTTCTGGAAAGATAATCCACTTCATGACGGTGCCGTAATTCTTGACAAATATAATTTAATCGCGGGGGGCTGTTATCTCCCCTTAGCTGATGCGCCGGAAATCTCAAGATGGTACGGAACAAGGCACAGGGCAGCACTCGGAATCTCAGAAGTCTCTGATGCAATTGTATTAATCGTCTCGGAACAGCGCGGAGATATATCGCTGGCAGTTAAGGGCAAACTGTCAAAGAACCTGAAAGAATTTCAGATTGAACGGCTTTTGAAACATTATTTTTCAGGCGGTCAGATGTCTGCAAACTGGGGGCAGAGACTGAAGGACATGTTCTGGGTAAAGAACGCGGAACAGGACGCAAGAGGCTTGGTAAAATGACCCTATCAAACAAATTAAAGAATCTTGACATGAACGAAATACTCACATCACCGCAGGCATTATGGATAGTTTCCATATTGTCAGCAATATTCATGTGGGTATACGTTACGGGGCTTGATGAAAGTTCATACGTTACGCGGAAATTTTCATGTCCTTTGGAATATCGGGGGCTTGACTCGCAGTCAATGCTGAGGAGCAGGCTTTCAGAGGTTGACATTGAAATTAAAGGCCCTGAAGAAGCTATGATGATGCTTAATTATGACATGGTGCGCGCTTTCGCTGACGCAAGGAATTTAGTACCCGGAAAAAGATACACTGTTGATATAAACGTTGAAATACCTTCAAATTTAACGCTTATTTCGTGCTTCCCGTCTCAGGCAGTGCTTGACATAGTGAGGCAGGTAACGCGCTTAATGACCGTTGAGACCGTTCTGCCTGAAAATATTCCTGAAGGCCAATATCTTGAAGGTGTCGAGATAATCCCGAAAGAAGTCGGCATAAAAGGAGCTGAGGACGATGTAGCAAAGGTCGGGAGCGTCCGTGTTACGCCGTCAGTCGAGGAATTACAGGCAGGGCGTGAAATGCTGATGCCCGTTAAATTTTCACAGTCTGAGCCGTTCGAGGGGTCTGTAACCATAGAGCCGGCGCAGGTAAGATTTCGCGGAAATCTGGCGCGGGGGCTGCCGAGAAAAAGAGTTCCCGTTATAGTGAGGCTGGCGGGAAAACTTGACGATGATTACGAAGTTCATTCAACGGTAACTGAGCCTTCAGACGTTCAAATTGAGGGGAAAGCCGAAGACCTCGCAAAAATTGAAGCGGTAAACACTGAAATTATAAATATTTCAATGATGAACTCTGACGGTACAATGATAGTTCCGCTGAGACAGCCTGATATTGACGGGGTATCGCTTGTCAACACGTCATCCGTAAAAGTCAGGCTGCAATTAAGCGAAGTAAGAGCCGAAAAGATGATAGCAAACATCCCCGTAGAGTTCAGGCAGACCGATACGCCCAATAACTGGCTGTGCAGTCCGCCCAATGTCGCAGTAACGATTGAGAGCAGACCGTCAGCAATAGAAAAATTTGACGCTGGAAACATGAGGCTTAAAGCGTTTGTAGATATGTCAAATATATTCATGACACCTGCAACTCTTCCTGTCAGGGCAGAGATAAATTCAGGGGACATTTACAGAATAGTGAAGATTGAGCCTCAGAATGTAGTTGTCAACAAAATTCAAAAATAAAAATTTCCCCCCTTGCATATTTTGTGAGGGGGCTTAATTTATATAATCTGTGTTATGATAAATTGAGTTTCGTAAAAGTAGGGCGATATTTTTTGCTCTAATATGTATTTATCAATGTTAGGAGGTTTGCTTTATGAGGCAAAAACATTTTTCTATTTCCATTATTATGTTCGTATCCTTATTACTTTTTCTGTAACGGTATTAGGAGGGGGGTGTGGTTCATCTACGCATAATATTTCACAAACTCCGAACGAAATTTTCTCCGGCACATGGTCAATGACGAGCGGAACCGCGCAAATCACAATGAACGGTGAAACAGACAACCTCACATTTAAAGACTTCGATTTCAATTTTTCCAGCTGCGACCTTGAAAGCACCGATGGCACTGCGATTCTCTCTTCGTTCACTATCATGAAGGGGTCTAAGAGCGGCTACATATCAGCATTCTTAGACAACGAAAATATAATCACTGAACGCAGCGGCGATTTATGGACATTCACAATGGAAGGTGCTAAAACCTTAAGCATGGAGCTTCTATCAGAGACAGAAGCCAATATCACTGGAGTTATCGATAACGTCATAGATCCTAACGGCGATCCTATAGCCTGTAACGTAAATATACTCATGAAGAAAGATACTGCTTCAACACCTGCACTTGATGTTGATGGTATACTTCCCGGACTTTGGCAGACAGTTGACTCAAACGGCAAATACTCAGAGAGCGGAGGAACTATGATAATTCAGGGAGAAGTTCATTCGTTTAATGACGTGTTCTCATTATTACTTTTTGCTAGTGTAGACATTGAGGGTGGAACTACCGATTCTATTATGCAGACCATGGCAAAGTTTTCAGGTGACAAAATGTCAACACGAATTCTGTTGGGCTTTCCAACTACGTCTAAATTCTCGCGCATGTTCGCAAATATTTATAAATTTGAGCATACTATCGACAAGGATCAATTAGAGTTTTACGCGGTGAAGATTAATGACGAGAATACGGCTTCACTCATAATGCATGAAATAGATCAAAGTCCTAATGAGAGTGAAGATGCATTCCAGTTTGAAGGACACGCCGTCATGTCACTGCATAAGAAGCCTGATAATATGACCGTAAATCTTAATGATATGGCAGGTTCTGTCTGGAGTGCTCAGGATGGCAACGCAGCTTTAGTCACTTACACCGCTCCTCTCTCCTATGAAAACACTGTCTCCTCGCATATTGATGAAATTGAAGCTGGTTCATTGAAACTCACAATCAATAGCGCGGACATTTCTGATAACTCTTTGAACGCCGTACTTACAGGGACTTTGAATAGTGCTGAGGGTACATATGATATAAATAATATACCTATGAAATTCCAATGGCTAAAATATTACAATGTGTGGTACGAAAACTCTCATCACGTAGTGAACGGCAAAAGGTATTACGTGTACTCCACACTGTCGCTCTTGACGGAAGATTCTGCGGTATTAATTGCCCTTTTAATGGAAGATGAGGATACCACTGAAAAACAATATTATATCCACATAGGCTCTACCCTCAAGAAAGAAAATCAATAAACTTCAAGAAAATAATTTCAGCATTAATCCCTTCGAAATATTAACTAATCGGGGGGATTTTTTACTTGTACAACTCATAGTTTGAGGCTCATATGAAGAAAAAATTCGTTGCCGGAAAGGGTTTGTCAATAGTTTTGTGTAATTAATTTTCATATCCCGAAAACTCTATCAGCTCCGAATAGAATGGCAAACTGATTTAGTGCCAGTCCCCAGTTTCTAATCGGCATAGTCCATTTTTTAGCGGCTTTATTTATTGCAAGATACATAATCTTGATTATCGCTTCATCATCAGGAAAAGCTACTCTATTTTTCGTAACTTTTCTCAACGAGGCGTTCAACGACTCAATAGCGTTAGTTGTATAGATTACACGCCGTATTTCTTCAGGATATTTGAAACGCTATAAACATCAATAGCTTCTGCGATAATTTCACTCAACATTGTATAAATTCGGCTTCAGAAATTCACAGGACGGAATATCTCTGTTCACGTTCAATCGGCGTAATTGACCGCGCAATCAACAAAATCTCTTCTCAGCGCGCAAAAATCGGCGCATTCATTAACGGTCTTGAACACACAATGGAAATCTCACAAGCGCAGAGAGCAGAATACGCGATGCAGACATGGCCCAAACAATGATGGAATTTGTAAAACTTCAGGTTCTCAATCAGTCCGGTACTTCAATGCTTGCACAGGCTAACCAGCTTCCTCAGTCCGTTCTCAGCCTTTTAGGAAGTTAGAGGCAAAAAAAATACCTCCACTTAACTCAATTTTAAGAGGAGGTATTAAATTTTTTAACTGCTAAATTCCCGCAGCTTTTCTTAATGCTTCTGCCCTGTCCGTCTTCTCCCAGCCCGGCAGATTAGGAAGGTCAATCCTTCCCATATGTCCGTATGCAGCAAGTGCTTTATACTGAGGCTTTCTGAGATCCAGATCCCTGATTATCGCAGCCGGCCTGAAGTCAAAATGTTCACGGAGCAGCACGGCAATTCTTGAATCGTCAATTTTCCCAGTCCCGAAAGTATTCACGTTAAGCGAAACAGGTTCAGCAACTCCGATCGCATATGCAACCTGTATCTGGCATTCGTCCGCAATCCCGGCCGCAACTATGTTCTTTGCTGCGTAACGCGTCATGTACGCACCGCTCCTGTCAACTTTCGTCGGGTCTTTCCCTGAAAACGCACCGCCCCCGTGAGGTATCCAGCCGCCGTAAGTGTCGACAATAATCTTCCGTCCCGTCAATCCTGAGTCAGCCATAGGCCCGCCCTTGACAAATCGCCCTGTAGGATTGACAAAAATACGCGTGTTTTCGTCAATTAAATTTGCAGGGACTATAGGTGTTATTACGTGTTCGATTATGTCAGCACGGATACGTTCCAAAGTTGCTTCAGGGTGGTGCTGTGCCGATATTACGATCGTATCTGCGTGAACTGCCCTGCGGTTTTCGTATTTCAATGATACCTGAGTTTTTCCGTCAGGACGGAGATACGATAATGTGCCGTTCTTTCGTACTTTTGTGAGCTGACGCGCCAGTGCATGGGATAAAGCAATCGGCATCGGCATAAATTCTTTTGTCTCGTTCGTTGCGTAACCGAACATCATACCCTGATCCCCTGCGCCCGTCTTTGCTATATCCTGCTCCGTTATTGTAGTGTCATCGCGGACCTCAATGGCGTTGTCAACTCCCTGTGCAATGTCGCCCGATTGTTCGTCTATTGCAGTCAAAACTGCACACGTCTCGCCGTCAAATCCGTATTTCGCCCTCGTGTAACCAATCTCGTTAATCGTATCGCGTGCAATCTTCGGGATGTCAACATAAGTTTTAGTGCTTATTTCACCCGCAACAACTACAAGCCCCGTTGAAACAAGAACTTCACAGGCAACCCTTCCCATCGGGTCATCGCTGAGAATGGCATCAAGAACGGCATCTGAAATCTGATCTGCAACTTTATCGGGGTGTCCTTCCGTTACTGACTCTGACGAAAATATGAAACTGTCTGACATTTTCTATAAATCCTCCTGTTTAAGATTAATATATAAATACATAAAAAAATGTACCCTCCTGAATAATTCAAGAGAGTACACGCTGATTTTTTTGTCCCTCTCTCTCATCACTCAGCTTTGACTTGCTGCCGGTATTGGCACCTGTTCTCTGAAAAAATCCAGATTTGACAGGTTGCCGGGCTTCATGGGGCCGGTCCCTCCGCCTCTCTCGATAAGAGTTATATTATTTTTTACGGTCTAATATTCTACTTTGAGTACAACTCGACCGCAAGTATTTCTGTTACGTCAATAGGCAGTTCCTCGCGCATAGGCTCGCGTACAAGTTTCGCGCTGAACTGTGCTTTATCCGTCTCAAGATACGGGACATTGAACGACGCAAGGCCGTTGAAATTCGCATCAATCAGGGGATTAGTGCGTGTTTTTTCCTTGAGCGTTATTACGTCATTGACTTTTACGCCGTATGAAGGAATATCGACTTTTGAACCGTTCACGAGAATATGACCGTGTGTTACGAGCTGCCTTGCCTGACGGATTGAACGCGCAAAGCCTGTCCTGTAAACAAGATTATCAAGCCTGCATTCAAGAGCCTTCAAGAGCGCAACGCCTGTCATTTCGTCGCTTTTGCTTGCCTCGCTGAAGTAACGTGCAAACTGACGCTCAAGTATTCCGTAATAAGCCTTAATCTTCTGTTTTTCCAAGAGCTGAAGTCCGTACTGTGAGACTTTCTGCCCCATACGTGCCGCCGAATTTGTATTCTTTTTTGAATCCGTGCGCTTCAATGCTTTCGGGTGTCCGCAGACATTAACGCCGAGATGACGGCATAATTTGAATCGAGGTTCCCTACGTGTTGCCATGAAAATTAAAACACTCCCTAAAGTAATATTTTTTTCATATTTTGTTGAGTTTATCACCGGCTTCTGAAAATGTAAAGTTTTCAGACATTGCGCCACAATGTAAGCATAAATTCAATGAAACTTTTAACCGTGAAAGTTCTGACTATAAATGCAATAAATGATATACCGACGCAGCACAGGACGAAATTTTTTTCCCCTCTGCTCATTTCGCCGATTTTCTTTGACATATGAAAAACGTGCATCCCGACACTTCTCTTCCATGGGATCAAAAAAGGAACCGTACCGCACCAGGCATCCTCGAGAATATGCAGAACGCAGCCCATAAGCCAAAATCCGGCGCATGCCCAGACATCAAAGTGAGCGTTACGGCCGTCGACAAGTACTGACAATCTCGGCACTATCCAGCCCGAACGCTGAAAGCATACGCAGGCCATTAACAGCCACGGAATAAACCAGTGTGTATAACGTCTGTGATACCTGTTACGTCTTTTTCCGAAAAATACATATTCCGATGAGTCCGGGAACGTGCTGCCTAAAAAACTGAATGTTGCCGCCAACGGCGACCCCGTAGCACCGATTACAAATGCAAATGTTGATAATCTGTGTCCTTTACCTGTCATTTTTCTTAAATCTCACTTTTTCAATCTCACAACTCTCGCAATTATTAATATCATCGTATTCATTAATATAACACCTGCACCGGCCGGAATATTGAATATAAACGAGGCAATCAGGCCAAAAACAAAAGCAATGAATGATATTATGCCCGACATTATGACCAATGAACGGAAGCCGGAAGCGATAATTTTAGCCGTTACTGCCGGAAGTATTATAACGCCCGAGATTAAAAGGGTGCCTGTTAATTTCATTCCCGCAACAACGATCATTGCGGTTAAAACTGAAATTATAAGCTGGTAAAACGCCGTATTTATTCCCAGTGAACGCGCATAATCTTCATTGTAAGTGATTAAAAACAGCCTGTTATAAAGCACTATAAAAACAGATATGACTATGAACGACAAAATCACAGACAGCAATAAATCATTTTCAGTAACTGCAAGAACGCTGCCGAACAGGTAAGAACTCATGTTTGAGGCTGTCCCCGTCAGCGATGATACTGCTATTCCTGCTGCAAGTGCCGAAGATGACGCTGCAGCTATTGCTATATCACCTGCAGTTTTGTATTTTCTGCTCACGAACATGATAACGAATGACGCAATAAATACTGACGGCGCGGCAACATACATGGCCGGAATTTTCAGGGCTGATGATAACGACAGAGACGCGAAGCCGATTTCAGATAATCCGTGACCGATTAAAGAATAATGCTTTAACACTAAAATTACTCCCAAGACGGAGGCACACACGGATATTAACGAACCTGCTATTAAAGCCCTGTAAACAAAAGGATAAGACAGCAAGTCAATAACTTCATTCATTTATTGTATTGAAATCCTCCCGCCTGAAATTTTTATTATCCGCCCTTCAGATATTCCGTCAATGTCTGAAATATCGTGAGTTACCATTACGACCGCGCAGCCTCCTGATAATATATTCCTTATTACGTTGAATAAAACCTCGTGGCTCTGGGCATCAAGACCTGCGCAGGGTTCATCAAGCAATAATAATTCAGGATTTCCGCAGATTGCGCGCGCAAGAAAAACGCGCCTCAATTGACCGCCTGAAAGTGTCCTGATTTCTTTATCTGCGAGATCATATATTCCAAGTTCCTTCATGGCCGTTAAAGCCCGTTCAGTGTCATCATGAGTGTAAAATAATTTTCCGTGCCTCTGAGTTCCCGTTATGACGATCTCAAACGCCCTTGCAGGAAAATCCCTGTCAGCATCTTCATACTGCGGAACATATGACATTTTGCCGGTACGTTCAAGGCTTCCCGAACTTAGCGGCAGTAATCCGGCAATAGCTTTAATGAGCGTTGATTTTCCCGAACCGTTAGAACCCGTAATAAAAATCATTTCGCCTTCATTTGCTGTCATTGAAACGCCATTAACTGCCGTAACATCGCCGTATTTTATTACGGCATTGGAAAGGCGTAATCTTTCAGTCATGTAACGCCTCTTTAATATTTCTGTAATTCTCGCGCATAATGTCTGTAAACTTAACCGAATCATCAGGGAGGTTATGACCCGTCCAGAAAGTCAGAATATCCGCGCCGGTCTCGCTGCTTATTGAGCGTAAAATCTGAGTAACTCCGCCGTAATCCGCGAAAATATAGCGCGTCCCGTGTTCACGTATGTATCTCATGACTTCGGCCATGCGCCTCAATGAAGGCTCATTCTCACCGTCATATGCACTGACGTATTCAAAACCGTAACGCCTCATGAAATAGCCGCCCGAAAATTCACCCGCAAAAACTAAAGCAATGTTATTTTTTTTCATGTTCATGAAATCATCATCAATTTTCTGAAGTTCTGAACAGTAAATTTCTGCGTTTTCCCTGTAAATCTCAGCGTTGCCAGAATCTGCACTGCACAAGCCCGTTAATATGTTCATGACCATTTTTTGAGCCAGCGACAAATCAAGCCATATATGAGGATCGTTATCAGTAAGCGCGATATTTTCAGAAGCGTCAATTATCAGGGTTTCAGAAAGTGATGAAGATATTTTTTCCGCCCATTGTTCCATATATTTACCCGTGAATATGAAAACGTCAGAATCGTTCAGTGCCTTAATTTCCATAGGCGACGGCTCATAATCATGAGGTTCAACGCCCGGACGGATCAATAATTTAACGTCTGCTAGATTTCCCGTTATTGACCGCGCGAAGTCATAAACCGGGTACATACTGCAAATAACTGAAATGTTGGCAAACGCGCCTGATGCTGTGAGTGAAAATGCTGCAAGAAAAATTATTGTTTTTAATCTAAATTTCATTAATATAACATGTCCTGAAGAAAAATTTTAAGTTATTATATCAGAGATGTTTATTTTCATTTCCGGTGAAGAGAGAAGCGGAAAAAGTTATTATGCTGAAAAAAGGCTTTCTGAACTTTCGGGCAGTCCTAAAATCTATATCGCAGCCGCAAAAATTTATGATGACGAAATGAGGGAACGCGTTAAAAATCATCAGGAAATGCGGAAAGATAAAGGCTTCATTACAATTGAATGCCCGTGTAATTTAGGCAGCGTTAAAATTCCGAAAGATTCAGCAGTCTTGATTGAAAGCCTGACTTTGTGGACAGCTAATGAAATGTTCACGGATGACGGCATAAAGCCGTGTAATTATGTAATTTCAAAGATATATCATGATTTCATGAACATATTTGAGCGTTCATGTAATATTATTCTTGTCGCTGATGATATATTTTCTGACGGGGTTAAATACGGTTCTGAAACTGAAAAATATATCAGGCTGCTTGCTGAAATGCACATAAAATTTGCGTCAATAGCCGATGAAGTAATCGAATGCGTTTCGGGATTATATATAGCTTATAAAAAATAAATTATTAAATTATAATGAGCATGATAAATTAATTTTTGAAAATGTAAAACATGAATGAGCGTTCAGAATTAAATTTCAAAGTGAATAACAGTGATGAAGCTTCCGATTATGAAAAACTTATCGGCCAGATTTTGACGAGGGTTAATCAGTTATCCCCGTCAGGTTTTGAACAGCTCATTACGGATTTATTAATACGAATGGGCTACGAAGTTTACAGGAACGCCCAGAGAAGGAACAGCTTTTCAGCAATTCAGGGAATAATAATCGAGGACAGGCCGGGTTACAATCCGATTTACATTCAGACAAGAAAACTTGAAAAAGGCAGCATAATAACAAGCTGGAACATGCAGAGCTTCGGCGATGCAATCGAACGCAAGGCAGGGCGCGGACTTTTGGCGACGAACGCAAATTTTTCAAAGCCCGCACAGGATTACGCAAAGAAAAAGCATATTATCTTAATTGACGGGCATATACTGGCACGTTTGATGATAGTGCATAATTTCTGCGTAAACGTCAGGGAAGTTGTCGAAATAAAATCGCTTGACCCTGCAGCATTCAAAGATTATGAAAATCAACGCTGATTAAAAATCTTATCAGAAAGTTCAAGGGCTTTCAAAGCTGCCGTATCCATATCATAATATTTATACTCACCGAGACGGCCTGCAAAAATTATGTCCGGGCATTTTCCGCGTGCAAGTTCCCTGTAACTCTCGTAAATTGCGTTATTCTTTTCATTATTAACGGGGTAATAAGGCTCATCACCGCGCTTCCATTCGGAAGGAAATTCACGGCTGATAACAGTTCCTTTTGTTTCGAGATTCAAGTAGAAGTGCTTATGTTCAACGCTCCTCATGTAAGGTACGCTTTTATCAGTCCAGTTTACTACGGCGTTCCCCTGAAAATTATCAGTGTCCGTCATGATTTCATGCTCAAATCTCAAAGTTCTGTATTCAAGGTGGCCGAGAGAATAATCGAAATATTCATCAATCTGCCCCGTGTATATTATATTTTCTGCAATTCCCTGAAGTTCATTTCTGTTTTTGCAAAAATCGCAGTTGAGCCTTACTTCACAGCCTTCTAACATTTTTTCAATAATTTTCGTGAAGCCGTCAACGGGTATTCCCTGATACAGCGCGTCAAAATAATTATTGTCATATTTGAACCTTACGGGCAGCCTTTTTATTATGAATGCAGGAAGTTCGTTGCATGGCCGCCCCCATTGTTTTTCGGTGTATTCTTTTATCAAGCGTTCGTAAATGTCAATTCCAACGAGGCTTATTGCCTGTTCCTCAAGATTTTTAGGCTCTTTGATTCCGGCCATGCGCCTTTGTTCGTCAATTTTAGCCTTTGCCTCTTCAGGAGTTTTTACGCCCCACATTTTGTTGAAAGTGTACATGCTGAACGGGAGGGAATATATTTCACCCTTGTAATTTGCTATCGGTGAATTGGTGTACCTGTTGAAGACGGCAAAATCATTCATGTAATCCCAGACTCTTTTGCTGTTCGTGTGGAATATATGTGCGCCGTACATGTGAACTTGAATATTAATTATATTTTCGGTGTATATATTTCCGCCTGCGTGGCTGCGTTTGTCTATGACTAATACGGATTTCCCGCGCTTCTTTGCCTCGTGTGAAAATACTGCACCCGTTAAACCTGAACCGACAATAAGATAATCGTACATGATTTTTCCTTTTCTTAATTATAATTAAAGTTAAAATAAGCTGATGATATAATTTTGTCAAATTCCAGGTTATTTATCGAGGGGGAAAAATTTTATGCCGTTACACATAGTTACTGAAGCAGAAAGGTGCCTTCAGTGCAAAAAGCCTTTATGTCAGGAGGGCTGCCCTGTTCACACGCCCATACCGCAGGTTATACAACTTTTCAAAGAACATAAATTAATGGAGGCAGGCGAGATATTATTCAGGAATAACCCGTTATCGCTTGTCTGTTCTGCCGTCTGCAACCACGCGAAGCAATGCGCAGGACACTGCATCAGGGGACGGAAAGACAGCCCCGTACATTTTTCAAGCATAGAGAATTATATTTCAGATATGTATCTTGACCGTATGCACGCTTCAGTGCCGTTAAAGAGGGTTGACAAAAAAGTCGCCGTAATCGGTGCCGGCCCTGCAGGGATAACAGTAGCCGTAACTCTTGCCCTTGAGGGTTATCACGTAACAATATTTGAATGGAAGAGCAAAATCGGCGGTGTAATGCAGTACGGTATACCTGAGTTCAGGCTTCCGAAAAGCATTCTTGACCGCTACGAAAAGAGGCTCGAGGAAATGGGCGTTCAGATACGGTTAAACGCAACAATAGGCAGTGTCCTCATGATTGATGATTTGTTCCGTGACGGTTACGACTGTGTTTTTGTCGGAACGGGCGCGGAAAGGCCGAGAACGCTCGGAATAAGGGGCGAAAGTTTAGGGAATGTTCATTTTGCCATGAATTACCTTGCTAACCCGAAGGCTCATCACTTGGGACATAAAGTAGCAGTTATAGGCGTTGGCAACGCGGCTATGGATGTTGCGCGTACGGCACTCAGGAACGGCACCCACTCAGTTATTTTATACGCAATGGGAAAAGAGATCGCGGCTAGTTCAAGCGAAGTTGCATATGCGGAACTTGACGGCGCGGAAATTCAAACGGGTATGCAGGTTCAGGAAATTACGGAAGAAGGGCCGGTGTTCTGCAGGACTATATACGGCGAAAATGATGAGATTATAGGCCATGAGGACGAGAGAATACAGGTTCACGCGGACTCAACTATAATATCAATAAGCCAGATTCCCAGAGGCAAACTTGTAAGGACTACAAGCGGATTGACGGCTTCAGAAAACGGGCTTTTAATTGTTGACGAAAATTACATGACGACAAGAAGGGGCGTTTTCGCTGCCGGCGATGTAATTACGGGAGCAAAAACTGTAGTACATGCCGTTGAAGGGGCAAAGAAAGCGGCTCAGTCAATGATTAAATTCATGAACGAAAATAATCAATAAAGCGTAAAATAATAACCGTACACAAAAAAATTTGCATGTACGGTTAATTTTTATTATTAAATAAAATCACGGGTGATAAAAATACTATGCTGACTCTGAATACAGCCAGTAAATCTGTTAAGGACTCCGCTAAAATTATTAAGGACGCAATCAGCAGAAGCAATGATGATGAGATCAAAATACTTATCGGAGAGCCGGGCAGTGCTGAAAATATCAAGAAAATATTAGAATCTAACGGATTTAACGATATAATCCCTGAAGATGATGACGGGGAATTATACATTACGGCCTCAAAAGTTCAAGTTAATCATGAAAATGTTAATCATGAACCTGCAGCATTAAGGCAGGCTGTAACTTCTGATTCAATCCCTTCAAAAACGCCCGTTCCTTCAAGTACGGGTGTATTAATCTCATGCCGTAACAGGGAATATAATTCATCATTCATGAAAAAATTTTTATCATCACTTGTACAGTCCAATAACAAACCTGATGTTATCGGCCTGCTTGATTCAGCCGTTAAAATAGCGGCCTATAATTCGCCCCTGTGTACATTCCTGAAAAAACTAGAGGCTTCGGGAGTTCAGATACTTATTTCAGAGTCATGCTCAGACAGGCTTGGGATCGGAGGCGCAGCCGGTGCAGGGGTAATAACGGACATGAGCGAAATAATAGACGAAGTATTTTCGTGCGGAAAGGTCATAAGCATATAAACAAAAATGAAAGTCAAGGCAGTATATCCGGGTTCATTTGACCCGATAACGAACGGTCATATATACATAGCCGAGAGGGCGGCGGCAGTCTTTGATGAAGTAATAGTGAGTGTTCTTGTCAACGAGCGCAAGACTTCGGCATTCAGCGTCAATGAACGCTGCGAAATGGCCCGCGAAAGTCTTTCACACGTGAAAAATATCACCGTCGACAGCTTCAACGGCCTTTTAATTGATTACGTAAGACAGAAAAACGCAGGAGCCATTATCAGGGGATTACGAGCAATGAGCGATTTTGAATATGAATTTCAAATGGCCATGATGAACAGAAAACTTGCGCCTGAAATTGAGACATTCTTCATCGTTACTGACCCTAAATATTCATATGTATCAAGTTCAAGCGTCAGGGAAGTTTTTAATTTCGGCGGAACCGTCAAAGATTTAGTCCCCGACGGTGTCTATAATAAATTAATTGAGCGTTATTCAGTTCATTGAAAGTCAATAAAAATTATGCCGTAGCCATAATTGCTTCGGCGTTTTCTTTTTCCGGCATCTCGTCAAGGTCATAAATCTCAAGTCTCATGTGAATCTCATTCAGAGCCTTCATAGCCGCAGATACAGTCTCGGCAACCCGCTGACATTTTTCCACTACAGATTTAGCCTCAGCCCCTTGAGATTTCATGTACTCTTCGTAATCGTCCCATGTCTTTACATCTTCAATTTTCATTACTGTACACCTAAAATTTTTTCAGCCTCACTTAATGATATAAACTCCCTGCAGTCAGGGTCATTATCAATTTCATTTAACATCTGCAAATCTATATCATCAGGCTCCTCTTCAGGAATTGAATCCCAATCTTTCATTCCGCGCCCGAACTCATTAGAAATTATGCGCCAAAGCCTTAAAGTGTCATTCATGTTCATAACAGTTACTGCGCCTAGTATTCTTTCTTTGAGTGCATTCAATTTTGTCTGCCTCCGTTCTCGTTTATCCTTTGTAGACATCTCCGCGCTTGTCTATTTTCATTATAAAAATAACGTACCCTTCCTTGTCAAAAATTATTCTGTAACTCCCAACACGCAAGCGATACCCCTCGCGCCCCTGAAGTCTTACTATATCGCCTTGAGGAATACGGTCAATTGCGTCCATGATACGCTTTCTAACAAAAATATTCTGTCTCTCCAGAAATTTTACGGCTTGTTTTGAATATTTTATCTCCATTTCAACACCTGCACATAAAAAAAGCGGGACTCCCACACTCGGAAATCCCGCCATAATTTCAAGTTTTCGTTAATGCTTTTCTTAACTTCACCGCTCAGATTAGAACGTTACCGCAGTCCTGAATCTGATGATGTTGTCCTTCTGCTCGTCAAGAGCGCCGTTATCGCTGTCAACATGTACGTAGTTGAGACCCATTGTTGTTGCGTCGTTGAGCTTGTACTGTACACCTACGCCGAACTCAACAGGCTTTACGCCGTTGCTTGCGCCCCAATCTCCGTCCATCTTGTAGCCATAGTAGAACAGGTGTGTTGCCCACTTCTCGTTCCACTGCTGACCGAGCAATACTCTCCAGTACTTGAGGTCGTCCTGTAACTGAGCTCCGCCGCCTACGAACGGTTTAAGAGTTGTGCTTTCGCTCGGGAATATCGTGCTCATTCCCTGAGGTGCCCAGAAGCCCGCGTCATACTGGCCGTATTCAAGCCATAAGCTGGTGAACTTGAGTGCTTCCTGCTTTACGTCAAGCATGACTGCCCAGTGGTTCGCGTCATCGTTATTGCGTAAATCACCGTTGATAGTGTGATCATCACGCAAACCATAGCCGTAATCAACCCATGCAGGCGTTGCGTTGACTCTCTCGCCATTGATCTTCTGATGATAGAAGATACCCTTGAAGGCGATGTTGTCATTGAAGTTGAAACGAAGTCCGCCAAAGATTGTCCACAAGTTCTTAAAGTTCTTATCGCCCGCGTAGTTCAAATACTCACCACGATTATTGTCGAACTGGGGAGCTGTCGATGCATTATCACCGAAGAATACCTGACCGCCGAGATCAAATCCGATCTGCTCAGTGAACTGCATTTCGGCCATTGCAAAAATCTCCCATGTCTTCTGGTTAGCAGTGGCGTAAGGCGAAAGGTACACTGAAGGATCGCCGGCATTTACCAGAGCACCACCATCGGGCATTCTGTTTGAATGCGAGAAGTAAACCAAGAATGAACCAAGTCCGAAATTCTTCTCTAACGCAAAGCCAGTTTCTGGTATATCGGTAAGTACTGAGTCTCCAAGCCAGCTTCCGGTTGCAGGTGCGCTCAGACGATAAGCCTTACCTTTATCATACAGGAAACGTCCAACTGTGAGCCTTGAGTCCATGAAGAACGGCATCGTAACATAGAACCTGTCCATATATGCACCATTGTCTGTCTTACCGTTATTGCCCTGCTCATTGCGAAGCCTTGCACGGAAGAAGTACTCATCGTTTTCGCCGAACGTACGCTCGAAGAACAGTCTTGCTTCATCAAACTTGACTTCTCCATCGCCGTTTCCGCTGAGTGCGCTCTCACCGCTCCTGTTCATAACATCGAGCACTAATGAGCCGTGAATGTGCCATCCGCCGAGCCTGTTTTCAAGTACCGATACTCTCTCGTCAAGCTCATCAACTCTTACGCCGAGTGCATCAAGTTCATCTTTGAACTCAAGAACTAATCTCTTGAGCATCTCAACGTCCTGCTTGCTTGCTTTGGTCATATCAACAACTGCAAGAGCCCTTGCTAATGCTGAAGCCATCTCGTAACGGGTTGTCTGCTGCTTGCCCTTGTAAAGGCCGTCAGGATAACCTGAGAGAATGCCGTGTGCTGCGAGCTGACCGATTGCGTCATATGCCCAGTGGTTCATCGGAACGTCCATGAAAGGGTTCGTTTCCGCAAGAACCGGAGCCGCGAATGCTGCTACCATTGCGATAGCTGCTAAAACTGCTACTTTTTTCATTATGAAAACCCCCTATATTAAATTGTCAATATACTGGATCGTCTTTTACGCACTCAGTCTTTTCACTTCAAGCCCTGAGTCTGTCGGGGGGTTCGGAAAGTTACCTTGTTTCCTTTCTGCACCTTCTCGCAGTGAGAGGCTTGTTTCAAATCCGACCTCCTGCGTCCTCTGCAAAACTCTTTTCCTTAATGGCTGAACGGGGATTCTTGCACCTCATTTTCTTTGCCGTCTGGTTTACTTAAGTTTTTGCGTCGGTTTTGACGATCTTGTTCTACGTATTTCCCGTAGAACGGTGCATATAATACAGCAGACCTTCTAATTTGCATATAGGTAAAATTACGTATAATTTTTATCAGTGTTTATTATGAGAATAAAAAAAGCCCCCCTGAGAGAGCTTCAAGGGGGTATTTGCAACGCTTAATAAGCAGTAATGAAAAGCAGGGCTGTTTTTCATTTAACCTGATTTTTAACAAGTTCATGAATGAGCTTCAAAGCCTCTTCAAGTTTTGAACCTTCACGGCCTCCGCCCTGAGCAAGATTTTTGCGCCCTCCGCCTTTTCCGCCGAGAACGGAACAGGCAGCCTTTACGAGTTCCCCTGCGTTCAGCCCCATAGATACGGCCTTGTCATCGGCCATGACGACGAGCTGACATGAATTATCTTCAGTGTTCAGGGAGGCAAGAATTACGGCGTTTGCTTCGGGTCTTGAACGTGCCTTGTCGCCTATGTCGCGCAGCATGTTCGCAGGAATGTCGGGGAATCTTCCTGTCTGCAGCAATACCCCGTTAATCTCCTCGCGTTCCAGGAAACTTTCGGAGTTGCTGAGAAGTTCGCGGAGTTTAACCGCCTGAATTTCTGCCTTCATTGTCTTCAGCTCTTCAACGAGTGATTTAGCTTTGTCATTGAGGCCGTCTTCATCAGTTGAGAGAAGGGCGGTCATTGACTTTCTGAGGGCAAATAATTTCTGAAGCAGCATAACTACATTCATTCCCGTAACGGCTATGATTCGTCTTGTTCCTGAGCCTATACTCTCCTCACGCAAAATCTTAAAACTTCCAATGTCGCCCGTTCTTTTTACGTGAAGGCCGCCGCAAAGTTCCATTGAAAAACCGTGAACGTCAACAACCCTGACTATATCGCCGTATTTTTCGTCAAAAAGTGCCTTAGCTCCGAGCGTCTGAGCCTCTTCCTTTGAGTGTTCTGAGATATTGACATCAATGTTTGAAAGAATTTCAGCGTTTATTATTCTTTCTGCCTCTGAAATCTCATCATCGGTAACGGCTGAATGATGAGTGAAATCGAATCTCAGAAATTCACCCGTAACAAGAGAGCCTGCCTGCCTCACGTGCCTGCCGAGAACGCGCCCCAGAGCCTCGTGTAAAAGGTGTGTTGCCGTGTGATTGCGGCGGATTGCCGATCTTCTTTCATCGTCAACGAAACATATGGCCTCATCGCCTAAATTAATAACGCCCTGAGACTGAGATTTAACGGTGTGAACGATAATTTTTCCGTGCGGTATTGTGTTGAGGACATCGAGGGTTAAGCCGTTTACTTTTATTGTCCCCGTGTCTCCGACCTCTCCGCCCCTTTCAGCATAAAACGGTGTTGTATCGAGGACGATTTCAAATTCTTCTGAATCCGTGTTTATCGTGTCAAGCCTGCCCTGAGATGTTATTATTGCGATGATTTTTCCGCTGTCCGTTGATTTTTCGTAACCGGTGAAATTTGTTGAACCTGTTTCGTTTTCGATTTCGTTGTAGACATCTCCTGCCAACGCGCTTTTTTTCTGCTTGCTTGAAGATCTTGCACGTTCGCGCTGTTCGTTCATGGCCGACTTGAAGCCCTCTTCATCGAGAGTGAAGCCCAATTCTCCTGCCATTTCGCGTGTAAGTTCAGGGGGGAATCCGTAAGTATCATAGAGAGTAAAAATAACGCTGCCCGGAATTTCCGTTATTCCCTGAGCTTTCAGGCGTGAAGTTTCAGCGTCAAATAATTCTGTACCCTGTTTAAGAGTTTTGTTGAATTTTTCCTCTTCAAGATTGATTATCTGTTCTATAACGGGTCTTTGGGTGATTAACTCCCTGTAAGGCTCTCCCATTATATCAATTAATATAGGCATGTATTCATTCAGGAACATACCTTCAAAGCCAAGCAGTTTCCCGAATCTCACGGCACGGCGCAAAAGCCTGCGAAGAACATAGCCCGGCCCGTCATTTGATGGCAGTACGCCGTCAGCAAGCATAAAAGCAACGCTCCTCACATGATCCGCAATAACCCTCACGGCCATGTCATCGCGTGAATTAAGGCCGTATTTTATCCCTGCCCTTTCGCATGTATGCTCGATTAACGGTGTGAACAGATCCGTTTCGTAATCCGTATCGACACCCTGAACAACTGAGGCCAGACGCTCCAAGCCCATGCCCGTATCAATATTTTTATGAGGCAGAAGGGGAAGGCTTCCGTCTTTCTGTTTGTCAAACTGAGTGAAAACAAGATTCCAGATTTCCATATACCTGTCGCAGTCGCAGCCGACACCGCATGTAGGCTTACCGCAGGAATATTTTTCGCCCCTGTCGTAATAAATCTCGCTGCACGGCCCGCAGGGTCCAGTATCGCCCATAAACCAGTAATTATCGTCTTTACCAAACCTGAAAATTTTATTTTCAGGGAGTCCGACTTCTTTGTGCCATACGTTGAAAGCCTCGTCGTCATCGAGATATATAGTTGCGTATAATCTCTCAGGATCAAGGCCGACCCTTTCGGTCAGGAACTCCCAAGCCCATGTTATTGCCTCGTGCTTGAAGTAACTCCCCCAAGAAAAATTGCCGAGCATTTCAAAAAATGTATGATGCCTTGCCGTTCTTCCTACGTTTTCAATATCGTTTGTCCTGACACATTTTTGACAGGTTACGACACGGGGGTACTCAGGCTTTTTAATGCCGAGATAATAGGGCTTGAGGGGTACCATTCCGGCAATCGTAAATAACAGTGAAGGGTCTTCAGGAACAAGGGAAAAACTGGGAAGGTGTTTAGCTCCTTTTTCTTCCCAGAATTTCACGAACATTTCACGCAGTTCACTTGCTTTTCTGTATTGCATTAAGCCTTATCCCCCCTGCCTGATAATTTGTCGATAAACGGCTGAATTAAATCTACAGGAATCGGGAAGAATGTAGTTGTGTTCCTTTCGCCTGAAATTTCGCGTATTGTCTGCAAGTATCTGAGCTGTAACGTTACTGGTGAACTTTCCATTTTGTGGGCTGCTTCCGAAAGTTTTTCCGCTGCCTGCAGTTCTCCTTCAGCGGCTATGATTTTCGCCCTGCGTTCGCGTTCCGCCTCAGCCTGACGCGCCATAGCCCTTTTCATTCCGTCAGGTAATTCAAGCTCTTTGACTTCAACAGCACTGACTTTTATACCCCAAGGATCCGTACGGTCGTCAATAATCTTTTGTAATTCCTGATTGATTTTTTCCCTTGACGATAAGACTTCATCAAGTTCAACTGAGCCTACGACAGAGCGTAAAGTTGTCTGAGCCAGCTGGCTTGTTGCAACGACGTAATTTTCAACTTCAACGACTGATTTTGCCGGCTCAAGTACCCTGAAATAGACAACGGCATTGACTTTTATTGCAACGTTGTCCTTTGTGATTACTTCCTGAACTGGTACATCAAGCGTCAGTATTCGCAGGTCAACCGTTACGGCACGGTCAATGAACGGCATAATAAACACGATTCCGGGCCCTCTGCTGCCAACGAGCCTTCCGAGCCTGAATAATACTATGCGCCTGTATTCAGGGATTATTTTTATTGCTGACGAAAGGACAAGCAATATAATGAAACCTGCAACGATTATGCTGCCGAGACTTGAAAGCAGGGAACCTGCACCGCTTATGTCAATTATCATGATTAAAACGCTCCTTTTTGACAAAAATAATTTATTGCATATTATAGTTATATTTTTTCGATTATTACCATTGCGCAGGCGTAATCAGCTTCATGAGTTATTGAGATGAATATTTTTGAATCGGGTATTTCAAGGCTGCCTGAAAGTTTAACGCTTGGGATTCCGTCAGAACGTAAGAGCCTGAAATTTCCCCCGAACATGACATCGGCCAGATTTTTCCCTGAAGCCTTGCAGAAAGCCTCACGGGCTGCGAATCCGGCGGCGTAACTCTCATAGCGTCTATTGCCTTTTGCCTCTGAGTATTCTATTTCGTCAGGGCTGAAAATTCTGTCCCTGAAATGCCCTGAAGATAAGGCTTTTTTCATTCTCTCAATGCTGCATAAGTCAACGCCTATTCCTGAAACCATTTTTTGAACCTGTCAAATAAACCTGTTTCGCCGTCACTGACCGGTGCTTTCATTTCGTCAGCAAGAGATTTTATTAACTCTCTCTGTTTATCCGTTAATTTCTTTGGAATTTCGATATATACATGAGCGTATAAATCTCCTGTTGATTTAATGGCTGAATTTACGCGCGGCATTCCTTTGCCTTTGATTTTCAAAACCTGTGCGTGCTGTGTACCTGCAGGGACGCTGATATTTTCAAAAGTTCCGTCAAGAAGTTTAATCTTCGTTTCAGTTCCCAAGACTGCCTGAGGATAAGTCAGAATAAGGCTTGTATGAAGATCCGCGCCGTCCCGTTCAAATTCCGGGTTTACTTCGACATCAATAATCAGGTATAAATCTCCCGGCTTTCCGCCGTTCCGCCCTGCCTCGCCTGCACCTGAAATTCTGAGGCGCATATTACGTTCAACGCCTGCAGGGATTTTTACTTCAAGTTTGTGCTTTTTTCTGACCTGACCAGTTCCGCCGCATTCATCGCACTTGTCTCGTATGATTTTCCCCGTTCCGTGACAATCAGGGCATGTTGTTACGCTTACGAACTGACCAAAAAAGCTCTGCTGAGTCTGCCTGATTTGTCCCTGACCGTGACAGCGCGGACACGTTTCGGGTTTAGTGCCGGGTTTTGCGCCCGTTCCGCTGCAGTGCTGGCAGGTTTCGGACTTCATGACTTCAATATCACGCGTAACGCCCTTTGACGCTTCAAGCAAAGTAACGTGAACAATCTGTTCAATGTCATCACCCCTTGAAGGTGAGTTCGGGTCATACTGCCTTCTTGAGGAAAAGCCGCTGCCGAATGCCTGAGAGAATAAATCGCCGAACAGATCGCCGAGATCCATTCCGCCCATTCCTCCGAACGGGTCAGAATTTGGCCCTGTCGTCCCGAACTGGTCATAACGTGCGCGTTTTTCAGGGTCATTAAGCACCGAATAAGCCGCGTTAATCTTCTTGAATTTTTCCTCAATGTCCTTATCGCCCGGATGTGCATCGGGGTGATACTGATGAACTAACTTTCTGTATGATTTCTTTATATCCGCCTGTGTTGCGTCTCTTGGGACTTCAAGAATCGAATAAAGATCTTCCAAAAGTCAATATTCCTCCTTAAAAAAATTTACCCCTCTGAATTTATATCAACAGAGGGGCATTATATTACTCTGTTATTTCAGCTTATTTTAACGTCCTGAACGTCTTCTCTGATTGCGTCCCGGATTTTCAAGCCTTTGCTTTAACTCCTGAGCCGGCCTGTAATCGGGATTAATTGCCAATGCCCTGTCAGCCCAAGTTATTGCTTCGTCCCTTCTGTTCCTGAGCCTTTCAGCCGAGAGACCTGCCCAGTAAGCCGCCAGATAATTCACTGCCGGTTCAGCCTCATAAGCTGCCGAATAGCTTTCGAGAGCCTGAGTTATCCTGTTCGCGCTGTAACGTGAATATGCCTCTCTCTGCATTGCGATTAATTCGCGTCTTCTTTCTGCCGGGAGCTTATATGTAAGAATCATTGCGGCTTCTGTTGAACTGTTCGGATCAAAGGCCGGAAGTTCTTTAATCAGCGTTTCGAGTTCCTGAACATCAGCGGTCTTTTTGAGTGCCTCAGCTTCACGGCTTACGATTGCCGACTCTCTTGCTGCGAGTGCCGAAGTATTTTCAGTGAGCTTCTTTTCGCGTGCATCTAACTCCTGAGCGCGTGAATTAAGCTCGGCTTCTTTTTTTGCAAGCTCTTCTTCATGAGTTTTTACGTTGCCTGTTGTGTCGGCTAATTTCTGCTCCTGAGTGCTGACGGCTTTTTCACGTTCTGAAACGGCGTTTTCGCGTGATTTCAGGGCTGCATCGCGTGAATTTAATTCTGTCTCAAGTGCTGAGAGCCTTGCGCCCGTGTTTTCGCGTTCGGTCAGGGCTGCTTCACGTTTAACAAGGTCTGCTTCTCTTGCCGTGAGCTTGTCGGCTGAGTCTTTTGCGGCGATTTTTGAATTGAGATCTGCTTCACGGTTTGCGAGGTCTGTTTCGCGCTTTGCAAGATCTGCTTCACGTCCTGCGAGTGCTGAGGATGCGTCAGTGAATTTCTGGCTTTCCTGAGCGAATGCCATTTCCCTGCGTGCTAACTCAGCTTCTCTTGCCATTAAATCCATTTCGCGCTTGTTCATTTGAGTTTCACGACCCAAGAGAACTGCGCTTGTTCCTGAAATTTCGCGGCTCTTGAGAGTAAGGGCAGAGGCACGAGAGACGAAATCTTTTTCCTGCTGAATGAGTTTCGCTTCACGCCCGGCGAGTTCCTGCGAAAGTGCTTCGAGTTCGGCGGCTTTCTGATTCACGGCATTTTCACGGAGCGTAATTTCATCGGGCTGTTCCGGCGGCTGAATATCCTGCGAATCTGCGGCGGCCTGCGTAACTTCAGCTTTATCTGCCGATTCGTATGCAGATGCACAAGGTATCAGGAACATCATAAACAATATGAGCATTGCTGTCTTCTTAAACATGACAATAATAATCCTCCCTGTTATGGAAAAAATTTTTTATGCTGATAATTCTATAATAACCGCAGATTTTTCACAAACGCCCTTAGCGTGTATAATATTTTTACCGCGAATTAAATCAAATTTCGTAAATCACAGAAAGGGGAAATTAAAAAAATGTTTAAGCCGAAAGGTATAGTAATACCCGTAGTTACGCCGTTTGACGATCAGGGTCGTTTTATGGAAGAGGAATACAAAAAATTATTGCAGTACTTCATTGACAACGGGATTCACGGTGTATTCCCGTTCGGAACGTCAGGAGAGTTTTACGCATTCGACAACGGATTTTACCGCCGTGTCCTCGAAGTAACGTGCGAATATGCACGCGGAAAAATGGACATTTACGCAGGAGCAAATCATATTACGCCTAAAGGTGCGATCGAACTTGCGAAAATTGCCGAAGAAGTGAAAGTCGATGCGCTCAGCGTATTAACGCCGATGTTTGTCAGCCAGACACAGAGCGAACTTGAAATTTACTACCGCAAAATCGCCGATTCAACAAGCCTCCCGATCGTAATCTATAACAACAAGCCGAAGACAAATGTCGGAGTTGCGCCCGAAACGATCCAGAAACTCGCAAAAATCCCGAACATAATCGCAGTCAAAGATTCAACGGGAGACATGACGAACAGCGAGGAATATATCAGGCTGACGAGGGATAATCCTGAATTTTGCGTCTTGATGGGACGCGACACGCTGATTTACGCGGCCTTATGGTACGGCGCTGCGGGTGCTATAACTTCATGCGGAAACATTGCGCCGAGAATTGCCGTTGACATTTACGAGAATTTCAAGGCAGGAAAGTATGACGCTGCACTTGAGGCACAGTTCAAGCTCAGTGAGCTGAGAATTGCTACAAATATGGGAAGTTTCCCTGTAGTCATCAAAGAAGCTCTGAACATGATCGGCTACAACGTCGGGAAATGTGCAGAACCCATTCAGCCCTTGACTGATGAACAGCACGCAAAACTTGAGGTCGTATTAAAGAATATCGGCCTTTTGAAATAACTTTTACCCTCCTGCCCCTTGCTAAACTTAATTTTCGGGGGAGGGGGGGGGGTAACACATAATTCATTTTTTTTGTTAGAATTGTAGGCAAAATAACAACAAGGAGGCAAAGTTTTAAG
>CAJOCL010000002.1:0-42017 GCA_905233565.1 uncultured Synergistales bacterium
ATAAAAATTCCTCGCTGCAATCTTCCTCGACAACACTATATGGCCGTCAAGTATACCCCTGACAGTATCGGCAACAGGCTCATTCATGTCATCGCCGTCAACAAGAACCGTATATATTCCCGTAATGCTCCCGACTTCACCTGCTCCGGCACGTTCAAGCAATCTAGGCAGCATCTCAAAAACTGAAGGAGTATATCCCCGTGTTGCGGGAGGCTCACCGATTGCAAGCCCGATTTCACGCTGGGCACGGGCAACACGCGTTACCGTATCCATCATCAATAATACGTCCTTGCCCTGATCCCTGAAATATTCGGCTATCGCTGTAGCAGTCATTGCTGATTTAAGCCTGATTAATGCCGGCTGATCCGATGTTGCGATTACGAGAACTGAACGCTTCAGACCTTCAGGGCCTAAATCCCGCTCGATAAATTCACGGACTTCACGGCCTCTTTCACCGACAAGCGAAATAACGTTCACATCTGCCGTCGTGTATCTTGCCATCATTCCCATTAACGTACTCTTCCCGACACCTGAACCGGCGAATATCCCTATACGCTGACCCTTCCCAAGCGTCAGCATTCCGTCAATTACACGGACACCGACACTGAGCGGAGTATCTACCATTTTCCGCCTCAAAGGATGAGGGGGAGTTGCATACAACGGGTAAAAATCACTCGCAACAATCGGCCCCTTATCGTCAATCGGATTTCCCAAACCGTCAAGAACACGCCCTAACAGTGTTTCGCCTACGGGAACTTCAAGAGGCCTGTTTGTTGACACTACATCACAGCCCGGCCCGACTTCCTGCAGCGCTCCGAGAGGCATTAACAAAACTCTGTCATCCCTGAATCCGACAACTTCTGCGTCAAGTTCGTGTGAACCGTCCCGGAAGCATATATGGCATAAATCACCGACTCTCACATCAGGCCCCTGAGACTCGGCAACAAGTCCGACAACCTGCACTATTCTCCCGTTTATCTTTATTAACGGCTTCTGCAAAAGGTCGACTGAAAAAAGCTGAAATAAATCAACATCTTCTAAATCTTTCATGATTACTTATCCTCTTTTGCCGACTGCTGAAATACTTCGTCAACAACATCTTCAATCTGCGACATCTGGGTTTTCCATCTGGCATCGTAAACGCCTAATCCCGTTTCAACAATACAGCTCCCGTTTTCTATATTCGGATCTGATTTAAGCTCGAGTTTCTTTACGCCCCTGAGAGCCTCGCGGAACTTAGTATCCATTTTGCCCTCTAAGTGTTTCATGTCATCGGGCGAAACGTAAATCAATATCTGATTTTTATCGCTCAGGCGTGATAAGAGTTCTGACAAAACGGAGTCTATAGTGTCGGGATTAAGTTCAACCTGCCTGTGAAGCATTCTGCGTAACATTTCAGTCCATACACGTATCAGTCTCGGCTGATTGAGCCTGACAAGTTCCGCAAAATTGGCCTCAAGTTTCTTCCCTGCGTTGTCAATAACTCCTGCAAGTTCTGAAAATTTGTTGAAATATTCCTGTTCAACTTCAGCCCTTGCCTTCTTCAAGCCCTCTTCATAACCCGTAATCTGACCTTCGCTGACCGCCTGCGCTCTGGCTTTTTCGGCTATTTTATCGGCGTTGTTCTTTGCTTCGGCCTCTAACTGTTTACGGCGTTTTTCGTAATCTGACTTTATGCCGCCGATTTCGCTTTCAAGTTTTGCTTTTGCCTCTGAAAGTTCAGCGTTTTCAACTTCAGCATTGCTTAAACTGTTTGTAAGTGCCTTAATTTGTGCTGATAGTTCCTCGATTTCATGGGCATTTGCAGCCGGCATCTTGACTTGAACTTTCGGGGCTTCAGGTTTTGTTTGTACGGGAGATTTTTCAGGCTTTCCCGGTTTATTGTCCTGCGGTTTTGTTCCTGACTGCTTGATTTCGTTCTCAAATATGCCGATTTTCACTGCCTGCGGCAAAAGTCTGACCGTCCGCAGAACTCTTTGATGTGCCAGACCGCTAGACAATCATATCGTCCCCTCCGCCGGATGCAATTACGATTTCGCCCTGTTCCTCAAGTCCGCGTATTATGTTCACCACTTTCTGCTGTGCTTCCTCAACGTCCTTGACACGTACGGGTCCCATGAAATCCATATCTTCCTGTAACATTTCGGCTGCACGTTTCGACATGTTTTTGAGGTATTTAGTCTTGAGATCTTCCGTAGCGCCTTTAAGGGCGAGGCTGAGTTCTTTCATGTCAACTTCACGGAGTACGCGCTGCAGCGACCTGTCATCGAGACGCATTGAATCTTCAAATACAAATAATCTCTTCTTGATTTCCTCTGCAAGTTCCGGATCGTTCTCTTCAAGATATTCCATGATGTTGCGTTCCGTTGCCCTGTCGGTGCTGTTTACGATTGCTACAACCGCGTCAATTCCTCCCGCAACGGTGAAGTCCTGACCCATTACCGTGCTTAACTTGCGTTCCAAGACCCTCTCAACCTCCCTCAAAACTTCAGGCGTTATCCTGTCCATGTTTGCAATCCTCTTTGTTACGTCAGCCTGTAAAACCGGATTAAGGCCGCTGAGAATCATTGCAGCCTGCGTAGGCTCCAAGTATGACAATATAAGCGCAATAGTCTGAGGGTGTTCGTTCTGTATAAAGCCAAGTATCTGGCCTGCGTCTGTATGTCTCATGAAATCGAACGGCTTGACCTGCAGGCTCGCCGTAATCCTTGCAAGTAAATTCTGCGCTCTCTCCGGCCCGAGTGCTTTTTCCAATACATCACGTGCATATTCGACACCTCCGCGCGCCATGAACTCACGGGCCATCAAGATTTCCTGAGCTTCTTTCAGAACCGTGAGTTTTACGTCAGGCGTTACCTTTCTTAAATTTGCTATTTCAAGCGTAATAAGCTCTATCGTTGAATCATCGAGCTTTTTATAGACTTCAGGTGCTATATCAGTTCCAAGCGAGACCATAAGAACCGCGATTTTTTCGCGTCCTGTCAGTCCCCTGCTTGCAGCATCATTCTTTTTGTCATTCTTTGGGGGCAATGTAAATCACTCCTTAAAATTTCAGAGATAAAAACACTCCCTGTTTTCAGCAGGGAGCATGAAATATTTTTAACTGTCCATAGACAGCCATTCATTGACGAGCGTCGCAATCTCTTCAGGATGGCTCTTAGCGTATGCCTTGAGCTGTTCCTCAAGCACCGCCATTTCACCCTGAAACGCCAGTAAATCAGGTGATGTAAGCATTTCCTGTATAGTCGGAACTTTCTTCCCTTCCGCTTCGATCTCTTCAACCGCGAGCCTTGCCCTCTTGACCCTAACCCAAGCATAGAGCGCACCGAGAACTACAAGGAGCAGTATAACGGCTGCCGTAGTCCCGTAAATCAAACGCCACATTCTGTCCTGTCTTAACTGTTCGGCCATTGAGTCAGCAAATGCCGTCGAGAATCTCATCGCCCTTACGACAAGGCTGTCTCCCCTGTCCTTGTTGAAGCCTATCGCTGAAGATATAACTTCCTGCAGTGCCTCGAGCCTTTCATCATTTATTTCGTTGTACTTGTCATCAATGAGAACGGAGGCTGATAAACGCCTGACACCGCCGGGCGTTACAACCTGATCGCCTTTCCTTGTCGTAATTTCATAATTAGTCGTTGAATTAGTCCTGTTATATTCGCTCTGCACCGTCGTTGAGTTTATCGCGTAGCCGGGAATATTCGTTGTTGTTCCGGGATTTCCGTTTACGGGGTTTCCCTGACCGGTATAACTTTCTTCCTGACGCTCATTGCTTCTCGGCACTCCTACGCCTGTATCAGGGTTCGGCGAATATTCAACGTATGAATTTGTGCGTTTGTCAAAATCTAAATCTATTCTCACTCTTACTACCGCAGTGCCGGGCCCGTAAACCTGTTCAAGCATTGCACGGACTTTATTTTCAAGTTCGCGCTCGTGCTGGCGTTCAAGTTCGCGCTGAACTGACGTTACAGTATTAGTGCCGTCAGGGTTGTACATTATCATGCTGTCCGCAACCATGTCCGACAAAATACGGCCGTTCGTGTCAACAACCGTAACTGCATCAGGTTCAAGACCGTCAACCGAATGAGCCACTAAATGAATTATTGATTTTACCTGTGTCGGGCCTATCGTTGCACCCTGACGCAATCTCAACAAAACAGAAGCTGTTGAAGGCTTCTGCTGTTCAAGAAATAATCTTTGCTCAGGGATTACGACACTTACTCGGGCATTTTCAACCTGCGACATCTGTGAAATTGTCCTCGCAAGTTCTCCTTCTATTGCCCTAGTGTATGCTATTCTCTGCTGAAATTCGCTCATTCCCATAGCTGAGTCGTCAAAAATTTCAAATCCTGTCGTCCCGCCCTTCGGAAGTCCGAGCTGCGCCAATGCGAGCCTCGTTTCATAGACTGCACTGCCCGGCATTAATATTGCGTTTGCTTTCGGATCTAACCTGTAAGGGATGTTATTTTCTTTAAGATAATCTACTATTGCCGCCTGATCATTTACTTCAAGCCCGGCATAAAGAGGCTCGTAACTCGTGCTTCCTGTCATGAAGATTAACGCTCCGAGACCGCCTAAAACTAAAAAAACTGACAGGACTATTGACGCTCTCTGCCAAAGTTTCAGAGAACCCCAGAAATTCAGGAACGAGGCGAACCAGCGTCTTAAACTGTCCATTTTTTAATTAGCCTGTTATTCTCGATAATGCCTGGTATGCGTCAAGGAACTTGTTTCGGACTTCCATTACAAGGCGCAGTGCCGTATCTGCCCTTGATGATGCTAAAACTACTTCGGATATATCTTCTACATCTCCTATAGCAAGATCACGGATTTTACTTTCCGCCTCAAGCTGAAGACTATTTACTTTCTTAATAGAAGATGAAAGCATATCTTCAAATGATACTGCGGGAGTTTCCCCAGATTCTTTATTTCGTTTTGTTCCGTCTGTGTACGTACTGTATACACTTCTTGATACTCTATTAGTTCCGTTTTGTCCGTATACCTGTGAAAAATCTATTAGCAGACGTTCCATTTATTATAATGGCCTCCCAGTCAGAATTTTTTTTTCGCTCCATCAATGTGCCTAATTTTTTATTATATAATGTGGTTTTTTGCGAGGAAAGCTCCTTTGCATCTGCCCATCTTCCATGATAAGACATACGCCACTTTTACCACGTTAATTTTACACCCCATACGAAAATTTGACACAAAAAATTTATGCATCAAAACAGCAGCGGCGCAAAATATATTGAATTATACATTATAATTAATGCCGTAATAAACTATATCAAACAAAAAAATGAAAGGAGCATGTTTATTTATCATGAAAGCATTAACTTTTCTTTTGCTTATAACTTTAACATTTATATTATCTCAAAGTCCTTCATCTGCTCAGGAAATAATGAGAGCTGAGATCGTAAAAGTTGACTTTTACCCTTCAGGCGCAAAGTTCACCTTTTCCGTTGAACCTTCAGGGCAGGACGGCAGCTTCAACGCCGAAATTCCGGGCGCGTTCAGTGCTGAGACGGTTAAGGCTGCGAACCCTGAGAATGTTTACGGCGATATTCAGGCAAGACAGTTTACGCGGACAAGGTGGATTCCTGAAGAGCTTGAAGCTCTCAATTCACAGCTCGAAAAACAGAGGACTCTCGTAAATTCACTTTTGGCGAGGAAAAATGCTCTCGAACAGACATTGACGCTCCTCAAAAATTCAAATCCCGACAAGTCAAAGCCTGAAGTCATAATCACGTTTATTACTGACGCTCAGGCATTGAGGCTTAAAACAGAAAATGATCTCGTTTCGCTTAATTCTGATCTGACAAGAGAACAGGAAAAACTCAGAGTTTTAACGGCTGAATTAGATTCAAAAAGACCTGCAAATGACAGGAGCTACATTCTCGTTACAGGTCAGGCAAAAGGAACAGTATACATTGAGGCTTTCACGGATTCCGCATCATGGGGACCGAAATACACGCTCAATCTTGACTCTCATACAGGCAACATCGGCGTGAAAATGTATGTCCGTGCATTTCAGAAAACAGGGCTTAATTACACCGGAAAAATGACACTTCACACAAAAACACCTGACGAAAGAATAACAACCCCTGAACTTTACCCCCTGAAAGTCGGCATAAAACCAAGAGAGGAAGTTATCGCTGCAAATTCAATGGTCAGTCTTTCACGCAATAATAATCAGTTCAAATCAGCAAGAAGAATGGCAATGCGTGAAGAATCAGAAACACTTGAAGATGTAACTAATTATGATGAGGCCGTTGCCGCACCTTCCATGATTCAGAGAGTTTCAGTTAATGAGACTTTAGCAGACAGGACACTTAATATTGAAGGGACGCTATCAGGCGACGGAACTGAAAGAGATTTTGAAGTAATCATGAATGATTTGACGTTAAAGGGAAAAATAATAATCACCCTTATACCTGAACACAGAAATAACGCATGGATAGTCGCAAGCATGGATGAAAACAATGAGCATTTGATACCCGGTCAGGCTGAATTGAGGGTAGATAATCACACGTCAGGAAAAATATATCTCGATGAGTACGGCAAAAACGGAACAGGACAGAAAGAAATACCCTTCGGCTATGCTGATCAGATTACGGTGAAAAAGACATCCCTTGTCGGAAAAACGGGTGTTTCATGGTTCAGCGGAGTATTTACAAGCGGCTATAAACTTGAAATAACAAACGGAACTAAAGACGATCATTTAATAACGCTCAAAGACAGGCTGCCGATACCTACGGACGAAAAAATAAAACTTGATGTCAAACGCATTGAGCCGCGCGAAAAAGAACGTGACAGAGAAAACCGGCTGACTTGGGAAATAAACGTCCCTGCTGGTGCAACAGTCCCGGTTATAGTCGATTATACTTTGAGCTACCCTTCAGGCGAGGAGCTGCAATACACAAATGGGACAGAATAATTTTTTCAAATGGATTACTGTTCCGCCGGTCGTTGCAATCCCGACAATAATGCTCGCAAGAGCTATGGGGACAGGCAGCGTTATCGGCGAAGTCGACCTGTCTGTATGGGGTCTCGTTTGGTTCATGTTCATAATAATGAGCATTCTTTACGGACTCTTCATAGTTCACGGCTTCAATGAAGGCTTAATATCACTTCAGGCACTGGCTCAGGGCGTTTTACTGTGTCCGATGTCGATAACTTACGGCGCGAGAATGTTCCAATGGCTCGGCGTTATTATCGCAGTCTGCGGAGGTGCCGCGCTTCTCGTAGCTTATAATCAGGCTGAAAACGAAAGAAATAAAGTTACTGTCGTTGAAATTCAGGACGATGTCAAACGCATACCGTCAAATTTCGTAATCACTGACAACACGGGAGTTATTCTAAATCTCACTGATGACATGCTCGCACTGTTAGGCATAGAGCGCGTTGAATCAGTCGGCAAAAATATAAGTGAATGGTTCAACCCCGTATCAACAACTACGGAGATAAACGGCAAAATCTGGGACATTAAGCGGAAAAGCCTCGATGACGGCAAGAGATTTTATTTTGAGCTCAACCCCAAAGGCCTTCCGTCAGGCGATGAAAACACCGGTGAACAGCAGGGCGAAAATTCAGGGGCTGTTGAATTTCTTGACCCTGATACACAGCTTCATACTTTCCGTTACGGAATGGCTAGAATCTCTGACGAACTTTACAGGGCAGGACGATATAACCGTCCTGTCAGTGCCTTGATGATACGCGTAGTATTCCCGCAGCTTCTGCCCGATGACGGAATGGACAAATATATACGTCCTTTCCGTGCATACTGCGCGAGGGTGAAGAAAGATTTAAGGCAGACTGACACGGTTATACAGGCCGGAGAATTTCAGTTTATCGCCGTTCTTTCAGAATGTCCGTATCAAATGGTCGAGAATATAATAACCCGTTTGACTTCGATCGTTAATGCTTTATGCCCGACTTTTGAAGAGTTCCTGCATGTTACGATTCTTAGTGTCCATGAAACTTATGAAGGCGGAACAAACATACCGACAGCTCAGGAAGTTGTCGACAATTTAACACAGCAGATGACACGCAAGTATTCTGCGAATGCATTATCACAATGAGAAGACGTTTACTTAATAAATTAATATTGGGCTCATGTATTGGGCCTTTCATGTTCGGGATATTAATATTTGTTTTAATATTCGTTGCGGGAGATTTATTATTCCAGGCAGCAAAGTTAATAATTGAGCAGGGCGTTGCTTTGGGAGTTGTTACGCGCCTGTTCTTTTACCGTCTTCCTGAAGTAATAGTTATGACGATTCCCATGTCGTCATTGCTCTCAACATTGCTGGGAATGTCAACGCTTAACGCAGGAAGTGAGTTAATCGCCCTCAAATCTCTTGGAATACCTTTCACAAGAATATTGAGACCGGTTTTTACGGCCTCCGTATTAATTTCAATAATAGGCTTCGGACTTAATGAAACGATCGTCCCGTTCGGTGCAATAGCGGCAGACAGATTAATGAAATACGAGATAATGAAAAATCAGGCTTCCGTAATTCAAGAAAAAGTCTTCCTGAGAGATGAGCAGAACGGGAAATTAAAACGCGTTCTCTATATTGATGAGCTTGACCCGGAAAAAGGCACCCTCAGCGGCATAATGATGCACGAGTTTGACGACGACGGGCATTTGTCCCATACGCTGAACGCAAGGAACGGAATGTGGCAGAATACTCAGTGGTGGGTTGAGGACGGCAGAATGTACGATGTTGACCGTGAAGGAGAAATCAGGCTGCTGGTCAGGTTTGAACGTCAGAGGCTGGCTCTTAAATTATCTCCCGAACAGCTTCAGCGTTCAACAAGACGGCCTGCGGACATGAGCGCACATGAATTATGGAGTTACATAAATCAGGGTGAGGCAGTCGATTCTCAAGTTTCGCAGCTCTGGGTAATGTTCCATTTGAAAACGGCGATTCCTTGGGCCTGCGTAATCATGGCCGTACTCGGTGCAGGTTTCGGAGCGTCAAGGAGGGGACGTTCAGGAGGCGGAGTAGGTTTCGGGATAAGCGTTGTTATAGTTTTCGCGTATTATGTCGTGATGTCGCTCTGCCGTGCATTCGGCGAGGCAGGTACTCTTCCGCCTTTTATTGCGGGCTGGGGGCCGAATATATTATTCCTTTTCATTGCTCTTTATTTTGCGTGGAGGGTTGACAGGGTTTGAGCATTGCACTTATAGCCGGTGAGGGGATACTGCCTGTTGAGATAGCCAAAAAACTGCAGGAAATTCAAGACAGGACGCTGATACTTGCATTGCGTAACGACACTGAGACATTAAAGCCTTATGCAGATAAATTAATACGCATGAGAACGCCTAATCTCGGACGCGGAATACATGAAGTAAAATCTTACGGCTCCGACAAAATCATAATGGCCGGACGTATTCCAAAGAAATTAATTTATTATCTTCCTTTTTCGTTTTTCTTTGACAGGCTGAGCCGTTCAGTCCTGCGTAAAACCATGCGCGATGATCATTCGCTTCTCGGTGCAATCGTTAAAGCCTGTGAGGACGAAAATATTATAGTCATGCCCTATTGGCAGATACTCCCCGAATTTATCGCACAATCAGGAAAATTATCAGGAAGACCGCCTAATGACAAAGAAATGAAAGACATTAATTACGGCCGTGAAATACTGCGCGTAACTCTGCCGTGTTCATTCGGTCAGGCTGTATGCGTTGCTGACGGTGCTGTCGTTGCTGTCGAAGCAATGGAGGGTACGGACATGATGATACGCCGTGCAGGTGAAATTTCAGGGCGCGGAACGGTCATAAAAATGATGAAGGAAGGGCAGGATATGCGTTATGATCTGCCGACCGTCGGGCCGGTAACGCTTGAGAACATGAAGAAAGCAGGGCTGACGTGTCTGGCAGTTCAGGCAGGTAAAACGCTCGTTCTTGAGCCGGAAAAATTTTTTGAGCTTGCCGACAGATACAATATAGCAGTTTGGGGTGTTAATTATGCAGAAGAAATTCTATGATAAAGACTCAGCGTTACCGCAGGCACTCGAATTTATCCGCGAGAGCCTTGCTTCAATGAAGCTGAACGGTAAGGACATTAACAGAGCTGCGCTTATGTGCGAGGAGACATTGCTGACACTGCTTAAACGTGCGGATTTTTCGCATGTTCCGTATTTCTCGGCGGAGGTATATAAATTATTCGGCGATGTCATTATCGACCTGAGAGTACCGGGTGAAGAATTTGATTTTTACGGCAATGCTGAAGTCCCGTACCGCAGTGATGATGAGGAGCTTCAGGAGATGCAGGCCGCCGTTCAGGGCATGATACTTCGCTCGTTCAGCCGCTATCTGAGATTCAAGCATCACCGCCGTTTCAATGCAGTACGTGTCAAAGCTGTCCTGTCGAATTATTCGGGGCTTTACAAAATATTGGCGGTGTTGTCCTTTGCGGTACTGTCAGGAGTTGTACTAAGGGGATTTTTCCCTGAGAGTGTATACATGGCCGTCAACGATAATATATTCGCTCCGATTCGTACTGTCTTTATTAACGGCCTGAAGATGTGTGCCGTACCTGTAGTTATGTTCTCGATAATTACGTGTCTTTCAAGGATCGGCAGTGCTTCGGGGCTTCGTGAGTCGGGCGGAAGGCTCATGAGATATATGCTGCTGTTCCAGATAGCGAGTACTGCCATAGGCTTCGGGCTGGTGTATTTACTAGGGACAGGCAGCGGGGTCAGGCTGACATCATCAGCCGTAGAGACGATACAGGGAGAAACGATGTCATTAACGGAAATGCTGATAAACTTAGTCCCGGCAAATATGGTGAGGCCGATGCTTGAAGATGATATGCTTCAGATTATGGTCATCTCCGTAATTCTGGGAATTTCAATCGGTCTGGCAGGGGTTAAGATTCTGCCCGATGTTTTCGGTGAACTTACGGCAGTATTCATGAGGGCAACGAGAATATTCATGCTGATAGCTCCTGTTGCTATATTCTGCTCGATTGCCTCAATGGTTATTACTACGGGGCATGAAACTTTGCTGTCGGTGCTTGGGTTACTGCTGACGCTTATTTTAGGATATTTTTTGCTGAACGTGTTTTTATGCATTGCCGTGAAACTCCGTACGGGGTTAAGCCCTTTTACAATGCTTAGGAAATCCCTGCCGGTGATAATAACGGGGTTCAGCACATGTTCAAGTATAGCGGCAATTCCCGATGGTATGAAGTGCTGTGACGATATGGGAGTATCCCCGAAAATTTACTCGCTCTCAATCCCTCTGGCTTCGTCAATATGCAAGGCTGCTTTTCCCCTGATGTTTGCGGTTAACACGCTTTCAGCCGTGAATATGTACGGTCTCAAAATGTCGTTGTCGGGTGCACTTTCGCTTGCGTTTTCGATAATAGTGCTGTCGATCTCAACGCCCGGACTGCCCGGATCTGGCATAATATCGCAGTCGGCACTTCTTACGCAGGCCGGCTGTCCGCTCGAATTTCTGGGAATATTACTCAGTCTTGAGGCAATCGATGACATATTCAACACTCCTACGACATGTATGGGAAATGTTGCCTGTACGGTTATAGCTGCGGACGGCGGGAAACTGATAGACAGGCAGAAATATAACTCATGAATATATTTGTGTCATGCGGCGAAGTCAGCGGAGATATTTACGCAGGCTTATTAATCCGTGAAATCCTGAAAATCAGCCCTGATTCTAAAATTTGGGGAATGCTCGGCCATGAAGGGGAATCATCGGGAGGCCGTCCGGTCTGGAGCTATGAAGAGTTAAAGTTAATGGGAATACTTGAAATAATCCCTGCAATCCCAAGAATATTAAAATTAAAGAATAATATTACCCGTGAAATAATGAAGTCAAAACCTGATGCAGCAATTTTAATTGACTGTCCTGATTTTCATCTTATGCTTGCAAAATCTCTCAGGAAGTCAGGTTTTAACGGAAAAATAATCTCTCTCATTCCGCCGACCGTCTGGGCGTGGCGTTCAGGAAGAGTAAAAAATTTGAGGCGTGATTTTGATTTCTGCCTTCCGCTGTTTTCGTTTGAACATGAATTTTTGCTCTCAAAGGGCGTTAATTCACTCTGGAAATCTCACCCGTTAGTTCATGATTTGGAGGGCGTTAAAATTTCTGATGAGTTCAAAAAGAGATTTGAGGGCGGAAAGATTATAGCGTTGATGCCGGGAAGCAGGCGTTATGATATTAAATTTCATCTTGAAATACTGCTCGGGACGGCTGAAATTTTGAAATTGAAAGGCTATCTGCCCGTATTCTCAATAGCTCAGGGATTGAGTTATGATTTGTCGGACGAATTAAGAGAACGCGTTAAAAGTTCAGGCTTTGAATCTTGGGAAAGCAGCGGACGGGAATTAATGCTCGGTTCCTGTGCTGTTGCCGGAGTTTCGGGAACTGTTGCGGTTGAAGCCATGCTGCTTGGCCGTTTCATGGCCGTAATATATAACATGAGACGTTTGAATTATGCAATTCTGAAACGCCTCGTACACGTCAGAAATATTTCAATACCTAACATGCTTACGGATAAGCGCGTTTACCCTGAATTATTATGTGATGATGCAAAGCCTGAAAGAATCGTTAATGAGCTTGAACGCTATATGAATGACGAAAAAGTGAAAACTGAAATTGATAACGCCCTGAAAATTGCAAGGCTCTCAATGGGGACTTGTAACGCCGCTGAATTTTGGGCTGAATGTATCATTAACAAAAATAAATAACATTTTTTTTTGATTTCGTGTTATTATTATCTCCGTAAAAATTTTATTACGGAGGTTTATTTCTATGACACTCAAACGGATTATAACAATTTCAGTTATTATTGCATTGTCAGCAATTCCGTCATTTTCCCACGAATTAACAATCAAGGCAGAAAATGAAACAATGAAGGAAGGACAGCCCTTTCATGCTACGGTACAATCAGCACACAGATTTATAATTCCTGAAGAAGTTGAAGTGCTTGAACGCGTAAAGGCAGGAATAATCGAGGACGGAAAGTTTATAACTTCCGAACTGAAAGCAAATGAGCCGGGACTTTGCATTGACTTCACCGTAACGCCCAAAGATTTATCGCAGTCCGTAATACTCGCAGCAATAAAAGACGGTGAGACATGGTGCATAACGAACGAGGGCGGAAAATCAGGCGCAAGAAAAGAGCTTGAAGCAAAAAATCTCAAAGTCTTACGCGCAACGAAAAACGACAAGTACGCAAAGGCAATCTACAACACTTCACATGATGACAAGAATTATTCTCAAATTTTAGGACACCCGTTAGAGATCATACCGATAACAAACCCTGCTGACGTTAAAACAGGCGATTACTTCAACGTCAAAATTCTGCTGAACGGACAGCCTTATACCGGCCCGGTATGGGCAACATATGACGGCTTTGTCAGGGAATATGAAAACACATACGCTTATTACACTGAGGCGGAGAACGGCGAGGCACATATAAAGATTACGGCTCCCGGCTGGTGGGGTATACGTGCGTATCAGGATAACCTGCCCGGCGTTGAGGGGGATTATGACACAAGGACGTTAAGGGCGTTTCTGTTATTCAGAGTGAAATAATGAGGACTAAAATTTTTATCGGGCTGGCTGTCTTAACCGGCCTGATATTTTTATTTGACGGTGAAATTTCTGCACACGGTACGGGTTATAAATATTCGGAACTTAAAGCCGCTGCGCTTGAATTTATGTATTCAACGGGCGAAAAGATGAGTTACTGCAAAGCTGAAGTTTTTTCGCCGAAAGATGAAAAATTTGCTTTTCAGTCAGGAAGGACGGACGAACAGGGAAGATTCTCATTCGTTCCTGATTCTGAAGGTACTTGGAAAGTTACGGTACGCGATGAAGAAGGGCATCAGTGTACGGCAGAAATTAATATAACCCCTGAAAAAAATGTAAATGTTAATGCTTATAATCAGGGCGGATTATTGGGAGGCACTGAGATTTTAATACGTTCGTTGTTGGGTGTCAGCATAATTTTTAACATTGCAATGTTAATTTACAGGAAAGGTAAATCATAATGCACATAAGCGAGGGTATATTATCGGGAAGCGTATTAATTGCAGGATGGGCGGGGAGCATAGCCGGAATATCTTACGGCCTGAAGAAAACTGAGCCTGAAAAGATCGTCCGGACCGCGTTAATATCATCAGCTTTCTTTCTTGCCTCACTGGTTAATGTCAGAATAGGCCCGTCATCAACTCATTTAACGCTGCTTGCACCTATGGGCTTAATCTTGGGGAGTTCCGTATTCCCTGCTGTATTCGTTGCGCTGTTACTGCAGGCTGTATTGTTTCATTTCGGCGGCCTTCTTGTTCTTGGGGTGAATACTTTTGTAATGGCATTCTCAGCTTTTACGGCAAATTTAATTTTTGGGAAACCGATAAAAAATGAGAACGGGAAAATCCGCGTTATAGTCCTGTCTTTCATGGCCGGAGCATTCGCCGTTATACTCGGAGCGTTTTTAGCGGGGGCGTTTTTAGGCTTAACCGATAAAAATTTCATGGGAGCCGTTAAATTATTGCTGATTGCCCATATTCCTTTAGCACTCATTGAAGGTTTCGTAACGTCATTTATTGTTATATGGATTAAAAGGGTAATGCCGGAGTTCTTATCATGACGGGTAACACTTACACTCTTGAATTTTCGGGCGAAAATATAAACGCCGTCAAACATTCTTATTCACCTTCAGCAATTCTTATTTCCGCACTCTGCTATTCAATTTCAGTATCAATAAGCACCTCAATTTATGCTCTGATTATCGCGTCATTTTTGCCGTTTAAGTTAATATTTGAAAAGAAAATCTTTTTTCATAATCTTTCAAAACTAAACTTGATTAATATATTTATGATTATCACTCTTTCTTTGACATGGCCGGAAATAAAATCAGGATTTCTCATGGGAATTTTAATAGCCGTCAGAATAAACATGATATATATTGCATTTACGGCTGTGATTTATCCTTTGGGAACTTCTGGAATGTATAACGCCCTCTGCGGTCTCGGAGTTCCCGAAAAAATGAGAGTGTTAATAATTCTGACGCTCAGGGGAATATATATCATGTATGAAAGACTTGAAGCCGCGTTAATTTCAGTCAAACTTAGAACTTCTAACCTTCACGGAATTATGAAACTCCGTGTATTTGCATATTTAACGGCCTCCGTGCTGCTGCAGAGTTCGATACGTTCTGAAAATATAATGCGTTCGGTTAAATGCAAAGGGGGCTTCAATGGTTTCAATCAATACGAAAATAAAGGAATAACGGCAGCAGATACGGCATTTATATTTATCTTTATCCTTTATTCCCTGAGTATAATAATAATCAATTATGCTTGAAATAGTTGACCTTCACTATAAATATTCAGACGGCCATGAGGCATTAAGGGGCGTAAATCTGAAAGTCAATAAGGGCGAAAAAATAGCCTTAATCGGTGCAAACGGGTCAGGTAAATCAACGTTACTGCTGCATATTTCAGGAGCTGTTGAAGTTCAGGAAGGGAGAATATTTTTTAACGGTCTTGAGGGTTCTGAAATTTTACGGAAAAATACCGGCCTTACGTTCCAGAATGCAGATGATGAGCTGTTAATGCCCAGCGTTATTGAGGACGTTGCATTCAGCCTCGTTGCGGACGGAATGAAAATTAAACAGGCTCACGAACGCGCAATGAATATACTTTCATCGCTCGGAATATCACAGCTCTCAAAGCGTCCCCCTCACAGGCTTTCAGGCGGTGAAAAGCGCATTGTCTCATTCGCGGGAGTTCTTGCCTCTGAACCTGAACTTTTAGCACTTGACGAACCTACGGCAGGGCTTGACCCTAAGGCAAGGCGGCGTGTCATAAATTTTCTTTGTGAGACAAAAAAGACTGTAATACTCGCAACACATGATCTTGATATGGCTCTCGATATTTGCTCACGTGCCGTGATACTTAATGAGGGCAGAATTTCTGCTGAAGGTGAACTCCCTGAACTTTTCAAAGAACGTGAAATACTTGAAACAAATAACCTTGAACTCCCTTTGAAATTCTCAAAAATTTAGGAGCCTGAAAAAATTTTCAAGCCCCCCTTAATCTTATTGGCTGCGGCTGTAACGTGTCAGGAACTGTTTAGTTCTCTCTTCTTTCGGATTATTGAAGACTTCCTGAGGGTCTCCCTGTTCGCAAATTATACCGCCGTCCATGAATATAACATGATCGGCAACATCGCGTGCAAATTCCATTTCATGAGTAACGATTATCATCGTCGTTTTTTGTTCTGACAATTTGTTTATTACTTTCAGTACTTCGCCCGTCAGCTCAGGATCTAACGCGCTTGTCGGCTCGTCAAAGCATAAAATATCAGGGTGCATTATTAACGCCCTCGCTATTGCAACTCTCTGCTGCTGTCCTCCTGAAAGCTGGTGAGGGTAATTGTCCATTCTGTCATAAAGCCCTATATTCCTGAAAATATCATATGCTTCATCATAGACATCATGCCTTATTTTTTCCCAGTCATGATTTTCCTTAGCAATTAATTTGGGAGCTAACAGGACATTTTTTAAGGCTGTATACTGCGGAAAGAGATTAAACGATTGGAAAACTAACCCGAAATGCAGCCTCTTTTGACGGATCTGCGACTCTCTCAGCGTTGAAGGGTCTGAACAGTCAAGCAGAACTTCACCGTTCACCTTTATACTTCCCTCATCAGGACGCTCAAGAAAATTCAGGCAGCGCAATAACGTTGTCTTTCCGCTCCCCGATGAGCCGATTATGGAGAGCGCTCCGCCCTTTTCAAGCGTGAAATCAATACCCTTCAGGACTTCAACATTTCCGAAGGATTTTCGTATATTCCTGACTTCAAGAACCGGCATAATATATCGCCCCTCCTTATCTGAAGTAATCGAGTTTACGCTCAAGACGGCCTAAAAGAAGCGTAACTATACCGTTAAAAATCAGATAATAAAACGCTGTAAAGAATAACGGCCATATTGCCCCTGAAATTCCGTGAGAACCCTTCATAAATGCCTGTCCTGCCCATATAACTTCCTGAAGCGCGATAATTCTCGCCAGTGCAGTATCTTTAACAAGCGTTATAATCTCGTTTGAAATCGGCGGAACTATGCGCTTTATCATCTGCAATAACGTTACATTAAAAAATATTTGGCTTTTTGTCATTCCCAAGACCAAACCGGCTTCTGACTGTCCGATTGGAACGCTCAATATTCCCCCCCTGTAAATTTCAGAGAAGTAACAGGCATAGTTGACTATGAAAGCTATTGATGCCGCAAGGAAACGCCCCGATTCGCCCCCGCCCCATATAGGACTGTGAAGGACAAGGCCGGGAAAATAATAGACGATTAACAGCTGAATCATTAACGGAGTTCCGCGAATTATCCAGATTATGAAACTCGTTGTTATGCTTATGACCTTAAATTTTGACAGTGAACCGAAAGCGATAATTAATCCCAAAGGAAAAGCCCCCAGCAGTGTAACCGCAAAGAGCTTCAGTGTCTGAATAAAACCCTCGTTCAATGCGTTTACTACTATCGGGAGCTGTTCAAGAATTGTACTCATTAATTTCTGATTTTCTGAATTTTACTGCTTGATTAATGCTGCCTGTATTCCGTATTTTTCGGCTGTTTTGATTATACTTCCGTCATTGTAGCCGGCTTCAAAGAAAGCATTTAACATGAAAGTGAGGTCAGAGCCTTTGCGGAAACCAACACCGTATTCCTCGCTGTTAAGGGGCAGAGTGTAGGCTAAATTTTCGTAGCCCGTTCCTTTTCCAACCATAGCGGCGGCCATGAGAGAGTCAATTATTGCAGCATCTGCCGTTCCTGATGCAACTTCCATGAGTGCCGTAGCCTGATCCTGAACTTCAACGCATTTAAGGCCGTTAGCTTTTGCCTGTTCATTTCCTGCGCTGCCGTGTTCGACCGCAAAAGTCAGATTCTTTATTGCTTCGAGTGTTTCATACTGTGACGCTTTATCAGCAGGGACAACGACGATCTGAGCATTGTTGCAGTATGGATTTGAGCAGCTCATTGAAGATTTTACTTCGGGTGTCAGCGTCATTCCGTTCCAAACGCAGTCGATATTCTTTCCGTTGAGTTCAAGAATCTTGTTGTTCCATTCGATCTCCTGAAACTCGACTTTCACGCCCAGACTTTCAGCGAATGCACGCGCTAAATCAGCATCGAAGCCGATCCATTCGCCTTTTTCGTTCTTGTAATCCATAGGCTTGAAGTCAGTTATTCCGACAACGAGAACGCCTTTAGCCTTGACGTATTCTGAATCAGTCTCGGCATAAGCGCACGAACAGAAAGCCATTACAACGGCAAGAATCAGCAAAAACTTTTTCATTTGGGTAAACATCTCCTGTGTATGTAATAAAAATTCTTTAACGATTTAGCGTGTTAAAGTGATAAAAATTTTACCAGAAAATTCCTGAAAGTCCATAGCATTAAACACAAAAAAAGGGCGGCTCCGTGAACTCCCCAAGCCTACAGGACTTGAAAGCCGTATACATCGAGACTCGGAAACGGTACAAGGCTACGCTTGCCTACTTTATTTTTTTACAGGCAATAACATTCGGAGCATAATTTTTCCATTATAATAATCCTCAAAATAATTCTAAAAAGGAGAATCATTCATGAAACACAAAATGCGTTTTTCATTCGGAGTGTTCCTGCTGCTTCTTCTCAGTGCAGGAGCCTCATTCGCTGTAGCAATTCCCGGCCATGACGGTAAAGAGCTCGCATTGTCCCAGATACCCGACATAGTCAGGCATATTACGGGCAAAACCTCAGGGGATTTAAGCATGAAGAAGGAATCACTGTTCATTTACAGTGTCGGCGGCAACCAGCACAAGGAACTTTACACGTTCAACAATGACGGCAGCCCTAACCGCCTCGTGTCATTAACGGGGGAATATGGTAGGTTGCCCTCTGGTCAGCATTACTGGCTGGACCTCTCAGACTATAGCAGAGTTTCAGTAGTCAACACTTCACCCGCAAGCAGCAGTGATGCAGGAAAAACCCTGCTGAATTTTGCTGTCGCTGGACTACCCTTAAGAACCTTCAGAACGCTGGACAATCAAGGTAATTATGTTGTGAGCAGTGCTGACGCAGGCGGTGTAAATGTTCAGGAGGGCGGCAAACGTTTTGTATGGCGGGATGTATGGCCGGAAGATCATGAAATCTCAGGCAAATTAGTCGGTGTCAAAGCAGGTATCAAAGTGAAGGGCTATGACGGCGAGCTTGTCGCGTTTCTCTTCAGGGACGGCGCAACAGTCCGTTTACATTTGGGATGTGTCAATTACGGCACTGCTGCCGCTGACGCGTACGTAACCCCGGCAGCTCCAGACACATGGTCAAAGACTCTCAACATGGTTCCGACTATGTTTGACGGAACAGTATATTTCCCCGTCGACATGGCCGCAGGCGATTTCAACAATGACGGCTATGCCGATGAAATTGTTGTGGTTGAAACGGACACAGTTGCTATCCACTACAACGTCCTCCATATTTCACACACGGGAAGCACACCAAAGGACGCTCGTTTCTCGGTCAGCCTGCTTAGAGACGGCGAGGTCGGCAGATATGACTACAAGATTATGCATTACAAAGATACTATTGACCAGGAATTGACCGAACAGTACCAGGCCCGCGGCACTAACATTGACGGACTTTCCTGCACGTATTCAGTCTGCACTGTGGCCGGAGATTTTGACGCGGACGGAAATACAGAGTTTGCCGTAATTTACAGGGACACATCGCCGCAGGTTCAAACCTTGAAAAGAGGCCCCACTCAGCATACTTTTTTCGTTGGCTACACAGGGCGCATTCACGTCAAGACATATAAATGGAACGGAGGCAGTTTCCGGAGTGAGGAAGACGTGCAAACTCTTGATTCTGAATCCGTTGAGCGCAGAACATTTCTTGAATTACTAGATTGTAGAGAATATAATATGCCGATCGGAGTTAAGGCCACTGTCGGAGATTTTGACGGAGACGGCCGTGATGATATTGCTGTCCTGAGAGTCATGCTTCAGACCGAGAGGTATTATAGTCGTTGGCATACTACCTGGCTTTTACCTCCGTATTTAAGTTTAGCATTCGGCGCATATGTTGACTGGTACACGTTCGACTATAGAAGCATAAAGCCGATATATAACGGTATCGGCACCCCCACCAGATACTGGAATCACAACAACAGCAGCGGCTGGGTAGGAGTAAGCACAAAGGATGTGGATCTTCCTAGTACCAGCGAGGCAGGCATAAATCAGGACGGTGATCATTCACAGGAAAACCAGAACAAAATCAGGAAACTTTACTTTCTTCAGCCTATAACAGGAGAACAGAATCCCTATCCCTTTGTTGACCGCGAATTTGACATCATCGCCGGGAAATTCACAGGCACGGTAGGAAAAGCAACGACACGCGACGACCTCATCATCAAATATCCCAAGTGGGCTGACGGGGGCGGAAACAAACTGAGGAGTCATATTGCACTGATGTCGAACATTCCGGGCATAAAAAGCGGGCAGGCTCAGGTCAAAGAGATTACTGTAGCCAGATTCCGCGATCATCATTTTGCATTTGCGAAGGCTGATTATGTCGATGAGAGCATTTCTCTCAACGACCCTGTGAAAGTTACTGACACTTCGGACCGTGATTATACCGCCGAGCTTCAGATGTTCCCGTATCATGTCGATAACCTGACTTCAGACGGCACAGCACTGCAGAAAGGCCCGAATAATTTCACGCTCCGGCTTGGCACCACGGTAACATACAGCAACACTTCTTCAAGCACAGAGACAGAGAACCTCAAATACGGCATGACGAGAGTAGCTGAGACTATATTTGCCATCGACAATCCGGCGATGCGGACGGCCTCAAAAACCTTCCAGGGCATAAGGGGAATAATGACCTCCGGAATAGGAGACAATGACTTTATCAAGAAGATTGGCACCGTTGGAGGGATATGGGACAAGCTGAAGGACACAGTAGAGACAACGACATCAAAATCAAACGAGCGTTCCCAGAGCTATACCATGACAATAAGAACTGAGGCTGACTATCAGGATACCCTGTACATGAACCTGTCAACCCGTTACATATGGCGTTATCCTATTCAGGAAGTCCCTGCTCCGGCGTGGATTATCGGCCAGACAAGAGACGACACTACGGGCAGCTTTGACAAATCGAAGGTAAGGGATAAGCGCAGCTACATCACTTTTGCCATGAGCGAGCCTTCATCGCCGTCAGGCGTGGCAGGTGTCAATGACTCGTACTACCAGCCGTATCACGAGCGCGGCAACCTGTTTTCATATCCTCCAACACTTGAGCAGGTAGAAGGCTACACGGGAGGAACGTCCATCGCCAAAGAAGGTAAAAGGACATGGAACGGCTCAAATTTTGCGGAAGAAATCACACTGACAAGCACAGTAACGAGCCAAGATCAGACAAAGAAGGTCAACAAGCTCGGAGCGATAACAAAATTCCTCTCAGCGATAGATAACCTTTTCGGCTCAAATATGGCGCATATTCCGCAGAACAGCGAGTCAAGTTTCACAAGGAGCGTAACAGACGGCGAGAGCATAAAAATAAACATTCCTGCGGCGTACAGCGGTGCAGGGTTCACCGTAGGTTTTGACACATATCTTGACGCGGCCGGGACAATGACAACGGCATTTGCGGTAGAAGATTTCCACAGGGATGACGCTTTGTGGGGCAGAAACAGCCTCTACAGCAAGCTGCCTGATCCGTCGCTGCTTCTTCCTGAAAAATTCGCCTACAAATCCACAGGGGGCGAATGGGACAGGGGTTCATTCGATATCAACACGAATGATGACACGGCCATGAAAATGCGCGGAGTAAGATTCACTCTTGCTGACTACGGCATAGAGACCGACAATATGCTGCTGCAGGGTCTGAAATACAAAATAAGCGTTCCTGTGTACAACGCGAGCTTTGTTGACGCTGACAATTTCACGGTGAAGCTGTCATACGCAAAGGACATCTACGACAACCAGAACAAAAAAACGATAGGCGAATACACTTTCACAAAGCTCCCCGGCTGGGGCAACGGAAACAGCAGGCAGACGGCAACATTCACTTGGACACCTTCCAGCGCGGACACAGCTGGAACGTACTGCCTTATAGCTGAAATTGACCCGGGTAAATCTCTTACTGAAGTCCATGAGAACAGGCGCAATGTAAGCGGTGATCTCATTGACGCAGGCGGCAACAATACGGGATATTGGCGGATAGGGCTCGTGTCCCCGAACTCGATTGTGTTGGATAGCGACACAGAGCTTTTAGGGGATGACTCAGAAGGCTTTGCGTTCCCCTATGTTCATTGGGTGAAAGCTGACGGCCTTGACCTTGAGGATTTCATCAGGCAGAAAGTTGACGGAGCAACTGAGCCTGTCCCTGTGGCGGTTGAGCTGAAGTATGGCGGTGAATATCTCATGACGAAAGCGAGTTTTGTCGGCTACAAGCTGAAGCCAGAATCAAAAGGCAAGGACATATCGGAAATCACTGATGCTGATATAGGGCTTGTGTTCGCGGACTTGAAATTTGCGTTTTTCCCGAACGATGATCATAAGCTGCATTTCAGAATCAACCCTGACTATCTGAAGGACGGTATCTACTTCGTTCTTAAAGTTCGTGGCGAGGCGTTCCCGTTGACGGACATAATATACGGCAGTGCAGTTAAAGGAGTTGGCAGCAGTTCAAGCGGAGGGTGCTATTCCGGGTTCGGACTCGTTGCTCTGCTCGGAGTACTGGGTATTGCAACGGCGGTGAAAAAACGTTAGACCACTAAAAAATTCACTCCCCCCTTGCGATTTGTGAGGGGGGAGTACACCCAGAAAATTATTATTTCTTAACGGCAATCGCAGGAGAATATATTACCCCTTTATTGAGCCAGGCAGAAACGGTTATTTTTCGTTTTTCAGGAACGTTGAAAATCTCCTCGCCCGTCTCACCGTCATAGAACTCTGCAATCTCATCATCACTTGACGATTTACCGTCCTCAGGGTTAGCAAGCCAGATTAATTTTGCCCCGACAGAAACATCGTTGCTTAATTCAGCGTCAAAGTCATACATTCCAGAAACATCTACGCTTATTTCAGGCAGAACGTAAACTACAGAATCGTATTCCTGTTTTGTTACGGTACTTGAACTTTCATTATTTGTTGCCGGTACAGCTGACTTTATGGCCGTTTGAGTGCCTGCCGTGTTTGCCGTACCTGCAGTTGATGTTGATGTCGGTGCTGCTGACGATGTTTTTAGTGCCGGTGCAGACGCTGACTTGACGCTTTTAGTCTTAGGGTCAACAACTGAGAGTGTGAAAGTTTTTGATGTATTGCCTATTGTGTTTGAGGCCGTTACCGTAACCGTATAACTCCCTGTAGCCTTCGGGGTGCCTTTGAAAGTCCCTGAACTGAAAGTTATACCGCTCGGAAGTTTCCCCGTAACTTTCCATTTAATTGTCTTAGTTCCCGTTGCGGTCAGTCTTGAACTGTAAGATTTCGACAAAGTTGCAGATGAGAGTGAAGATGTCGTTATTTTCGGTGAAGTCATAGTTTTTATGACGATCTTCCTCGTTGCCTTGCCGTCAGCATTTGCAGCCGTTATCGTTATGTTTGTTGTTGAATCTTTCGCCGGAGCCTTTCCCGTCAGTTTGGCCGTGTAATCTCCCGTCTTCGTCAGCTTAAATCCGCTCGCACCGCTCATGGTAAACGTTATGTTTTTCGTTCCGTTTACTTTGAAGTCTATTTCTATATTGCTGTTGACTTCTTTTGTTAATGTCGTTGTAGCCGCTGAAGGTGTCGTGAATTTAGGCTTTGTTCCCGTAACGGTAAAATTGACTTTTCGTGTTACCCCGCTTGATGACACTGAATTTTTAGCAGTGAACGTTATCGGCAGTGATTTAATTGAAATAGTCGGAGTACCCGTTATTTTCGCCGTACCGTCAGAAGGATTAGCGGTAAACGTAAGCCCTAAATCCGAAAGGCTGCTTATGCCGAATTTAGCTTTATCTGATGCAGATATGCTGTAAGAAATCGTTATCGGCTTAGTTCCTGTTGCTGAAATTTTGCTTCCTGAGTACGAACTTCCTGCCCTTGCGTTTGCAAGCGTGGCCGTAAGTTTAGGTGCAACGCCGTTTACGGTGAGTGTCAATGTTTTTTCCGTTGAACCTGCCGAGTTAGTCAGGGTAAATTTAACCGTATACTTTCCTGCTTCAGTCGGAGTTCCCGTTATCGTTGCAGTTGCTCCCGTTGAAACCTGCGAAAATTTCAGGGTGCTTGGAAGTCCCGTTACTGTCCATTTTATATTTGCCGATCCTTTTGCCGAAAGTTTAAGCGAGTACTTTTTATCAGTTGTAGCTGCCGTGAGTGATTTTGTTGACAACGTAGGCTTCTGTACGACCGTAAGAGGGACTTTTAAAGTTGCCTTTCCTGCTGCGTTCTTGGCCGTAACAGTCATAGTGAATTTTCCTGCTTTTGTCGGAGTTCCTGAAAGAATCCCGGAACTTGACATTTTCATTCCTGAAGGCTGGCCGGATATTGACCACGTAATCGGGGTTGTTCCGTCTGAGGCCGTGAATTGAACGCTGCTGTATGCTTCACCCATTACAGCATCTTTCAGAGTTCCGGGCGAGGCTATGACGGGCGGACGGGCTTTTATAGTTAGCTTGAGAGTTTTTGTTACGGGCTTTTTGTCAAGCTGAGTTGCTATGTTCTCGGCGGTTATTTTTACGGTGAAAGTTCCTGCTGCTGCCGGCGTTCCGCTCATGTAAACGGTGCTTTTTGTCAAAGACAGGCCGCTGGGAAGTCCCGTAACCGTCAGGCTTATCGGTGCCGTTCCCGTAACGCTTATTGCCTGTGAATAAGCATAACCTACAGTGCCGATTTTCAGGCTTGAAACGTTTATAACGGGCTTTACGGGCTTTGTGTTTATCGTGAATTTAACCGTTCCCGTTGACGTTCCCTGCGATGTTACGGCATTGAATGAGACATTGTAAGTCCCTGCTTTTGTCGGCTTTCCTGAAATTAAGCCGGATGATTTGTTTAACGATAACCCGGCGGGCAGTGAGCTTTTCGCCGTCCATGTTGCGGAAGTGCTGGGCGTTAATTGAAGTTTCTGGCTGAACGAGTAGCCTACATAACCCGTTAATTCAGTCGTGCTTATAACAGGCATGTCATAAACATCAATAGTGTAACTCTTTGAGGCTGATCCGTAAGAGTTTGTGACTGTTATTGTGAACGTATAACTTCCTGTTGCTGTCGGTGTCCCTGAGATTGAACCCGTTGAAGTGTCAAGGCTTAAACCTGAAGGAAGGCTCCCTGCTGTCAGTGCCCATGTCATCGGCGTAGTTCCTGTTGCTGCAACGTATGAGCTGTAGGACTTCTTCAAATAACCGCTTGGGAGGCTTGATGTGTTTATTCTCGGCGCAACTCCTGAAACTGAGCCTGTAACTGTGAAGGCTTTTACACATGCGTTTATGGCCTTGCTTTCCCCCGTTGTCCAGTTTTGGCCGTTAGACGAAAAGAAACTGCCCTTATCTATAACAGCGTTGTCAGTAAAACCATTATTAGTTTTCATTTCAACTGCTGTAGTTGTATATCCTTTGAACCTTACGACAACTGAAAAGTATTCGCCGTTGGAAAGACTTACGGGAGTATTAAGAGTTATTGTGTGATAACCTGCGAATGCTATTGATCCTGACTGAGTACTCAATGATGTTCCGCCTGAAGGGATCGGGCTTGATGAAGGCATTGCCGACATTCCTGCGTAAACGTTGATTTCGTAATTAATATTATTATCAGGAGTGTAGAACGCTACTTCGGTGAGTGTCTCATTTCTAGTGGCCCTGAAGACGTTAGCAAAATATATATTTGATGCTCCGCTCGTATATCCCCAGTGTCCGCTCCAGCCCAGAGCGTCATAATAATATGCCTTCATTGATGAGTCTGCATCTTCAACAACGAACGCGCTTCCGTCAGTCAGTTTCTGTGCGTATGACATCCAGAAGTAGCCGTTATCTCCCCATGATGTACCCCATGAATTTTTTATCAGCCACGCGCCGTCAATACTGGGCTGACTTCCGCTCTTGAAGTTGCTTCTTGAATAGCTGTCGTCCCAGCCGACTATCTGTACTGCGTGGTTAGTTGTTGCGCTGTTTTTGTAATAATAATTTGTGCCTTTTGATGACTTGTAATAAGACGAATCATCGCTGTAATAACTGGCAACTACTGCACCGTTTGCTATTATGCGGTCTTTTACGATGTTTCGTGCTGATGATGATTCGTTGACGTTTTTGTTGTCACCGAAACCAAGATAGAAAACATCTCGCAGCCTCAAAACTCTTGTGTAACTGTCGGGCGTACTCTTTGAGGGCTGTGTAGGATACGGGACTTCAGTCTCATTTGCCGGGCCTGATAGACGCGAGAATAACGCCGTAGGATAGAATGAATTTCCGCCATGATTCATGACATCTGCAAAACTTTTACTGTTCATGTTATCGAAGGCCGCTGATGCCGTTGAATTTCTGAACGCAAACCAAGCAAGGTGCATTTCTGAAAGGTCAAGGGCTGATTTTCCCTGCATTAAGTAATTGCTTTCCATTGCGCCGATTGCCGCATGTGCCCAGCATGTTCCGTAAGGATTTTGATTTTTTATGCTTGTAACATAACTCTTTCCGCCTACGCTGCGAAGGTCATACGCTGATACTGCCTTTCTGTTCGGAACAGGCGATGTTGTTTCAACAGGAGGATTTGACGCGAGGTGCGACAGGTCAATCGGAATCGGAATATAACCGTTCTTAAATGATGATGACGATGAAGATGATGATTTTCTTGTTATTACTGAAGATGAGGATTTTTGCTCTGCCTGCCATTGGAGGAACTCAGGTGAAAGCGGCTTAAATCCTGATTCTGCGGCCTGTGCCATTGCCGAATGAATTACGAGAAATACTGCAATGAGCAATGAATATCTGAAAATTTTCCGCATTGTCATTATTATTAACTTCCCTTCATGTTTAATTTTCTTGTTATAGTTATATTTGTTATATTATCGGTCAGAATTAAACTAAATTTTAGAATTTTCAGCTTTTATTTTCCCCTGAATCTCTGTGAATCCGTATCTGTGAAAAAGCCCGTTTCATGGTCTTCTGGCAGCAATGTATTATTTGGATCTTTGACCCATTCAACAGTGCTTCCGCTGTAATTCTTAAGTTTTGACGCTGAAAAATTAAATTTCCTGATTAACAGATCCGCAAATCTCCCCGATAATACCCCAGTGTTGCAGTAGACGATTATTATTTTGTCTTTCGTTATTCCTGCCTCAGCAAGAAGCCCGTACGCTCCTACGGCGTTGAGATTTGCAAAAGGGAAACTAACCGCGCCCGGAATATGCCCTCCCGGTACTCCGGGTCTTGGCGATTTACCCATATATGACTCAAGGGGGCGCGTGTCAACAAGAACATAGCCCGGTTTACCTGCATGTTCTTTTACGTACTCGGCACTGACATGTTCGACATTGGGTTCAAGCCTTGAATATATAAGCGTAACAATGAAGATAAACGCGAATAATACAGGCGCGACAATTTCAAGCGGAGGATATTTCGTTTTCTTTTCGTCCGTGTAATTAACGCTTTCAGTTTCGGTATTCAATTTTTTTATTCCCCTTTCCGGTAAAAATTCCGCAGATTTTTTTAATTATACGCTTGCAAATTTCAAGTTTATGTTATAATTTCATGCACTTTGATTATTATGCTGTTTTTAACGAGGTCTTTAGATTTTCATGAATAAGCAGCCAGTGGTTGCTCTGATTGGAGCTACAGCGGTAGGAAAAACCGCCTTGAGCTTATTAGTTGCAGAAAAATTAAATGCTGAAATCATCTCTGTAGACTCACGACAGGTCTATCGTTATATGGACGTGGGTACCGATAAAATTTCAGCCTCCCTGCGCCGTGAAGTTCCACATCACCTGATCGACATTGCAGACCCTGACGAAAAATTCACAGTTTCAGATTTTGCCGAAAGAGCATCGCAGACGGCCTCAAGAATTTTTGCACGCAGAAAAATCCCGTTATTTGTCGGCGGAACTCCGTTTTACTATAACGCGCTTTTTCATGCCTCTCTAAATTCTGATCTGCCTTCTGATTCTGACGTTCGCGGAAAATACGAGGCGCTTGCAAATTCTCAGGGTGCGGAACTGCTTCACATGAGGCTTGCTGAAGTTGATCCCGAAACTGCCGAAAGACTTCACAAAAATGACGTTCAAAGACTTACGAGAGCCCTTGAACTTTGGGATCTGACCGGGAAAGCCCCTTCAGAAATTTACAGGGAAGGGACAAAAAAGGACTACGGTTTTGATATACTTTATATAGGGTTGTCAAGGGAAAGGAAAGAGTTATTTGAACGGATCGAAATACGTTTGGAGCAGGAATTTTCTTCAGGTTTCCCTGAGGAAGTCGAATGGCTCATGAAAAACGGTTTTGATGAAAGGTTTACGCCTCTAAAAGGTCTGGGCTACAGAGAACTTATTGACTTTCACAGGGGAAAAATAAAACTTAATGAAGCTCTTGAAGCTGCAATTTCACGGACTAAGGCATTCTGCAGGAGACAGCAGACATGGTTCAAAAAATTCAAGCCCGTAATCTGGTTCGATATGTCCGGGTCAAGTCATGAGGAAGAAATCATAAACGCAATCATTAAACACATTAATAAAAATAAAGACAAAGAGGATTCTCAGGAATGATTATAATAGCCGAACACGCCGGCTTCTGTTTCGGCGTTAAGCGTACGGTAGACGCAATCTCTGAGGCACTGAATAATAATAATGATAATCAGGAAGTCTGGACGATAGGCCTTCCGATTCATAATCCTCAGGAAGTTTCAAGGCTTCAGGATATGGGACTGCGTATCGCTGAGAATGACGGCGAAATACCTTCGGGCGCAAAAGTCATGATCCGCGCGCACGGCGAGCCTTTGGAAGTCATAACGAGGCTCAGGGAAAGGGGCGTTACGGTTGAAGACATGACATGCCCGTTCGTGAAAAAAGCTCAGGATCTGGCGGATAAATTATCACGCGAGGGATATTACATTATTCTCTTGGGAGATAAAAATCACCCTGAAATCAAAGGCATCATGGGACATGTAAACGGTGAGAACAATTCAGAAGTAATTGCCGATGAAAACGAGGCTTCAAGAATTTCAAGGCATTCAAAAACGGCGTTAATCTCACAGACAACACAGAGAGAAGAGAGGCTCGAAAATGTCGCGAGCATTCTCACGGGTAAATGCTCGGAATTACACGTCTGCAACACTATCTGCAAGGCTACGGCAGACCGTCAGGAGGCCGTAAGAAAATTAGTTCATGATGATAATGTCGACGGTGTTGTTCTGATCGGCGGAAGGTCAAGCGCAAACACGGGAAAACTGCGCGATATTCTCGAATCTGAAGGCGTTGAAGTTCTTTGGGTAGAAGACGAAAAAGAGACAGAGACAGAAAAAAATTCAAAATGGTTTAATAACAAAATCAAGATTGGTATTGCTGCGGGTGCAAGTACACCCGAATGGCTTATCGATAAAGTAAAAAATATTATTGCGGCAAAGCAGGAATTTAAGGGGTAATGATTCACTAATGGAAAATCAGACACAGGAAGTAACACAGGCAACAGAAGCAACACAGGCAGCAGCTGAATTACAGGAAGCAGCACAGGCTCAGCCCGTACAGCCCGTACAGTCAGAACAGACGGAACAGCAGGGCGATTCGCATGAACCTGAGACAATGCAGGAAGCTCTTGACCAGTACGGCGACAACGTACACGTAAGACGCGGCGAAATCAGAACCGGCAAAGTCATGAGCAAGGGCGAAAACGGATTCTTAATCGATGTCGGTTTCAAGTGTGAGGGCGTATTACCGATGAAGGAGTACACAAATCACACCCTTATCGAGGAACCCGGCTCAGAACCCAGTCCGGGCGATACGATAGAAGTTGAAGTCGTCAGCGTAAGGGACGGCGATGAGGCACAGTTAATGCTTTCACGCTGGAGACACGAGTTTGACAAACGCTGGGAAGCTCTCGAAAAAGCGGTAAAAGAAAGCCCGTACATGCAGGTTAAGGGCGTCAGCAAAGTCAAAGGCGGACTCATGGTCAATGCATTCGGCCTTGAGGGATTCATTCCGATTTCACACCTGACACTTTCAGGGCGCGGCGTAAATCCTCAGAATTTTGTCGGCCAGACGTTAAGCGTCAAAGTTCTTGACCACGACAAGCGCAAACACAGGCTTGTATTCTCAAGGCGTGAAATGCTTGAAGAAGCTGAGAACGAACGCAAAAAGAAATTCTATGACAGAGTACATGAGGGCGATGTTCTTGAAGGCGAAGTTTCAAGTTTAACTGATTTCGGCGTTTTCGTTAATCTCGGCGAAATGGACGGCCTTGTACACCTCACGGAAATAACATGGAAACGTAATTTTAAGCTCAAGGACATGTTCAAGAAGGGCGATAAAGTTACGGTGAAAGTAATCGGAATCGACTACGAAAAAGACAGAATTTCACTGAGCATTAAGCAGGTTGCCGGAGATCCTTGGGACACGATAAGCGAACGCATTCACAAGGGTGATGTAATAAAAGGCACCGTTACGAATTTAACGGACTTCGGAGCATTCGTTGAGATTGAGCCGGGCATTGAGGGTCTTGTACATGTCGGCGATATTTCATGGGCAAGAATCAAGAAGCCCCGCGATGTTCTCAAGAAGGGTCAGGAACTTGAAGTCGTCGTCCTTGATGTCGATATGGAAAAGAAGAGAATCAGTCTCGGCTGCAAACAGCTCAACGATCCTTGGAACGATATTGACAAGAAATATTCAGCCGGTCAGGATATTCAGGTTAAAGTCGTTAGGCTTGCTGATTTCGGAGCATTCGTTGAAGTTGAAGAGGGCATCGAGGCACTTATACATATTTCACAGCTCAGCCGTAAGAGAGTTGAGAAGCCTGCGGATGTTCTTCAGGAAGGACAGGAAATAACCGCAAGAGTTCTTGAAGTCAACCCCGAACAGCGCAGAATGAGGCTCTCTCTCAGCGCCCTTGAGCCTGAACCGGAGCCGGAACCTGCACCCGTCAGAGAGGAACGCGCACCCGGCAAGCCCGATCAGAGGATTGAGCGTCCTGAACGCAGAGAACGCAAAGGCAGAGGACGTACACGTACAATCAGGGATAACGCCGGCTATGGTGATGACGGTGATGAAATGTTGTCTTACAACCCGTTTGCTGAAGCATTCAAAGACGCAGACTGGGACAAAGAATAATACACATAAAATAATAACGGTCTTCCTAAACGGGAGGCCGTTTTTTTGTTGTTTGAAAACCACCGGCTTAAAACCGGCGGTAATTATTTGTAATTATTTCAAGTTCTTTTTTTATTGACTATTTTTGTTATCTCTGTTTTCTTTGCTGTCTCTGCTGTCCCTGCGTTCTTTGCTGCGTCTAGGCCGTCTTCCGGAAGGGGCTGACGAGGGCGGAAAGTTCCGTGAATTGCTGTTCCGTTCTCTCTGACTGCGTATTCTCATTGTTGCAGGGCCGGGCATTCTGACTTCATCGGGTTCAAATTTGGGGATAATTACGACTTTCCTCATCGGGGTTTCGCCGACTGACTCAGTTGTTACGTCTGACCTGTCTTTCAGTGTCGTGTGAATTACCCAGCGTTCCCATGAGGCCATAGGGTCAAGCCGTACGGGTCTGCCGTATTTCACAGCCTGACGCGCCGTAGCTTCTGCGAGACGTTCAAGGCTTTTTGTCCTGCGTTCACGATAGCCGCATGAATCAATTTTTATTCTCGGTTCATTTCTAGGATCTCTCAGAGCTAGGTTAACGAGATATTCAAGCCCTTTAAGGGCATCGCCGTAACGCCCTACGACATAATCGGCGGCGTCATCTCCCTGAATTTCAATCATGCTGCGTTCTTCTTCCGAAAGAACTGCTTCAGCCTTGAAATCCATGAGCCTCAATATTTCGTTGACGAACTCGATTCCCCGCGTCATTACATCAGGAAGCTCCGGCATACTGATCTCAACTTTCATTTTTGCATTTCCCAGACCGAACATGCGCCCTAAAAATCCCTCGCGCTCTTTGCTGATTATTTCCGCGTGAAGGTTTTCAACAGGTACTCGCCACTGCTCCGATGCCTCTTTGAGTGCCTCGTTTACGTCTGAAACTTCAAAGGTCATTTTACGTTCATGTATCAATTTTTTCACCCCTATTTTGCTTTTGGCTTTTCCTTATAGAGTACGGGTTTTTCCTTCATTTCCTCGCTTGTCTTTTTCGCAACGCGAACCTGATGGATTATTCCCATTAATGATGACACGCCCCAGTACAATAATACACCTCCCGGCAGCCCGAAGCATATAAACGTAAGGAACAGCGGCATAAACCAGTTCATCATTGCCATCTGGGGATTCCCCTGTGATGATATGTGCTGCTGATACCAGGTCAGATATGCTATCAATATAAGCAGTATGAAGTTAAATATCCATGTTCCTAAATGAGAGAATAATAATCCCAAGTTCGTAAATGACGAAAGAAATACCATTATGAAGCCTAACTGTTCATTCGGTATTCTCGTGCCGGCCTCATCAACGAGATTCAATGCATCCGCTACTGTCGTCAAGACGCTTCCGCCCAAGTTCATGCCCAGAAACGTTACATCAGTGAAAGCAGCCGTTTTCGTCAGGTCATACAGTACGCCGTAAAGCAGTATAAAAATCGGGAGCTGTATTATTAACGGAAGACAGCCGCTCGCAGGGTTGACCTTATGCTCTTTGTAAAGTGCCATAGTTTCCTGATTGAGCTTGTCTTTGTCATCGGCGTATTTTTCCTGAAGTACTTTCAGCATGGGCTGAAGTTTCTGCATTTTCTGCATACTTGCCATTTGTTTTGCGGTCAGGGGGTGCATTGCGAGCCTGACTAAAAGCGTGAGTATGATTATGGCTAATCCCCACGCGAAATTCGTTCCTATTCCGATTGTCGTCATTGCGTTGTGTATCATCTGGAGAAGTCCCAAGAGCAACGCTTTTGCCTGTTCCCACATAATTATTTTTTCACCTCTCGTTTTAACGGCGGAAGGTCAACGCCCCCGTCATTCCATGCCCCGCACTTTGCCAGCCTCTTCAGCGTCAGCCACGTACCGCGCAAAAATCCCCATTCCCTGTACACTGCAACGGCATAATTCGAGCAAGTAGGGTAGAACCTGCAATGTTTTCCCAAGTAAGGGGAGATTATGAGCTGATATGTTCTGATTAAGATTATTGCAAGCCGGGACAGCATAGTTAAAGCAATAATTTTTTGCGCCTGAATAGTGTTTCAAGTTCCCTGTAAATGTCCTGAGTTTTTGAGTTTAGACCCTTTTCGCTGAGGCATAAGACGATTTTCAAGCCCGGAACGGTTTTTCCTGAGATTTGGCGGAATGCCTCGCGCAGTATTCTCCTGCCTCTTGAACGCACGTGAGCTTTGCCCTGACGTTTTCCGACAGCACAGCCGAATTTTATTGCGTTTTCTTTACCGTCCCGCAAAAATAACAACCGCACCAGCTCTCCGCTTGAACGTATGCCGGTGCGGAATAATTCGTCAAACTCCCAGCCTTTTCGGAGCCTCAAGACCTCAGGCACGTGTCAAGAACTTGCGGCCTTTACGCCTTCTGTTGCGGAGGATCTTACGGCCTGACGGTGTTTCCGAACGTGCAAGAAATCCGATCTTTCTTCTTCTGGGTATAACGTGGGGCTGATATGTTCCCTTTTTCATGATGCTGCTCCTTCTATGATATGTTGAGGGAATTATAGCACAGCAAAATTCTGGTGTACAATGTCGCAGAAATATTAAAAGCGGGGTGCAGAGTATTGAAACAGTTTATTATAGTTACGGGAATGAGCGGAGCAGGCAAAACAATGACCCTGAAAGTTCTTGAGGATTTCGGTTTTATAACGATCGACAATCTGCCGCCTGAATTACTGCCTCAGCTTTTCACGCTGATTTCGGAACGTCCGGAAGCCTCGAAAAGCAGGGGAGTTGTAGCTACTGTCGACATCAGGAACGTAAGCAGCAATTATGTAAAAGTAATAGATGACATTTCAAACGCTTGGGGCGGAGATGTAAAAGTAGTGTTCCTGACGGCCTCAGACGAGGAATTATTGAGGCGTTACGAGCGTACAAGGCGCGTTCACCCGTTGAACAAGGGGCTTTCAACGCGTGAGGGAATTATTGCGGAGCGTGAAATGCTTGCGCCCGTTCTTGACCGTGCTGATATCGTCATAGATACGTCAATGATGGATCTTCACCAGCACAGAGAGAGATTAATGCGTGAATTTTTCGGGAATGACGGCGGTATTTCAATATTAATAAGTTCATTCGGATACAAGTACGGAGTTCCGCAGGATGCCAGTTTTGTTTTTGATGTCAGGTGCCTTCCAAATCCGTATTACGTCGATGAGCTGAAAGATTTAACGGGCAAGAACAAGGCAGTGCAGGACTATTTAATGAAATTTCCCGAAACTCAGGAATTTATCGGGCTGACTAAAAACTTTCTTGATTTTTCAATTCCCCAGTTCTTAAACAACGTGAGGGGACAGCTTCACATTTCGGTCGGCTGTACGGGCGGTAAACACAGATCCGTAGCAATGGCAGAATGGCTCTACGGCATATATTCAGAAAAATATGACGGTGTCTGCGTAATTCACAGGGACAAAGGACACGGACAGAAATGAGTGAAGGAATGGGCTTATTTATTCTCGGCATCGTAACTACTCTTACAATATTATTTCTTTTCGGCCGTATAAAAATACGTTCGGGAAGGCCGGTTATTGAACGTGCAATAAACAGGAGATTATCTGAAGGGCCGTATATTGTTGCTGTCGGCGGAGGAACGGGACTGTCAACGCTTCTCAGGGGCATAAAGTCATTCACAAGAAACATAACGGCTGTTGTTGCGGTTACAGACGAGGGAGGATCTTCGGGAAGGCTTAGGAATGAATGGGGAATGTTACCGCCCGGAGACGTAAGGAACTGTATAGCGGCATTAGCTGAGAATGACAGCGAATTGAAACGCATTTTGGATTTCAGGTTTGACAGGGGGGAACTTGCCGGGCATAGTTTGGGGAATCTTTTACTTCTAGCAGTTACAGAAATGAGCGGAGATTTCAGCAAGGCCGTTGAAAAAATGAATCACCTTCTTTCAATAAGGGGGCGCGTTCTGCCCGTAACAACTGAAGGCATAACGTTAATGGGAAAAACAAGGGACGGCCTGAAAGTCAAAGGTGAGCTTGATATTTCAGAACATGGCCACGAACTTAATGAAATATGGCTCGAACCAATGAACGCCAAGCCGCTGCCTGAAGTTTTGAGCGCGGTCAACGATGCTGATGTAGTACTGCTCGGGCCGGGAAGTTTATTCACAAGCGTAATTCCTAATTTATTGCTGCCTGATTTTGCCGACAAGCTGAGAGATTCTGACGTTCCTAAAATATACATATGCAATCTTATGACACAGCCAGATGAAACTCAGGGAATGAATGTAGCCCAGCACCTTGACTGGGTGAGCGCGGCAATAGGCCGTGTCCCTGATTTCGTGATTGCAAACAGTGATCCCGTACCTGATGACATTATCGAGAATTACAGAAAAAAGGGAGCTGAACCGCTTTATCTTGACGACATGCAGAGGGATACGATAAAGAATATGGGCTGTAACTGCATTGAAGCACCGATTATGTCAGTTTTTGAAAATGAAAAGGAAGGCCGCGTTCTCAGACATGATTCACAGAAACTTGCTTCAGTTATTTTCAGGTTAATACGGAGAATTAAGGGCGATTAATTATATCTGATATACTTTCAGCGTAACGGCCTATATTCAGGATTATTAAGGAGATTTTTATTCAGATTATGATTAAGTTTGAAACTGATTATCAGGAAGGTGCATCGCCGGAAATCTTAGAGCGTTTAGTGAAGACTAATTTTGAACAGACTTCAGGATACGGCGAAGATTCACACTGTCAGCGAGCAAAGGAACTTATACGGAAAGAAATTAACAGGCCGAATGCAGCAGTTTACTTCATGGCCGGAGGAACTCAGACAAATACAACGGTTATAAAGCATTTTTTAACGCCTTGCGAGGGTGTTATAGCCGTAAATTCAGGTCATATAAACGTACATGAATCGGGCGCAATCGAGGCAACAGGCCATAAAGTTATCGCCCTTAACGCTCATGACGGCCTGCTTGATGCAGAAGATTTAAGGCTTTACCTTGAGGCTTTTTATGCTGATCCGACACATGAACACATGGTACTTCCCGGCATGGTATATATTTCTTACTCTTCAGAACTTGGGACGCTGTACAAAAAATCAATGCTTCAGGAAATAAAATCAGTATGCAGTGATTACGGGCTGAAGCTCTTTATTGACGGTGCGAGGCTCGGAGCGGGCTTAATGTCGGACAGCTCCGACATGACAATGCAGGACATTGCAGGCTTATGCGACGCGTTTTACATCGGCGGAACGAAAACGGGCGCACTTTTCGGCGAGGCCGTAATCTTCCCTGAGCCTGAAAAAGCTAATCTCAAACAGTTTACTACGCTGATAAAACAGCAGGGCGGATTGCTTGCAAAAGGGCGGCTCTTGGGGATTCAGTTTGAAGTTTTGTTTGAAGACGGATTGTATTTCAGGAATGCAAAACACGCAGATATTCAGGCCATGAAGATTAAGAAGGCTTTTTCTGAAGCAGGAATAAAATTTTTGATTGACTCGCCGACAAATCAGCAGTTCCCGATTTTGACGCGTGAACAGCATGAAAAGTTATCATCAAAATTCAGCTATGAAACTTGGCAGCCGTTAAATGACGGGAATATTGCCGTAAGATTCTGCACAAGCTGGGCAACAACTGATTATAATATAGACGAATTAACAAGGGCAATTAAGGAGTTAAAATGACTACAAGAAAACGGAACAGAAATTTAGACAAGAGTTATTCACCGGACAATATAGAACAGAAATGGTATTCAGAATGGCTTGAACACGGCCTCTTCAACGCTGAAATAAGCGCGGATAAAGAGGCGTTTTCGATCGTAATTCCGCCTCCTAACGTTACGGGTTCCCTGCATGTCGGCCATGCGTTCGATCATACGTTTCAGGATATTATGTGCCGTACAAAGCGTATGGAGGGTTACAGCGTCTTATGGCTTCCCGGGACTGACCACGCAGGAATCGCAACTCAAAACGTTGTTGAAAAGGACTTGGCAAAAAAAGGAATATCACGTTACGATCTCGGGCGCGATGAGTTTGTAAAAAAAGTCTGGGAATGGAAAAAAGTTTACGGCTCCCGGATAATCGAACAGATGAAGAGGCTCGGAAATTCCTGCGACTGGAGGCGAGAAAGATTCACGCTTGACGAGGGGTTATCACGTGCCGTCAGAGCCGTATTCGTAAGGCTTTACAAGAAGGGCTTAATATACAGGGGAAAATACATTGTAAACTGGTGTCCGCGCTGTGAAACGGCAATTTCAGACCTTGAAGTCGAATACGAGGACAAACAGGGTAAATTCTATTATGTGAAATACCCGTTAATTGAGACTGACTGCGAGGAAAAATACATACTTGTTGCGACGACGCGCCCGGAAACGATAATCGGCGATGTTGCTATAGCCGTTCACCCGCGTTCAGAAAAATACAGGCACTTAATCGGTAAACATGTAAAAGTGCCGTTAACTGAACGAATAATCCCCATAATCGAAGATAACATGGTTGACCCTGAATTTGGTACGGGCTGCGTAAAGATTACGCCGGCTCATGATCCGAATGATTTTCTTGTCGGCTTAAATCACAATCTCGAACAGATACAGATTATTGACGCAAAGGGAATAATGAACGATAAGGCCGGAAAATATCAGGGAATGACAATCGAACAGGCACGCAAAGAGTCAGCGAAAGACTTGGAAGAACTGGGCCTGCTTGTCAAAACTGAAGACATAACCCACTCGGTCGGACACTGCCAGCGCTGCGGGACAACAGTAGAGCCGTATTTATCTGAACAGTGGTTCGTAAAGACAAAGCCTCTTGCAGAACGCGGAGTGCAGGCAGTTAAGGACGGGCGTATAAAATGGGTTCCCGAACAGTGGGAAAAAACGTATTTCAACTGGATGGAAAATATACGGGATTGGTGCATTTCCCGTCAATTATGGTGGGGACACAGAATCCCGGCTTGGGAATGTAAGGACTGCGGACACATAACGGTTGCAGAGATTGACCCGACGGAATGCGAACACTGCCACAGCAAAAATATTGAACAGGAAAGCGATGTCCTTGATACGTGGTTCAGCTCTGCTCTTTGGCCGTTTTCAACAATGGGCTGGCCTGACGACAAGCCGGAACTGAAGTATTTTTATCCGACTTCATTAATGGTAACGGGCTTTGACATAATATTCTTCTGGGTTGCGAGAATGATTATGATGGGTCTTGAGTTTATGGACGATGTACCGTTCAGGGATGTTTATATACATTCTCTTATACGTGACGAACACGGCAAGAAGATGAGCAAGACTAAAGGCAACGTTATAGACCCGTTAGTAATGATTGACAAGTACGGAGCTGATGCGCTCAGAATGACGCTCGCCGCTTTATCAGTTCAGGGACGGGATATACTGCTGTCGTCAACAAGAATCGAGACTTACAGATTTTTCATGAACAAACTTTGGAACGCCTCACGCTTTGCGCTCATGAATCTTGATGACGAAGTAAGAGATATTGACCTTTCACAATTACAGCTTCATGATAAATTCATTTTGACGCGTACTCAGGAAATGGCAAAGAGTGTCAGAGAATTGATAGATTCTTACGACATCGGAACGGCTGCAAGGGGTCTTTACGATTTTGTCTGGGGGGATCTCTGCGACTGGTACGTTGAGATGAGCAAGCCTGCATTGAAGGGCGATGAGGGTGAAGACAGAAAGAAAACAACTCAGGCTGTCCTTGAACATGTATTCAAGACAGTTTTGCCGCTGTTGCACCCGTTTACGCCGTTTATTACTGAAGAGTTGTGGGCTGCGTTCGGTTTCAACGATGATTACATTATGAAAACTTCATGGCCTGAACCTGTAAGAGATTATATTTTTGAGGGCGTTAATGACGACATGAAGGTATTGCAGGAGACTGTGAGGGTTCTTCGTAATCTCAGGGCGGAAGCACACGTTCCGCCTCAGCAGAAGTTAAGCCGTGCCGTAATCCGTGTCAGTTCGGGAACAAAGGCCGCTGAAATTCTGAAAGCGTCATTAAATCAAGTCTCAAACCTCTGCAAAATCAATGATGTAATTCTTGAAGAACCTTCGGGCGGATGGACATACGGGCCTTCACTTTCAGGAGTTGCGGGTGAAGCTGAGGTTAAATTACCGGTAGGAGATGTCCTCGATGTTCCGAAGGAAATTGCGAGGCTTGGACAGGAAATTTCAACGCTTGAAAAGAATATCGCCTCAAGTCAGGCCAGATTGAATAATAAGGATTTTGTTTCACGGGCTCCGGCTGAAGTTGTCGAGAAGGAACGCTTAAAAGTCTCAGAAGGTCAGGCACAAATTGAAAGATTGAGGGCAAATCTTGAAAGTTTGAGCAGGTAAGAAAATCCCCCAGCCTTAAAACTGGGGGCTAATTATAGGTATGTTCAACGATATATTGAAGATAATAGATAGTTCAAAAGGCAGAAATTTTTATGATGTCTGCGGACTATTAGAGGCGTTAATAAGCTCTGATAAAAATTTTAATGATATTCTCCGCCAAATTAGGAACAATCCCTGAAAGCATATCGCATGACTCAGCTGAAGAAAAATTATTTTCTAAGGCTTCAGATATGGTTTTGTCCCGTGCATTCAGAGAATTAGGGCTGAAATCAGCAGTTTTGCATGAACGCGGAGATTCGGCAGACGTTACCGCTGAATCAAGAATACACGGCTATACGTTTGTTGCTGATTCAAAGGCTTTCAGACTGAGCAGGACGGCAAAAAATCAGAAAGATTTTAAGATTTCAGCATTGTCAAGCTGGAGAAAAGATAATGATTATGCCGTTTTATGCTCTCCGTATTTTCAGTATCCGGCGAAATCGAGCCAGATATACGCGCAGGCACTTTCAAGTAATGTATGTCTTTTCAGCTGGGAACATTTAATCTTCATGCTTGATAATCACGTGAGAGAAACAGCAGAGTTAAATTTTTCAGAAATATGGAATTTCAGCAGTAATTTTTCACATAAAGTTCTGGTCTCTGATATGAAGAGAAATTTTATGCTTGATTTCAGCAGTTTTTTGGCTGAATTTCTAAATATTGACGCTGAAATATTTAATGCTTCGCTGAAAGAGCAAATATCATGCCTCATCAATCGAAGCCGTATTGAAAAAGATTTCTGGATTGATAAAATTAAAATCATAAAGAATTATTCACGCGAACAGGCAGTGAACGAGCTTATAAACTCGCTGAAAATCAACGAGAAACTAAACCAGATTAATACATATATCAGGAGCATATCACAATGAAACTTGATGTATTAATTCACGGCAATTCGATAGAAATATTGAAAACATTTCCAGAAAGTTCAGTACATGCAATAATCTCTGATATACCGTACGGAATCGGCTGCGATGAATGGGACATACTGCACGACAACAAAAATTCTGCATACGGCGGAGCTTCTCCTGCACAGATTTCCGGCGGTGGCCTGTTCAAACGCAGAGGGAAACCGTTAAACGGCTGGAGTGATGCAGACAAAAACATACCGCGTGAGTATCAGGACTGGTGCATGTCATGGGCCTCTACATGGCTTAGAGTTTTGAAACCCGGCGGAACGTGCTTTATTTTTGCCGGAAGGCGTTACGCGCACAGGTGCATTACGGCTCTTGAAGATTCCGGCTTTACGTTCAGGGATATGCTTGCATGGGAAAAAGATAACGCCCCTTACCGTGCGCAGAGGCTTTCGTCAATATATGAACGCAGGAGTGATACAGAAAACGCTGAAAAGTGGCAGGGCTGGAGGGTTGCGAACTTGAGGCCGCTTTTTGAGCCTATATTATGGTTTCAGAAGCCGTACAGAACTGGAGGAACTATTGCGGACAACGTAATAAATTATGAGCTGGGTGCATGGAATGAGCAGGCCATAACAAAGTATAATATTCGTGATGATAACAGCAATATCCTGAAGGTTAAGACCTCACAGAACGATCATGGCCTTCATGTTGCCCAGAAGCCTTTGAAACTCATGGAGCTGTTAATTTCTTTGGTTACAACTGAAGGACAGATTATTAGACCCTTTTATGGGTTCCGGCACTGTATGTACAGCCGCAAAAAATCTCAACAGACATTACATCGGAATAGACATAGAGGCTTTGAATATAGCGACAGCCGAAGAAAGATTAAATACGGCTTTTCAATGTGAACTTGCACTGTAAAAATCCCTTTTTCAGCGAGGGCATAGGCTGCAGATAAGGAAAAATTAATCCCCTCTCTAAAAATTTCAGGAGAGGGGCTTTTATGAGATTAGATCATCATACATATAACTGGAATAGTAATCATACATAATACATTCTGTAAAAACATAATCTTTGCTGCAAAATCAATATTCCCGTGATACATTTCACACATTCCGACGGTAACGCTTGCGCCGGGCATGGCGTTAATCAAGACAAGGACGGCTGAAACAAGAGGATTTGAACTTATGCTGAAAATTTTCAGGATTAAGCACAGTGCCACAGGGTATATGACAAGGCGCATTGCTGTAGCGATCCAGGCGTGAAAATTTTTGAGAATGTCAGATGCTTTTGAATGAGCTAATGCCATTCCGATCATGAACATTGAAAGAGGCGTTGTCATGTTGGATATATAAGAAATAGGGACGGCAGCTGTTGACGGCAGACTTATCCGGCCGAAATAAAATATTAAGCTCAAGACCGTAGCTATGTTTATGTTACTGAAGATTATAGATTTCATGTTCAGGCC
>CAJOCL010000002.1:42057-79902 GCA_905233565.1 uncultured Synergistales bacterium
TTAAGCATTACGGAGAGCGCGAGACCTTCAGGGCCTAAAAGTGAAAGTGCTACTGGGAATCCCATGAAGCCTGAATTGCTGTAAGTACACAGGAACGCCCAAACGCCCCTGCAGCCTTTAGGAACTCCGAAAAGTCCGGCAAGGAAGCGTGAAAGATACAGAAGGAAAGTGTATATTATCATTCCTGCAACGATTATTATTATGCTGTCATGAACGAAAGCAGGGTTGTATTCTCTTTGAACTAGAGATATAAATATGGTGCATGGCAGAGTTATTTTCATGAGGAGTGCGGAAAAATACGCCGATGCTTCCTGTTTAAGGACTCCTGATTTTGAGGCGGCATAACCGACAGCGATTAAAGCAAACAGGCTTAAAAGGTTATTGAGTACCAGAAAAAAATCTAAATTCATTTTTCATTCTCCAATTTATGATGAAATCAATTTTTGAGAATTTTAACACATCTTTAGCGTTAATTTTTCAACTGCCCCCTCAGCATTCTTATAAATTCGTCAGCATTTTCATTCGTAACCTTCATTCCGAAGCCCTGTTCATAAAGTCCGTCATATTTTTTGTCATTACAGATTACATCAATAATCATATCTCCGACTTCTGCTTTATAATGGCTTGTTTCAAGATAATTATCATTGTTCAAAGTTACGTCATTGAGGCCGCTGAAATTATAAAAATCAGTTATCCATGCAAGTCCTTCAAGAAATTCCAGATAATTTTCTTCAACAGAGGCTCTATATGTAACGTGATGTACGGGATTTGTAAACAGTATAAATTCAATATTATTTTTCCTGCAAATATCAGTTATTTCTTTAACGGCATTCAGGGCATTGGGCAGAACTTTATCATTAAACGTTTTGCCTACAGAAGGCTTTATCTCATCAGTTTCCCAGTTTATTGTTGGCTTCCTTCCGTATTCACACCACCAGCCGTATTGATAAAAGGCATCGACATTTAGATTATTGGGCTTCGTGAAGTAATACCATAAAGAGCAAAGTGTTTCATAAGGATTCAAATATAAGCTGTAAAAGTACTCTTTATCAGTTAAATATTCATAAGGACACCTCAAGGGCTCAATTATATGAAAGTAAGGTCGAACGTAAGTACAAATGTCGTCTATTCCAATATAAATTACTGAAGGATATATTTTATTATGTAGAAAAGTCTTCAAATTTGCGAGATGTTCAGAAGGTAATCCTGCAGAGTATGTCATGTTATAGATTTTTTTACCCATAATTTTTTCTGTATGTATTGCCCCGACTCTTGATGAGCCGAACAGGAAACCGTCAAATTTTTCTGGATTATCCAGAATATAAGTCATTTTAATATAGTTTTTGTTAGGCTCTACTCCGTTTACTCTTATTGCTGAAGCGTGAAAGACATTGAACGGGTCAACAACGTACGGAAAAACGACCTGTAGCAAAAAAGCATAGATGACAAAAACAGAAACCTTTGTTAAAAACTTCCTCATCGTCATTACTTCTTCCATTAAAATTGAAAATAAACAAATTCCGTATTTCTGATAGCTCTAAAGAAAAGTATCAAAGTTATCAAACCGAAATTAAACGCGTAACGTATGAAAGAGTGCCGATTTTCAGTTACAGCGGCAATCACATCTTTTTCACGTGAAAAGTAATCATACAGCGACATAACACATAAAATTGCCAAAGTATATCTGTCCAGCCCTATAGAGTTAAAGCCGTCATGAAGATATGCTACAGTGCTTTCAATCCCGTCAAACATGTTCGTAAAAACATAAACAGCTTCCGTAAAATTCTGCACCCTAAAGAAAATCCACGCAAACATACAGAAAGTAAATGTAAACAAGACTCTTACAGCCCATTCAAAACCCCGATAATCTTTCCTGCGCGTTAATGCGTTCTCAATAATCTGAGCAAATCCGTGAACAGCTCCCCAAATAATGAAAGTCCAGTTTGATCCGTGCCAAAGTCCGCTGATGATAAACGTTATCAGTAAATTCATGTAGTGCCTAGCTTTGCTTACACGATTTCCGCCCAGCGGAATATAAACGTAATCCCTGAACCATGTACTTAAAGAAATATGCCACCTGCTCCAAAATTCTTTTATGCTTGCCGAGAAATAAGGACTCTTGAAATTTTCCATTAACTCAATCCCGAAAAGTTTTGCCGTTCCGCGCGCAATGTCTGAATATCCTGAGAAGTCGCAGTAAATTTGAATTGTGAAAAGGAACGTAACAAGAATTAAAGAAAATCCCTTGTACGAATAAATATCGTTAAACACCCTGTCAGCGTAAACGGCGAAATTATCAGCGATGCAAAGTTTCTTGAAAAATCCCCACGCCATTAATTTTAGTCCGTATGTTGCCTGATTGTAATTGAAACTATGTTCCCCCTTAATCTGCGGCAGTAAATTACTCGTCCTTTCAATCGGCCCTGCGACTAACTGCGGAAAAAATGAGATAAATGTCGCGTAAATCCCGAAATGTCTTTCAGCCTTCACGTTACCCCTGTAAACGTCAATGACATAACTCAATGTCTGAAACGTATAAAATGAAATTCCTACGGGCAGCAGCAATTTTAACGTTACCGGGTGAAGCTGAATCGAAAAAATCCCCGCAAGATTAACGATACTTTCAGAAAAGAAATTGAAATATTTGAAGACAAACAGAACTCCCAAACATGAAACAAGCGTTAAAAACAGAATAATCCGCTTTAATTTAGGCCTGTCGGGATATTTTTCAATCATCAGCGCGGAAATGTACGAAATAATTGTAGTGAACAAAATCAAAACTACATATTTTATGTTCCAGCTCATGTAGAAATAATAACTTGCCGCGAAGAGCAATACCCACCTGTATTTATTAGGCACTGCCCAGTAAATTCCAAAGACAACGGGAAGGAATAATCCGAACTGCCAGGAGTTAAAAAGCATTTTCACGCCCCCCCGTTAAGCTGCTCTTGATATTTTTATGTTTCTGTTGTATTCTTTGAATCTGTTCTTGAAGTTTAAGAGAAAAAAATTTTAGAGTATAGTTCTGTGCTGTCATTTTACCTACGGCCATTATTTTTTGTCAAATCCTTTCTATTACAGATTTTATTTATTCTGATTAAATCATTTAAGTGTGTTAGAATGTCATCTGAATTTATATCAATTTTGGAGGTATATATTTTCATGAAACGCAAAATAACTTTAGCATTATTAATTATTTTAGTCATGGCCGTATCAGCATCGGCATTCAGCGGGCGCGAAAAATGGACATTCCAGCCCGACAGCTCTGTAACAAGCGGAATAGCAATCTCAGGGAACACACTGTTCTTTGGCTCTGAAACAGGCAGATTTTACGCCCTCAACAAGAACAGCGGTCAGGTAATCTGGGACTTCAAGACAAGCAACACAATCTACGGAAATCCCGCAATTATCGGCGACCGCGTTGTATTTGCACAGGCTGACGGCGAAATAATATGCCTGAACATCTCCGACGGTTCTCCAGTCTGGTCATCAGGCGGCAATGTTGTCAGGGACGAGCGCAACAGGACAGTTAATGACGGTCTCTTTGACGGCGCGACACCGGGCGGTGGAATGCTTTTCGTATCAAAAGCTGATCAAAAGCTCCATGCCCTCAGCGACAAAGACGGCAAAACTGTATGGACTTACACGTCAGGCTCTCAGGGTCTCCGCGAAGCTCCGGCATATTCTGACGGCTTAGTATTCTTGGGCGAGTATGACGGCATATTCAGCATAATTGACGCTAAGACGGGCAAAAGGCTCAACGGAGGCGGTGCAGGCGGTGCAATTAACACCCCGACAGTCAGCAACGGAAATGTCTACTTCTCTTCTTGGGACGGCTCAGTCAATGCCGTAAAAATTAAGGGCGTTGAACCCCTCTGGAACGTCAACGTTCATGACACTATCACGACACAGCCCGCAGTCGAAGGCGGAAAAATCGTTGTCGGAACAGGCAGAGGCGCAGTCATTGCACTCGGCGAAAATAATGGCCGTACACTCTGGAGATTCAACACAAACGGCGGCAACATATCGGCAACTCCCGTAATTGCTGACGGTTTAGTCTTTGCAGGCGGTGAGGCCGGCGGTATGTTCGTTCTTGACGCATCAACGGGCAGGCGTGTAGGACAGCTCGTTGAAAACGAAGGCATTAATGCTGATGCACTGTATTCTGACGGTGTACTCTATTTCGGCGGCAGTGCTTTATACGCTTATGAATAAAATACGCGCCCTTTCAATTCTTATATTCATGTTATTCACGTTAAAGGCAGACGCTAAGGAAATAAAAGCAATGACCCCATGGCTTAACACGAATATTTACGGAATTGTCAGCGAAAGGAATTACAGCCCTGATATAAAATCAGATTATTACGCTAACGTTAATCACGAATGGCTTTTAACCGCAAAATTAAAGCCCGGACGTACAAGGAACGGAGCATTTGATGAGCTTCAGGACGTAATAAATGACAGGCTCAAAATTATTATGACTGATACAGGCATTGAGGGTCATGATGCTGAGATAGTCAGGAAGTTATATTCACTTTGGCTTGACTGGGATTCACGAAATTCCGAAGGTCTCGCGGATCTCAGGGAACAGGCCGACAAAGTAATGAACATAAAGACTATTGACGAATTAAATCAGTATTTCATGTCAGAAGACTGCCTTTATCACGGAACAATGATAGCCGGATTCGTCATAGGCAGGGACAATAAGGACTCGGAATCCCATAATCTCGAACTTATTTCGACAGGACTTTCACTCGGCGACTCAGCAGAGTACAAAAAGAGAACGTCAAACGGCGAACGTACAAAGAAAATGCACGATGCCGAAGTCAGGTACATGCTCAGGAGATTGGGATATACTGAGGAATTTGCACAGGAAATATTAACGCGTTCTTTCCGTTTTGAGGAAAAAATAGCGGCTCACGAGATGACGCTTCAGGAAGTTTATTCGCCCGAAGCAATCGAAAAAATGTATAACCCCCTGACTATGGACGAACTGCGCGAAAAATCCCCATTTTTTCCGTTTGCTGACATTATCGCAGCTCATAACGCCGTATCAGATTTCATGAATCTAAACGAACCTGACTGGCTCAAAGCCCTCAACGGGATTTACAATTCAGAAAATCTTGAAGATATAAAGGCTTATATGTTAAGCAGCCTTGTAACGGGTTACGTCACCATAACAGATGAGCCGGCATTCAGGGAACATCAGAGGCTTGCGCGCGAACGTTTCGGAATTTCTGAAAGCAAGCCGGATGATGAACTTGCAGTCGATTTCGTTCATGGCAATCTTTCAGTGCCGGTGTCAAAAATTTACGTGTCTAAATACGTTCCAGAGAGCGCAAAAAAAGAAGTCGAGGAGATTATCCGCCAGACCGTTAAATATTACAGGTCAATGCTTGAGAAAGAAGACTGGCTTTCAGAGGCAACCCGGAAAAAAGCAATCGAAAAACTCGACTCAATGCGGCTTAACTGTGCATATCCTGACAAATGGGTAGATTTTTCGGAATTTGAAATCACTGAAGATATGAATTTTTATGACGCAGTGAAGGCTCTTGAAAAATATAAATTCCGGAAATATTTCCAAGAGCGCCTGAATACGAAAGTTGACCATGATTTATGGATTAATGATGTCGTTGTCGTCAACGCTTATTATCAGCCGTTAGAAAACTCAATAAACATAATAGCCGGAATAATCGGCGGAGATTTCTACAATTCAGAAATGAGCCATGAGGAAAAACTCGGCGGTATCGGCATGGTAATCGGTCATGAGATTTCACACGCTTTCGACACAAACGGCGCACAGTTCGGAAAGACTGGAAATCTCGAATCCTGGTGGACTGATGAGGATTACGCACACTTCAAGAAACGTTCTGACAAGCTGATAAAATACCTCGACACTTTCAAGGTTGATGATTCGGGCGACAACTGCAACGGTTCACTGATTCATACTGAAACGATTGCAGACATGGCCGGGATTAAGTCAATGCTTGGGATTGCCGAAGGCATTGAAGGATTTAATTACGATAAATTTTTCAGGTCATACGCCAGAATATGGAAAATAATACAGACCCGTGAACTTGTCGACATGCGTATAAAAACTGACGTTCACGCTCTGCCTTATATCAGGGTCAATGCAATAGTTCAGCAGTTCAAAGAGTTCTACGACACTTACGGAATCAAGAAGGGCGATAACATGTTCCTTGCGCCTGATGAGAGAGTTTCTGTATGGTAAAACAGGAAAATTAATATAAAAATCTCCCTTGAGATTAACTCAGGGGAATTTTTTTGTGCTTAAGCTATAATGAAATAAAAATTTTGAAGGAAGTATTAATCATGACATTTTCAGAATTAGTAAAATCGCGTTATTCAGTCCGTAAATTTGACGCAAGGCCAGTTGAAGATGAAAAATTAAACGCAATCCTTGAAGCAGGAATTTCAGCACCGACCGCAAAAAACGTACAGCCCGTGAAAATCTGGGTTATAAAATCACCTGAAGCCCTCGAAAAAATAAAGTCAACAACCCCTTTCACATGGCTGAAAAATGTTCCTGTAATTCTCGCTGTCGGCGGAACAACTGAAAGCGCATTCGTAAGGCCGTCCGATAACAGGAACTTTGAGGACGTTGACGCGAGCATCGTTGCAACACACTTAATGCTTGCAATTCACGCTGAAGGTTTAGGCTCAACATGGATCGGATTTTTTGACGAACCGAAAGTAAAAGAGCTTTTCCCTGAAATGAAAGATTATGACCTCATTGCCCTGCTGCCTGTAGGTTATCCTGCCGCCGATGCTGAACCTTCCGACCGCCACGCCCTGAGAAAGAGCAAATCTGAAATGGTGAAATTCCTGTAAAATGCCCGAATTAATACGCTCATTCGTTGCGGTAAAAATGCCCGGAAAAACGGCAGATGAGCTTGAAAATTTTCTGGCTGAACTGAGGCCGCTTGCAAAAATACGCTGGGTAAGACGCTCACAGTTTCATATAACCCTTAAATTTCTTGGTGAAAATACCCGCGAGGTTACGGAGAACGTTAAAGAAGCGTTAATCCCCATGAAAAACTTTGAGCCGTTCACCGTTGAACTTTCGTATATAGGAGCATTCCCGAATTTAAGCGCGCCGAAAGTTTTATGGCTTTCGGGGGATAAGGGTGCTGATGAACTTTCTAAACTGTCAAAAAAAGTTAATGACGTTCTTTATGAAAATGCAGAAATTGAGAGGGACAACAAAAAATTCAAGGCTCATTTGACGCTTGCAAGGCTGAAAGATTCTTATCTTCCTGAAAATCTCGTCAGGAAACTCGGCGAAGTTCCAAAAATCTCATGGCTTTGTGATGAGTTAGTACTCATGAAAAGCGTATTGACACCTTCAGGGCCGATATATTCAGAATTAATGTAAATAAAAAATCCCCCTGCCTGAAAAGACAAGGGGATAAATTTTTTCTAGCTGTACAGCCTTTCAACAGCTCCGTGAACTTCTTCAAGTTTCGGGATATATTCCTGCTTGAATCTTCCGAAGCATACATCCATCTGCTCATAGAACGCGACACTCTCAAGCCCGACGAATCTCTGTGCGATTGCCTCGTTTGTCGGCATGTAACGGATTTTTCCGTCATACATTTTAACGACCGTAACGCCGCTGACTCCCTGTTCAAGCAATATGACCGCAGCTGCTCCGATCTGCTTTCCGAAGTTTACGTCATATGCTGATGTTGAACCGCTCCTGACTATGTGGCTTGGGATAACTTCCCTGATTTCAGGAATTTCAAAAACGCCCGGAACATACATTCCAGAAGTCTTCATGAACTGCCTGATTTCAGGGTCTTCACGCATCATATCTTCAAGGGTTTCTTTAACGAATCTTCCTGCGCCTGCAAGTCTAGGATGCCCGAATGAGTCAGTCTTTGCACCGCCGCCGTCCGAGAATAATTTTCCGTCTTCACCCCTTACGCCTTCGGCAACAACGATTGTGTAAGTTCCCGCGTGAACGTCAGAGTTAAGAATACGCCTGATGTAATAATGCTTGAGATGAGCATAAACGGCGTTGAAATCGACGGGTACTTCGGGAATCAATATGCAGTCGGCATCGGCAGCAATTCCGCCCCTGAATGCCGTGTGTCCTGCGTAACGCCCGAAAACTTCAATGACCATTATACGGTTATGAGTAGTTCCGGTAGTTTTGAGGTCGTCAACAATGTTAGCAATTTTGTTGATTGCCGAGTCTCCGCCGACTGAATAAGTCTGAAGGTCCAGATCCATTGTCTTTGGGGCATGTACGCAGGGGATTCCGTGTTCTGAAAGGTCAACGACAACGCTTCCCGTGTCATCACCGCCGGAAATCAAAAGGCCGTCAAGATTGTGCTTGCGAAGCCCCATCATGATTCTGTCGTATTTGTCGGGGTCGTTAATCTTTGAGATTTTCACGCGGCTGTGTCCTGCATCGCTGCCGGCGAACTGTGAATTAACATGATCGGTGCGCTCCTCGTCAAGTTCAACGAGATGATCAAAATTGACCAGATTATACAGTCCTGCGTAACCGTTCGGGATTGTGAAAGTCCTCATTCCGCGCATTAAAGCCGCTTTTGCTGCTCCCCTGATTACGGCGTTAAGCCCTCCGCAGTCTCCGCCTGATGTGATTATGCCGATGTTTTTCATTTTTCTTTCTTCCAAGATTAATTACTCTCCTTAAAACAATGTGAAAATTTCTATTGAGTATTTGACAATTATACAATAGACACAAAATAAGACATAACATAACTTTCTTATATATTTGCTTGACATTTAGGGGGGTAATTGCGTATAATCTGCAACGTTGCTTCACGATTGGGGATATAGCTCAGTTGGGAGAGCGCTTGAATGGCATTCAAGAGGTCAGGGGTTCGAATCCCCTTATCTCCACCAGATAATAACACACGATAAATCGTTTGAATATAAAAAAACCGCTCACAAGGCGGTTTTGTTGTATCTTAGACTGCGTAACGTAAATGATGTAAGGGCAGGAAGCCCCCGCTTATAAGCGGGGGTTGTTAGTTCACCGCCCGATATTGAAAATGTTGTCAATTAACTGCTGTTTGAACTGGTCGCTCGTGCTTTCCTCCTCAATGCTGGGATCTCCCGGCCCTGTCGGTATTCTCAGGTTAAGTTTGAACTGTGCGCCGTCTTTCTGTTTTTCCTCGTCCCTGTTGAGCACGTTAATCGGCAGGAAATCATCAATAGGCTTCGTAATCTTTATGTTGAGTATGTGAAGTTTATCCCATGAATTTGCAAGCGTAAATGACACGTTCTGAAAATCCCTGCGCTTTATTCCAAGCACCCTGCCCGCAGCGTCCCTCAAAACGTTCTGGGCAAGGCTGCCCGTCATGTACTGGAAAACTCCCTTCATTGCGCCGAGTAACTGATCAAGTATTTTCAGGTCGAATCTTCCGTCGCATAAAAGACGCAGTCCCTTACCCTGAAGACCCGTTGAACCGTTGACCGTGAAATATCTGTAAAGCGGTTCATCTCTTCCGGCTCTCGCGCCTGTTCCGGGATTTAAGAAAAGATCCTGGCCGTTCCAGAAAAATGAACCGTTGATTTTTTCAAAACTTATTCTCTTTGTCGGCGTTATGCTCTCGATTGCCTTTATCTTGTGAATATATCCCGGCCCCGTAACAAATTTCCCTTCAGCAAAACTGAGATTTATATACTGCGTTGATGTCCCCTTCATGCTGACCTGAGCATCAACAGAGCCTACAAGTTCGCCTTCAGGCATGAAAGGAGCTGCGAGCTTCCCGAAATCAAGGTGTGATACTTTTACGTTGCCTTTCCATTCGGTTTCATCTTTGCCGATGTCAGCAGTGAAGACTGAATTTATAACGCCTCCGCTGAGTTTTGCACTGCCGTTTTTCATTTCGATTCTGTTTTTTGACGTTAAGAACGTTACGGGCAGTGAAATATCCTGAATTTTTATCTTTTTCATTATGTTTATTGTTTTTGACTTAGCGTTGATTAATATCGGTGCATTTTCCCTCGTGCTTCCCTCAACGTGAACAACTGCGAAACCGTCAGCAATCCCGGCCATTTCCGGCATTTGTGTCTGAATCGCGCTGCCGATGTCAAGCGGCTTTGTGTCGACAACGTAATCAACAACGCCGTTTCTAATCTTTATGTCTATGTCTGATTCAGGGCTGAACTTGTCAATTCTTGCCTTAGCGGTGATCATGAAGTGATTTTGCTGAGGGGATCTGACTTTCAATGCAACGTCATTAATTTCTGATTTTCCGTATAATATCGGCCTCGTTAATTGAAGGTCTAAAACGGGCTGGCTTAATGAGCCTCTGATTCCTGCCCTTGCGTCAATTGCGCCCTCGATCGGCGGTTTTTCCATAAAATTTTTGAGAAGTGCTTTCAGGTCTAAATGCTTCAGCGTTGTATCAATATCCATTTGTGATTGCATTAAATTTCTCATATTGGGACTGATTACCCCTACGCCTTTTATTGTTGAGCCGTTTAATTGAATGTCAATATCTTTTATTGTTATTGCCCTCATGTTTCCCCTTGCGTCAATCAACGCGCTTGGGACATTGACGAATCCTGCTGCCTTGAGATTTTCAGCCCTGAGCTTTGCCCTTATTGAAGAGGCGTTCAGAGTTCCGCCGGCTTCGAGAGCTGCATTTTTCAGTGTCATTACGTCCCCTGCCTTTATGTCTGAGGCATGAAGGTCAGCCCTTACGATTCCGTTGCTCAGATTTCCTTTTATTGATGTCGTTCCGCTGACTTTTCCTGAAACCGGCATGGATTGATCCTGTAATTTAAGAGCCGTCATTAACTGTGAAATATTGATTCCTGAAGTTGACGCGCTTATATCGAGTGCAGGGTTAGAAGTGTTTTTGATGTTTACCGTTCCCCTGAGATTTAATTTTCCGCCGGGAAGCGAGGCCGTTGCGCCGTTTATGGTGATTATGCTGTTTCTGAAATTTGCGGGTATGTCAGCATTTCCGAAGGTCATTCCCGAATAACCTGCGTTCCTTGCGTTGAATAAAACATTTGCGATTATGCTGTGAATATCCGTGTATTTTCCCGAAGCGTCAGCAGTCAGCGAGTATCTTCCCTGAACGTCCTTTAACTGCGGTATGAATCTCAGGTCTACATTCCTTGCTTCAGCCTCAGCCCTAAATTCAGAAGTTTTTGTGTCGGCATGTGCCTTGAGTGCCATATGTCCGCCCGGAAATTCTGCCCTTGCGTCCGAGACTGTGATTACTCCGTCATGGAATGTTACGGGAATATCGGCGTTAATCCTGTTGATATTCGTGTAGCCTGCATTCCTTGCCGTTAATACAGCGTCAGCCCTTATTGAATTTATTCTGTTGTAATTTCCCGAAACGTCAGCATTAAGCGCGTAAGTTCCTGAAACCTGCCTTAAATCCGGAATTGCTTTCAGTTCGAGATCGTGTGCTTTTGCGGCTGCCCTGAAATTTCCGTGCTTCAGGTCAGCTTTGGCCTGAGCAGTTATTAAACCGCGTCCCAAGTTAGCTTTCAGGCCTGAAAGTTCCGCCGTTTCAGCCTTGTAATCATAGTTCATTAAAGCCTCAATGCCCGATAAAGTTATCCCGTACGCGCCGAGCCTGTCGGATGTTAATTTCCCGTGTACTTTCAGCGAGTCCATGACATCAGACACTCTTGCGGTTGCCGTAATTTTCCCGGAGGGCTTAACGTCTTTTATCATTGCCGATAATTGAGGGATTGCCCTGAACAGCGAGGGAATATCAAGATTTACGATTGACATTACTATACCGTCAGGCTTTACGTTCCCTTGAGAATCATGAACTGCTTCAGCCCTTGCGAATAATTTACCGCCGAAGATTTTTCCGCCCATTGAAATTTGAGGCGTTACGTTGGGAGTAAGTTTTACGTGAGCCGAAAGATTTTCGACCGCGTTAATGCCCATTGCCGATATGCCCGGAATATCAGCAAGAGCGTTAGCCTTTGTTCGCGTGAAGATGTCTTGAATAATGTTATCAGTAATCTGAGTGTCAACGTTGAATTTTATATATCCGTTTTCGCCCCTGAGACCGATTTCAGGTGCAAACATCGAGCCGATTTCAGAAAGTGAAATATTTCTGGCTTCACCGTTTGCAGCGAATTTCATTTTTTCAATATCTCCTGATGCGCTGAGATTTAATCCTGCTGCCTTAGTGTTGAGGACTACATTGTCAAGCGTGAATGTTGAACCGCTAAATCCGAACGGAAGGCGGAAATTCAGCGGGATATTCATAACTTCAGCGCGGGGCATTGAGATTATTCCCGATGCTGAGATACTGCCGTCCCTGCTCTCGGCAAAAATACGGCCGTCAATGCGTCCTGATACGTCAATGCTTGACGGCGAGAACTGCATGAACTCTTCAAGCGACAGCGCCGTTAAATCAAGCCTTAATTTCAGAGGCTCAAAAGTTCCCGAAAATTTCCCGGTGCCTTTGTTGCCGATAAGAATATCTGACGAGATTATTTCCAGCGGTGAAAAATTGACGTTTGCCGAAGTCCTTAACGGTAAAACATTCTCGCCAGAAACAACTTCAGCATTGAGCAAAAATCTGCCCGCCTCGTTCAGCGAAAGTTCATCAAGCAGTAAATCCGCGTAAGGCGTTCCGAAAAAAATATCCTGAACTGCTATATTTGCCGGATTAATCTTTATGCCCTCCAGTGATAATGGGCTGTTTTCCTCCTCTTCGTCCTTATTTTCATCTTCAGGTGAGGCGAAATGATTCGACAATGCCATGACGCTGTCCAAGTCTGAGCTTATGCCCCTGACGTTCAGGGATTTTATAAAGGGGAGGCCGTTCATTCCTGACAATACTAAATCCCAGTCGGGACTGACGGAAGCGTGGTTAAGGACGAATAAATCCTTGTCGCCGGAGATTAAGCGCAGCCCGTCAAGTGAATAACCGTTCCTGACAGAGCCGTTAATTGCTTTGATTTCGATTTTCAGGGGGTCAAGAAAGAAGTTGCCGGCTTTTTCCGCGAGTGGCTGAACAAGCCATGAGCCTGTATCGAACCAGAATAACGCAGCTCCTGCGGCTATTAATATAATCAAGAGATATATAAAATATTTTATGACCGAACCAATAAAACGCACGTTAAAATTCACTTCCTGTTAAAATTCAAGAAAAAACCTTGTTAATTATATTCTAAAATATGATATAAATTACCCTATTAAAAAATTAAAATTATATTATGGGGGTCATTAAGATTTCACCTGTTAAACGATCCGCGCCGTCAAAGACAAAAGAAAGTGAAGGCGCAAAAGTTAAGAAAACTGCAAAGAAGACTACAGCGAAAACCGCAAGAAAAACATCATCAGCATCATTATCATCTTCAGAAAGCGGCAGGACATTAATAATCGTAGAGTCACCGTCAAAGGCCGCTACGCTTTCGGGAATGCTGGGAAAAAGCTACGTTGTCAGATCAAGCAAAGGACACATGAAAGACCTGCCGAAGAGCAGGCTTGCTATTGACATTGAAAATAACTTCACGCCTGAATATATACTCGTAAAGGGTAAGGCAGCCCTGAAAAATGAGCTTCTCAAACTCGCCGAAAAATCAAAATGCGTACTTCTCGCTTCTGACCCTGACCGTGAGGGCGAGGCCATAGCGTGGCACCTTGCAGATATTTTAGGGGTTAATCTTTCTGAAAAATGCAGGGTACGCTTCTATGAGATTACGGAAAATGCAGTCAAAGCAGCCGTAAAAAATCCTGACTATATAGACATAAACAAAGTAGACGCACAGCAGGCGCGCCGAATCCTTGACCGCTTGGTCGGCTATACTTTAAGCCCTCTCCTATGGAAAAAAATACGTTACGGGCTTTCCGCCGGGCGTGTCCAGTCAGTAGCGTTAAATTTAATCTGTGAACGTGAGCGCGAAATTAATGCCTTTATCCCTGACCCGTATTACGTTATAACGGCAAGGGCTGATAATAACGACAGACATTACGAACTGAGGGCGTATAAACTTGACGGAAAAAGCCTGATGAAAAACAGCCTTCCCCTGTTAATCAGCTCTGAGGAAAAGGCACAGGAGATAATTTCAGAAATCAAGGCTAATGAAATCATAGTCCGCGAGTTCAAGTCAAAGGACAGTCAGCACTCATCACCTTCGCCGTTCAGGACAAGCACGCTTCAGCAGGAAGCGTCAAGAAAATTGAGCTTTGTACCGGCTCACACAATGAGGATTGCTCAGGCACTTTATGAGGGTCTGAATATTCCGGGCAGGGGACATATAGGCTTGATAACGTACATGAGGACGGACAGCCTGAGAATTTCCGACGAGGCAGTAAAATCATGCAGGGATTTCATAAAAGCTAATTACAGTTCCGAATATCTTCCCGACAAGCCCAATGTTTACGGTTCAACCAGCAAGGCAAAAGTTCAGGACGCTCACGAGGCAATACGCCCTACGGACATAAATTTAACCCCTGAAATTCTCAGGGACGCTTTAACCCCTGAACAGTATAAACTTTATTCGATGATATGGAACAGATTCACGGCAAGCCAGATGGCACCCGCCGTAACGGCAAAGTCAACAATAAAAGCTGACGCAGGAAGAGTCAGCCTTAAACAGGAGGGCGAGACGTTAATTTTTGACGGCTGGAGCAAGTTATGGCCTCTTGAGATAAAGGGCAGTGAACTGGCGAAAATTTCAGAGGGTGAAAGGCTTGAACTTGCTGACGTTCAGAGCGAGAAGAGATTCACGAAGCCGCCCGCAAGATATTCAGAGGCAGGGTTAATCAGGACGCTTGAAGAAAACGGTGTAGGCCGTCCGTCAACATATGCAACTATTGCCGGGACTTTGGAGGCACGGGGATATATTGACAAGAACGAGGAAAAAAGATTCTGCCCTACTTCACTTGGAATGACGGTTGACGATTTCCTGGCTCAGTATTTCAACCGCAAAGATTTATCGTCAATCGTTGACGCTGGATTTACGGCACAAATGGAAAAGGAACTGGACGAGGTTGAAGAGGCACAAAGAAAATGGCTCGATGTAGTCAGCGAGTTCTGGGGCGAGTTCTCAAACACCCTTGAGGAAGCCGGAAGCGCTCCAAGAGTTCCGCTGCCTGAACCTGAACCGATCGGCGAATTGTGTCCTGAATGCGGCCATGACTTAGTGAAAAAGCGCGGAAGATTCGGGGAATTTATAGCGTGTTCAAACTATCCTGAATGCAAATACACAAGACCGATATTAACCACGATAGGCGTTAAGTGTCCGAAATGCGGCGAGGGCGATATAGTCAAACGGAAGAGCAAGAAGGGAAGATCTTTCTACGGCTGTTCGCGTTATCCTGAATGCGATTATGTTGCGTGGAACAGGCCGACGGGCGAGAAGTGTCCGCAGTGCGGAGGTGAACTGTTCAGAAAGGGATCAACCGTATTCTGCGATAACTGCAAGTATAAGGCTGAAGCTGATACTTCTGAAGAAATCTAACAAGACATTAAAAAGCCCTCCCCGTTAATATTAATGAGGAGGGTTAATCATAATTCATAAAAAAATTAATCCGTCTTCAAATTTTAGACACAAAAACATTGTGGACAAGAAAAATTTATGTTATAATTCTCTCGTATAAAAAATTTAGGCTAGCATCTTACTCTGCAAAAGACGTTAAGCACTTAAAAATCTTGTCCTATGTTAATTATAGCATAGTTCATGGATAAGATTACTCTTAGTTTGTGTTTTGCTTTGCGTCGTCAGCGCTTATGAGGTGCAGGAATGCAGCTTTTTACTGAATGGCGCAAAGCCATTAATTTTAGGGAAGGGGGCAATATGGGATTATAAAAAATTCCGCGTTCTTTCAGGAAATACAAAATTCACATACAGGAGGATTATTTTTCATGAAACGTAAAGGTTTCACACTCGTTGAACTGTTAATCGTAATTGTTGTAATTGGTATTCTATCGGCCATGATGATGATTTCAAGCAGTGAGGCAGTCGCATCGGCAAAGGCTACTAACATAGTCGCTAATCTCAGGGCTATGCAGATAGCGGCGTTGTCGTATTACGAGGAACACTCAGACGCAACTTCAATTACACAAGATGACCTCAAAAACGATAACTTAATCAAGTACATCAAGAAGACAAATAAAGGAGATGGTAAGGACGACCATGAAGCTGACGTTTTGAACGCCTATAAAGTAGTTATAGACAACTGGGGAGACTGGTACGCACAGTGCGACATAACGAAAGTGGTAAACTCTGACAATGAAAAAAATACGGAACGGAAAGCCATATTGAGGAAGCTGGGCGGAAAAAGCAGGTCTCAGGGAATTTCATTTTCCAAAAATGCAAATGGCAGCGCAAGAACTCAAGACGAGGCTAATCAGCAATACATCTACATGTGGATACGCTAAATGAAATCCGCAGTTAAAGGGCTGACGTAACACACAGGCTTTGAGTAATCAAAATCCCGTCTCATGAAAGAAGAGGCGGGATTTTTTGCTTATTTCAAAACGCGGTTGAGGAAATCCGTTATTATTTTCATGACTTCAGGCTGATAAATATATTGCATGTCATGTCCTCCGCCGTTTATTATGTAGAGGGTTGAATCTGTTCCGTTTTTGATGAGTGCATCATGCAGGATTTTTGACTGGCTGGGCGATATGGTCTTGTCGGAATCTCCGTGAAAAATCAGGAACGGCGGAGTGTTTTTCCCGATGTAATTCAGGGGGTTAGCGTCATTTGCTCTTTCAGGCGTATCGAGAATGCTTCCGCCCTTTTTGTCCTTGTAACCTGAAACGCCGTTCACGAATATTGATACAAAACTTGACGGCGAATTATATAGAGCTTTCTTTTCATCGGAATAATCATCGGCAACTTTCGTAAGATCCGTAAGCCCGAAAAAATCAACAACTGCCTGAACTTCGCTGCTCTGGTCTAAATTATCGCCGAAATTAAATTTATCTCCCGTAACTCCAAGCATTATTGAAAGATAACCGCCGGCAGAACTTCCCATTACCGCTATTTTGTCTTTATCAATATTGAATCTGTCGGCATTTGCCCGCAGAAAACGGACGGCAGCTTTTGCATCCCCTATTATTTCAGAATAATCTGCAGCACCGATAACACGGTACTCAATGGCAGCAGCAACAAAATTATTCTCAGCCAGTTTCAGGCATGTACGATGAAATGCGGTTTTAGGAGCTGTAATCCACGCACCGCCGGGAATACATATCACGGCAGGGTGCTTCTTGCCGTCAGCCGGGAAAAAAATATCCATTTTCAAAGTTGCCTGAGGCCATGTGTAATACCTCGCAAATTCTACATCGTCATAACCGCCCACTGCCGGCACGGAAATTTTGACGTCAAGATTTTCCGCAAGGCAGACAGCGTTGAAAGTCAAAAGAAAAAACAGCGTCAACAAAATTTTTTTCATAAATTAAACTCCTTTCCCTAAAAAATACCGGAAGACTCATTTTCAGAATCTCCCGGCAGTTTAGGACTTATAAAATCACAAATATTAACGTGACAACAGCGTGAGCATAACTCCTGCTGCTACTGCAGTACCGATAACGCCTGCAACGTTCGGGCCCATAGCGTGCATTAACAGGAAGTGTCCGGGATATTCTTTCTGAACACATCTCTGGACAACGCGTGCAGCCATAGGAACGGCAGAAACTCCCGCAGCTCCGATCATCGGGTTAATCTTTCCGCCTGATAATACTTTCATTATCTGGCCGAATACGAGGCCTCCGAACGTGCTGAAAGCAAACGCAACGAGACCTAAGGCTATTATTGCGAGTGTTCCTATTGTCAGGAATCTTTCAGCGGCCATTGTCGAACCGACCGAAAGGGCAAGGAATATCGTAACAATATTCATAAGCTCATTCTGTGCGGTGTTGCTTAACCTTTCCGTAACTCCGCATTCCCTGAGAAGATTTCCGAACATTAACGTACCTACAAGCGGAACACATGCAGGGAGTATCAGACCAGAAACTACGGTGCAGATTATCGGGAACAGTATTTTTTCGCGTTTTGAAACCGGCCTTAACTGTCCCATTATTATTCCCCTGTCCTTCTTGCTTGTCATCATGTAGATAACGGGGGGCTGAATCATGGGAACGAGCGACATATAACTATACGCCGCAACGGCAACCGCGCCTAAAATCTGCGTCTGTCCCAGCATGACGGTTAAATAAATGCTTGTAGGGCCGTCAGCTCCTCCGATTATGGCGATACTCGCAGCCTCTTTGATGTTGAATGACACGAGGCCGTTTGTCAAAGTTCCGAGCCAGTTAGCTCCGATAAATGCCACGAAAACGCCGAACTGTGCAGCCGCTCCGAGAAGGAACGTTATCGGGTTTGCGATTAACGGGGCAAAATCCGTCATTGCGCCGATTCCCAAGAATATAAGAATCGGGTAAATCTCGAACTCGGCACCGTAATACAATGAGCGCAGGAAACCTATTGTGTGGGTCGTGGGGTTGAACTCGTCCCATATTCCCGACAGAGGCAGGTTTACCAGAAGACAGCCGAACGCAATCGGTACTAAAAGAAGCGGTTCAAAACCTTTTCCGATTGCCAGATAGAGAAGAACGAATGACACTACGAGCATTATTATATTTCCCGTAGTGAGGCCGAAGAATCCTGACTGCATTATAAGATCCTTCAAAGCTGCTAAATACATTTCCATACTATAAATCAAATCCCTTCATGAAAAATATGAATAAGTAAAAACATTTTACCATAACCAGCCTTTTGTTAGGGATAAATAAAAAATTCGGAACTGCCCGAATTACTGAACAGCCCCGAAAAAACATATAAGGAGATCCATCGATGTTGATTAGATTGTTATCTAATTCCTGCTTTTGCAAAAGTCTTCAGTATGTCCTGAGTTGACCTGTAACCGGCTTCCTGAGCAACTATCTTTTTGTTAGCGTCCCTGTATATCAGCGTTGGGACGTAGCGGACGTTGTAAGCCCTGCCGGCTCCCGGATTATCATCAATATATACCGGCTCAGTGTCGAATTTTCCCCTGTATGCTGTCATGAGTTCCTGAACTACGGCAGCCATTTGCTTACAGGCCGGATCTGTCTTTGTCATTATAATCGTCAATGAAGGAAGGGCAGCACTTGCCGACGAACATAACACGACAACTAACAATAATGTTGATATGATTTTAACGCACTTTTTCATTTTTTACGGCTCCTTCTTTAAGTTTTTCTGAGATTATAATTTCATCATGTGAAAATCCTGCGATTATTATAATATAAAAATCTTTTGGAAGATAACTTGACATGAAAAAAAAGAATAGTATAATTTCTTCTTGTCATGCCTCACCCTTTCAGTGCGGGGGTGGCGGAATTGGTAGACGCGCAAGACTAAGGATCTTGTGACCAATTAAGTGTCGTGGGAGTTCGATTCTCAGCCGGAGAGGTTTGTTATTGTCTGAAAACCCCCTGCTATGCAAAATCTTTTATGAATGATATTTCACGCATAAAATACAAGCCTAAAAATTTTTACAATGCTATAATCTTAAAATTATTTTGTTTGGAGGTTTTATTTCATGTCAGATAAACCGCGTGAAACATTTGCAAGCCGCTTAGGATTTATATTCTTATCCGCAGGCTGTGCAATAGGTCTTGGAAACGTCTGGCGTTTCCCGTTCATAACAGGCAAGTACGGCGGGGCAGTTTTTGTGCTGATATACATACTCTTCCTGCTCATTCTTGCAATGCCTATAATGGTTATGGAGTTCTCCGTAGGCAGGGCATCAGTTCAAAGCCTTTCGCGTTCATTCACCGTTTTGTGTCCTGAGCATAAAATATGGTCATTATGGGGCTATATAGGCTGGGCAGGAAATTATATATTAATGATGTTCTACACAACCGTTACGGGCTGGATGCTTGCTTACACTTACTATTCAGCGGCAGGAGCGTTTACGGGTTTTGACTCTGAAGCAACGGGCAATTTCTTTAACTCACTTCTTGCAAGCCCGAACGAGTTAATATTCTGGCTCGCCGTTTCTGTCTTAATCGGCGCGGTAGTTTGCTGGGCAGGGCTCAGAAAAGGCGTTGAACGCATTACAAAAGCAATGATGTGCGGACTTCTCGTCATAATGATCGCCCTTGCTGTACGTTCCGTAACTCTTGAAGGTGCTGAAAAGGGACTCAAATTTTACCTTTATCCGGATTTCGATGAGATGTTTTCTGAAGGATTGGGGACAATGTTATACGCTGCATTAGGCCAGGCATTCTTTACTTTGAGTATAGGCATAGGCTCAATGGCAATCTTCGGAAGCTATATAGAAAAAGACAGGTCATTAATGGGTGAAAGCCTGATAATAACGGGGCTTGATACTTTCGTGGCATTAACGGCCGGTTTAATTATATTTCCTGCCTGTTTTGCCTACGGAATAAATCCGGGAGCAGGGCCGGGATTAATTTTCGTTACCCTCCCGAATATGTTCAACCATATGCCGAGCGGAAGAATCTGGGGAACTTTGTTTTTCCTGTTCATGAGTTTTGCCGCGCTTTCAACAGTTATAGCTGTCTTTGAAAACATAGTAGCGTGTTTCATGGATCGTTTAGGCTGGCCAAGAAAGAAATCATCAATTTTCTTGGGAATAAGCATGTTTATACTGTCGTTACCCTGTGCGCTCGGCTTCAACGTCTGGTCATCCGTTCAGCCTTTGGGAGCAGGAACTGGCATTCTTGACCTTGAGGACTTTATCGTAAGCAATAACCTTCTTCCGATAGGTTCAATGGTGTACCTGCTGTTCTGCGTGTCGCGTTACGGCTGGGGCTGGGACAAGTTCATTGCAGAGGCGGATCAGGGTAAGGGCTTGAAATTCCCAACAGCTCTGCGCTTCTATTTCACATACGTAGCCCCCGTTATAATTCTCGTGATTCTCTGCGTAGGCTATTACCAGACTTTCGGCAAATAACGGCTCATATGCTATAATTAAGCGCAAATTATAAATGGAGGAAAATTTACAATGAAAAAGTATGTTTGCACGGTTTGCGGATACGTTTATGATCCCGAAGTCGGCGACCCTGATAACGGAGTAGCTCCGGGAACAAAATGGGAAGATGTCCCGGAAAGCTGGGTCTGCCCCCTCTGCGCTGTAGGTAAGGACATGTTCGAGGCTCAATAAAAATAAAAATGAGCATATAAAATTATAAAACGTCCCCCAGTGAAATAATGCTGGGGGATAATTTTATTCTTTGTCAAAGAAATTCTGTATTATCCCTTTGATCTCTCTCAACGGCAGTGTCTTCAATAAATAGCCTTCAGGCTTCAGCTTCTCAATTTTCTTTATGCTTTCTGAATCGTTCTTCGCAGTCAGGAACATAACGGGAATATTTGACATCTCATTGTTTCCCCTGATTGTCTCAAAAACCTGCTGCCCGTTCATTTCAGGCATTTCATAATCAAGCAGAATCAGATCAGGCTTTGTTCTTGCAAGTATCTTCAGCGCATTAGCTCCCGAATTTGCCGGCAGAACTTTATAACTCGTACTCAATCCCTCCCGCAGTGTCCTTATCATAACTGCGTCATCATCAACAAGAAGCAGTGTCCTCTGAATTTCTGCCGAATTATCCTTCAGAGCCTCAAGTTTTTCGCGTATCTCGTTGGCGTTAAACGGCTTTGGAAGCCCCTCAGCATTTTTAATGTCAGAGTTGTTTATTTCCGTCTGAGTTCCTAATATGAATATTTTTGAAGCCGTAAATGTCTTTATCCGTTCAGAACTTTCAAGACCTGCCAAATTTACAAGAACTATACCCGGAACGTGCTTTATCTCGTCGCCTGAACGTACCCTCGAAATCTCGAACGTATCTCCCAGTGTTTTTACAAGCATGTCTGAACCCATTGACGGCCTGTCGCTTATGTATAATATTTTTATCTTCATATTTATTTATCATCTCCATATGTATTAATTATTATTCTTTTAATGCCTCTTCCAATCCGCTCCAATCGGCGGCATCTGCACACGCTGCAATTCTGTCAAATCTCTCAATTTCATTATCGGGTATCTTACAGCCTCTCAGCATTTCAATAATTCCGTCAATCGAATCGCTGTCGAACATGGCCGAAAATTCCCGTATTGCCTCGTATGCCTCGTTAAGTCTTTCAGGGCTTATAACCTCCCTGTCGTCATTCTCGCGTGAATAAAGAGGCTCTAATTTTTTCTGGCAGCTCCTGTAATTTGCCAGCAGATCCGGCGTAAAATCATTTATGCTTGCAATATCGTTGTTATTTCCGCATTCCTCAAGATATGCCGCCTGCCCTGAAAGTTCCATAGCCCCGATTAATCTTGCCGAACTTTTAAGCGCGTGTACTTTTATCGTGTAATTCTTTATGTCCCCTTCACTCCAGAAAGTTTCTATATCTTTCAGATTATTATTTATTGAGTTCCAGAACTGCTGAAGGGTTTTCGTCAATATTGCCTCGTTGGCACAGTTCTTTACGGCCTCCGAATAGTTTAACCCTTCTGTCCGTGAATAAAATTCCTCAAGTTCTGAGCGTTCATGTGATTCATCTGTCTTTGATTCTGATTGTTCCTGCAATATTATTTTTTCACCCGGAAGATATTTTATCAGCGTTGCTTCAAGGCTTGAACCCTCAACAGGTTTCGACAAATAATCAGTAAATCCCTCTGCAAGATATTTATTCCTCGCACCGCTGACGGCATCGGCCGTAAGACATATTATCGGCGTTTCGCGGTTCAGTCCGTCAGGCTGTGAACGTATATTTTTCATGGTCTGAGTTCCGTCCATTATGGGCATCCTCTGATCCATTAAAATTAAATCGTAAACTTTTTCACTTGTCTTTGAAAGCGCTTCCTGTCCTCCCGTTGCAGTATCAAGCTGTATATCCGTCTTGCTAAGCAGACCTTCTATTACCGTCAGATTCATGTCAGTGTCATCAACAACAAGCAATTTCGCTTCAGGTGCCTTGAAAGATTCCTGATATGCCCTCATCGTATGGACATGACGGTTAAATTTTTCGTGGAAATTCCCTATAGGTTCCTGAGATGTTACCCGCTGAGGAAGATATATTATAAATGTTGAACCTTTCCCGTATTCGCTCTCAACTTCTATATGTCCGTTCATTAACTGCAGAAGATTATGAGTTATTGACAGCCCCAAGCCCGTACCTTCAACAGTATTATTCTGCACAAGGTCAATGCGTTCAAATTTCTTGAAAAGTTTCGGGAGGTCTTCTTCCTTTATTCCTATACCCGTATCGCTTATCCTGAAAACAAGATTAATCGTCTCTATTCCGTCCTCGTCGTAAGTCTTTTCGCCTGAAACATCAAGAGAAACGCTGCCTTCATGCGTATATTTAACAGCATTGTTCAAAACGTTCGTAACAACCTGACGCACTCTCACTTCATCGCCGTATAAACCGTCGGGAAGTTCCTCGTCAACTTTTACGTTGAAATCAAGATCCTTCTGTCTCGCCTTGAAGACTATCATATTAGTTACGTCATTAAGAACTGAGCTTAACTTATAATCACTTTCAGCAATTTCCATTTTTCCCGCTTCAATCTTTGAGAAGTCAAGAATATCATTAATAATTGAAAGAAGATTTTTCCCTGCGCTCTCAACGTTACGGGCATATGTCGTTATCCTGTCGCTTGTACTCTCGCGTATAATCATCTCATTCATTCCCAAGACCGCATTAATCGGCGTCCGTATTTCATGGGACATGTTGGCAAGAAATTCACTTTTTGCCGAATTTGCCCGCCTTGCCTGCTGCATTGCCGCCTTTGCAAGCTCGAGAGCCTCTTCAAGCTGTTCGCTTCTTTCCTGCTGTTCCTTGTGAAGCCTTGTAGTATCAGAAACGAGAATGATATAAAAACCCGGATTTACGGCGTAAAAATTGAACTGTTTATAAAAAATTCTGCCCTCAATTTCACAGACTATATTTACCTCATAAAGCGCACTCTTCTGAGTTCCGAAAGCTATCGAATCAGGCGCGAGAGAATGAGCCATTTCGTGAATCTGTTCATCAGTCCCGTGAAGTATCGGGATAATTTCATCGTGTATATAAGCGTTGAAAGTGTCGTGCATGTTCTTCGGCAATATGCTGCCTTCAGGAAGATCACAGCTTACGGTTACGTGATAACGCCCTATAGCCATATAAGCAATCATTTCAAACTGACGGGCAAGTATCTTGTCTACAATTGTCTGATAAACTTTTGAATTGTTGCATTCACGCTCAGTGATAAAGGCTGTTACATGGCCGTTCAGTGGATTTCTTGTCATCATTGCAGAAATTTCAACATAACATATGTTACCGCTTGCACGCCTTGACAATAACACCTGACGTATTCCGATTTTGCCCTTTACATAGGCATCAAGAAGTGAATCAACGTTGAAAGTTTCGATTAACTTTTTCCGTTCCATGAAATTAATATAATGCTTGGCACGGGCCTTTAACATTTCAGAGAATGATTTATGCTCCTTATCAGCAGGGAATAAATCTCTTCCCCTGACTTCCTCAAGAACATCAAGAGTAATATCAGCCCTGAACATTCCCAGAGTAAATTTGTCCTGATGATAGAAATTCTGGCCGATTGAATCGTAACTTGTCCTGATTTTTTCCTCGTAGTTCTTAAAGAGCGTTATATCAGAAAATGTAATATAAATATAATTTTCGTCAGCAATAGTTATAAAAGCAAAATGGGCACTGCACCAGATAATATTATTTTTGGCCGTGATTTTTCGGATCTGAATCATTTTTGACTTGTCGGGGGCTTCTTTATGTTCGAGCATATACCTTACAAGTGATAAATCTTCCGGGTGAATCAGCGGGCTGAAGTCTCCTGTTTCGTTGAAACGCAGGACATTTTCCGGCGTATCTTCCATCATTGAAATATATTCAGGCGAGACGTAAACCGCTTCGGGTTTCCCGTCCTTATGAGAACATATAAGAATCGCGCTGTTTCCTAACTGCTTTATGGTATCAATAAAATTTTTCTGTTCGTCCTGCTGTGATGTGAAGCGGCACATAAAATCTTCCTGAACTCCTTCTGAATCTTTCTGTCTGTGCTTAAATTATATTACTAATTAATTATAATCTGAATTGAAAGGGCAAAAGATTTTTACGCGTTTAATTCTTCACAAAAATTCCTAAAATAAAATATAAAATATGCTATCATTATTAAAGTTTCAAACAAAATTACATGGAGGAATTATATAATGAAAAAACGTATATTCGTTTTTCTCACGGTTTGTCTGCTTACAGCGTGTTCCGCAGCTTGGGCAGATTATTGGGACGAAGGGCATGAGGGTACAGCGTCATCGCCGTATATCATTGACACGATCGCTGACTTGCAGGCACTGCGCGACAGGGTGAATAACGGCACTGAACCGGAAGGAAAGTATTACAAGCTCACTAAGAACCTCAACATTTCATCAATAACTGACTGGGTACCGATTGGAGACGATAAGAGCAGGCCATTCACGGGACATTTTGACGGCAACGGGAAATCAATTCATGTGAATATCAGCAGAAGCAACGGAGATGCAGGGTTATTTGATTACGTGAATACTGAAGCTGATACGTATGCCGTGAAGAATCTAACTGTCAGCGGTACGGCTGCAGGCAGATGGGGAGCCGGTATTGTCTTGGACTTGTATTCTGGAATTATTGATAACTGTACTTTTACAGGTACGCTATCTAGGAGCACTTCATATTATTGTGAGGGTAATATAGGCGGAATTGTTCAATATATGGCAAACGGGAAAATCACGAACTGTACTGTTAGTGCAACAATTTCGCGTGGAGGATACGATACAAGAGAATACGCCGGAGGAATCGTTGGTGTAGTTGTGGGAGGCTCTATAGAGAACTGCAAGGTTCAAGGCACTACGATTTCTGGTTTTATGCGTTCGGGAGGCATTGCAGGAGATGTACAGATGGCAAACTTCGACTACATCAAGGACTGCACTTTTTCCGGCACAATAGACACAATATCTTCACGCGGCGAGGGCTACTCGGGCGGTATCGTAGGTCGCATAGAGGGCGGAAATCTCCAGAACAACCATGTAATCGCCGTTTCAAATTCTGTAACTGAAATCAAATCAACAAAATACGCGGGCGGAATCGCAGGGCGCATAGGCGAGTCAACAGTCCTCGAAAACTGCGATGTTTCCTCACTTGTAACAGTTATCGGCGCTTCAGATGCAATGGGCGGAATTGTCGGCCTCATGAACGCTTCAACAGTCCGCAATAACCAGACCTATGCTTTAGTTTCGGGGGATATTGCCGGTTTGGGCGGAGTTGTCGGAAAACTTGACGCAGCATCATATACAATCAAGAATAATATATATAATGCTTCTCTCAAGCACGGAATCGGCGTAAATTCTCAGGGCGTAGCGAGTGATGAGGGCTGTTCAAAAGCAAGCGGAAAAATCACAATTACAACGGGCGCAACTCTTCCGGCAGGAATATTAAAGGCTGCTTATTCCATGACATTTGAGGCAAACGGCGGTGTTTCGTCTTACACATGGACAGTAAGCAAAGGAACTCTCCCGGCAGGACTGACACTCAACAAGACTACAGGAGTACTTTCAGGAAAGCCGACAGCTTCAGGAGCATTCAGCTTTACGGTTAAGGCTGTAGACAAGAACAAGGCGGCAGCAACAAAAGCATTTAAGCTGGCAATAACAAAGCCTGTAATTTTAGGGACACTGAATAACGGCGTTGTGAAAGTTTCATATTCAGCAGAACTTGAAGTAAACGGCGGTACTGAGGCTTATACATGGACAATAAGTTCAGGAAAACTCCCGACAGGTTTAGCACTTGGAAAGAGTACGGGGAAAATAACGGGCAAGCCCACAGCAGCAGGAACTTTCAAATTCACAGTTAAAGTTACGGACGCTAACAAGGCAGCAGCAACAAAGGCTTATACTGTAACGATAACAAAGCCCGTAATTTCAGGAACGTTACCAGACGGAGCATTGAAGGGGGCGTATTCAGCCGTACTTACTGCAACGGGCGGAACGTCTGCTTACACGTGGACGATAAGTTCGGGGAAACTTCCGACAGGCTTATCACTTGGAAAGACTAACGGGAAAATTACGGGCAAGCCGACAGCAACAGGAACCTTCAAATTCACGGTTAAAGTTACTGACAAAAACAAGGTAACGGCAACAAAGGCTTACACCGTCAAAGTAACAAAGACTGCAATGTCAGGAAGCCTCACGACAGGAACGATTGAGGGCTACAGCTACTACGGGAATTTGACGGTCAGCGGAGGAACGGCGGCTTACAAGTGGACGATAAGCAAAGGGAAACTCCCAACCGGCCTAAAACTCACTTATTCAGGGACAACCGCGACAATTTCAGGAACTCCGACAAAAGCCGGCTCATTCTCATTTACGATTAAAGTTACGGATAAAAACAGCGTTGCGGCTACTAAGGCATTCAGCATCTATGTTGTCTCAAAATCTTTAATCCAAACGGCAACGAAGAATGTTAAATCGGCTTCGGCAACAGTGAAAGCTACTTCAAGCAATAAGAAGACTTCACAAAGCCTTACCGCTGCGGTTCCTAATATCATGACAAATAATCCTTCAAATTCTCAGGGGAACGGAACTATTACCCTTGCTGCAACACTGAATGTTGCAAGCGATGATGTCATTGAAACTTACGAGGGCAAGGACAGCGATCTTGTGAAGGTTAAGGCAAATACTGAACTGACTTTCATAATCGGTGAGTGGGGCGTTGATGTATCAGAATTAACCGTCTATGTTGATGACAAGCCTGTAGAGGGCTTAACGGTTGAAGAAGGCAAATTCACTCTCACGACTGAAATGGTACATAGTGATTTCAAAGTCAGCGTTAAGGCTCAAAGCGATGGCGTTGAACTTGAATCAGAGGAAGTCTACATCATTTCAGAATAATTAACGGGCAAAATTAAACCCCCTGAGTAATTCGGGGGGTCTTTTCATTTTCAGCGTATATATCAAGTTTTTAGTTTATGAGCAATTCCGTTTAACTTTTCTGCTATTTCATTAAATTTTTGGCTTAAATCCAAAGTTGAAACGCCGATTTTGTTTCCGCTCATTTCATATTCATGCTCAGGCTGTATTAATTCATCCGTCCTTGCATATAATATCAGTCCTGATACTTCACGCGGCTTCATGGCCAAGTCCGCATTCTTTACATATGTGAACATCTGATACAGATTTCCCGAATGTATTTTGTTCGTGTTGAACTGCTTTTGTGTATTATGAGAATAATACTTCGCATCAATAATCAATACTTTTTCTTTGTACTCAAGCATTATATCCGTCTGCATTACAGGCAGCATTAACCTAAAATCATTGTCAACCGCCCATTTAATCTGAGACGCACTCGTCTTAAATTCCGGAAATTCTTTTCGGTAATATTCAAAAATAAATTTTTCATACAGCCTGCACATTCTCTGCTCGTCTAAAAAATCCATTAAACGTACTTTCCCGTCAGAATTTGTCTGTAACAAGCCTTTTATAATCATGTAGCATATTGATATTAAGATTTCGTACGTATGATTATTTTTGTCATAATTCTGATTCCAGTTTATATTGTGAATGTCAAGCGGCTCAACTTCATTAAAGAATATTAACAGCTTCCGCAGTTCTTTCTTTCTGCTCTTAGATATATCCGTGTGCATGAGCATTCCCAAAGTTGTTTTAATAATCCGGTTCTTGTATGAGTTCAACGAAAAATCATAATAAGAACATATAAGTTTACTTTTCATTATACTCAGCGTTTTTATTGAAGCAGCAATATCAATTCTGCCCCTCAGCAATGATAAAGCGTCAGTCTTCCCGGTATATTCACAGTTAAGTCCGCGCTTTAACTGCATTGAAATGCCTTTCGATAGAATCGCCGCGCATAATTCAGCAACGTTCTTAAACTCTTCAAGCTCTACCCTCTTATATCCCTGCTCATCTAAAAATCTGAAAGCGTAGGCAAGCATATAATAAATGTTTTTTATCTGTATCACTTGATTACGTCCCTTAAATTTTCAGACCAGTTCTTTACTTTTGCAGGTTCGTCAAACCAGTATTCCTTCAGAAGCGGGATTATCTCATATTCCACAATGTCAGAAAGTTCCCTATAACTTGCAGAGTTAAGACTGCAAAAATAGCTGTGGCCTATGCAAAATCCCTCACCGAGTGACTCATCTTCCGTTATGGCAGAGTTCAATTCTTTAATTTTATTTATTAAATTATTGAATTTTTGACTGTTAAAGTCAGCACTGTATTTCTGAAATCCTTCTGAATCAAAACCCGGCTTTATCCCGAAAAATGAAAAACGCCTCCTCAAAGCATAATCAAGCATGGCCAAGCTGCGGTCAGCCGTGTTCATTGTTCCGATTATGTATACGTTTGAGGGAACTGAAAAGCTTTCATCTGAGTACATGAGTTTTAGTTTTATGCCGCGTTTATCGTTTTCAATAAGCATGAATAACTCACCGAAAATCTGGCTTAAATTGCCCCGGTTAATCTCGTCAATGATGAAGAAGTAACTGTTATCGCTGTCAATTTCCGCAGTCTTGCAGAAATTATAGAATGCCCCGCGCTTCAAATCAAAGCCCGACTCTGACGGCCTGAAACCCATAACAAAATCTTCATAAGAATAGCTCTGATGAAACTGTACCATCATAACGCGGTTAGGATCTTTTACGCCCATTATTGAATAAGCCAGACGCTTTGCCGCAAAAGTTTTGCCGACTCCGGGTGTGCCCTGAAGAATAACATTTTTCTTTTTTCTGACTAAGTTTACGAGTGTGTTGTAATTATCTTCAGTCATGAAAACTTGATTCAGAAAATCTTTAGCAGTATACGGTTCATAATTGATTACGGCTTCATCTTCAGCGTCATCAATATCATCCTCAAAAAGTGCCTTTATATTTTCAACGTAATCATTATACGGCGTTATATCCGTCAGCGTTTTCATCGGGGTTTGAGCAGGAGCCGGCCATTCTCCGTTATGTGTCCAGGTTACTTTTCTGATATTTTTATATTCTTTACGGGAATCATCAAATTTATAATCAGACGCAACAACTCCTCGCCCTATTATGGTATTTCTGCCTTTTTTAGCAAAAATAACATCTCCGATTTTCATATCGTGAACGAACTGCCAAGTTGCATGAGAATCCATTATGTATGTACGGTCAGGATCAAACACTGCCTGCATGGCCTCACTTATTGCTGTTTTTGACGGATATTGAGACAAGTCGCCTATATCGTCCCAGCCTATAGCCATAATGCCGTTTTCATAACATTCATTCCAAATGCAGGCGCTGCTGCCGGGAGAGTAAAGCCAGTAGTGTGTTACTTCCGCGTCAGGAATGGACTCAATGACGGGCGGTGTATGGCGTTTCTGTTCGTCGACTTCCTGAAAATAACGCCACGCCTCCGCGCTTAATTCTTTGAAGTCTTTGAACATGCTGTCTTTGCTCTGAAGGTAAGTACGGATTTTTTCAGTGATTTCAAAATACTTTGCGGACGAAATTTTATATTCAGGAGCAGGGAGCGTATTTACAACAGATACAGGAATTTTCCCGGATTCGTAAATGTACCATGTATTGCGCTGGTCTAAATTCAGGAAGACATCTGGCGCAATCCAGAAAAGAGCCATTGTAATTTTGCTGTTAGCAATGCCCCTTTTGTTAATCGCAATGTCAAAATATTTAGAGAACGCGGTTTTATTTTCTTCTGAAGGTGATTTAGCGTATTCAAGCGAAGATGCGAACAATTCCCAAAGGTCATCAATATCATTGCTTTCACGATCTCCAATAAAAAGATAATATGTAGCGTTCTGAGCGTTTAATATCGGTATGCCTGCAAATGCGGTCGGTACTTGGGCAGAAATATTAAATATTTTTGCTACAGCCTGAAGAATTTTAACACGGTTTGAATCAGTAATATTTTTGTTGAACAGGCCGAAGAAAGTAAACGGGTCAATATCAACAAGATTATTATTGCGCTCAAGTGTCGGCAATTTAATGCCCGTATCGTTGTAAATTTCCTTTACTTTGTCAATAAGTTCATCACGTTTTGCCTTGAAAGTGAGGAGCTTTTCCGCTAACTCTTCATAAAAAATTACCCATTCAAACTGATTTTTACTGCTCATAAAAAATCTCCTTTTTTTAATATAAAAATTGGGAGCGATAGAAAAAACACTCCCAAAAATTTTTTTTTTCAAGTTAAAATTTAGACGTTCACGCCGAAGTTAAGGCATAATGCACGTAAACCGCCCTTGAAGCCTGAACCTATAGCGTTGAACTTCCATTCGCCAGCGTTCCTGTAAATTTCGCCGACAACAACGGCCGTTTCAATCGAAAAATCTTCGCCCAAATCATAACGGATTAATTCCTTGTTATTTGCCTCGTCCATAATTCTTATATAGGCGTTTGAAACCTGCCCGAAATTCTGCTTGCGTTCTTCGGCCTCATGAATGGTTACAGTGAAGGCGATTTTTTCGACATTTGAAGGGATTTTGCTGAGGTCTATTTTTATCTGCTCATCGTCCCCGTCTCCTGCGCCCGTCAGGTTGTCGCCCATGTGCTGAACTGCTCCTGATGAATGCTTGAGGTTGTTGTAGAAAACAAAATCAGAATCGCTGAGAACTTTTCCGTTTGAACCGAGTACGAATGCCGCCGCGTCAAGATCGAAACTTGCTCCGCCGTCATACTTGTTTACATCCCAGCCTAAGCCGACAAGTATTCTTGACAGTCCGGGATTCCCTTTCGTAAGGTCTACTTTCTGACCTTTGAATAAACTGATTGCCATAATCCTGCCTCCTTTGTGAAAATAGGGGTTAATATATTAAAATTATTATAACATCTCATAAATTGAAATATATAAACGGGTTATAGCTTGAACTTATAACTTCAAATGTTGAAATAATGAACATCAAGCAAAGCCATAATGATTCCATAAATTTATGACGGCTGAAAATGTTTTTCATTACGGGCGAAATTCCAAGCAGGGACGCAAAAATAACGAGCCATGAACTTTTTATGTATATAATAAATCCGCTGTCACAGAAATTATTGCCGTTAAGGCCGAAGAGTGAAGCAATGTAGCTTATTCCTGACGTTATACTGTCAGACCTGAATATTACCCAAGCAATCATAACGCAAAACATTGTTATAAAATGTCCGGGTTTTATTCCTGTTTCACGCTCAAACACTAAAAGCACGAAATAGAACAGTCCCCATAGTATGAATGTCCAGTTTGCGCCGTGACATATACCCGTAAGAAGCCAGACGGTAAATATATTTAACAGCCAGCGCGAATGATTTATCCTGTTTCTGCCCATAGGGATATAAACATAATCCCTGAACCATGTACTCAACGATATATGCCACCTGTGCCAAAATTCAGAAATGCTTGAAGCCATGTAGGGATAATTGAAATTTTCCTCAAAGTGAAATCCGAACATTAAGCCCAGACCTATGGCCATATCGCTGTAACCTGAAAAGTCAAAATATATCTGGAACGTGTAAGCTGTTATTCCAAGCCATGACATCATTACTGAAGGGTTAATGATATATCCGAATACAGAAATTCCGCTCCTTTTTCGCGGCAGAAGTCAGAAAATTCTTTTACGGCTCTAACAGTATAAGCAATATCCTGACTTTCAGTATATATTGCTAAATTCTCTAAATAACCGTCATGAAATTTCATAACAGGGTTATAGTGAAGCCTCACACGACTAAAGTCGAGTGCTTCCAGCCGTCTTAATTGGCCGGACTGCCTGTCTGCGTATTCGGTCTAATCTCAGTACACAGAACCGAAATTCCGATAACCGCAAAAAGACTATAACACAGATACAGGTGCGGATGCTTCTCCTGAACACAAGGGAACTTTTGCCCTCATGCTCAACCCTACTGTCACCAGCAAGGATTTGTATCGCCGGTCTAGTGCCTGCTTGCGCATTATACCTCTGGCTACACCTACAGGCACAAAGCACATGCAAAACATTATCACGCACAGAAAAAGCACCGCCGTAATTCTTTCAGGCTTAGTTCTCATTATTTCAAGCATTATATAACGTTCTATTATAAGAAATTTTCTTTTTTGAATTATATCATTATATAAAAAAACTGCCCCCAGTCATTAAGACCAGAGGCAGGCTATATTTTAAGTTAATTTTCTCTTGGCTTTACGTTAATTCCGCGTTCTTCGTCAGTTCCGGGTATCAGTGAGTCGCAGACTGCCGCGCATACTCCAGCAACTGCCATCGGTGTTTTCAGAACTGCCCAGAGCATTCCGCCGAGAGTGTGCATTATTTGGGACTGCCCCTCATTCATGAAGAGATTCTGATTTGCTTCGACCCAGCCGGGAAGCCCAAGAGCCATTAAGAACGCAAAACCGATGATTAATATATTCCTCTGGCTGCTCATATCCGCCCTCATTAAGACCTGAATACCCATCGCGCCGATCGTTCCGAATAATGCTATATATGCTCCTCCGATTATCGGTGAAGGCATCGTCGCAATCAATGCGCTGAGTTTTCCGACAAAGCTCATCAGTATCAATATAACCGCTCCCGTCCTGACTACTATCCTTGAGGCAACTCCCGTCAGTCCGATTAAGCCTATATTTTCAGTGTATGACGTTGTCCCGACCGAACCGAATACGCCGGATAACGCACAGCAGAGACCTTCGGCACCTATACCCCTGCTTATTGTATCTGAGTCGGGATCGTCAACGCCTGAAGCGTAAGATACTGAATGATAATCGCCGATACTCTCAATCATTGTCGCAAAGAAACCTGCAAGCAGTGCTGCAAATGACATTAAGCTGAACTTAGGCACTCCCCAAGGGATAATAACGTTCTTAAAGTCCCTGAGCCAAGGAGCTTCAGTTACTCGCGCAAGATTTATATACGCAGGGTGGGTAGGCTCAAATACTCCCTTCAATGAAAGCGCAAGGCAGGCAAGATATGTTATTACGATTGCAAGAAGTATCGCAAAAATGTTTATATACTTGTTCTTTAATACTAAGCTGAAAAGGAAGATTAATATTACTACCGCAAGCGATGCAGGCCAGTAATTCGCCGCGTTGCCCTGAACTGCCGTTCCCGCAAGCGAGAAGCCTATCGCCATTATTACCGGGCCGATTACTACGGGCGTTATTACCCTGCGGATTATTCCGACTATCTTGCTATAGCCTATCACTGATAATATTATTCCTCCGGCTATCAGTCCGCCGCCTAAATACTGCATTATGACTTCAGGACCTGCAGCTTTGTAAAGAGCTATGACGGTCATGACTGAAGGGATAAAAGAAAAGCTCGATCCCTGTACTATTGGTAGTCCTGAACCGAGCTTTTTGCTTGTCTGAATTAGTGTTGCTACTCCCATTCCGAAATAAACGCAGGATATTAACGAGGCAATTTGCAATGTATCCATTCCCATTGCCGGACCGAATATCAAAGGAACTAGAGTAGTCGAACCGAATAGTGTTAAAACGTGCTGCGCTCCTGATAGAAGCATTATTAAAAACGGGGGCCTGTCATTGATACCGTAAACCATCTTTCTGGCCATTTTGAAACCTCCTGAAAAAGTTTTGTTCTCAAGCGGGGAATTTTACAGGGCGAATAAAATTTTGTCAAGTTTATGTTAAAAAATTCCAGAAAAAAAGCCGCCCTTTTGTGAGCGGCAGTCATTTTTTTTACTCGTCTTTCACTACCTGTATTGCAAGTTCGTCTAATCTTTCCTGTTCGACAGCATCAGGCGCGCCGGACATTAAGCACTGTGCTTTCTGAGTCTTCGGGAATGCCATGACATCGCGTATCGAGTTCCCTCCGCAAAGCAGCATTACGAGCCTGTCAACACCGAGAGCAAGTCCGCCGTGAGGGGGTGTCCCGTATGATAATGCCTCAAGGAAAAATCCGAATCTCCGTTTTGCCTCTTCCGGCGTAATTCCCAAGCACTTAAACAATCTTGCCTGAACTTCAGGATCGTGAATCCTTATTGAACCTCCGCCGACTTCGTTGCCGTTCAAAACGCAGTCATAAGCCCTTGCCAGTGCGTGTTCGGGGTCTTCATCGAAAGGCGTACCGTTGTCAAGCGCAGGGGAAGTAAACGGGTGGTGCATGGCCTCCCAGCGTTTTTCCTCTATGCTCCACTCGAATAACGGGAATTTAGTTACCCACAGGAATTTCCAGTTATCGGGCGAATTGTCGAACAAGTCATCGCGTTTTTTGCCCAATTCAAGCCTCAATGTTCCCAAAATTTCGCAGGCCTTAGCGCGTGAATCATGAGCAACGATAAATAACGCGTCATCAGGCTGCATTGCTCCGAGTTCGCGTACTTTGTCAACTTCCTCAGGCTTCAGGAATTTCACTAACGGCCCCTTCAATCCGCCGTCCTTATACAGGAAGTTTGCAAGCCCTGAAGTTCCGAGTTTTATTGCGCGCGCCTCCAAGTCCATTATCTCTTTGCGCGACAATGACGCTCCGCCCGGAAGTCTCAAGCCTCTGACAACTCCGCCGTTCTCAAGAATTTTTCTGAACGGTTCAAAACCTGAATTTCTGAAAGCGTCAGCAAGATCACAAAGTTCAAGTTTAACCCTCAAGTCGGGCTTATCGCTGCCGTATTTGTCCATAGCGTCCCAGTATGACATTCTCAAAAACGGCGTGGGAATATCAACACCGCGAATCTCTTTGAATAATCCCTTCATGTAGCCTTCTATGAGATTCATTATGTCATCTTCGACTATGTAGCTCATCTCTATATCAACCTGCGTAAATTCGGGCTGGCGGTCGGCGCGTAAATCCTCGTCCCTGAAGCACCTCGCAATCTGATAATACCTGTCGAAACCTGAAATCATCAGTATCTGCTTGAACAACTGGGGACTTTGCGGCAGTGCGTAAAAACATCCCTGATTAACCCTTGACGGAACCAGATAATCCCTTGCACCTTCGGGAGTTGCCTTAGTGAGCATGGGCGTTTCAAGTTCAACAAAATTACGCTCCTCAAGATAACGGCGCGTGAACGAATTAATTTTTGCACGTGTTCTCATGTTGAACTGCATTTTTTCGCGGCGCATGTCCAAGTACCTGTATTTCAGGCGTATATTCTCGTCAACATTTTCCGTCTCGTCGCCTATTTCAAACGGGAGCGGCTTTGCTTTCGACATAACAAGAAAATCACTCGCCACAATTTCAATATTACCCGTCTTTAATTCAGGGTTCTCTGTACCTTCGGGACGTATACGCATTTTCCCTTTTACTGCAACACAGTATTCATTCCTCAAACGCCCGGCCATGTCATGAATTTCGCCGGCTTCAGGGTTGAAGACAACCTGAATAGGCCCCGTCCAGTCCCATACTTCAATGAAAATTATTCCGCCTAAATCACGCCTCGCACGTACCCAGCCGTTAGCGCGGACTTCATGCCCTGCATCTTCCTCCGTAAAAGTTCCGCAAAGTTTAGTCCTCTGCCATGTATCGTCAAATATTCTTGCCATTAAATTTTTGCACTTCCAATTCATGAATTATTGCTGTATCAACTTGATTATTATACACGCGACAATATCCCCCATAACTCTTCATGAGTACTTAACGTTAATTTTTTATTTTTACCGCCCCTGAAAACTCCCGCAGTTCCTGAAGATATTCCGTGTAATAATAATTTTTCCTGCGCTTCCTGAACTTTTTCAGAAGGTATTACGGCCGTAAGCATTCCTGATGATATTAAATTGAACGGGTCAAATTTTAACTTTTCTGACGCTCTCAACGTCAATTCTGAAACGGGTATATTCTCTTTGCAAAGCTCAATCCCAAGACCGCTGCCCTCCTGCATTTCATATAATGCCCCGTTAATGCCCCCTTCCGTAGGATCGTGCATGTAACGTGCAAATTCACGCAGGATTTTCGCAGGTTCAACAACTGAAAGATTTTTCCCCCACGAACGTATAATATTAATCTCATCAGGCGTAAATATATCCGTGATTAAATCGGGCCTGTCATTGGCTATTATGCTCATACCCTCCAGTCCTGCATGTCCGGTAACGAGAATAACATCGCCTTCTTGAATTTTCTTTGCACTCAGCTCATAACGTGTTATGCCCAGCATAGTCCCTGAAATAACGGGCTGTAAATACCTGTCTGTCAGTTCCGTATGTCCTCCGGCAATTGCAATATTCATGGATTCGCAGGTCTCGTGAATTTCCTGCATTATGTCGTGAATGAAATTTACGCCTAAACTGTCAGGAATTATAAGCGTTACGATGAGCCATGAAGGATCACCGCCCTTGCATGCAATGTCGTTAGCGTTTATGTGTACCAGCAGACTACCCGCATTCTTTGCAGCTCCCGTAACAGGGTCAGACGCAGCGACTAATATACCGTTGGGGACGCTGATTAACGCCGCATCTTCACCGATTCCGCCCCCGACAATCAAATCATCACGCTTTGAACCCGTGAAATCAAGAACGCTTTTCCGCAAAATATCAGGCTGTAATTTTCCCGGCATTATCTTTTCACCTCCTGAAAGATTTTCACTAATTCATTTCCGCCCTTTTCCAATCCTAAAAGTGAAGGACGGCTCATATATTTTTCAGGGATTTCATAAACTTTTACATTCTTTAACGCAGCTGTCCATTCTCTTTTATAAAAATCCCTTACGTTTGCGCTGTTCATTGCGCCGGTCTGAATAATATAAACGTCAATATTATCCGCGTTTTTCAATACCCGTTCAATTCCCCATGCCGCTATCGCACTTCCCCGACGCAAAGGAACGGCATCGGCCGCAATATTAACACCCCCTGAAAGTTCTATCAGTTTTGCAGCCCATGAATCGGGCGAACACGTACGGACTTCCCTTGATACTGCCTCGAGAAATACATGAGGGTGATT
>CAJOCL010000002.1:79987-201378 GCA_905233565.1 uncultured Synergistales bacterium
TCTAAGCTGATTATTTTTACTCCTGAACGTCTCAGAACGTCATACACATTTGGGTTTATACGTTCAGCAAAAGTTCTCGTAACTACAATATCAGGCTTCAACGCTAAAATTCTTTCAGCACCTGAACGCAGTGAAATTCGGGGCAGTTCGGGCAATAAATCGGCATCATCATTTTCTGACAACGCGATCAACATTTCAGCCCCTCCCATAGCGTAAATATTATCAGAATGTCCCGGATAAAGTGAAATAACTCTCAAACTTTCAGCATCAGCAGGACAGGCTATAATCATTAAAAATATTATTATCTTGGCAAAGCGCGCCACATTTCATCATTCCTTTCATTATTTCTGTATTTAATAAATTCAGTCCCGTATAAATCCCTCAGAATTTCAGCGTTAATTTTACGGCCATGTGATATTAATTTCCCTTCACGTAACGCAATGTAATAATCCGAGTATGAAAGCGATATATTAATATCATGAACGGCGGCAATTATAGTCTTTCCGCTGACGGCAAGAGATTTCAGAAGTTCAAAAACTCTGGCGGATCTGTCGGGGTCAAGTGAACTTGTCGGCTCATCAAGCAGTATCACCCCCGTATCCTGAGCAAGCGAACAGGCAATGAAAACTAGCTGCCTCTCACCGTCTGAAAGCGTCATAATATCACGTTCAAGAAGATGAGAGATTCCCAGCATTTCTGATGAACGTGAAATTATTTCATTGTCGTTTTTTGTTAAACCTGAGAATAATCCCCTGTAAGGAAGTCTGCCCATTGCTATAATTTCGCGGACGCTGAAGGGATATGACGGCCTGAAATTCTTATCGCTCATGACAAAACTTGCCGAAAACGAAAACTTTTTGCGTGAAATATTCCTGACTTCATGGCCGTTAAGAATCACGCTCCCTGAATAGCTTTTTAACCCGGCAAGAACTTTCAGGAACGTAGATTTCCCCGAACCGTTGGGGCCGATTAAAGACGTTAAGCCCAGTTTGATTTCCAGCGATAAATCCCTGAGAATTATATTTTTACCGTAACCCGTAACTAAATTTTTGACCGTGTACAATATTTTTTCAGCTCATTACACAAATATTCATAACGCTGTCTCTTCTCATCCCTCGAAAAATGAACTTCCCTTGACTGTTCGGGATTCCCTGAATAATTCAGATTTTCACCGCAAAACTGCTCACTTGTCAGGTCAAAATCATAGCCGTTGACGATGTTGTAACAGTGATAATTTCCGCCGTTCATCAAAATTCCGTAAACCCTGCCTCCGAAAATATCCTGAGCAAGAAAAGCAGTTATTGAACATTGGCCGAGAGTTATATTATCCTTTGACCACTGAGAACGCAATCTCGGAGTACACGTGTATTCACACCAGACGTTAAGCAAAGCATCGTAGAGATCGCACGGGGTAATTATTCCCCTGTAAGAATCGTTTAATGCCCTAATTTTGTCTGAATTTTTGAAACCGTAAAATTTATATGACAATCTTAAACCCCTCCTTAAACCTTGCAATATCAATATTAAATGCGAATTATATCAAAAATTTTTGACAGAGCTTTATAAAGAGGAATTTTGCAGGAATAAGGCAGCAATATTTTTCACCGTATCAGCAGAAAAAAGCAGCCGTTCAAATCTGAACAGATTTTCAGAACAGATACTAAATTTTTTTAATGACAATAGCCATTCAACATTTCAGTTCTGGGACGATGCCTTAAAATATACTGTTAAATTAACGAGAGATATTAAAATAGTTGTCGTTATTGACGGTTTCGACATGCTCGCGGAACGTGATCCGGCTTTTATGAACATGTTCACGCGTTCGGTTGAAAAAGAAATGATTAACAGCAATATATTTTTTGCCATTACATGCAACAGGGATAATTTTATCCGTAAAGACTGCGCTTTGTCAGGCTTCATACGAAATATTAAGCTGGATAAATTCCTAAATGAAGAAAACGCAAGGAAACTCGTAAAAGAAGCCCTGAAACATGAAAAAGGAATAAGCAGCCTTAAATTCATACGCAAAGAAGCTGACAGCATAATACTCAAAGAAGGCGAAAAAGACAGAAGCATATACAAAATAATTTCAGGCCGTGCAGTATGTTATTTGAATTACGGGACTGAAAACGAATATATATTAGGCAGCCTCAAAGAAAACAGGACATTCGGCGAATATTCAATGCTTACGGGAAAACCAGTAATATATACGGTTACAGCCTACACTGATATGCTCCTGTTAAAAATAGAACGCGAAGACTTTGAAAAATTCATAGAAATGAACTCTCAAAACTCAATAGAAATAATGAACAACATGGCCAATATGATGAATTTAATGACGTTCAATATAAACCAGTTAAACAAAGAACTAAATCTTCAGCCCTGAACGTCAAAACCTGCTGCCTCATTGTCCGCGTTCCTGAGCTGTTCGGCCTCATGGTCAGCGGCTACTTTGCCAATCATCGAATCGTAGAGCATTTTCCATAATCCCGCACCGCCTGAACTGGTTACGAGGTCATCGCTTGCCATTTCAAGCGTCAGCTCTTCCATTTGCTGATACGGCCTTCCTTTGTCGTTGCCGCTGATTGACATTGCAGTTTTCCTCATGTCCTTCCAAAGTTTCGCCCATAATATGCTTTCAAATTGCTGACATGATTCCTTGAGTTTCAAAGCGTCCTGAGTTTTGTGTATTTCAGGGTCTATATTAGTGTTTATGATTTTTGATGACGGCAGACCGTTAGTTCTGAGCATTTTTATCATTCTCCTTTTAGTGCAAGTTCATAACATTCAAGTGTTTTGTTTGCTGACATATCCCAGTCAAAAAGTTTTAATCTCTCAGTGCCTTTAACAATTAAATCACGTCTTAAATCAGGATTTTCAATTAAATTAATAATTGCACCGCTCATATCTTCAATATCGGACGGATCGAAATACATTACAGAATCCCCCGAAACTTCAGGGAGTGAGCTGGAATTTGAACACGCAGCGGGACATCTGCAGGCAAATGCCTCAAGTACGGGTATCCCGAAGCCCTCATATTCTGACGGGAAGACAAAGCACAAAGCATTTTCATACGCCCCTGAAAGCTCGTTATCGCTTAAAGCAGCCTGATGAAAACGGGACGAAAAATTTCCAAAAGAATTAACCTCTTCTTTCGTGAAATTTCCGCCCCCTGCACAGAAAACATGTATATCATTATACATGCTCATTATAATTTTCATGGCCTCAGAAAAACGCGAAAAATTTTTATACATTCCCCGATTACCGACAAACAAAACATAATCATATTTCAGGGGAGAACTTGAATTTACTTCAGGTTTCATTGATGCACCGTGATAAATGACCGAAATTTTATCGGGCTTAATCTCAGGATAATAATTAATTATGTCGCGTTTAGTGTTTTCTGAAACGGCTATAATCCTGTCAGCTTTCGGAATAATATTTTTCTTTGCCTCAATAACCCTTTTATTGACGGGATAAATTCCTGAATATCTCTCGTGTGTCATGTCATGAACGGTAACGATTAATTTTCCGCGCTTAGGCTTTGAAGCGTAATAATATGTCGGGTGATAAATATCATAATGCCCGCTCATTAAATCATATGAACGGGCAGTCTTATTAACATAATGAAAAATTCCAAGCTCAGAAAGCCTGAAAATTTCACTTTTTTTTGAGGTGTCATACATTCCCAGACTTTCAGAAAAATAATAATTATGATTATGAATGCACCTCATTTTTACGTCAGCACCCAGAGATTTAAGCCGCGAGGAAATTTCATATATGTATCTCGAAATCCCTCCGAATCTCTGGGCTAACATAATCTGATAATCATAATAAACTGAGATCATTACATTGTTACCAGTTCGCCGTGAAGTGCGCCGGCCTTGCTTATTGCCTGAAGAATTTCAATAATATCTCTTGGTTTCGCCCCGAGCGAATTTAACACCCTGACCATGTCCCTTACAGTTGTTGTTGACGGCATGGCTATCATTGCCCCGCCTTCCTCGTCAGCTGTAATATCCGTTCTCGGCGTAACAACCGTAACTCCTCCGCTAAAACTCTCAGGCTGTACAACGGCAGCACTTTCACCGACAGTAACAACAAGATTCCCATGTGCGACACCGACAGAAGATATTCTGACATTTCCGCCCATTACTACAGTGCCGGTTCTCTCATTGACTGCAACTTTTGCCGTAGTATCCGGCTCAATCTCAAGCCCCCCCATGTTCGCAAGAAAGGCCGTCGGTGCCTGAACATACTGGCCGGGAAGATTAATCTCAACCCTTCCTGCGTCAACGGCATAAGCAACAACACCATAAACCCTGTTAATCGCATCGGCAATCCTCTGTGATGTGTTGAAATCAGGCTCTCTGAGAAGCAATGCAACCTGACCGCCCACCGAAAAATCGTTCGGGACTTCACGTTCAACCATTGCTCCGCCCGGTATCCTTCCCGCCGTCGGAACGTTCTGGGTACGTGCAGCAGCCGCGCCCTGTGCCGACATTCCGCCGACAATTACGGGCCCCTGCGCAACAGCGTAAACTTTGCCGTCAGCAGCCCTTAACGGCGATTGTATTAACACTCCTCCTTGAAGGTTCGAGGCATTTCCCATAGTGTTTACATTGACATCAATATTCTGTCCCGGCCTTGCATATGGGGGAAGCGTTGCAGTCAGCGCGACAACTGCAAGGTTACGGGTTCTCACTGATCTTGCGTCAAGGGTAACGCCGAAATTACGCATTACGTTCCGCATCATCTGCACGGCCATTTGTGAATTATCGCCCGTTCCGTTCAGACCCGTAACGAGACCTATTCCCGTAAGCTGATTGCCCCTTGCGCCTTCAACTTCGGTTATATCTTTTATTCTCACTCTTGGATTAATCCGCGTGAAATCCATATCCTGAAGGTTCACGGCACAGAAAGCAGAATCACATGTTAAAAGCGTAAATATAAAAACAAAAAGTATTATTCTCTTCATGCCTTAAAACACCGTCTGTAAAATCTGGGTGATTATGCCCGGTTTCTGAGTGCGGGAGATTACACCCCTGCCCTTGACTGAAATTTCAGCGTTTGCAATTAAACGGCTTGAAATCTGGTTATCACTGTTCACATCCTGCGGCCTTATAACACCTGCAAGCTGTAACTGCAAAGTCTCATCGCTTGTCCTGACATCTCTTGTCCCTTCAATTACGAGATTACCGTTCGGCAAAACTTCAGTTACAAGACATGCTAGCGTTGTAGTTGCGCTGTGAGTGCGTTCAATACTTCCGTTTCCTCTTGCCTGATTCTCTGTACTCAGCATCAAGCCGCGTACGAAACTTAACAGGCCTGTACCGCCCGCGCCGTTGTCGCCGACAGTGTTTGTTGAATTTTTCCGAAGTGTCATGTCTGATTCGTCGCTTGCGTCCGTCCTTTCGTCAACAAGAACGGTAACAATATCCCCGACCTTTCCCGGCCTTGCGTCAGCAAACCAGTTAGCGTTGTCGTCCCATAAAGAGCCGGCGTACGAAACTGCCGGGAAAACAAGAATTATTAACAGGCATAAAAATTTTCTTTTCATGATGTCAATCACCTCTCAAATTTATGTATAATAAATAATAACATTATACATTGAAGGGTGATGACTTATGCGCAGGATAACGGCATTAATATTTATTTCAATATTACTCAATTGCAGTGCTTCATTTTCCGAGACAAGAGCGAGATTTTTATTCATAGGCGACATTATGGTACATGATCAGCAGTTAGATGCCGCAAAAAAGAAAGACGGAAGTTATGACTTTTCGCCCCAGTTCAGACGTATAAAGCCGATTTTTGAAAATGAATTTTTAATCGGCAATCTTGAGACGGTTTTTGCAGGAACAGGGAAAAAATTAAAATATGCCGGCTTCCCGTTCTTTAACACTCCTGACGTATTCACCGAAAATCTGATTAACGATTTAGGGGTTGACCTTCTTACGCTCGCCAACAATCACATATTCGACAGGGGCAGCGCAGGCGCAAGGCGTACGGTTGAAGTTTTGAACAGCAATGACATTTCATGGACAGGCTTGGGGCTTGACGATATACCTTCAAATGACGCAATAATACTCGAAAATAACGGGATAAAAGCAGCTTTCATAAATCACACTTACGGAAGCAACGAATGGCCGAAATCAAGAGATGTTCATTTGAATGTAATATCTGAAAGCGATATTGAAATGAGCATGGAAAAAGCAAAATCGTTAAGCCCTGATGTAATAATAGCCCTGTTTCACTGGGGAAATGAATATCATCACCAGCCCAATATTCACCAGAAAAAAGCGGCTGAAACAGCTTTCAGGAACGGAGCAGATTTAATTGTCGGGACACACCCTCATGTCCTTCAGCCCGTAGAAATCATTATTTCAAGCGATGACAACAAAGTTAAGGCAGTTGCGTGGTCGCTGGGTAATTTCGTCTCTTTTCAAAGAACACTGCCGAGAGAGAGAAGCATAATTCTTGCTGCCGATTTCGTAAAAGATGATGACGGAACGAGGCTAGTTGAAATTTCAGCGGTGCCGTTATATGTCGTTGCACCGGGCAGAAAAAGGACTGAAGTTACTTATGCAGGAAATAACACGGAATTAATCGAACGGCTTAATTTTGACGGCCTCAGCAAATCTCAGTTAAACAATCTCCATAATATAGGCCGTGCAGTTCTTGATTTTATAGGGGCTGGAAAAACATATGACGAATACGGATTCAATATTCTGTGGAACGCTGAAAGCCCCGACATTATGCCGAAAAGCCGCAGAAAAGTACCGAGATAGAAATTTGATATAAAAATAAAAAAATCCCGATCTTTTTCAGACCGGGAATATTTTTTTATGCAATCATGGCTTTGAAATCCGTATATTCATAACCGAACGCATCGGATACGCCCTTGAAAGTCAGCTTTCCTTTGTATGTGTTTACTGCCGAACATATGACATCATTCTTTCTGCAGGCTTCCTCAAGTCCGTTTGCTGCAATCTGAAGACCGTATCTCAGTGTCGCGTTAGTCAGTGCAATTGTGCTGGTTCTCGGCACGGCACCCGGCATGTTCCCGACACAGTAATGAACAACGCCGTCAGTTATGTATACAGGGTCATCATGAGTTGTCATGTGGGACGCTTCTCCGCAGCCCCCCTGATCTATCGCAACATCAACGAAAACTGCTCCCGTCTTCATTTCAGGCAGGTATTTAGCCTTAAACAGCTTGGGCGTTAATGCACCCGGTATAAGCGCGGAGCCTATAACTAAATCAGCCTCTTTTACTGAACGTTCGATATTTGCATCGGTTGATACCATAGTCTGAAGCCTCGCGCCGAAAATGTCATCAAGATATTCAAGACGTTTCAAATTAATGTCAAAGACCGTAACATCTGCTCCCATTCCTACGGCGATTTTGCAGGCATTGGCACCGACAGTCCCTCCGCCGAGAACGACAACTTTTGCCTTCGGAACTCCCGGAACTCCGGCAAGCAGTACACCTTCACCGCCGAATTTCTTTTCGAGGTATTTCGCTCCTTCCTGAATTGAAAGTCTTCCCGCAATCTGGCTCATAGGCGCAAGAAGAGGCAATGACCTGTCACGTTCCTGTAACGTCTCATAGGCTACACCGCTGACTTTTGCTGAAAGCAAAGCATCAGTCTGTTCTTTGTCGGCGGCCAGGTGAAGATACGTATACAGTATCAAGCCCTCATGAAACAGGGGATATTCAGATTTAAGGGGTTCTTTGACTTTCACCATCATGTCTGAAACTTTCCAGACTTCAGCAGCCGTATCGGCAATTAAAGCTCCTGCAGCTTTGTATTCTTTGTCCGTGAAGCCTGAGCCTAAACCTGCGCCCTTTTCAATATAGACGCTGTGTCCTGCTGAAACATAGGCTTTTGCATTATCGGGAGTAAGTCCAACGCGGAACTCATTATTCTTAATTTCTTTTGCACATCCGATTCTCATGATTTGAACACCGCCTTTGATATTATTTTTTGGGAATTGATTATATTTTACAGAAAAAAATTTCCCCCGCAACACTTAAATTACGGGAGAAAAATTCTATAACTTCATGTAAAATATTCTTTTGTGTACTGAAATTACATCATCATCAAAGCAATCACGAATAACAATCCGAATGCGAATGTCATTAAACCGTAAGCAAGGCTTGAAGGTATCAGCGTGCTTATTGTTTCCTGTTTTTCCTCGTCCTGATAATAGCCGAAATCCGTATCTTCGGGCGGACGTATGAATTTTATACGCGAGGCATTGGACAACAATAACGTAACTGGGCCTGCGGTGATCAGATCAACGGTCTTTGCGAAAAATGCTCCGATAAACGGCAGTATTAAGCCGATAACCGGCCTGAACAGCAAATTTTCTATATTCAGCCATGAAGGCCATAAATCAATATATGTAACACCGCCTTTTGCTTCCTTGTTCTCACTGAGAAGCACTTTCCGTATAAACAGGAAGTACACGGCTATACCGATTGTTATTGATATTATCGAACCTTCTAAATTTTCGCCCGAAAAATAATGAACGGCGTGATGATGTTCAGGGCCTTTCATAAAAGCAGAACCGAATATCCCGATTTTGTCGCCTATATCATTAGGAAGGAATCCGATTAAAGGCAGTATCAACGCTGAGAGAGCAAGCAATGCGGCATTTGAGCGGGAAATGTATATATCTTTCTGGTGCATATCCGATGAAGGCTCCGCAATGAAAAGAGCGTAAAACAGTTTAATAACGTAAGCTGTCGTCAGCCCTCCAGAAATCAAAAACAGCCATTCACATATACTGAACATTAAACTTTCATCAGATGCCGTCATAAATGCCAAAGTCCCTGAAGCTCCCCTGACAACATGGCCTAACTCGTGAATGTGTTCGACAATTGCCTCATGTATTAACGTCTTTCCTAAATAACCGTTCCACAGGGGCGCACCCATCAGCCCCAATCCTCCCATGACAAATGCAAACATGAAGACTTTTTTGCCCTTTCCGAAGCCCTTAATGTCATTGAGATTTAACTTGTGCGTATTCATATGTACAACTCCGGCACATAAGAACAATACAAGTTTTATTAATGAGTGTCCGACCATGTAAAGAATAGTTCCCCTTACTGCAAGATCGTTATTTTTCCCAAGAAAACACTGCATTGCTATTCCCGTTAATATAAACCCAAGCTGAGACATTGACGAACATGCAAGAGTACGTTTAATGTTTACGGAGAATACTGCGAGAACGGCACCGAGTACCATAGTTATTACTGCAAGAATAAGAAGCATTAACCCCCAGTAAGGATCGTGAAGGAACGTCCCCGAACTCAAAACGATAATTCCGAACAGTCCCGATTTTGTCAGCAGTCCTGAAAGAAGCGCGCTTGACGGCGCAGGTGCTGCAGTATGGGCAGTAGGCAGCCAGATATGCGAGGGGAAAATCGCGGCTTTTGCAGCAAATCCGACAAATACAAGAAATCCCGGAACATAAAGCGGTGATCTGTCATGAAGCGAAATTTTCGACAATACATCAATATCAAGCGTTCCCGTGTAGTTATACATTAAGATTAACCCCGTAAGCGTAACAAGTCCGCCGATAATCGCAATTGCCAAATACGTCTGGGCTGCCCTCTGAGCGTCGGGCGTTTCGTCCTGAACTACCATTACATACGAAAAAAGCGACATCATTTCAAAGAATATAAAAGTTGTGTAAAGGTCGCCTGATATGAACACTCCCATTATTGAGCCTAAAGTCATTAAGACGTATAAATAATAACGGTTACGGTTGCGGTGATGCCGTAAGTATTCACGTGAAAATATAGTTGTTACAGCCCACATGAACGCGATTATTACGGCGTAAATAAACCTGAATCCGTCAAGCGAAAATTTCAATCCCAGTCCGCATACTCCGGGTATTACAAGCTCAGAGCCTACCGATCCCCATAATGACAAGACGGCAGCAAGCTCAATGACGCAGATGAAATCAGCAATGTAATCACGTACCAGTCTGCTTTTTTTCCCCGCGTAATACGAAATCCCCCCGCCTATCATCGGCCAGAGTACCAGAAATAATAACGCAATATTCCCCTTCATTTCTTTAATCATCTCCTGTGAAATATATTTTATTTTGGATTACGAATTATTATACATGAAAAAATCCTCCGGCCATGTTTCAGACCGAAGGATTAATTTTTAATCTTAAATTATTTTTCACCGCGACGCTTTGCCTGCCAGTGCTTGTAACTTTCAGTCTGAGTTACGAAAAGAACAACGAGAAGCACAAATAACGCGATTGAAATATAACTCGTGAAAATGCTCCCTAACATGCCCATTACTGAACCGCCCTGAAGCATTACGCCCCTCCTGTAATTTTCCTCACAAAGCCTCGTCAGTATAACTCCGAGAACTATCGGGGCAATCGGATAATTAAAACGCTTCAGGAAATAGCCTATTATCCCGAATCCGAACATCCAGAGAATGTCATAGACGCTGTTACGGATTGCATAAGCACCGATTACCGACAAGATTAAAATTGTCGGCATGAGAATACCTTTCGGGACTTCAACTATTTTTGTGAAAGCCTTAATCCCCGTAAGTCCGAAAACTAACAGGAAAAATGACGCAACGAGCAAACTGGCAACGATGAGCCAGAACAAATCCGGTGTCTGTGAAATCAAATTCGGACCCGGCCTTAATCCCTGAATTGTCAGCGCGCTTATCAATACGGCCGTAACTGCATCTCCCGGTATTCCAAGCGTAAGCATGGGGATAAACGCTCCGCCTATTGCAGCGTTATTAGCACTCTCAGGGGCAATAATCCCTTCGACTGCTCCTTTTCCGAACGGCGCAGAAGGTTTCTTTACGCTTCTTTTTGCCTGATCGTAACTCAGGAGTGCCGCTATATCTCCTCCGGCTCCCGGCAATGCACCGACTAATACGCCGATTATTGATGATTTTATCGTCAGTCCCAGATACTTCAATGACTCTGCCCAAGACGGAAGTATTTTGTCAACTTTCTGCTTGACGGGAGTAGCTTTCATGTCCGTAATCTGGCTCAATGCCTCAGACGCTCCGAAAAGTCCTATCATTGCAACGACATAATCAACGCCCGAATTTAGATAGACTATATTAAACGTGAAACGCTTTACAGCCGTCTGGCCGTCAACACCTACACAGCCCAAGAATATGCCGATACAGCCCGCTATAAGTCCGAATCTTACCGAACGCCCCGAAAGTGAACCGACCATCATTAAGCCCATAAGCGACAGCATCAGATAATCTATTGAGTGAAAGTTACGTGCAATCCCTGCGACTAACGGGGCGCATGTTGCAAGCGCGAGAACTCCGAGCAATGTCCCGATTACTGATTGAGACGTTGCCAGCCCCATAGCTTCACCGGCCCGGCCCTGCTTTGCGAGTGCGTAACCGTCAAGGGCAGTTGCAACGGCAGCAGGAGCTCCGGGAATGTTAAGGAGAATTGCAGACCTTGAACCGCCGAAAACTGAGCCGACATATACGCCGACCATTACGGCTAACGCGCTGTGCTGTTCCCATCCGAATGTGAACGAGACTAAAAGCGAGACCGCCATAGTTCCCGAAAGTCCCGGAATTGCACCGACATATATACCCGCGCATGTTCCTGCAGCAACGAGCGCAATAAGCCACGGTTCACGCAGTATTACGGCCATGTGTGATAATGCTTCCATGAAAAATCACCTTCCTTTGAATTACGGGAATACAACGCTGAATAATACCCTGAAGACAAGCACTATAAAGGCCATTACTATACCTGTCCAAAGAATATTTTTAACGTAATCTTTGCGCGTTAAATAGCACATTGAGATATACAGGAATGCCGGTGTTGCGATATAGAAGCTGACACCTTCAACAAGGGCAACGCAGTAAGCTACGATTAAAGCGAGCATTATAAGCACGTTCAGAGGCAGCGCGTAAGCTAAAGCCCTCATTATCTTTTCGCCCATTCCCTGAATATGTGACAAAGGCGTGGTGAGCTTGAAATTTTCTATAACCGTCCACAGCGACATAATAACCCATAATGCCGAAACAAAAACAGGAACAGCCGCAGCCGATGCAATTCTCGGCCCTCTCCTCAAAGATATGCTGAACCATAAATCAACCGACAATTTAAGCGCGATTACTCCAACGATTAAAAGAATGAATGAGAATACTTTTTCGCCTGCTTCGAGTGAATGTTCTTTGACGACAACTAAATCATCGGTGTTGACTTCAAGATCAGGGTTAATATCCGGGTACTCTTCCTTTGTTCTTTTTTCTACATCTTCCAAATCTATATCAGCCATGAAATTTTTCACCTCTTCAGAATAAAAAATTACCCCCCTGACAAGTAAAATCAGGGGAGTATTGTTTGAGTATTAGTCTAATGCGCCGCTCTTTTTCAGGGCATTAACCGTATTTTCGCGCCATGATGAAATATATTTGTCCGCTGCTTCGCCGGAATATCCCAAGAAGTTTATGTTGAAGTTTGAAAGTACTTTCTGGTAGCTCTCCTGAGGTCCTGCCTTTGTGAATGCCTCAGAGAGTTTTGCGATGACAGAGGGGTCTGTTCCTTTTTTCACAAATATTCCATAGAACGGCCCCCAAGGAAGATATTTTGCGAAGTCAGGATATTCAGCCGTAACCAGCGGAACATCGGGCATTACTTCAACGGTTTTTGTTGACAGCATGCACAGAAATTTCAGGTCTCCTGCTTTCCAGTCTTCAATCCCTGACTGAACTTTGCAGACCGTGAAATCGCATTCGCCGTTCATGACGGCAGTTTTTGCGCTTGCATCGCTGTCATAAGGAATCTGGTTGAAAAATGCACCTGTTATGTCAGTTATAAACGCCCCGACCTCCCAAGGAAGGCCGCCCGTTCCAGTTGTTGAAATTTTGATCGTCCACGGGGCTTTCAATGCTGCGTCAATAATTTCCTTGAACGACTTGTATTTTGAGTTTTTCCCGACAACGATTCCTACAACCTCATCGCCGATGAGATAAACACAGTCAAAATTGCTGTAAGTAAGCTCGCTGATTTCGAGAATGTCATAGAGTGCAGGATTTTCCGCACCCATGAGAAGCGTATAGCCGTCAGCAGGAGCGTCAAAGACGTATTGGGTTGCTATTGAGCCCGTTGCGCCGGTCATGTTCTGGATTATGATGGATTTTCCCAGTATCTGCTCGGCGATTGCTGAAAGGGGACGCATAAGCGAGTCAGTTCCTCCGCCTGCTCCCCACTGGACAACGCCCGTAATGTTCTGAGCCGGATAATCAGCCGCGAATACGGGTAACGCGAACGCTAAAACGAAAAGAAATGTTAAAACTTTCCTCGTCATAATTAGAGAATACCTCCTATGTAAATATAATTTTGTAACAATGAAAATTAAGTGTATGAATTATAACATTCATGAAGTTTTCTACAGTTAGCATATTTTACGGAAAATTCACGTACTTAGTTTCACAGGTTATAATATTCCTGAAATTTTCATGACGGAGGAACTAGCCTTGTCTCTGAGAAAAGGACTAATCATATTCATACTGTTAGCGTTCGGGGTTGGAGCATTAATAATTCTCCGAAGCGTTGACAAAGAAACCATACGCTCATTACTGGCCGCCGACAAATTAAAATTGCTGCTTGCACTCTTAATCGTATTTATTGCGTGGGTGTGCGATGCAGGAAGATTTTGCGCGTTATCATCATCAGCACATGAACACGTTTCATTTTCGCTGGGAATAGTTTTAACGTGGCTGAACTATTTCGGAAGTGCCGTTACTCCCATGCAGTCAGGCGGAGGGCCGTTTCAGGTTTATGCGCTGTACAAGCGCGGTATACCCGTAGGAAAAGGAATAGCCATAACTTTAATGCGAACGATGCTGACCGTGTTAATCTTAACTCTTGCAGTCCCTACGGCTTTAATGCTTGATCCTGAAATACTCGCAGGCAGCCCGTTCCTTAAAGGACTGGTATTTTATGTCTTCATAGTAATTTTAGCGACATGGGCATTTATAGCCTTCACCATAATAAAGCCCGAACTGATAAAAAAATTAAGTCATATAATTGTCTTATGGCTCAGGCGTTTTCAATTCATGAAATCAAACAGGACAGTTATAAAGATAGTGCGCTGGCTTGACCGTGAAATTGATAATTATATATTGAATTTCAGGCTTGTTTTTCGTTCCGGCAAATTGTGGCTGCTGCTTGCCGTAATTCTTTCAGTTTTTCATCTTTTGGCACTTTTCAGCGTTCTGCCCGTTCTCATGTCAGCGGTAGGATTGCCGTTCAGATATGCACAGACTATAGCGGTTCAGGCTGTTTTCATGTTCATACTTTACTTTATACCGACACCGGGAGCTAGCGGAGTTGCTGAAGGCGGGGGAGCGTTGTTGTATTCAATTTTAATGCCTGAGAACATGGCCGGGATAATGTCGATAATATGCAGATTTTTCACGGATTATATTTCAATATTCATGGGAGTTGTAGTTGTCGTCCGTATGCTTGGCTGGGGAGTCAGCGAAAATTTGCACAAGGGGGCTGCGGTTGAAGATGCCTGAGAATGTTCGCCGTTTTATATTCAAGATGCGCGGGGGAATATGGACGCTTTTATTCATAGCGATATTATTCATGGTCAGGAAGTCAACGCCTGAAAGAATATTAATTTCAATCGCTGTAATAATTCTCGGCCAGTTGTGGCGCTGCTGGTCAGCCGCTTCAATCGGCCTTTACAGGGGCGAAAACGTAAAAGCCCTGAAACTCGCAGTAACCGGGCCTTATGCCATAATGCGGAATCCGTTATACTTCGGAAATTTCATTATAGGCTTGGGCTGGAGCATTATAGCCGGAAAATGGGCGGTGCTGATTTTTGCGGTTAGTTTCTATGTCCTTTATGTACTTGCAATAATACCGCATGAGGAGAATTTTCTGCGTTCAAAATTCGGCCTTGAATACGAGGAATATTGCAAAAGGGTAAAAATGTTTTGGCCGTCAACACTGAAATTTGAAGACGTTAAGGCTTCCGTTGACTGGGGAATTGTTAAACGCAGCGAAATTCACACGATAATTTCAACAATCATAGGAACGATAATAATAATCGCCGTATCAATGTGTTATACTTAATCGCCCGTGTAGAAAGCATAAAAGCACTTGAAGGAGGCTTGAGAGTCCATGTGTGCAGAAAAAAACGAACCTGAAACAGACAGCAGGAATAATAATAATAAAGATAATAAAGAAAATGAAAATAATGAAGTAATGATCAGCGAATTATTATCGGCAATATCAGAAAATGAATATCCCCAGTACGTTCTTGACGCAGTAAGCAGGGTTCAGGAATGGATGAAAGACATGACGGAAAAACCTGAAGGCTCTGACGAAAACGATATATTTACGGCGATATTCGGAGACAATTTCAATTTTGATTTTGAAGATGATTCACGGGGAATTGAAGGACTGTTTGAACGTCTAGGCGATATAGAGGAATTTGCGGACGTTATACCAAATTCAAAAGCCCCTGAGGGTAAGCCAGATACAATAATAGTCAGCATAACGCCCCCTGATTATGAGAGCGGCTTACGTTCCGCGATAGATTACGCAGCCGTTTTCAACAGGCCGACCTGCCGAAGGGTCTGGATAATAAGCGACACTTTTATTTTTGATGATGTCATAAAATTTTCGCCTCATGTTGACGCATTGTCAGAACAGGGAATAACTCTTAGATTTATACTCGTAACGCCTTGGGGGTGGGTTGAGCTTCCTTTGAGCGGCACAACAGCGTCAAAACGTCAGTTCCTATGGCGCAATGAAGTGATTACGGAGGAAAAACCCGCAGAAAAAGCAAGACGAAGACGAAAAAGATAAACAGGCCGAAATTATAACCGGTCTGTTTTTTTGAGATATAATAATTTTATTCATTCTATATTACTTAACGAACAGGAGACGATATTTTTAACCATGAAACTGCTTCTCGGTCTTATTAGTTTTTTGTCGGCAGTAGTGCTTTGCTTAGTCCTTCACATAACGAGCAACGTATTTATACCGTTAGTTATTGCATGGTTCATTTTGCAGATGCTCAGACCGGTTATATTAATCAGTAAAACTTTGAGATTTAATGCCTGGTTAAATGTAATTCTGGTTTTTTCAGTTTTAACTGTTGTCGGGCTTGTTGCATTCAAGTTCATTGCTACTCAGGTTGTTGAGTTCGCACACGTTTATAATGAGTATTCAGAAAAATTGATAGATTGGTTTGTTCATGTACTTCAAATTTTCAGCATTCCGCCCGAAGCCGTTAAAAATTTCGACTGGTTCGCGGTACTCCGTGCAAACGCGAGCAATATTTCATCATTAATAATCGCCCTGTCAAGTAAATTTGTTATGACATTCGTATTTTTAATGTTCATGCTTCTTGAAGCTCCGTATCTTGATGACAAAGTTAATAAGGCATTCGGGAAAAATTCAAAGCGCGTTCATATAATAGTATCAACAATATCACAGCAGGTAAGCAGTTATCTTGGGACATTAACAGTAATAAGTTTTGCCACTGGTGTATGTGCCTGGATAGTGCTGACCGTTTTCGATGTAAGGCTTGCTGCAGGCTGGGGGGTTTTAACGTTCCTTTTGAATTTCATTCCGACAGTGGGATCAATAATCGCAACAATTCCGCCGGTTGTAATGGCAATAATACAATTTTCGCCCGGACTGTTCAAACCGTTTCTTGTATTAATATCTCTGGCAGCAATTCAGGTAACTATCGGCAACATAATAACTCCTAAAGTTGTCGGCGATAGGCTGGGAGTCAGTCCCGTAGTAATATTATTGTCTTTGTTGTTATGGGGAATGATCTGGGGGATACCTGGTGCATTGCTTTCAACGCCGATAATCTCAATCGTTAAGATAGTCTGCGAAAATATACCGATGATGCACTCAATAGCTGTCTTAATCGGAAGTGGGGAATCTGTCAGAAAACTGCCTGACAATGCTGAAACGGTGAAAACGCCTGAAGTTGTCGGGGAAGTTGTCGAGACGGTGAAAAAGAAATTAACCGAAACTGCAAAGAAAGTTAATATAAAGCTGAAAAAATAAAACTTGACGAATAAGCAAACAATCACTAAAATATCTGCTTGTTCAAGGCGGTATAGCCAAGTGGTAAGGCAGAGGACTGCAAATCCTTTACCCCCAGTTCGAATCTGGGTGCCGCCTCCATAAAATCCTATTCAATTTTATTAACATTTCCCACGAAATCAATATACACACAAAATTTTTTCACGTAAAATATAGCGTGAAAGGAGAGTAAATATAAAAATGGATAAAACATCAATAGTTGAAAATATGTATGCAAAATTCGGTGAAATATTCGGCTCAGACTGCGGCGCAGAGTTATTTTTTTCGCCCGGCCGCGTAAACTTAATCGGTGAACATACGGACCATGAGGGCGGTTATGTTTTTCCCTGCGCAATAGACTTCGGAATTTACGCACTTGCACAAAAAAATACGGGGAAATCACTTCGCCTTTACTCAATGAATTTTGACGGAGATTATCACAGCCCGTTTGAAATTTCATTTTCTGACATAAGCGCAAAATTAACGGGTTCGCGCTCATGGGTGAATTATCCGATCGGTGTTGCTGATGTCCTGATGAAACACGGATATAAATTCACGTCAGGAATTGACATTTTATATTATGGGAACCTGCCGGACGGTGCGGGGCTTTCATCATCGGCAGCCCTTGAAGTCCTGACGACAAAAATATTCAGCGAGCTTTCAGGATTTGGAATTGACGGAGTTAAAGCGGCGTTATACTCTCAGGAAGCGGAGAATAATTTTGTCGGTATGCACTGCGGAATAATGGATCAGTTCGCCGTAAGCATGGGCAGGAAAAATAACGCTGTCTTGCTGAACTGTTCAACACTTGAATATTCATATGCACCGTTAGAGCTTGGAAATTATAAAATTGTCATAACAAATTCAAACGTCCCCCACTCTCTTGTCGGCAGTGAATATAACCTGCGCCGTCAGCAGTGTGAGAATGCACTCTCAGACATTCAGAAAGTTAAAAAAATATCATGTCTCTGTGATTTATCGCTTGATGAACTTGATGAGTATTCATACAGCGTCAAAGACCCCGTGAATTTAAGACGTGCTTATCATGCTGTCAGCGAGAACGTAAGGGCTTTGAGGGCTTCTGACGCATTGAAGGCCGGAGATCTGGCCATGTTCGGGCGTTTAATGAACGCTTCACACGTTTCATTGAGGGATAATTATTCCGTAACCGTTCCTGAACTTGATACACTTGCATCTCTTGCGTGGGAATTTGAGGGCGTTATAGGTTCGAGAATGACGGGCGGAGGATTCGGGGGCTGTACGGTAAGCATTGTTGAAAGCGGAAGGGTTAAGGCATTCATTGACGAAATCGGCGCGGAATATGAAAGACTGACGGGAAGAAAAGCAAGTTTCTATAAGACTGGAATAACGGACGGTGCAGGAAGGATAAAAACATAATGGGACTGTTAAATAATATTGAGATCGTCTTTCACATTGTCGTACAATACGGCGTATTGTTAATGGAATGCGTGGGCGTTGTAATCTTAATGGTAACGACGGCTAAAAGTATATGGGGCTGTATTCACAGAGACCCTCATGTGAGACTGACGCTGGCTCAGGGGATCGCCTTAGCTCTTGAATTTAAGCTCGGAGGCGAGGTTCTGCGTACCGTAATAGTCCGTGAAGAAAGCGAACTTGTCATACTCGGAGCAATAATATTATTGAGGGGGGCGCTCACTTTCCTGATTCACTGGGAAATAAAGAACGAGAAAGCAAGCCTGGAGTGAAGCAAATTCCCCTTGCCGTGAACCGACACAAGGGGATTATTTTTTTTTGCTAATTATAATGAGACAGTGCCGCAATCCGTCACAAGAGTTCATGACCTGCGCAGGGACACTCACGACACATGTAGCGGCAGAAACTTTAGTTGTGAGAAGAATTGCGCCATATCCCTTTTTCTATATAATAGTTTTTTATGGAACATTGTATAATTTTTTACAGAAAGTGAGGTGAAAAAACATGTACTTAACTGTAAAAAATCAACTTAGGAATATTTCAGCCCGTGAATACAAAACTCTTAGAACTCTCTGTAGACTGTCAAAGAACCTATATAATGAGGCTCTCTACAGCGTAAGACAGTATTATTTTACTGAACATAAATATTTACACTATGAGAGCAATTACCATGTCTGCAAGTCAAGCAAAAATTATCAGGCTTTAGGCTCTGACATAGCACAGCAGACGTTGAAAGCCGTTGACCGTTGCTTTAAGTCCTTTTTTGCACTGATTAACAAAGCAAAATCAGGCTCTTATCAGTTCAATATGATAGAACTTCCTCACTACCTTAACAAAGAGGGCTGGTTTTGTCTAATAATTCCGCGCGTCAAAATTAAAGACGGTTATTTTACGCTTCCAATGTCAAGAAAGTTCAAGAAGGAACACGGTAAATTAAGATTTAACATTCCGCCTAACATTGAGGAAAAGGAAATTAAACAGGTACGTATTCACCCGCGAAATAATGCCCGTTTCTTTGAGATTGAATATATCTATGAACAGCCTAAAATTAAAGCAGACGTTGATCCTAAAAAATTTTTAGGTGTTGACTTAGGACTTGATAATCTTGCAGCCTGTGTAACAAACGAGGGGGCGTCTTTTATTTTGGACGGTAAACAAATAAAATCTTACAATCGTTTGTATAATAAAGAAAATGCAAGGCTTCAAAGTATAAAAGACAGACAAAAAATCAAAGGATTTACGACACAGCAATATCTCAATCTCAGGAAGCGTAATGCACGTATTAATTACGCAATAAGCGTAGCGGCCAGAAAAATTATTACCTACTGCATTAATAACCATATAGGGAATATAGTAGTTGGTTATAATCCCGACTGGAAACGAGATATAAATATCGGTACACATAACAACCAGAATTTTGTACAAATTCCACACGGTCTGCTCCGTGAAAAATTAGCATATCTGTGTGAAATTTGCGGCATAAAGTATATTGAACAAGAAGAGAGTTACACATCAAAGGCATCTTTTTTTGATAATGACAACTTGCCGACATATAACGCCGATAATCCGCAGAGCTATAAATTCAGCGGAACGAGAACAACACGCGGACAGTACAAGACATCAACAGGCTATATTTTCAATGCGGATATAAACGGAGCATTAAACATATTAAGGAAATGTAATCTGGTGAACCTTTGTGTTCTACAGGATAGAGGCTGTGTAAACCAGCCCCGTCGAATAAGGCTATACAAAGCAAACTTCAACGAAAGCTCACGACTTTAGTCGTGAGTTGTTTACAAGCGTATAATATATTCGTTTACTTTCAATGAAAAATGAAGGGTAAGTTGTCAATGTCAAAACGTAAAATCTTTATTCTCTCAGCCATTTTTATAATTATCATGTTTTCGGCCTCTTATGCCGAAAACAGTACAGTTGACAAATTAATTCAGGCTTTCAACGGAAAACGGATTGCAGTTCCTGTCGGTTCAGCTCATGTTGACATCGTAAAGAGAACTCTGCCTGATTCACAAATTTTCTATGTCGATGTCCTCGCTAACATGATTCAAGACCTTAAATCAGGAAAAGTTGACGCTGTTACATTAGATGAGCCGGTAGCCCTTGAAGTTATTCATGAAAATCCTGAACTTGAAATCGCTGACGGCTATTTGGAAATGCTTCATGATGCTTTCATTTTCCCAAAGTCTTCTGGCAATGAAAAACTTTACACGGAGTTCAACGACTATATAAAACGCATAAAATCAGACGGGACATCAACGAAGTTGCTAAACATATGGCAGGGCAGTGATGACAGCTTAAAGATTGTTGAAGACTACGAAAATCTACCCGACACAAACGGCACTATAAGGCTTGCCGTAGATAATGAAGCCCCGCCGTTCGTCTATGTCAAAGACGGCAGATTAACAGGATTTGATATTGACGTAACAACACGATTCTGTCGGGAAAAAGGTTACAGGCCGGTTTTTCAGGAAATGAATTTCAGCGGGATAATTCCTTCCGTTCAGAGCGGAAAAAGCGACATGAGCGCATATACTCTTACAATAACTCCTGAACGTTCAGAGAGTGTCAGATTCTCAGAGCCTATTTATTCTTTCGGCGTTTCTCTTGTAATCCTGAAATCTCATGACAAACCGGAAAACTCAATCAGCAGCTCTTCAGATAAAAGCCCAAATCATTCAGGCCTGTCTGAGCTTGACGGGAAAAAAATCGGAGTTCAGACGGGAACAACGGCAGCGGAACTTGTGCCGGAAAAAATACCGTCAGCAGAATTATCTTTTTATGAGTCTCTGACTGACGAACTTACAGCCTTACGAGCCGGGAAAATTGACGCTCTTGCCTGTTCTCTTCCCGCTGCAATACACATGATGAATGAAGATTCAAATCTTGAAATGATCAGCCCCCCTTTGCGTGAAACATATCTTTATGCAATGTTTCAGAATACGGAAAAAGGTAAAAAACTCTGCGATGAGTATTCAGCCTTCTTAAAAACTTTATGGGACAACGGAACTATTGACGCTCTTAATAAAAAATGGCTCGGCTCTGATGACAGCAAAAAAACTCTTGATGATTATTCAAACCTTCCTGCTGTAAACGGATCATTAAAATTTGCCGTTGACCCTTCACTGGTTCCGTTTTCTTACGTCAGGGATAACAGGCTCATCGGATATGATGTTGAAATTGCTGTCATGTTCTGCAAAGCTAAAGGCTATTCGCTTGAAATTCAGGCAATGTCGCTTTCAGCTCTTATAACGTCAGTTAAAACAGGAAAAAGCGACTTTTCATGCTCAATGAACATAACTGAAGAACGCTCAGAAAACACCATATTTTCAACAACTCCTACGATAAAATCAGGAAATGTTCTCGTTGTCATGAAATCATCAAATTCAGCGTCCGTTCCTGTCTCTGATTCTGGTTCTGTTCAGTCAAAAAATATTCTTTCATTCTGGGATGATTTAGTGCTGAGTTTTCAGAAGACTTTCATACGCGAAAACAGATGGCTTCTTTTTGCTGAAGGTATTGCAAACTCGATGACTATAACGGTTATGTCGATATTTTTCGGAATACTCTTGGGCTTCAGCGTCTTCATGGCCTGCAGGAACGGCGGAATCATAGCGAACATCGCGGCTAAATTCTCAGTATGGCTCATAAAAGGCACTCCGACCGTTGTTTTATTAATGATTTTGTACTATGTCATATTTGGCCGTGTAAGCATAAGCGGTATAGCGGTGTCAATAATGGCATTCACCCTGACTTTTGCGACATCAGTATATAGAATGCTTACGTTCGGAACGGGAGCAGTTGACAAAGGACAGACAGAAGCGGCATATGCTCTCGGATTTACGGATATGCAGACGTTCTTTACTATTGTACTTCCTCAGGCAGCCCTGCACTTCATGCCGTCATTCAAAGAAGAAGTAACCATGCTTATAAAGTCAACATCAATCGTAGGATATATAGCGGTTCAAGACTTAACGAAGATGGGCGATATTGTTAGAAGCAGGACTTATGAAGCATTTTTCCCGTTAATCGCCGTAGCTGTTATATATTTTATTATGGCCGGAATGCTTAACTTCGTTTCGGAAATAATACACAGGCGAATAACTCCCTCAAGAAGGAAGCCTGAAGATATACTGCGCGGAATTAAGCCCGAAGAATGCCGCGCCGAAAATCCTGCATGAGTTTATAATTAACGATATATGACAAAGGAGCCGTAAAAGCCAGATGATATTCGAGCAGTTCCATAAAATGGGAGTAATCCCGATAGCAGTACTTGATGATGCAAAAAATGCCGTTCCGCTTGCCGAGACGCTATGCAGAAACGGCCTTCCGTGTGCTGAAATAATATTCAATTCCGCAGCCGAAGAGAGCATAAAAATAATATCCCGTGAATTTCCTGATATTCTTGTCGGTGCAGGCAGAATTATGACCGCTGAACAGGCAGACAGGGCAATGAACGCAGGAGCAAAATTTATAACAAGTCAGGGAATTAACCCGGAAATCGTGCAGCATTGTATTGATTCGTTTATCCCCGTAATTCCAGGAGCAATAACCCCCAGTGAGGTTGAACAGGCTATTAATCTCGGCCTCAATATCGTGAAATTCTTTCCTGCTGAACCTGCCGGCGGCCTCCCAATGATAAAGGCTCTTTCAGAGTCGTATAATAATTTAAGATTCATGCCTGCCGGAGGAATTACTAAGAAAAACATACGTGATTATCTTTCATGCGGCGTTATAACGGCGTGCGGAATAAACTGGATAACGGAAAGTGAATTGATTTCATCGGGCAGATGGGATAATGTAGAATTGTTAATTAAAGAGGCAGTAAAAATCGTAAAGGAAGTGAGAGGTTAAAACATGTCAGAAAATATCATCGAAGACCTCAGAGCAGCATTAGAAGGTAAAAGCGGAGAGGATATTTTAACGCTTGACCTGAAGGACAAGGGCGGATTAGCTGACGCATTTGTTATCGTAACGGGAAATTCTGAAACGCATATGCGTACGCTTTCAGAGACGGCTGAAGAAGTTCTCGAACGTTCGGGCAGAAAATGCAGGGTTGAAGGCGAACACAGCCTTAACTGGAGGCTGCTTGACGGAGGGGATATCGTAGTCCACGTTTTCAGCCACAAGGGAAGAGAATTTTACAGGCTTGAACGTCTCTGGGAAGAATAATTTTGCAATTTCTCAAATTTTCATCCCCCTTCTTGATTAAATATTTCAGGAGGGGGATTTTTTATGACATCTTGCATATTGTGATAAACTCTATAACACATTCATTAAACAGGAGGCGTAAATATTATGACAGACGGAAGCAGATATATTCCTTACAATGAACGTTCAGGAAATGAATCAATCGTTTACTTCACTAGGGATTTATCATCAGACGGATTAAGGAAACTTTATTCACGAATAAATCAGAATATTACAGGCAAAGTTGCAGTAAAACTTCACACGGGCGAACCGAACGGCCCGAATATAATTCCCCGCGAATGGGTGAAATCTCTGATTGAGAATGACATTCCCGAAGGGCGCATAGTCGAGACAAATTCATATTATGAGGGAGACCGTTACACGACTGAGCAGCACAGGGAAACGCTTAAAGTAAACGGCTGGACGTTTTCAAACGTTGATATTCTTGACGAACTGGGAACTGCGTTGTTACCCGTAAAGGGCGGAAAATGGTTCACTAAAATGTCAGTAGGCGTTAATCTTCTGAATTATGACTCGCTGCTTGCATTAACGCATTTCAAAGGACACGTTCAGGGAGGCTTCGGAGGTTCTGACAAGAATATCGGAATCGGCTGCGCTGACGGCAGGATCGGCAAGGCCATGATCCACACTACGCCCGGACAGCCGGATCAATGGGACATTGCAAAAGAAGAATTTATGGAACGCATAACAGAATCAACAAAAGCAACTATAGACCATTTCGGGAAACACGCTGCATATATAAACGTACTCCGCAACATGTCAGTATCATGCGACTGTGAAGGTGTAGCCGCTGAACCCGTAGTAACTCCGAATATAGGCATACTTGCATCGCTTGATATTCTTGCAATTGACTCGGCTTCTGTTGATTTAGTCTACGCACTTCCCGAACATTTCCATCATGATTTAGTCGAACGCATGGAATCACGTCACGGCCACAGACAGTTAAGTTACATGAAAGAACTTTGCATGGGCAATGACAGATATGTAATGATTGACACTGATAACGGCGATTCAAGAATATACCCGTCTGACGCTGTTAAAGGCGTTAAACCTTTCGAGGGTTAAAAAATGCTTGGTGCTGTTGTCGGCGATATTATAGGAAGCCCGTACGAGCGCGACGGCATAAAAACGGTAGAATTTCCGTTATTCTCTGAAAAATCGCGTTTCACTGATGATACAGTAATGACGCTTGCAATAGCACGGGCATTAATGCAATGTATGTTAAAACGCGGCGATCCAATAACAGAGGCAGAGTTCATAAAACAGATTAAATACTCAATGCGCAAGTTAGGGCGGAGATTTCCCCTTGCAGGTTACGGGAGGTCTTTCAATCTATGGATTTACGCTAAATTCCCTCACCCTTACAAGAGCTGCGGAAACGGTTCGGCCATGCGCGTGTCGCCTGTGTCATGGGCTTTTGATGACTTGGAAACGGTCGAAAGATTCGCGGAACTCAGCGCGTCCGTAACACATAACCACCCTGAAGGCATAAAGGGCGCGTGTTCTGTTGCAGGCGCGGTCTTCCTTGCACGAACGGGACACGGAAAGGACGAAATCCGGGAATACGTAACGTCAAAATACGGCTATGATTTATCCCGTACAATTGACCAGATAAGGCCGGAATATGTTTTCAGTTCTTCCTGTCAAAATTCAGTCCCTGAAGCTATAACGGCCTTTCTTGAAGGTGAAAATTTCGAGGAAGTTATACGGCTTGCGGTCTCATTGGGCGGTGATTCTGATACTATCGCAGCGATTGCAGGATCAATAGCCGAGCCGTTTTTCGGGATACCGACACTGATGCAGGTTGAGGCATTCGAGAAGCTCAATCACTATCTGAAATATATCGTACAGAAATGGGAACAATGGAGGAATTGACAAAAATAGGACAGCTCAACAAATTTCAAGCCGTCCTGAATTTTTTTGTTTAATTTGATTTTGCCATTTCAGCAAGACGCCTGCCGAGATCATAGGCTTTCTTTAAGTCTTCAGGAAAAACCTTTTCCCTGTATTCGGCCTTTACCGGCTCGCTGAACATGCTGCAGTCATAGCGCGAATAATCGCTGAACTGATAAGTGTTATAGGCGCATAAAGTCTCGCAATGTCCGAGAACAAGGGCTGAAGCGTCAGAGTTTGGCTTCATGTATTCAGGATAATGAATCTTTGATGCTAAATCTTCAGGGCAGTTCATCGTGTAAATTATGCCTGAATATATCGTTTTGTCTATCGCTCTCGGCCTTGTTCCGTCAGGGTTGACATTGTAGCTCATTATCGGGAATAAAAGACGCTCAAGGAATGATCTGAACATCCCTGTAGGATAGCTGAAATATATCGGGCTTCCCATTACTATTACATCACTGTTTAATGCTTTTTCAAGAACCGGCCTTAAATCATCACGGTATGCACATAAGCCGTTAGTCTTGTTGTTCTTGACTTTACAGGCGAAACACGAGACGCAGCCTTTGAATTTATAATCGTAAAGGTGAATTAATTCACATTCTGCCCCTGTGTCAGATGCCCCCTGCATGGCCTGTTCAAGCATTTTATGAGTGTTCCAGTTTTTTCGCGGCGAACCGTTCACAAATAATGCCTTCATAAAAATTATTTCTCCCTCTTGGAATTGATTTTTTACATTTGTATTATACTATTATGCTTATGTTTAATATTTTCCGTAAAGGAGAATGGTAATTGTTATGACATCGAAGATTTTCAAGGCTGACTCACAGTACAAAGCGTTTATAATCTCGCTTGTAACGTTCGGCCTTTCATATGGTCTTTACAAGGCCATAATAGATAATTATCTGGCTGAAATAGTAAATATGTCCCAGTTCGACAGGGGGGTATCGGAATTTTTCAGGGAACTTCCAGGATTCCTTTTAGTGTTCGTCCTTGCAGTCCTGTATGAGTTTTCAGCCGAAAAAATTTTCAAGGCCGGCGCACTCGTCATGCTTTCAGGAATGATATTACAGTCAGTTGTCCCGCCTGAAAGATTCTGGGTTACGCTTGCAGTATTCACATATTCGCTCGGTGAACATATGCAGTTCGGAATGAGAAGCACCCTTGCACTTGAATATTCAAAAGAAGGGCACGGAGGTGCAGCGCTTGGAATGCAGAACGCAGCCTATCAGTTCGGAACGCTGGCAGGATATATAGTAATTGCTGCAGTGTTCTTTTTATGGGGCGGAAAAACGTATCTTTATCATCATATTTTCAAAATCTCCTCGCTCATAATAGCAATAGGATTCATAATCTCAATAAAAATGAGGGGTGAAAGCAGGCACGAACATACTACGGGCAGATTTTACTTCAGGAAAAAATATCACAAGTTCTACATGCTTGAAATTTTTTACGGCGCAAGAAAACAGATATTTTTCACATTCGGCCCTTATCTTCTTGTACTTTTCTACGGCGCGGGAGCAATGGCAATCAGTATATTATTTGCACTGTCAGCAATAGCAACCTTCATATTCTCGCCCGTCGTCGGAAAAATAATAGACCGTTTCGGCTATAAAATCGTAATGGTCATGGACACTTTGATATTAGTTATCGTATGTTTCTTTTACGGTTTTGCACATCATCTTTTCAGTATGCAGACGGCGTTTATAGTCTGCTGTCTGAATTACATTCTTGACGCAGTAATTTCACTGGCTTCAATGGCCTCAAATGTATATGTTCAGGATTTGTCAGACACGCCCGAAGAGGTAAAAGCTACAATTTCAACAGGAGTATCAGTCAATCATTTAATCACGATATTAATCGCATTATTCGGCGGATGGATCTGGCAGGTTATGGGGATTGAAACGCTGTTCATGCTGTCGGCGGCTTTCGGATTATGCAATAGTGCTTACGCCGCATGTATAGACGCTGAAAAAGACAGGCTGCGTGTTTAAGCCATAAAAAAACCCTCTGACTGAGAAGCCGGAGGGTTAATTATTTTCTTACCTGCAAGGAGGTCTTCTCGGCGGCATGCTTCTTGGCGGAACACGGACGGGCTGAGGCGGCCTGCGATAACCGCCCGGATAACGGTGAGGCGGAGGGGGGCAGGGTCTGTATGCCGGCGGTTCTCTGTGCCTGCTTCCGCCGACGTTGTTATGAATAATCATTCCTGCAATAAGCCCTATTATTCCTACGGCTATAATCGTGCCTGTAGGGTCGCTCTCGTCCTTTTTTACAACAGGAGGATCATTTTTGACTGGTGCAGGGGTTCTTCTTGCTGTCGAAACACGCGCACCCTCTGAGGCTTCGTCTAATAATGCCTGTCTCTGTTCGGGCGTAACTGAATCTGGTTCCTCAACAACAAGGCGCATTGCCGCTCTTCTGCATTCCCTGTTCATAGTTCCGCCGTTTACAAGCCAGCTTACACATGCCTGACGCTCTTCGGCCGTAAGTTTTGTAAAGGCTTCTGTACCTGAATATGCGATCATTGCATCTCTTGCTAAAGAATTAGCACTTGCTGTACACGCTCCTATAGTGAGGACGATAAATAATGCCTGTAAAATAGCAATTTTTTTCATCTTTTATCCCGCCTTTCGTAATTTTTATCATGTAATAAAAATATCACTGACATGTATAGAGATTGTGAATTTTCCATAATATAAATATAATAATTCTAATTCATAAAATCATTATATTTTCAAGGAGGCGTTTATATTATGGGAATGAGGGGAATACATACATCAATCAATGACATACGCAGGGCAATATTCACGGAAGTTGCGAAACTGTCATATAACTACAAGCCCGGCGATTTGTCAGAAATGGAGCTTATACCGTACAGGGTAATACCCGGTGAAGTGTCGCATTACCGTGACAGCGTATTTCTTGAGCGCGCAATAGTCCGTGAAAGAATGAGGCTTGCTATGGGGCTTCCTTTGCGCAAAGCCTCAGAACATGCTCCTGTCTCAACAGGTGCTGAAGAATGCGTCCACCCGGAAAAATACTATCAGCCCCCGTTAATCAACATAATAAAATTTGCATGTCATTCATGCCCTGATAATAAAGTCGTAATCACTGACCAGTGTCAGGGTTGTCTGGCACGGCCATGCTCTCAGGTCTGCCCGAAAGATGCAATATTTTTCGACAAAGGACAGGCGCATATTGACGAGACAAAATGCGTAAAGTGCGGAAAATGTATGGGAGTATGTCAGTACGGAGTAATTCTCAGAATGCAGAGGCCGTGCGCTCAGGCTTGCGGAATGAAGGCAATAATAACTGATGAGTTCGGACGCGCTGATATTGACCAGGAAAAATGCGTTTCCTGCGGAATGTGCCTGGCTAACTGCCCATTCGGTGCGATTGCCGATAAAGCTCAAATATTCCAGTGCATACAGGCAATAAAAAGTGAAACGCCCGTTTATGCTGCGATTGCCCCTGCGATTGCCGGACAGTTCGGGAAAACTTTGACGCCTGAAAAAATGCGGGCTGCTTTCAAGGCTTTAGGCTTTGAAGATGTCGTAGAAGTCGCTATCGGTGCTGACCTGTGTACGCTTCAGGAGGCCGAAGATTTTGTTAATGAAGTCCCCGAAAAACTGCCGTTCATGGGTACATCGTGCTGCCCTGCGTGGTCTGTAATGGCGAAGAAAGAATTCCCGCAGTTCGCAGAGTGCATAAGCATGGCTTTAACTCCTATGGTTCTGACAGGAAGGTTAATAAAGAAGGAACATCCTGACTGCAAAGTTGCATTTATCGGCCCTTGTGCAGCAAAGAAACTTGAGGCAAGCAGGAGGAGCGTAAGGAGCGATGTTGATTTTGTGCTTACGTTCGAGGAGGTCTTTGGAATGTTCGAGGCTAAAGAAGTAGATTTTGACTATCTTGAAAAAATGCCCGTTCCTGACAATGCGAGTGCTGACGGACGGGGATTTGCCGTTTCGGGCGGGGTTGCTGAAGCTGTCGTGAACTGCATAAAGAAATTACATCCCGAAAGAGAAATCAACGTTGAACGCGCTGAGGGTCTGAATGACTGCCGTAAAATGCTCCTCATGGCAAGAGCCGGAAAACGCAACGGCTATCTTCTTGAGGGCATGGCATGTCCGGGAGGCTGCGTAGGGGGTGCCGGGACTGTTGAACTGATTAATCAGGCAGCAGGAGAAGTTGCAAAGATTAAACGGGTTTCAAAAAAGGCACATGCTTACGAGAGCGAATTCGAAAAGATACTGCCTGAACTTGATTAATAGCATGATATAATTTTCAACAAATATAAATATCATAAAGGGGGATAATTTCATAATGGCAAACAAGTACGCGGGAACACAGACAGAAAAGAATCTGCAGGCGGCATTTGCAGGAGAGTCGCAGGCACGTAACAAGTACACATACTTTGCATCAACGGCAAAAAAAGAAGGATATGAGCAGATAGCGGCGATATTCCTTCACACGGCGGACAACGAAAAGGAACACGCGAAGATGTGGTTCAAGGAACTCGAAGGAATCGGCGACACGGCAGCTAACCTTAAGGCGGCGGCTGAGGGCGAGAACTACGAGTGGACAGACATGTACGAGGGCTTTGCCAAGACGGCAGAGGCTGAAGGGTTCAAGGCACTTGCGGCGAAATTCAGAATGGTAGCGGCAATTGAGAAGCACCACGAAGAGAGATACCGCGCATTGCTGAAGAACGTTGAGGCTCAGGAAGTTTTTGCTAAGAGCGAAGTTAAAGTCTGGGAGTGCAGGAACTGCGGACACATAATCGTAGGGACAAAGGCTCCGGAAATGTGCCCGGTATGCGCTCACCCGAAGGCTTATTTTGAAGTAAACGCTGAAAACTATTAGCAGTGAACACACCCCCGCTTTAAGAAGTGGGGGCTTTTTATTCTGATGTCAATTATTCCAAACCGTTTTTGTACCTTTTTTGTCAAGCTCCTTTCATTAAAGTTTATAAAAATTAAATCACTGATTATAGCTGTACCTCTAAGCTCTTTAGGAATAAAGAGTCAACAATTCACCATAATAAAATCTCCTTGAAGTTTGCTAAAATAGGTTTTTATTATGGTGAATGATTCCTAATTTCTTTATTATGTCCTTACAATCTTGAGATAGTGAATGCTTTTATGCAGACATTACTTTTGATATTGAAGCCGTCAGTCCAGTTTTTCCCATCATTTGAAAAATAACTCTCATTCTTATTGACAACTGCATTCTCCGAATAACCTTCGTATTTCGTCTCAACAGGCATATATCCGCCCGAAAGTTTCAGGACAACAGAAAAATATTCCCCTTCATTCATGTTAATCTGTTCAGGAAGGTTCACAGTATGATAGCCCGTAAATTCAAAGCTGCCTTTAACGCTTGAAATCATTTTCCCTGATATTGGGCTTTTAGGGGCTTTATTGCCGTTAGAATATATATATATTTCATAGCTTTCATTGTTTGAAGTTGTATAGAATGAAACTTCTTTGAGTTTTTCCCTTTTCCCTGAAATCCTGAAGACGTTCGCGCCGTATGAATATCTTATTCCCGTACAGTAACCCAGAGAATCATAGCCGTAATGCTTCAAGCGTTTATTATTGCGTTCGACAATGAAAGCCGTACCGCCGTAAGTGTGCTGATCGTATGACATCCAGAAATAGCCACCGTTAGAGCCGCGCATAGTCCCCCATGAATTTTTTACGAGCCATGCCCCGTTATGTTCCGGCTTAGGGTAAAAGTTATCGCGCGAAAAATCATCGTCCCAGCCTGCCAATAAAACTATGTGATTTGTATCCCTGCCGTGTGAATTGTCAAAGTATGTGTAATATTTCCCCTTAGTGTGATAACTGTTTACATCGCTGTACATGCTGACGAGAATAGCCCCGTGTTTCATGATTAATGATTTCTTTGACGAGTTGCCGAGTATCCCCGTACCTGAAAGAAAATAAGCATCTCTCAATCTCATTGAACGTCTGTAACTTTCAGGAGTTTTTGCTGACAGTTCTTTTTTTTCAGAATAACTTAGATTTGTTGAGTATTTCAAATTTTTTTCATCCGTAGGGCCTGACAGTCTCGACATTAAAGCTACAGGCATGAAAGCATTTCCCTCAAGTCCGAGAATGCCGGATTTTATTCGTGACGTGAAATTTCTTGAATTATCAGGATCCCTGTAACAGTAAAAAGCAATCTGCATTTCTGAAAGATCCGGGAGCTTTCCGAGTTTTTGAGTGAGCCAGTTTGATTCCATTGCCCCGATCGCCGCGAACGCCCAGCACGGACCAGGTATACCCTGATTTTTAACGCTCGTTATTCTCCCGTAATCCCTCAAATCATATCTTGAAGGCAGCGCAGAGACTTTACTTTCAGCACTTATTAAGAGAAGAGCAATAATCATAAAAATTTTTTTCATTATATAATCACCCCGACAGAAATTATAACAAGGAGAGATTTATTTTTGAGAGCGTCATTATTTGCGAATAACGATGCCGAGCCTTTAGCAGCAAGAATGAGGCCGGAAACACTCGAAGATTTCGCAGGTCAGGAACATTTAATCGCACCCGGAAAAATTCTGCGCCGTATCATCGACAGCGACAGAATACCGTCAATGATATTCTGGGGGCCTCCCGGTGTCGGCAAAACTACGCTGGCCGGAATAATAGCGCGTAAAACTCAGGCTGAGTTCATTAACTTTTCTGCCGTAGCAAGCGGAATAAAGGAAATCCGCGAAGTTATGAAACAGGCCGAATCCAATAGGAATTTCGGAACGCGTACAATTTTGTTTGTTGATGAGATTCACAGGTTCAACAAGGCTCAGCAGGACGCTTTTTTGCCGTTTGTCGAAAAAGGAAGCATTATATTAATCGGCGCAACTACTGAAAATCCATCGTTTGAAATTAACGGTGCTTTGTTGTCGCGCTGCAAAGTATTTGTCTTGAAAGCCCTGAACGCTGATGATATTGTCAAATTATTGAAACGGGGGTTAAACGTCCTCAACGCTTCCGCTGATGATGACATTCTCAGGGCAATCGCTAATTTTTCAAACGGCGATGCAAGGTCAGCACTTTCACTTCTTGAGATGACGGCGATAAATTCTGACGGAGGCAGTATAACCGCTGAAATATTGGAGCAGTGTACGTCAAAAAAATCACTGCTTTATGATAAGAACGGCGAGGAACATTACAATTTGATTTCAGCACTTCACAAGTCTATGCGAAATTCCGATCCTGATGCGGCTGTCTACTGGCTTTCACGAATGCTTGAAGCTGGTGAAGACCCGTTATACATTGCGCGCCGTGTAGTGCGTTTTGCGAGTGAAGATATAGGGCTGGCGGAACCGTCATCGCTCTCAATGGCCGTTGCCGCTTATCATGCCTGTCATTTTGTCGGAATGCCTGAATGTTCCGTTAATCTTGCTCAGGCCGTAATACACATGTCCATAGCCCCTAAGTCAAACGCAATAGACAAAGCCTACAGTTTAGCGCGTAATGATGCAGTCAAGGGCATGGCCGAACCTGTTCCGTTACATTTGAGGAACGCCCCGACAAAATTAATGAAAGAACTTGATTACGGGAAAGGTTACAAGTACGCTCATGATTTTGACGACAAAATTACTGACATGGAATGTCTTCCCGAAAATCTGAAAGGCAGTGAATATTATTACCCTACTGAACAGGGAAGTGAAGTACATTACAAAAAACGTCTTGAAAGTATAAAGAAATGGAAGGAAGAAGAAAGAAAAAAGAAAAGAAGAGAGGCTGAGAGCTAAGAATTTTTAATCCCCTTTCTTTTCAGCCATTCAGCCTCTGCAATATCTTTTTGTCTTTCACGTTGTTCTTGAACCTGACGTTCAGCGGCTCTCTTACGCTCGCTTATACGGCGAAGTTCCGCAGATTTTCGCATCATGTCGTTATGACCGTCCCACGCCTTCATAAGTGTGTTATGAGTACTGGCCTGAGCTGCCTCGAAAAAGTCCATTGCTTCTTCCTGAGTTTCGGGTATTTTCCGCTCCGTACCTGCCGGGAGTTCATCCCAAATACTGCCGTAACGTGAATCTATTTTCATAATTGATTATATTTTATGATGCTTTTCTGCTGACTGCCTGTTCGAGTGCCTGCTCAAGTGCTGTTGAGAGCTGGTCAGCGCATGAAGTTTTTCTGTGGCCGCACCTGTTGCCTTTTAATATTGATATTGTCTTCTCAGCGTCAGCACCTTCAAGAAGTTTTGAAATTGCTGAAAGATTTCCTTTACAGCCTCCAAGAAAATGTAAGTCATAAATTTTCCCGTTATCAATATCAAACTGTATTAACTTCGTGCATACTCCCTCAGGCTGAAACTCAAAATGTAAACTCATAGTTTCCTAATGCTCCCTTCTCTCAGAATATTAATTATCTCCTCAAGAGTTTTCGACATCATTGCAAGCCTTCTTAAATCCGCCGATCCGTATTCAAATTTCAATATACTGCCTGCAAATCTTTTCATTAACACTAACGCTTTGTGTTCACCTGAAATTTCGTCAGCATGGCGGGCAAAGTTTAACAGTTCGTTCAATTTTTCATTTCTTGTCCTGAATTTCCCGTTAAACTCCTCGAATATAAACGGGTCTGAAAATGCACCCCTCGCTACCATCACCGCAATACAGCCCATTGATAAATATTCGTTTATATCGCTCAATGTTTTTACATCTCCGCTCGCGCTGACATATCCGGGAAATCTTCCGGACGAGAGAGATATTATACTCCTGTCCGCAATACCCTCGTATCTTTGTGAACATGTACGGCCATGAATACATACGTTGTCGGCACCTGCATTTATCAGCATTTCAGTAAATTTCAGAGTATCGCTGTTATCTTCAAGCCGTCTCATTTTGACCCAGACGGGAAGGCCGAGAGATTTCAAGCCCTTAACCATTTTATATGCAGTATCGGGCTTTTTCAGCAGGGCAGCCCCCGAACCGTTGCGCGTAATTTTAGGCATCGGACAGGCCATGTTGATCCCGAACGCTGAAAATCTATCGCATTTTTTCATGGTTACTTCAGCACCCTTGACTAAAACGTTTTCATCATTTGCAAATAACTGCACTATCAGCGGGGCTTCAAGTTCTGAAGTCTTCAGCATGTCGAATGTCTTTTCATTGTCCCTGATTAATCCTGCACAGCTTATCATTTCAGTGTGTGTCAAAGATGCCCCGTGAGTACTGAAAAATTCGCGGACGGGAAGAGTTGTTATCCCTGCCAGAGGAGCAAGGCACAAGGGATTTGTTATTTCAATTCCTCCGGCTTTCAACCGTTTAACCTCTCATATATCATCTTTAAGCCCTCAAGTGTCAGCCATTTATCAACAATATCAATTCTTTTTGATACTTTTGCCATTAAACCTGCATGTCCTCCCGTAGCAACAACTTTAGCGTCCTTCATTCCGTCTTCTGCGCGTATCATGTCGACAATCCTGTCAGTAAGCCCCGCGCTTCCGAATAATATTCCTGACTGTATGGCCTCTTCGGTGCTTCGTCCGATTACGCTTTCAGGGATATTCAGCGCAACCTGAGGGAGTTTAGCGGCCTTTGAGAACAGCGCGGATATTCCTGAATTTAAGCCCGGTGCTATAGCTCCTCCCATGTATGAACCTTCCGGCGAAACAACATCAAAAGTTATAGCCGTACCGTAATCAGCAACGATTAAAGGCATTCCGTACTTTTCGCGCCCTGCAAAGGCGTTGACAATTCTGTCCGCTCCGACTTCATGGGGATTTCTGCATAATATCTCCATTCCTATATTTACTGATGCTTTTGCCTGAATCGGAGTAACGCCGAAATAACGCTTTACGGCTTCAGTCATCGGGAAATCAAGAGACGGCACCACGCTCGCAAGTGCTGCCCCGTTAATCTCAGAAGGATCTATATTTTTTGTGCCTATAAGTTCAAGCAGATAAACACCTAATTCATCATAAGTTCTTAAAATTGATGACAGTCTCCAGTGCGCAATAAGTTCATCACCGTTATAAATTCCTGCGGCTGTCGTTGTGTTTCCCGTATCAATAACCAGCAACATTTTTATTCGTTCACGCTCCCTGCAATATATCCTGTAGACCAGCAGACCTGAAGGTTAAAGCCTCCTGAAGTCCCGTTAAGGTCTAAAATTTCACCAGCAAAGTATAGATTATCATAAAGTTTAGATTTCATTGTTGACGGTTCAACCTCATCTAGGCTGACGCCGCCCCTTGTTACCATTGCATTGTTATAACTCCAAAGGCCGTTTATGTTCATTCTTATGTCTTTGATGAGTTTTACAAATTCCGCAATTTCGTCGTCTGATATATATTCAACTGGTTTATCATGCGGAATGTCTGAAAGTTCAAGAATAAGGCTGACCATTTTTGACGGCACTAACGATCTTACAAGCCCCCTGAATCTTCCGTGTCCTGAATGTTGATTGATTTCACGTTTAACGCGCTGAATTAAAATTTCAGGCGTTAATGAAGGCTTCATGTCAAGCGAAAACTGCAGCTCACCTTCCCAGTCAGGTATAAGCGAACTTATTTCCATTACGATCGGCCCGCTTACTCCGAAATTTGTAAATTCCATTTCACCGAACCTGCTGTAAATTTCAACGCCGTCAAGAATAACTTTTAATCTTATGTTCCGTAAATCACAGCCGCTTGCGAGTTTCGGCCATGTTTCACGGGTTCTTACGGGAACTAATGCAGGATAAAGCGGAGTTATTGTGTGTCCTGCGCGCCGTGCAAATTCGTATCCGTCTCCCGTTGAGCCTGTTTTCGGGTAAGATTTTCCGCCCGTTGCAATAATATATTTGTCAGCCTTGTATTCGTTGTTCTCAGTTACAATGTAATCTACATGGCCGTTTTTAGTCCTCATTGCCGTTACGGGAGTATTCCGCATGATTTTAACGCCGTATTTTCTGCACTGCATTAACAGAGCATCAAGAACCCTTTGGCTTCCTCCTTCAAGAGGGAAGATTCTTTTTCCCCGTTCCTCAACATATTCAACGCCTATAGACTTGAAATATTCGCGTGTCCTGAACGGGCCGAATTTGCTGAAAGCTGAATAAAGAAATTTCCCCTTCTTTCCGTAATGTGCAAGGAATATATCTATATCATTCTCAGCGTTAGTGAAGTTGCACCGTCCGCGCCCTGAAATAAGCAGCTTTTCGCCGACTGAATGATTTTTTTCAGCTATTGCCGTTTTCTGGCCGAGCGATGATGCTCTTATTGCTGCCATTAATCCTGCAGGGCCTCCGCCGATTATCAGAGTGTCAAATTTTTCCATATTTCAATTTATCCCCTTAAATAATAATTAATTTAATATTATATAATTGCTCAAAAATACCAGAGGTGATTTATATAAAAACTTTTCTGATTGTTGACGGCCACAGCTTAGCGCACAGAGGATTTTACGCCCTTAATGTAAATCTTACGGCACCTGACGGAACACCTACAGCAATGATTGTGGGATTCATGAACATGTTATACAGGGTTCAGGATGAGTTACTGCCTGATTGTACGGTTATAGTTTTTGACGCAAAGGGAAAAACTTTCAGACATGAACTTCAGGAAGATTACAAGGCAGGAAGGCACCCGCTTTCTGACGAACTGAAAATACAAATTCCAATACTTCAGGAATTATTGAGGCTCTGCGGATTTAAGACCGTAATACTTGAAGGAGTTGAAGCTGATGATTCGGCGGCCTCGATTGCAAGGCTCGCGCAAAGTCAGGGACATGAGGCTGTTATTCTTTCGTCAGACAAGGATTTATTTCAGATTTTAGGGGACAGAATAAAAATGATCCGTCCCATTAAAAACGGAGTATCAGGCGCAGAAATTTATGACGAAAACTTATTCATAAAGGAATACGGATTCAAGCCCTCGTCAATGGCTGATTACCTGGCAATGACAGGAGATAATGCGGACAATATAAAGGGCATTGCTGGAATCGGCGAAATAAGCGCAAAAAAAATTTTAGCTGAATATCCGACAATCGAAGCAATTTATGATTCACTTGATAATTTCACGAAATCAACAAGAAAAAAATTTGAAGCTGCCGGACGTGACGAAGTAATCTGGAGAAGGGACAATATAATACGTCTCAGAGATAATATTTTTGACGGCGATACTGATTTTCTTAATGAGTGCATTAACTTTGAGCCTGATTTGGATTCTGCCGAAGATTTAGCGTTGAAGCTCGGACTTTCAAGAGTCTTAAAACGTATAGGCAGCACAAAATCACCGCTGCCGCGAGAATTTTTCAAGCACGAAAATTTCAGGATGCCCGAATGCGATGTTATCACCAGAGATTACAAGTCAGAACTTCGGGAATCTCCGTTAATGTTCACGGGCGGAGGGAAAATCTGGGATTTGAAGACGGCTTATTATCTCCTTCACCCCGACAAAACGGGCTGGGATTTCCCGGAAGTCTTAAGCGCAATAAAGCGCAGTCAAGACCCAGTCAAAGCACTCAATGACCTTGCAGGCAATATAGAGGCTGAAATATGGGAATATGAGGGACTTCATAACGTTATGACGGATTTAGACATTCCGTTAATTCCCGTCCTGAACAAAATGGAAGATCACGGAGTAAGGCTTGATGCTGAAAAATTCATGTTAATTCAAAACGAACTTGAAGAAAGCATAAATAATCTTGAACGTGAAATCATAGACATTACGGGAGTAAGAATAAATCTCAACTCATCGGCTCAAATTTCATGGCTCTTGTTTGATAATCTGAAGTTTGAACCGACAGGCAGGACAAAAGGCAAAAAATCATATTCAACAGATGCCTCAGTCCTTGAAAAATTAGCAAAACTCCCCAACGGCAAAGTACCGTCTTTAATTCTTGAGTACAGGGAACTTTCAAAAATGCTGACGGGCTTTGTAATTCCCCTTCAGAAAGCTGCAGACAATGACGGAATAATACACACGACATTTGAACCTGCATTCACCGGGACAGGGCGTTTAAGTTCCCGTGAACCCAACCTGCAGAATATCCCCGTATTCGGTTATTGGGCTGAAAAAATAAAATCCGGCTTAGTTCCCGTAAATCCTGAAAATGTATTTGTTGCTGCTGATTATTCACAGATTGAACTTCGTATCCTGGCTTATTTGTCGAAAGAAGAGAAGCTGATTAACGCTTTTTCCGAAAAACGCGATATACATTCCGAGACTGCATCATGGGTCTTCGGCGTTATTCCTGAATTTGTTACGCCTGAAATGAGGCGCATTGCAAAAATGGTGAATTTCGGGCTGCTTTACGGCATGGGTTCTTTCGGCCTTTCTGAAAGGCTGGGAATAAGCCGTCATGAAGCAGGAAACATAATAGACAGGTATTTTTCGGCACTTCCGGGCATTCAGCCCTATATTGAAGGAATGGTTAAAGAGGCAAAGGAAAGGGGATACACCCGGACACTGGCAGGGAGGATAAGGCCGGTTAAAGAAATACGCGCAAAGAATGCAGGACTTGACAGGGCTTTGATAAACACCCCCGTTCAGGGTACGGCGGCGGATATTTCACGGCGGGCAATGATTGATTTTCACGTATCGGGAACGGCTGAATTATTCCTTCAGGTTCATGACTCCCTTGTCTGCGAATGCCCAGAAAATAAAGCTGATGAAGTATCACAAATTCTCCGTAATATTATGATTAAATCCGGCGGTGAAATTTCACACCTTGAAGTTGAGGTTAAAAGAGGAAAAACCCTAGCAGGTGTGTAAAATTGCTTAGTATGTGCTAAAATTTGAAATCATAAAAACTACGTAGCACAAAAATTTTTTGAGAGAAGGTTTTTATTCAATTATGATGAAATTTCTGCGTACACAAATGAAATGGATTATGGCTGTAATTGTCATTGCCTTTCTGCTTTCAACATTCCTCATGTATGAAGGCAGAAGCACAAGAAGGACTCCGGGCCGCAACCCTGACGGTTCTATGAGCGATTATGAGGTTGCACAGATCAACGGACGTTCTTTAATGCGTTCGGAACTTGAGCAGAGGCTCCGCAATTATCTCAACACTTACAGCACAAGAAGCATGACATCACTTGACATTCCCGCGCTTTACAGGACAGTTCTGAATCAGGCAATACTTGAATCACAGCTGCTTAAAGAAGTTGAGGACAGCGGCATACGCGTAACCGATGCTGAAGCTGATGCGGCCATGAAAAATTATGCTGATACTTATTTCCCGACACGCGAGGCATTTTATCAGATTCTCGCACAGTCAGGAATTAAGCCCGATGATTACAAGAAGACTCTTGCGCGCCAAATGGCTGCTGACAGGCTTGTAAGAAACGCAATCGGTGATGTTACGGTCAGCGAAGACAGAGCCGTTGAGTTCTATGACACAATGAAAAATTTATATTACAGCAGGCCTGAAGGATTCATGATACACATGGCCGATTTCAATACGAGTTCGGATGCTGAGGATTTCCGCGCAATGATAATCGCCGGTGAAAGCTGGGACGTTATAGCGTCAGGCGATGCGCTTGCTTCAATGGACGTAATAAACATAACAAAAACTCCCGTCTTCCTTCCGACAACAATGTTCAAGCTCGGCAGCCTCAGCGCAGTTGATTCGCTTGATGTCGGACAGGTCAGCCACGTATTTGAAATTTCAAGCTCAGATTTCGCCGTTGCAATGAAGACATCACATGTTGACGAGAGCGTTACGCCTTATGACGAAGTAAGCGGAGATATTAAAACGCTCCTCACTCAGCAGGAGGAAACAAACAGGCGTTCAGCTTATGAGGCATTGTTAAGGCAGAAGGCTGTTGTCGTCATTAACGATGAGGAATTATTCGCAAGCCCCGCAGTTTCTGATGATGTTACACAGTCCGACGATGTCCCGGCATTCACAATCGAAGACGTAACGGAATCTGAAGACGTAACGGAAGCCGAGCCTGTTTCCGAAGACGAGGCAGAATCAAATGATACGTTGCAGGTTGTTACCAGTGATGAGCCTGAACTTGATACGCCTGAAGTAATATCAATTGTTGAAACAGTCAGCAGTGAGGCAAAAGCGACATCAGGAGAGCCGATAAAAGCAGAAATTATTGAAGCTGTTGAAGTTGAAACTGTAACGGTAAGCGATGAGATTCCTTCAGAAGCGGAACCCGTTAAATCCGAAGATGTTCAGACTGTTGTTGAAGTTGTTGAAAACGTTATTGAAACAGAAAGCAGGGACGAAGTAACGGAACCTGAAAAGCCGGAAACTGCGCCGACAGTTCAGGAAATTTCGGACGATGTAACAGAATTAACTGAAAGCAGCGATAAACAAGATAAAACTGAAACGATTTCAGAAGACAAAGCAGCTCGGTAACACAGTAACACAGGAAGTGATTTTTATATGGCAGCAAACGCACCGCAGCGCAGTGACATACACAAAATATTAATCATCGGATCAGGCCCGATAGTAATCGGTCAGGCCTGCGAATTTGATTATTCAGGTACACAGGCTTGCAAGGCTCTTCGTTCATTAGGCTATGAAGTTGTATTAGTGAACTCTAACCCTGCAACAATAATGACTGATCCTGAAATGGCAGACATAACGTACATTGAGCCTCTTAACCCCGAACGTCTTGAGGCAATAATAGCCCGTGAAAGGCCTGATGCGCTGCTCCCTAATTTAGGGGGGCAGTCAGGGCTTAATTTATGCGCCGAACTCAGCAAAGCAGGCATTCTTGAAAAATATAACGTCCAAGTAATCGGCGTTCAGGCTGATGCAATCGAACGGGGAGAAGACCGCGTGGAGTTCAAAAAAACAATGAACGCGCTGAATATAGACATGGCCCGCTCGCACGTTGCATATTCGGTTGAAGAGGCTCTCGGAATTGCCGAAGAACTCGGATACCCTGTAGTCCTCAGGCCGGCTTACACGATGGGCGGTGCAGGGGGCGGATTAGTCTATAACAGGGAAGAACTTAGAACTGTTTGTGAACGCGGATTACAGGCGAGTATCGTACATCAGGTTTTAGTTGAAGAGTCAGTTTTAGGCTGGGAAGAACTTGAACTCGAAGTCGTCAGGGATAAAGACAACAACATGATAACTGTATGTTTCATTGAAAACGTTGACCCTATGGGAGTACACACGGGCGATTCTTTCTGCGTTGCTCCAATGCTGACAATTTCAAAAGAGCTTCAGGAACGACTTCAGGAAATGGCCTATAAAATCGTTGAGCATATAGGCGTAATCGGCGGAACTAACGTACAGTTTGCACATGATCCGAAGACTGACAGGGTTATAGTGATTGAGATTAACCCGAGAACATCGAGGTCTTCTGCTTTAGCGTCAAAAGCTACGGGATTCCCGATTGCCCTCGTCTCTGCAAAACTTGCTGCAGGTCTCTCACTGAGCGATATAGAATGCGGAAAGTACGGGACACTCGAAAAATACAAGCCTGACGGTGATTATGTTGTAGTCAAATTTGCGCGCTGGGCGTTTGAAAAATTCAAAGGGGTTCAGGATAAATTAGGCACTCAGATGAGGGCAGTTGGGGAAGTTATGAGTATCGGGAAAAATTTCCGCGAGGCTTTTCAAAAGGCTGTACGTTCCCTTGAAAAGGACAGGTACGGCTTGGGTTTCGTGAAAAATTTTAACACTCTCTCAAAATCTGAACTTCTCGATATGCTCGCTTATCCCACAAGCGAAAGATATTTTGTCATATATGAGGCACTGCGAAAGGGTGCAGGCGTTGATGAGATTCACAATCTCACTCATATTAAATCATATTTCCTTGAAGAAATGAGGGAGCTTGTCTCTGAGGAACAACGCATAACCGCCTTCAAAGGCAAAAACCTGCCTGTTGAAGTCTTAGCTCAGGCAAAGAAAGACGGATTTTCTGACAGATATTTGGCAATGATTCTGGGCGTTTCCGAGCAGTCAATACGCGAACAGAGGAAAAAATCAGGCATTGTTGAGGCTTGGGAGGGCGTTCACGTCAGCGGTACTAAGGACGGAGCATATTACTATTCAAGCTATAACAGGCTTGACGGAAAAAATATAGTTTCAGAAAGAAAGAAAGTAATGATACTCGGCGGAGGCCCGAACAGAATCGGTCAGGGCATTGAGTTTGATTACTGCTGCGTACATGCTGCCCAGTCCCTAAAGAAATTAGGCTTTGAGACTATAATCGTCAACTGCAACCCTGAAACTGTCAGCACTGATTATGACACTTCAGACAAATTATATTTTGAACCCCTGACGCTTGAAGACGTTCTCAGCATTTATAGGGAAGAAAAGCCCGTTGGAGTAATTGCACAGTTCGGAGGGCAGACGCCGTTAAATCTTGCTTCAGAACTTGAGCGCAACGGCGTTAAAATTCTCGGGACATCTCCTGAAATTATTGACCTTGCAGAAGACAGGGGACGCTTCAAATCAGTAATGGACAGCCTGAATATACCCATGCCGGAATCAGGAATGGCGGCAACCCTCAAAGAAGCACACGAAGTCGCAGGGCGTATCGGTTACCCCGTAATGGTCAGGCCGTCCTATGTTCTCGGAGGCAGGGGAATGGAAATCGTTTACGATGAAGCAAGCCTTGAAAATTATGTCAAAGCTGCCGTCGGTGTTACTCCTGACCGTCCCATATTGATTGACAGATTTTTGAATCATGCTTTGGAGTGTGAGGCTGACGCTATTTGTGACGGAACACACGCTTACGTTCCTGCCGTCATGGAACATATAGAGCTCGCAGGCATTCATTCGGGCGACTCGGCCTGTATACTTCCCTCAAGGCATATATCACCTGAAGCGTTGAAAACGATAAAAGAATATACGCGAAAAATCGCTGAGGCCATGCACGTAGTCGGCCTGATGAATATTCAGTATGCAATAGAAAACGGAAAAGTATTCGTTCTTGAGGCAAATCCAAGAGCGTCGAGAACAGTTCCGCTTGTCTCAAAAGTCTGCGGTATTAGTATGGTTCCGCTTGCAGTTGAGGCAATAACGCGTGAACTTACGGGCAGAAATTCACCGCTTGAAACTTTAGGCGAGAGGGTGATACCGTATTACGGCGTTAAAGAAGCCGTCTTCCCGTTTAACATGTTTCAGGAAGTTGATCCTTTGCTCGGGCCTGAAATGCGTTCAACGGGCGAGGTCTTGGGACTTGCTCTTGAGGCAGGCGAGGCGTTTTTCAAGGCTGAGGAGGCCGCTAATGCAAAACTTCCGCTCGAAGGCACTGTGCTTATTGCAGTAAGCGACACCGACAAGAAAAATATTGCCGTAATTGCCAAAAAGTATATTGATGCAGGGTTCAAAATCCTAGCAACTGAAGGAACGTATGACACTCTGAAAAATTCAGGCCTTGAGTGTTCAAAAATCGGCTCAAACCGTCCCGATGTTTTAGACTATGTAATAAACGGTCAGGTACAGTTAATCATCAATACGCCGCGTGAAAAAGCGTTCACGAAAACCGGGAACGCACTGCGCAGGGGGGCCGTGAAGGCCGGTATACCGTACATTACGACATTGGCCGGAGCTGATGCCGCTGCTGAGGGGATTATAACCGTAAAAGGCAGGGGCAGTAATTCGCAGTCATTAAAGAGCATAAAGGAATGGCATAATCTCATTCATTAGCATTATAAAAAAACACCTCCCGTAAAATTCAGGGGGTGTTATTTTTTTTTTATGACAATATAAAATTCCTTGACCATTCAAAAATTCCTATTGCAGCTGCGACACTTGCATTGAGTGAGCTTACACCTTCCTGCTTAATCGGTATGCGTTTGAGGATGTCGCAGTTCTCGCTGACTAGGCGTGATAACCCTTCACCTTCAGCACCTATGACTAATGCGCAGCGTTCGGGGAGTTTTTCAGCCCATATTGAAGACTCAGATTTTCCGTCAAGGCCGACTATCCAGAAATCAGCAGCCTTTAATCTCTCTATAGTGCGTGTTATATTCGCAACGGGAATAAGCGGAAGCCTCAGCGATGCACCCGCGCTTGTCTTTATAACAGTATCATTGGGAATCGCTGCTCTTCTCTTAGCGTAAATGACACAAGATGCTCCGCCTGCTTCTGCCGAACGTATAACGGCACCGAGATTTTGCGGATCTTCTATGTGATCAAGAACTACAATTAAAGCGTTATTCAGACCCTCAAGAGTTTTAATGAAATCATCAAGCTCTATAATTTTTGACTGTGTAAGACGGCATATTACACCCTGATGTTTTTCACCGCCTGAAAGTTTATCGAGTGCTTCAGGCTTTGCAATCTGCCACGTTACATTTTTGCTCCGCGCAAGGTCTAAAAGCTCATCAAGGAACGGCGGACGTACATTATCGGCTATTATCAGCTTTGAACACCGTGATGGCGATTTAGCAAGCAGATCTATAACCGGCTTACGTCCCCTGCATATATCGCCGTTCTGTTTTAAGTCGTTCATGTTTTATCAAAACTCCTTGTCTTAAAGATATTAAATAAATATACAGCAAAAATGTTACAGTGAATATACTCTCTCTTAATTTTTGTATAATAGAATAGATTTTAATGAAAGGATTTTTACGTGTAATGAGCAGATTCCTTCACAAAAAATATAACCCGCTCATGCCGTATGACACAAGCGGCGAAGTTGAGAGCATGAAGGGTTATATACGCCTTAACACAAATGAGTCTCCTTTTCCGCCCTCGCCGAAAGCAATAGCATATTCACATGAAGCATCACTGGGCCTGAATTACTATTCTGATCCTGAATGCAGGCTGCTTGCCGAAAAAATTTCAGAACTTAATAATGTTAAACCTTCTGAAATAGTTTTCGGGAACGGTTCAGATGAGATTCTGAATTTCATATTCACCGCTTTCTGTGAAAAAGGAGCGGCATTCCCTAACATAACATATTCATTTTACAAGATACTCGCAAAATTTCATGAAGTCAGTTACATTACTGTGCCGTTAAAGAATTTCATGATTTCGCCGTCATATTACAGGAACGTAAAAGGCAGGACGTTATTAATCGCAAACCCTAACGCGCCTACAGGGATTGCGTTAACGTTAAGCGAGCTTGAGGAAATAATAACTTCAAACCCTGAAAGTTTAATCGTAATTGACGAAGCATATGTTGATTTTGGTGCAGAAAGCGCGGTCAAATTCATTCACGAATATGATAACGTCATAATAACTCGGACATTCTCAAAATCACGCTCAATGGCAGGGGCACGGCTGGGCTGGTGCATGACAAATGAAGAGATAGCTAATGACATCAAAAAAATCAAAAATACGGTAACGCCCTACAACATAAACGCAATGACTCAGGCCGCAGGATTAGGAGCGCTCGAAGACGAGGAATATACACGCAGGAATATTGACATTATATGCAGGGTCAGGGATAACGTGAAAAACAGGTTAATTGAAATGGGGTTCAGCGTTCTTAACTCGTCTGCAAATTTCCTTTTCGTCAAACATGAAGCCATAAGCGGCGAAAAGATATTCAATTCTCTCAGGAAAAACAGAATAATGATACGGCATTTCAGCAGCCCGGTTTCAATATCTGATTACAATAGAATAACAATCGGAACTCCTGAGCAGATGCAGGTTCTTCTTGAGGTAATGAAAGGAATAATTGAAAATGAGAGAGAGCAGCATAACGCGAAAGACTAAAGAGACTGACATAAATTTATCGCTTAATCTTGACGGTACGGGGAAAAATGAAATTTCTACAGGCTGCGGATTTCTGGATCATATGCTGATTTTATTTGCCTCACATGGCCGCTTTGATCTTAAAGTTAAATGCAGGGGAGATTATGATGTTGATTTTCATCACACTGTCGAAGATGTAGGGATTTGCTTGGGTCAGGCATTTTTTGAGGCATTGGGCGAAAAGAAAGGTATTAACCGTTACGGGGATATTATTTTGCCTATGGACGAGGCTTTAATAATGACGGCCGTAGATTTTTCGGGAAGGGCGTATCTTTGCTGGAACGTTAATATTGAGGCTCAGAAAGTCGGGGATTTTGATACGGAACTTGCTGAAGAGTTCTGGCTCGGTTTTGTAAGAAATTCGCTTTGTACTCTGCATTTCAGGCAGCTTTCAGGGAAAAACGCTCATCACATTATAGAATGTTCATTCAAATCAGCAGCCCGAAGCATATCTCAGGCAGTGAAAATTAACCCTGAATACGCCGATGAAATTCCGTCAACAAAAGGATTAATATAAAAATTACCGGGTCAGAGAGTTTTTATTTTCTCCGCCCGGTCTTGGATTTACCGCTATGCTGCCGGCACTGAAAGTTTTCCGTCATCAATGAGCGCGTTTGCTACCCATTCGGCAACAACGCCCGTAATCTCGATGCAGTGTGCTTTTCTTTCCGGAGACATGAAGTTATCTCCTGCCCACTGGCGGGTCATTACCCTGCAGCACGTTGCGCCGTATTTTTCCTTCACGAAATCATGAAGCCCCTTTGCAACCTCGAACATTTTCGGATTCATGGGCTGGCCTTTTGTACGTCCGTAGACTATGCCCAACGCCATTTCACCGCCTGAAACTGCGCCGCATAAGCACTGGGCTTTACCCAGACCGATCGGGAAACTTGAGGCCATTTTCACGATGTTGTCATCAAACGGCTTGCCTAAAGCGTCGTTGATTGTCTGCAGGACGGCTTCAGAACAAAAGAAAGTTCCGCTTCTGAAATATTCCTCTGCAGTATTGCGGATTGATTTTACATACTCTTCACGTGTCATAATAATTTTACCCTCCAAAATTTATATTACTTCGCGCTGCTGAATATAAATATCACGTAGCGCACAAGTACCCATAAGACTATTACCGCTGCTATGACGGTCTGGACATCGCATAAAGTCCCCTGCCATGAAAAGCCGGTGAAAGCCGCCGACATTTTTACGGCTATTGCGCTTATAACCAGAGGGAATGTAAAAGCTGAATGGCTCGGCATGAATGCACCTCTGAAAGTAAGCAGGAAATATATAATCCCTGCAGCCCAGAAAAATATTGAGAACACAAGCAGCGCATGAACTATATACGCGTTTTTTTCAGGAAATGAAACCATGTATCCGGCCAGCAATAATGATGCAGGAGCAGCAAATATTACCGTTGTTGGCATTGCAGGAGCAGGAATTTCGCCGACAATCCAGACCCTGTAGCAGACGATTAAAAGAAGCAGTATATATGTTACGAGTCCGAACCAGAAAGCATAACGGCCGATTTCAAGCCTTCCCGTTACGGGAGCCGAAACGCTCGCAACCGCAATCCCCACATAGACTATGAACCATGACGGAAATACTTTCTTCACGGCAAAGCCCTTAACCGCAAAATTCATGGTGAACCATATTATCAACAGTACATGACATATAACGCCGATATACCAGATTATGCCCGCACAGTCTGAACAGTAAGGCTTTACATAACCGGCCAGAAGCATGGTAGCCATTGTTATTGTCGGGAAGACGCTGGCCGCTACGGGATTGCTCAGAGGCTCAGAAAGTTTTTTGTTCAGTATTAAGACTTTCAGGACATACGGAACATAAAGAACGAACGCAATAACGCCGAGTGCTAATCTTGCCTCATTGCTGTATGACTGTACAAGATTGCCGAGTGCAAAAAGACCGAGAATAAGCCCGGCGATAGGAATAGGATAACGCTTCAGGAAATCCATGACAAATTAATACCTCCTCAAAAATTTTTAAGGCTGTCTCAGAATTTACGCGTGAAAAACGGGAAAGTTCAGAGAGAAGCCGAAACGAGAATATTTATTACTGCCTGCAGCACGTGCATTACAGTTTACGCATCACATAAATTTTGTCTTATTCATGTTTATCCCCGTTCAGCTCCCTTCATTTTAATTTTAATTTAAGGTAAGTTAATACTTTTGACTGAAAATTATAATATCAGCATTTATTATTAATTTCTATAACGATTTTTCATTACTCAGACCATATTTTCAGGGACAATATATTTTTCGTACTCTTCAGCCGTCAAAAAACCTAATGAAACGGCGGCTTCTTTCAGCGTTATATTATTTCTGTGTGCATGTTTTGCGATTTTAGCGGCGTTGTCATAACCTGTATGAGGGTTTAACGCCGTAACAAGCATCAATGATTTCGATAAATTCTCCCGCATTTTTTCAATGTTCGGACGTATACCGGCAAGGCACTTTTGTGTAAAGAACCTGAATGTACCGGCTAAAATATTTACAGACTGAAGGAAGTTATAGGCAATTAAGGGCAGAAATACATTCAGCTGAAAATTTCCCTGACTTGCCGCAAATCCTATAGCCGAATCATTCCCCATTACCTGAACGGCTGCCATTGTCATTGCCTCGCACTGTGTAGGATTGACTTTTCCCGGCATTATCGAACTTCCCGGCTCATTCTCAGGAATTGAAATCTCGCCTAATCCGCATCTCGGCCCCGATGAAAGCCAGCGTATATCATTGGCAATTTTCATAATGTCAGCTGCTAAAGCCTTCAATGCCCCGTGAACGTATGCCGTTGAACTTTGTGACGTCAAAGAATAGAACTTGTTGGAACTTGTAGTGAAGGGCTGCCCCGTCAATTCAGAAATTTCATGTGCTGACTGTTCCGCAAAACCCTTCGGAGCGTTAAGCCCCGTACCTACCGCTGTACCGCCGAGAGCAAGAGGATATAATTTTTTCATGGCCTCTGAAATTGAGTTTTTCCCCCTCGATAACATTTCCTGCCACGCTGAAATCTCCTGCCCGAAAGTTATCGGCACTGCGTCCTGTAAATGCGTCCTGCCTGTTTTGATTACGTTCATGTTCTCATTTTTCAGGCGTTCAAGAACTTTTATACCCTCATCAAGAGACGGAAAAAGTTTCTGCGTAATTTCAATAACTGCCGCTATGTTTATTGCTGTCGGGAAAGTGTCATTTGAACTTTGCGACATGTTGACATGATCGTTGGGGTGCAGGAGTTTTTCGCCTGCTAATTCGTTTCCCCTGCCTGCTATAACCTCGTTGACGTTCATATTTGTCTGAGTTCCCGAACCTGTCTGAAAGACAACAAGCGGAAAATGAGCATCAAGTTTTCCTGCTGAAATCTCATCGCATACTGAAGTTATTAAATTCATCCGCTTTTCGTCCAATCGTCCTGCCTTGAAATTTGCGATCGCTGAGGCTTTCTTGATTACTGAAAGCGCATAAATTATCGGCATGGGCATACGCTCAGTATTCTGCGGAAAATTCTCAATGCTTCTCTGTGTCTGAGCCCCCCAGTATGACCATGAAGGGACTTTTATTTCACCCATTGAGTCGCGTTCAGTTCTGTATTCCATATTAATATTAAAATCTCCTTGTCATTTTTCAGGAATTATAGCGCAAAAAAATTATCCCCTCTGCCTTAAAATAGCAGGGGGGGTTTTAATCTTTAATCTTTAACAAAATTTCATGCGTTCCGGCTTTCCTTCCTCGCCGTCAAAGAATTTCAGGATATTAACTTCATTTTCAGAAATAATATCAGTGATTTTCTTTCTGTCGCTCTCATCGTGAAACATCACGCAGACACCGCAGCACTTGTCCGCTTCTCTGGGTGTCGGCGAAAATGTACACTTCACGCCCTCAGCCTTGAGAATGTCATAGAGTTTCTGAGCGTTTTTTACGTCAGGGAAAAGGACATAATGCCTCAATTTCCGAGCATCTCCAAGAATGCGCCGATTCTCGTTTTCAGCTGTTCCGCGTCCTGATCCGTGTAATCTGTCTCAATTCCGAGAACGGGAATACCGGCCTTTTTCAGTTCGCGTTCGACAAAATGACCCTCAATGTCATATATATTGCAGAATTTCAGGTTCATATCGATAACGCCGTCAGCCTTGTACTCTTCCGCGAGGCGTTTAATGTCGTCAATCCTCTCAAAGTTAGGCGTGAAACATGCACAGTGTATGGCTCCCATGTATCTTTCAGTGAGGTGTTTTATCATTTCGTCAACCGTTGAGCCTGACTCATCAACGCATTTTTCATAGTAACGTATGCCGGTACACATTTCCTCACAGACTACGGCACCGCCGAGAGTTTCAATTATGTGATGTACTTTCCAGTTGGGAATTGAGAGCGGAGTACCCGTCAGCAATATTCTTTTTGCGCCCTTTTTGAAAACTGAAACTCCGTTCTTTGCGCGTGTTTCAAGCTCATCACATAATTTGTTTATCTGAGCCGTAATTCTCGCAGGGTCATCGTAGAATGCAATCTGCGTGATTAACAGGACATCTTTGCCGCTTATCGGGATATTTTCAAGTTTCCTGAAATCTGAAAGCCTTTGAAGTGCCTTTCTTTTCTTGTTTAACAGGACTATTGCAGAACGCAGATTCTCAGGAGTAACTTTGTTGCCTGTCAGTTCCTCGCATTTTTTCAGGTAGCCTTTAATTTCGTCTGCCCAGTGTTCGTAATCCTTCGGCCTCTTCATCTGCGGAATGTCCATTACATACACCGGTGCATCTTCCGCTAAAATCTCCCATGCTTTTTTCTTTCCGTCGCATGTATTTTCGCCCACGAACATATCGGCAAGCCTGAAAAACGGGCATGTCCTGTCAAATCTCGCGCCTAAACTTGCCTTTATTAACGGGCATGTAGCCGCCGGGAGTTTCTTTTCGCCGCCGGGAACCCAGAACTGTGAACCAGAACAAAGACCCGTTGAAATTGCTCCTGCTGCTACGGGTATTTCGTCAGGAACGTGAATGCAGAAAGTGCCGACAACTTTTCCGCCGTTCTTTTTGTGTTCGACAAGCTCGGCCGGCCTTATGCCGTGAATTTCAGCTACTACCATGTTGAAGTAGTCCATTCCTTCGGGCCTGTTCTCCTGTGAAAGATAGACATCTCCGAACGCTCCCGGAAGAGCCTCGCATAACAGGTCATGCGTTTTTACGTCCATTCCGAGTTTTTCCCACATCTCGTGATAATCTGCCATTTTAATATTAATCCTCCCTCATGTAATTTATCCTTTTACCCTCACAGTAAGGGCAGTTCTCATAAACAAAGTCATAATTCCCGTTTATGTCGCAGAAATTTTCAAGTATCCTGTATTTTCTGCCTGAATAGATTTCGTCTATCTGCCTGTAAATTCCTGCACCGTCCTGCACACGGACAGGGATAAATTTTTCAGGCTCATCAGAAAATTTAATTTCCCGCGATATTTCGGAAATTAATTCCACGCGTTCACCGGGATCAAGAAATTTCGTGTAATATTCGAGTATATAAACCTGCATTCCCGTTAATTCCGTCCTGAATTTCAAGCCCTCAATAAGCGTATTAAGTTTGTTTAACAGCATTGAATGCGTTAAACATTTTTCCATGCTTAAACGCTTATTGCCGTATACCCTGAAAATCTCATTGAATAGAGCATTTTCCGAGCCTTTTCTGTAAACAAATATATTTTTGTCTTTCAGCTTTGACATTTCACGGGTCATAACAGGGCAGAAGTCATCAACAACGATTATTTTGCTGCTGTGAATTAACGGACACTTGTCGGTCTTTGCGTAAGTTACCGTAGCATCAACAAGCGGACATAATCCTTCTTCCACCGAAAATTTAAGAATACTGCCGTCCATTCCGTGAACGGGAATAGCCCAAAGCCCCAGTGAATTTAGAGCGTCAAAAGGGGCATGTGAGCCGATACAGCCTATAACGTCATCACGCATTACGGCCTTTACGTAGGCTTCACGCCTCAGACCTTCAACACGTCCGATAACATCATCAATATTCATGACTAAATTTTACTTTTTCACTTCCCGAGCAGTGCCGCGCCGATTGCGCCGGCAAATCTGGCATCGCTGCACGTTCTTACTTCACTGCCGAGAGTTCCGCCGAGTTTTTCAACGAGTAACGGACATTCGCAGAAACCGCCCGTAAGATAATAACCGCCTGAGACGCTTTTACGGCTTACGAGTGTTGAAACTTTCGAGACAACTGAGCCGACAGCACCGCAGGCAATATCTTCGCGGGGAGTACCTAGACCCATCAGGCTTACGATTTCGCTTTCAGCAAATACGGTACACATTGACGAGATTTTTATCTCGTGTCCTTTTTCAGCCATTGAAAAAAATTCCTGAAGAGTTACGCCCATTCTGTTGGCCATGACTTCCAAGAATTTCCCTGTTCCTGCCGAACATTTATCATTCATGACGAAATCGACAACTTTACCCCTGCTTAGAACAATAACTTTTGTATCCTGACCGCCGATGTCTATAACCGTTAAATTTTCACCGCCCAAGAAAGCTGCACCCTTACCGTGACATGTAATTTCAGTCAAAGTGCTGTCAGCGTAAGGCACTGAAACACGGCCGTAACCCGTTGCAGTAATTTTAAGTTCTTCCCTTGAATATCCGTGAGATAAGAGCCAGGTTAATAAATCGTCAGCCGTCTGCCTGCTGTTCCAGCCTGAAGGCATTAACTTACGGTCAATAATCCGCGACTTGTCATCACTTAGAATTACGGCCTTTGCAGCCGTTGAGCCTATATCTATTCCAACGTATAACATCAGAATATCAGGGTGTTATCTGCTCCCGTGATCATTTCCATAATCTCAAACATATTTGAGATTGTTCCGACCGCAACTTTATCGGTGATATTAAAGTGAGTTGTGCATGTTCCGCAGACAAGTATTTTAGTTCCGGCCTTCTCAAGTTCCCTGATGTACTCACAGGCTGAAGACTCAGGGAGAACGAGTTTAACGCCCTCATTCATGAAAGCCATGACGGCAGGACGGCGCGAAAGTTTTGAAATACAGCCGAGAAAAGCCTTCATCAGGACTTCGCCGAGTTCCTTGTCATTTCCGCCTAAAACATCGTGGGCTATGAGGATTGCTAAAAGCTCATCACGCGGCTTTGACGGGGTTACTTCCCCTGATGCTGATTTCTTGGCGGTTAACCTGCGTTCCTGAGTGCCGGAAATGCGTTCAAGTTCGACCGTGTAGCCCTTTCCCTGAAGCAGGCGCGTAACGTTTGAAACGGCGATGTCGTTGTCGACAGAAACTTCGATCTCAGCTGCGCCCTTTTCGATTTCAGCTTTCGTCATTATGACGGGTTCGGGGCATAATTTGCCCATAGCATTAACTTTTACCATTTGAAAGAAAACCTCCTGTGTTAATCCGGGAGTTTTTTAATTTATGCAGATGCAAAGGAAATGTATATCAGTGTCAGTAAATGAGTACGTCAATATGCAGTCCCGTGCATTTTTTAATTTTTCAGGTGAAATATAGAAACTGCATAAACTTTTGAGTACTCCTCTTGGAAAAATTTTATTATGTTTGAGATTTTAGCATTAAAATGAAGTTTTTTGATATAACGCAAAAAATTATCCCCCTCCGTTATTATTTCGGAAAGGGATATTTTTATTCTACATTAATTCAGCATCAGCAAGGCGGCAGAATAGCACACGGAACCGTCCATTATGATTACGCCGTAATAGTCCTTTCCAGTCTCGTCATCATGGACTGAATCGCAGTAGCCCTGAACTTTTATGATTTTCCCCTCATATTCCGGTGGATTGCACATAACGTTAAACAGTCCTGAATATGCCATCACGCCGCTTAATTTCGTCAGGTCAATATCCGGCTTCATTCCTGCACCGTATGACGCTGAGAACATGAACATAATAACAATTAAAAGTGAACATAAAAATTTTTTTGTCATGACAATTATTGCCTCCTCAAAATTTTACCTGCAAGAAAAAATATCCCGAACATAAGCATATCGGCAGCTACTATCGTTGAACCTACAGGAGTACCGGAAAGTATTGACACTATCATTCCGAAGAGCGAACAAAAAACTGAAAGTATTGCGGAACTTAGAGTTACGGCCAGAAAGCTCCTGAATACGCGCATTGATGAGAGCGCAGGAAATATAACTAACGCCGAAATCAGCAGCGACCCCGCAAGTTTCATTGAAAGAACGATAACTACTGCTATTGTTACGGCTATGATTAAGCTGCATATTTTAGCGTTGATTCCGCAGACACCGGCGAAATCCTCATCAAACGTTACGGCGAATATCCTGTTATAGAAAAACACGAACATTCTTACGGTTATGACTGAAAGAATGATATTGCATTTCTTACGAACGGAAATTGAAAATACATGATCAAAGTTTCAAGCATTTTTATTACCCTTTCCAAGTTCAAGAACACGGCTTGAATATTTCAGTGCCTCGCCGGTATCATGAGAAATCATTATCACCGTTACGCCCGAATCATTCAGCTCTTTTATAACCCCGTAAAATTCCGAGCTTGAATCAGGATCAAGACCGGCAACAGGCTCATCAAGGAATAAAATTTTTCCCGCCGCACATAATGAACGCGCTAACAAAACTCTTTGACGCTGTCCGCCCGATAATTCCCTGTAACACATGGAGGCTAAATCAGAAATATTCATTTTTTTCATGGCCTCAAGTGCTTTATTCTTTTCGTTCTTTCCGTAGAACGGACGGAAGCCGCATTTCCCAAGACAGCCTGAAATCACCACTTCCATTACTGACGCAGGGAAATCCTTCTGAAGTTCATTCTGTTGAGGAACGTAACCTATCCTGAAAGAGGGGGGCAAATGTCCTTCATTGCCGATGACTGCATGGAGTCAAGAACAAGAATACGCTGATTTTTAGCCTTTGTTGAAGATATTACGGTCTGGGCGATTTTGTGTCTTGTCCCGTCAATCGTCAGAACACAGGGAAGTGAAAGCTCATCGGCTTTCTTTGCCAGGAATATTACAGTTTCAAAACTTGCCTCGCTCTCTGCCGAACAGCCCGAAAATGCAGCGTAATATTTCAGCCCGTAATCGTCAGTTAAATATCTGAATGGGAATCTGTCGCCGAAAAGTATAACTTTCCTTTTTGAATTTTCGATGGTTTCAGCGTAAGACTTGTCGAGATTTGAAAGTTCACGAATGTAATTCTCAAGGTTTGCCGTGAATATATTTTTGTTTTTCGGATCAAGTCCGCAGAGAACTTCAGAAATTTTACGGCAGGTGATGACGGCATTTTTCAGCGATAACCATACATGTTCATCAGGCTCTTCGTGTTCATGCTCTTCATGTTCATGTCCGTGTTCGTGTTCCATACCCTCGACGATCTCTTCAGGTTTCACGGAATCGCCGAGAACGTCAAGAAGATTGATGACTTTCGGCCCGTTCGGAGCTATATTTTTCAGGACATCGTCGGCCCATTCGTCAGACTCTCCGCCGACATAGATAAATAAATCGCATGATGAAATTTTCACAATATCCTGAGCTGAAGGCTGGAAGCTGTGAAGGTCGACGCCGCTGTCAAGCAGAAGAGTTATTGATGTTCCCGTACCTGCTGAAATTTCGCGCACCCAGTCATAAACCGGGAATATAGTAGCGACAACGGAAGCTGCAGAGCATTGACCGGCAAAAAGCCACACCGAAATCAACAGAGCAGTCAATAACTGATATATTTTCCTCATAATAATAATCAAACCCCTTTAATTTATAGATATAGATTGAATTTTTTTTGCTGAATGCTTATGAGTTATTAATTAAATTTAATCTGAGAGTTTGACTTTGAGGGTTATTAACGTGCTGTGAGCCGTGAAGCAGATAACCTGAACGATAATTAATGCTGCAATGAATGACGCATTAGAGGCGGATTTCAGATTTTCGGGCGGAAATGAAAACTGCCTGAATATACTGCCGCAGAGCGCAATACATGAACACACGGGGCAGTCATCACCGATACAGTCGTGTTCTGTCTCAAGAATGATGAATGCTGCTGAAAATATCAGCGATGAAAATAATATTGCTGCCGTAAGTAATGCTAATATCCGCTTTAACATGGCCGTAATTATATCGCAAAAAATCACTTTTTATGAGATAATGCACGTCATAAATTAAGATCCATTCATTTAGATAGAAATTCTTGCAGGTGGTCAGTTTCGCCCGTCTGCTTATAAAACCGGAAAGGAGTTCAGATTATCATCATGATTCAAAGACTACACAGAAGCGACTTAGGCAACTCACTTAGGACGCTGATGGAAAACGATCCAGCTTTCCGCCCCGTAGCCTATTTTTCAATGGAAGTCGGGCTTAAAGAGTCAATCCCCACTTATTCAGGCGGTCTGGGTGTTCTGGCTGGCGATATTCTCAAAAGTGCGGCCGATTTAGGGGTTCCTATGGCAGGTGTTACGCTCTTGTACCGAAAGGGATATTTTGTTCAGGAGTTCAACGACAACGATTGGCAGATGGAAAAACCGGTCGTATGGGATCCTTCAAAGGAATTAACGCTGCTTCCGAACAGAATATCAATAACGATTCAGGGTCGTGAAATTCAAGTCGGCGCATGGGTATATGAGTGCATCGGCGCAACGGGCTATCCGCTGCCGATATATTTCCTTGATACTGATTTTGAGCCTAATCATCCTGATGACAGGAAATTATGCTGGTATCTTTACGGCGGCGACAACCGTTACAGGCTTTGTCAGGAGTTTATACTCGGTGTCGGCGGCCTTAGGATGCTGCGTGATTTAGGTTACATGAATATTGACACGTTCCACTTAAATGAAGGACATGCAGGTTTCCTTACTCTCGAGCTTATGCGCGAACTGGGATATTATGATCCTGACAAAATACGCGAACAGGTAGTTTTCACGACACATACACCGGTCCCGGCCGGACATGATTATTTTGAATTTGGAATGATCGATCAGGTTTTCCCTGATGACGCAAGGCACACTATTCACAGAATGATGCCCGATGTTCCCGGCGTTTCAATGACAGATTTAGGCCTGCGCTACAGCCGTTACGTGAACGGAGTTGCAAAGAAACACGCCGAAGTCAGCAACGCAATGTTCAAAATGGAGACTGTTGACTGGATAACTAACGGCATTCACCCGACAACCTGGATAAGTTCAGGAATGCGGAAGCTGTATAACAAGCATATTCCGGGCTGGGAATTGGATCCTGGCCGTCTCGTTCAGGCTCTGACAATTCCAAAAGAAGAAGTATGGTCAGCACATCAGGCATCAAAACTCAGGCTGTTTGCGCGTGTCCTTGAGACTAACGGGATAATGCTCGATCCGAATGTATTAACGCTCGGATTCGCAAGACGCGCTGCAACGTATAAGAGGGCTGATTTGCTGCTCACTGACATTGACAGGCTCAAGAAAATTGTCGCAAAGAATAAAGTTCAGTTCATATTTGCGGGAAAATCACACCCTGCAGACAACGGCGGAAAAGCACTTCTCCAGAAAATCCGGAAGGCATCACGCGAATTAAAAGGCAACGTTACGATCGTTTTCATTGACAATTACAACATGGAAATAGCATCGCTCCTTACACAGGGCGTTGATGTCTGGCTCAATAATCCCATAAGACCCAGAGAGGCAAGCGGAACTTCAGGAATGAAGTGCGCAATGAACGGAATAATGAACTTCAGCGTTCTTGACGGCTGGTGGATTGAAGGCTGGGTCGAAGATGTTACGGGCTGGTCAATAGGCCCCGAACCTTCAGAGGCTGAGGCAAAAGATGCAAATTCAAACTCTCACTATGATGAAAATCTCGATGCCGTTGACCTGTACGACAAACTCGAAAATAAAGTAATACCCACGTATTATGATAATCATGAAAAGTGGGTCGACATGATGAGACATACGATAGCCCTTGATGCAAGTTTCTTCAACACTCACAGGGTAGTACACGAATATGCCTCAAAAGCATACTCGATTGACTTCAGGGGAATGTAGTATATTAATAATATTTTTAATCTAAGTAGTGAAAGGAATGTAGTTTATCAGCAATGACGAAAAGCGGTAGTGCTGTAAAAGTATTGTTCGTAACAACGGAACTTGCCCCTTTCTCAAAAGTAGGCGGGCTTGGTGACGTTGCAGGTTCACTGCCCAAAGCACTGCGTCAGGCAGGGGTAGATGTCCGCGTTGTAACTCCTGCATGGCCGGGCGTTCTTGAAAGGGCAGCGGCTTCAGGCCTCAAAACTACGACACTGAAGACAAAAGTATATGCTGCGTATGACTGGCGTATACATTCGGCAAATGTCATAAAAGCTGAAGTTAAGGGCGTACCTACGTATTTCCTTAAGGCTGAAGATTATACGGGTGATATGTATCCTTCACAGCTCAATTTCTGGACAGCTTCACCGTTTGCCGTTTTCTGTATGCAGGCACTTGAGCTTAAAGACGCTATCGAATGGGAACCGGATATATACCACTGCCATGACTGGACATCGGCGTTTCTTCCCTGTGCGCTTGCGTGGCACAGGCACTACAGGCAGTCAGGCGGAAAGAGCATAATGACTCTTCACAACGTAGCGTATCAGGGCATATTCGAGCCTTCACCGTTCCTTGAGGCTTCAGGTTTGGAACCTTGGAGCTTCAGTTCATCGACAATGGAATTTTACGGACAGGTGAATTTGTTAAAAGGCGGAATAGTCGCAGCATCAGCCGTCAGCACGGTATCACCGACGTATGCGAACGAGATTCAGACTTATGAATCTACCCGTGAATTATCCGGGATACTTTACCAGCAAAGAAGCAAGCTCAGGGGAATACTGAACGGCCTTGATACGAAATTCTGGGATCCTTCGGGAGACAAGGAAATTCCGGCAAAGTTCAGCATTAAAGATCTCAAAGGAAAAGCAGCCTGCAAAAGAGAACTTTTGTCGCGTGCAGGGTTCGACACGGAAACAGATGCGCCGGTTATAGTATGTGTCAGCCGTCTTGTCGAACAGAAGGGCTTTGATATGGTCTTCAGCGCGGCGAATCAGATTGCGGAAACAGGGGCGAAACTGTTAATACTGGGTTCAGGAAATGACTGGATCGAGAACGGAATTATTCAGGCTGCAGAAGCAAACCCGCAGAGCATAAAATTATTCAGGGGATATGACGAGCCTTTATCGCACCTGATGTATGCCGGCGGTGATATATTCCTTATGCCGTCAGTATTCGAGCCGTGCGGATTATCTCAGATGATTTCAATGAGATACGGAACTGTGCCGGTTGTCCGTGAAGTCGGCGGATTAAGGGATACTGTATTTGATGTCGACAGGCCGGAAGGCGGAAACGGATTCACTTTCCTTACGTGCGATGCTGAAGGTATGATGTGGGCGCTGCGAAGGGCTGTTGACCGTTACAACAATGACAAAACGGCATGGAAAAAGATAATGCTTGAGGGAATGCGTGAAGATTTCACGTGGGATAAATCGGCAGGTCTCTATAAGGACATGTACGAAGATTTAATGCAGTAAAAGTGTGAATCATACCCCTTGTTATTATTTAATTATTTCAAGGGGTGTTGTTACATATAAAAGGAGGTTAAGTTTTTATTATGTATACAGGCAAACACGGAAGAGTGTTAGGCATCGTTCTCGCGGGAGGCAAGGGCGAGAGGTTAATGCCGCTCACACGTTACCGCGCAAAACCTGCAGTTTACTTCGCCGCAAAGTACAGGATAATTGATTTTGCCCTCTCAAACCTCATTAACAGCGGAATTTACTCCGTTTACGTTCTCGTTCAGTTCAAGAGCCAGTCTCTGAATGAACACATTGAACGCGGCTGGCAGTTCGGGGGCGCAATGAGGGGCCGTGACTTCTTCGTAACTACAATTCCGGCTCAGATGTGGAGCGGTGAACACTGGTTCCAGGGGACAGCGGACGCAGTATATCAGGCAAAGCACATGATAACGCGTTACAGGGCTGATAAAGTCTGTATCTTCGCAGCAGATCACATCTACAAAATGGACGTTGAGCAGATGCTCGCGTATCATGACGCTCAGCACGCCGATGTTACGATCGCCGCGAACGTCGTACCTGTTTCGGACGCTACTGAGTTCGGCTGCATAAAGACCGACAAGAACGGCCGTATTGTTGAGTTCATGGAGAAGCCGAAGAATCCGCCTGAAATTCCCGGAAAGCCCGGATTCAGCTATGTCTCAATGGGAAATTACGTTTTTAACCGCAAAGTCCTTGAAGAGGCACTCGATGACGACGCAATGAAGGAAGAGACAAGCCACGATTTCGGCAAGGACATAATCCCGGATCTTGTTGAACACGGAATGAAAGTCTGCGCTTATGACTTCTCGACAAACATACTTCCCCACCCGTCAGCAGAGACTGAACTTGTCCACCAGTGGAGAACTGATAAACCGTACTGGCGCGATGTAGGTACGCTGAAGGCTTACTGGCAGGCACATATGGAGCTTATCGGCCATGAATCCGAAATGACGCTCTATAACCCCATGTGGCCGATCAGGACGGTATCTTACGGAGATCCCCCCTCATACTGCTACCCCGATAGCGGACACCCCTGCAATATTAACAGGGTCATGCTCTCGGAAGGAAGCAGGATTTTCGGCGCGGACGTATCAAATTCAGTTTTGGCGCGCAACTGCCTTATTCAGGCCGGCAGCGTCGTCGAAGAAAGTATCATCGGCCATGATGTAGTAATCGGGCGTAACTGCCGCATAAAGCGCGCAATTATTGACGGCCATAACATCATCCCTGACGGTACAGTAATCGGTGAAGACCCTGACGTTGACGCAAAGAATTACTACGTTGACCCGAAATCGGGGATCGTAGTTGCAGGAGTTCCAAAAGAACTTTATCTGACCGGAAGCGACCAGATCGAAGAAGGCCAGAGCTGGGACACAATGGGCTAAATTAAAAAAGTTAAAGCTGTTACATAAACAAAGCACCTCCCTGAATATTTTGGGGGGTGCTGTTTTTTTGCTGAATTTTATTTTATGATTGTAATTCGTCCCTGAGGCTCCCTGTATTTTTCGGGCAGGAAATCAAAATTACGCAGATAACGGGATAATGCGCTGTCGGCGGTTATGTAATCCGGTTCAACAACTTTCGTTCCCTTGAATACATGGCCGTCACCTTTCATGTAAAGAAGGAAACTTATTGATACAACCTTGTATTTTTTATCCGGGTCAATAGGTTCGCCGTTGACTTTAACATCACTGACTCTGCGGTCTCCCGAGATTTCTTTCAGCATTTGATTTTCATCGAGAATGACGGGTGAAGGTATCCTTGTGTCAACCGTATATGTCAGCCCTGACACGTGAATAAATCCGCCGCTTCTGTCGGGCATTAAACGGACTCCGAGTTCAAGTTCATCAATTATACTCTGTCCGGGAATCTCGCAGATACACACAGTGTTTCCGAACGGGAGGACATCAAGAGCGTTTTTGATCGTAATTTCACCGGCCGCGATGTTGTTGCGCATTCCTCCGCCGTTTACCAGAGCGATGTCAGCCGTTTTCGTTTTTGTATCACGCGCTGAAGCCAGAAAAGCATCCGTTACGAGGTCGCTTAAATTCGTTTCCCTTGTGCGGACAAGCCAGTCCTTACTTGCGTCCATTGCGACGAGGTCAAAACTTGTATAAGTCAGATGAGTTTTCAGTGTATCCTCGTATTTAGCCTTGATTTCCGCGACAAATTTCGCCGTCTTTTCGTCCCTGCCGTCAAAGCCGCTTAAAAGTTCCGTTTTTACTTCACCTTTTGTATTTATCGTGAGCTTTCCGACATGTGTCAGCTTTGTGCCGGTCTGGGTAATTATTACGTCCTTGCCGTCGGCGTTCTTGAAGACAAGACACGGCGTTACTTCGTGTGAGTGTCCGTCAATGAATACGTCAATTCCGCTTGTTCTGGGCGCAATGTAAGGAGTAGCCCATTCCTGCACTACTATATCTTCGTATTCGCCTAGATGGCCGACAACTATAACATAATCAGCTCCCTCAGCCCTTGCGTCATCAACTGCTTTCTGAATTGAAGCAATAAGTTTTTTGCCTGCATCCTCCCCGTCAAAGCCGTAAATAAATTCACCTTTATCATTCTGGAAATTTGAAGGAGCTGACTTAATGATTGACTCGGGAGTTGTTACGCCGACAAAAGCGACTTTTACATCACCGTATTCGAGAATTTTATACGGTTTGAAGATAAGCCTGCCCGTTCTCAAATCCCTTATGTTGCAGGATATAAAACCGCATTTAAGATTTTTTGCGAAGTTCTCGAACTGGCTCCAGCCGTAGTCAAATTCGTGATTTCCGGGAATTGCAATATCATAACCGACCTCGTTCATTATTTCGAGAAGATAGCGGCCATGAGAGATTGCCCCGATAGTTCCGCCCTGCGCCCAGTCGCCCGCGTCAACAAGAGTAACATACGGCGTATTCTTGCGGGCTTCATCACGGCAGTAGGCGAAACCTGCATATCCGAGATTTTCATCAACGCCGCAGTGTACGTCATTCGTATAAAGGATAATAATATCCTTGTCCGGAAGTGCAGCCCATGAAGGAACGCACATTAACATTAATAATAAAATTAAAGCTGAAATTTTTTTCATGATTATATAAATCACCTCGACAAATATTATAGTGCAAAAAAAATTACCCTGCCAGAAAAAACTGGAAGGGTAAAAGAATAATATTTTTTATCTCATCCCTGTACTTCCGAAGCCTCCTGAGCCTCTCTTTGTCGAATCAAGCGACTTGACATCTTCAAACTTTGCGCGGACAACGGGAACAAATACCATCTGTGCTATCCTGTCGCCGAATGTCAGAGTAAAAGGATCATCACCCATATTCATTAGCAGGACTTTTATTTCACCCCTGTAATCTGAGTCAATAGTTCCCGGACTGTTAGGGATTATTATTTTTTTGTCGAGAGCAAGACCGCTTCTCGGCCTGATCTGAGCCTCATAGCCCTCAGGGATTGCGAGCCTTATTCCCGTAGGTATCAGAGCCATTTCGCCGGGCTTTATCATGCAGTACATTGTCGAACATAAATCGACGCCTGCAGAGCCGGGCGTGGCATATTCTGGGATTGCTATAGTGTTTGCATCTCGCAGAATTTTAACGGTTATTTCTTCCACGTTAATAATCTCTCCTTCTGTCTCCTCCGCGTCTTCCGCGCCCTTCGCGTCCGTAATCGAAATCGTTTCTTGTCGCACGATTTGATGAATAGCCGCGTTCAAGATATTTTGCAGTTGCTGAAGCAGTGCCGAGCCTGTCGCGCATTGAGAAATTTGAATAGCCTCTTTCACGTGATGAGAGAGTTGCTATTAAATTATCGCGTTCGCGTTCGTCAGGGAGTGCGTATGCCAAGCCTGCGGAGCGTATCTTGTCTTCATTTGCCATTATCCTGCGCCTTGTCAGATTAGCGCGTCCCTGTTCGTCAATTTCTTTGACCATTACCAGTACCCTGTCGCCGACTTTGAAGACATCTTCAACTCTGGGTACTCTGGCCGTACTTACCTCGCTGATGTGCAGCAGGCCTTCTTTGCCGGGAAGACATTCAACGAAAACGCCGAAATTAAGCAGCCTTGTTACAGTTCCGTAATATACTTCACCGGCCGTAAGTTCACGTGTCAATGACATGACTATGGCTCTTGCGTCCTCAACTTGTGCCATTGTCGAGCCGAATATCGTTATTATTCCGTTGTCCTCGATATTCATTTTAACGCCCGTCCTCTGCGTTATGCTCCTGACGACCTTGCCGCCTGCGCCGATTACGTCCCTGATTTTATCCGTATCAATCTCAAACGATATTATTCTGGGCGCGTCATTTGATAATCTGTTAGGAACGGGGATTACTGCTTCCATTTCCTCAAGTATCTGGAGCCTTGCGTGTCTTGCCTGACCGAGAGCCTTTTCGAGAATCTCGCGGGTTATTCCTCCTGCCTTGTTGTCCATTTGAAGAGCCGTAACCCCTGCGCGTGTTCCCGCAACTTTGAAATCCATATCGCCGTAATGATCTTCGAGGCCCTGAATGTCAGTTAAAATCTGTACTTTGTCGCCCTCTTTGATTAAACCCATTGCAATACCGGCAACGTGGCATCTTATCGGTACTCCTGCATGCATCATTGAGAGGCTTCCTCCGCAGATACTCGCCTGAGAGCTTGAGCCGTTAGATTCCATAATGTCGGAAACTACGCGGATAACATACGGGAACTCTTCTTCTGACGGTATGACGGGCAGCAATGCACGTTCAGCGAGTGCGCCGTGTCCGATTTCGCGCCTACCGGGCCCCCGTATAGCCCTGACTTCGCCGACTGAGTAGGGCGGGAAATTATAGTGAAGCAGAAATCTCTTTGCAGGTTCGTTTAATTTTATACCGTCCTGAATCTGATCGTCCTCACCTATCATTCCGAGCGTCGTAGTTGCAAGCGACTGAGTTTCGCCCCTCGTGAAGAGTGCTGATCCGTGAACTTTCGGAAGTATTCCGATTTCGCATGTTATGGGGCGTATCTGATCCATTTTACGGCCGTCAACCCTTATATGCTCATTGATGATTATTCCGCGCATTATGGTCTTTACGCGGCTGTCTATGAATGAATTTATATATTCTTCTTTGTCGGGGTCTTCCTTGATCAGTTCGCTGAAATGTTCTTTTGCAGATTCTTTGACTGCGTTAATCTTCTTCTCTCTTGGTTTCTTTTCCTGTATCCTGACTGCTGAGTCAACTTCGCTGTCGAGATTTTCACATATCCAATTGTCTATGTCCGTTATGCTTTCAGGAAGTTTTATCTCAAGCTGAGGCTTTCCGATTTCCTCTTTCATCTGCCTGAAAAGGGCGATTATTTTCTTAATCTCAGAGTGTGCAAGTTCGAGGGCATCAACGAGCAATTCTTCAGAAACTTCATAAGAGCCTGACTCTACCATTGTTATACCGTCATCATGGCCGGCAACAATGAGATTGAGCAGTGAATTATTCATTTGTTTTTCTGTCGGATTGACCACGAGATTTCCGCCGATTAAACCTATTCTGACCGCACCGACCGGGCCGCCCCACGGAATGCCTGAAATTGAGAGTGCTGCACTTGCCGCGTTAATCCCAAGAATATTAGGCGGGTAAACCTGATCCATAGCAAGAACAGTATTTACAATCTGAACATCATTTCTCATGTTGTCATCGAAAAGTGAACGTATTGCCCTGTCCGCAACCCTTGAGCCTAAAATCGCGCTGTCCGCCGGCTTTCCTTCTCTCTTAATGAAACCTCCCGGAACTTTCCCTGCAGCATAATATCTCTCTTCGTAATCAACAACCAGCGGGAAAAAATCTATCCCTGTCCTAACTTCGTCCGACATACAGGCCGTTGAAAGCATGACCGTTTCGCCCTGTGAAGCTATAACTGCGCCGTTAGCCTGTTTTGCAATATGTCCTGTCCTGAATACTAAATCTTCTTCTCCTACTTTTACAGAGTATATTTTTTCTTCATTCTCCAAAATCTTTATTTCCTCCTGTATTTTCATGTGTTATATTTTAACCTAAATTCGCAAGAATTCTCCCATTTCTGCAAGTGGGAGATGAATTGCGCTATATTTTATTATTATAAAGTGCTAAAATCAGTCGCATGAATGTTCTGGTCTAGGAGTTTTTGTCTGTTAACGACAGGAGGAGTACAAGGGTATCCGAAGCAGGAATGAAAAGGGCATATAAATTCCGAAACTTTTTCAGCAGCAGGAGTTCAGGTTTCCCCAGATTCAAAAGTAAGAAGACAAGCCGCAAGAAATACACTACGAATAATCAGAAGGGAAGCGTAAGGATCGAGAACGGAAGATTAAAGCTGCCGAAAGTAGGATTTGTGAAAATCGTTCAGCATCGCAAAATAGTAGGAGTAATCAAGAGTGTAACGATAGAACAGACTCCAACGAACAAATATTATGCCAGCATATTAACGGAATACGAAAACCAAGTACCCGAATCAGAGCTTAAAAAGTTTGTTGGTCTCGATTTTTTAATGCACGGCTTGTAAGTAAATGGTTTGCATCAAGCCAGCTATGCAGCGTATGCGGTTACAAGAATTCACAAGTCAAAGATTTGTCGATAAGGAGCTGGAAATGTCCCTCATGCGGTGTAGAACATGACCGTGACATCAACGCAGCGATAAATATTTGTAACGAAGGAAAACGAATAACTACCGTAGGGACTACGGGAAGTAACGCCTATGGAGAGGACGTAAGACGACTTCAGTCAACACAAATGGAGCGCAGCCTCGCAGAATTAGGAAGCTCCCGCTTCTGTCGCTAGCACCCGTAGGCATAAGCGGAGGTAGTTCACCTCACTAATTAAAAATATCAGTCAGGAGATTTTTCTATGAATAACATTAATAACATGAAAGTTGAAGGTTTATCGTTCACGTACCCGAATGATGATGCCATGATTCTGAAAGAAATAAATCTCGAAGTAAGGGGCGGGGATTTCGTTTGTCTTCTCGGCCAGTCAGGCTGCGGAAAATCAACGCTTCTCAGGCTTCTTGCCGGTCTTGAAATTGCATCGACAGGAAAAATCGAAATGAACGGGCAGCGTATTACGGGTGCAGGTCTTGACAGGGGAGTTGTTTTTCAGGATTACGGTTTATTCCCGTGGATGACGGCAGGAGAGAATATAACGCTTGCGCTTGAACAGAAATTCCCGAAAATGTCAAAACAGGAAATGAAACAGACAGCAATAGAGACATTAAAAAGAGTCGGCCTTGAAGATGACGTGTTCAGCAAACTGCCGAAAGAATTATCGGGCGGAATGAAACAGCGCTGTGCAATCGCAAGAGTACTCTGCATAAATCCCCCTGTTCTCTTGATGGATGAACCTTTCGGCGCTCTCGATGCCGTAACGCGTGCAAGGCTTCAGGATATGCTGCTTGAACTGTGGGCATCGGGAGACAGGCAGAAAATTGTATTTTTCGTTACTCATGATGTTGATGAAGCGTTATTGCTGGCTAACAGAATTTTAGTTCTGGGGCAGAGGCCGAGCCACATAATATATGAATGCTCAATCCCTGAAGAAAAGAAACCCACAAGGCAGACGCAGTTTGAAGATCCCTACATACTTAACCTCAGAAATCAGCTCATAAAGAGCATAAATTCTGACGTTGCCTCGCGGGTTGCATGAATTTATGAAACCGTAGCTATTTCGCCGTATCTGAAACAGAAGTCGGATAACTCGTTGCCCAGTCCGGGACGTTCAGGGATTTCAAAATATCCGTTCTCGGGCTGGTAATCATAAATACATAACTGCTTGTTGTAATCATATCTGTTATATACATGATGTTCGTGAATCGTGAAGTTCGGGATTGCCGCCTCAAGGTGAAGTGCTGCCGCCGTTGATAACGGAGACGCGCAGACATGAGCCTGAACGCCGACATCATAAACGTGTGCCATATCGCAGATTTTCTTTGCTTCAGTTATGCCGCCGCAGTTCCCTATATCTGGCTGTATTAACTGAACAGAGCCGTTCACGAAATAAGGAGCATACCCCCAGCGTGAATATACGCGTTCTCCCTGCGAGATTGAAACTTTTATCCTGTCAGCAACAAATTTTGTCATTTCAGGTGTCGGGGTGCATGGTTCCTCAAAGTACATAACGTTGTATTTTTCTGCCAGTCTTCCGAGCTGTACAGCACCCTGAGCGTCAATGTACGAATGATTTTCCATGATTATGTCAACGTCATCGCCGACAGCCTCGCGGACAGCCGCTAATCTCTGGGATACTATGTTGAAATGTCGGGGGGTTAAACGCCTTGTCGTCTCTTCATAGTTATATCTGTGTCCGTCAGGGTCAAACGTGAAAAAGTCGAATTTAAGAGCGTCATAGCCTTCTGAAATTGCTTTTTTTGCATTGTTTACGTAGTCTTCAACTGAGTATGCCGGGATTTTCTTGTCGTCCCATCCGAATTGAAGCTGGCTTGCGTAACACCTTAGCTTATCCCTCATTTTTCCGCCGAGAAGTTCATAGACGGGAACGCCGAAATATTTCCCTTTTATGTCCCATAATGCCGTGTCAATAGCCGATATTGCCGAGAATACTACGGGGCCTCCGTTCTGAGCCCAGAATGTCGACTTGTAGAGTTTTTCCCAGATTAATTCATTGTATAGCGGATTCATGCCTATAACAGCTCCGGCGTAATCCTGAATCATTCCGAAAGCTCCCCTGTGTGCGCGCCCGAAAGCCAAAGCGGCCTCGCCGTCACCGTAAATTCCTTCGTCAGTGTAAACTCTGCATACTATCGGAGCCCAGCCGGGATTGTCAGCCGGTTTCAGGTCAAGCAGAATCACATCAATTTTTGTTATCTTCATGTTTTAACCCAGCTTTCTTTTTTATTTTCTTTTCTTTAATGTATTGTCCATTTGAGCATATGATTTTTGACGCGCTCAAATATCTGCATAACAACAACGAGTACAACGACCATGAATATAAATCCGCACCACGCACGGTCATATAATCCGTACTCAGAATATTTCTTGACGTAATAACCCATTCCGTATTTTGCCCCGTACATTTCAGCATATACGAGAACGACAAAAGAGCCTCTCAATGAATTTATGAAACCGCTCATTATTGACGGGCTTGCGGCGGGCAGTATAACTTTCCGCATTCTCTTGAATCCGTGAAGCTCAAGGGTTGCCGCGTTGTCTAAATATCTCTTGTCAATCGTCATTATTCCGTTAATCGTGGCGAAAAGAGTTGCCCATATGGTGTTATAGATTACGAGGAACAACGAAGCAGTCCTGAAACTCGGCGCGAGAAGCAAGGCAAACGGAGACATCAATATTGCAGGTATCACGCTTATTGAATATATGACGGGGTAAACGACTTCGCGGACTTTCGTACTCATTCCGAGCCATGTGCCTATAATCAGGGCGATTATTCCGGCAATTATTATTGAAGGTATCATAAGCTCAAATGAATAAAGCATGTTGAGTATAAGTGTCTGCCAGTCTTCAGAAAAAGCGTTCACAACCTGTTGAGCCGGAGGAAAAAGAAACGCGCTGAAAAGTTTGTTGCCGGCGATATAAATATAAGCGTATACCATTGCCGCATAAATCAGAATGGTAATCCAGTATTTTTTCAGAAATTTAATCATGACGAAAATATAAAAAACTCCCTGCCGTTGAAATCATTAGCAGGGAATTTCAGTTAAAATCTTAGAGATTATTGGCCTTAAAGAATGCAACTCTTTCATCATAGAATGCCGGGTCTTCGTCTCTTCTTTCAGCAACAAGCTCATCAAGTGCCGACTTGTAAAGATCCGTATTGATATGTGCGTCAAGGTCGTAATCTTTCGCTTCAGGCGCAAGAAATCCCGTTTTCATCATGATGTCCCATGTAGCCTTTATTGAGTGCCTGACGGGGTCAACGCTGGGAACGTAATTCGGGTTTTTCAGGTAAGCTGCAACGAACTCCTCAGAGGCGTTAAGTTCTTTTGCGAGTATTTTCACGCTCTCGTCAGGGTGTGAACGCAGGAACTGTTCAGCACGTATCAAGGCTTTCAGCGTAAGTTTAACGGTTATGGGATTTGCCTTCACGAAATCAGTGTGCATGTTCATTCGGCAGCAGCCGTAATTAGGCATGAGATCATCAGCCCAAGCAACTATTTCGATTACGTCCTTGAGATTGCCGACACGGAAGAGAAGATCACCGCTTAAACAGGCATAATCAGCTTCACCGGCGATAACTGCGGCGAGCCTGTCGCTGTTCGTGCTGTAAGTCAGCCATATTACATCATCGAGGCTGTAACCTGCGGCAAGCAGCGGCCCGGTAACCCAAGTCTGACTTTTTGAAGTTGCCATTTTTTTGCCGACAAGATCGCCGATTCCCTTCCAGCCCGTGCCTTTTCTGGCAACGATATACATTCCCTTGAGCATGTAACCGCCGACAATCGTAAAGTCTGAACCTGCGGCCATGAACTGAAGAGGGTTGTTAGTTCCCTGATTTGATGTTACGTCAACCTGTTTCGTGCTTAATGCCGTCATTGCGTCTGCTGCGGAGTTCAACGGCATTTCGATAATTTCAATTCCGTATTCTTTCAGATAGCCGTTATTCTTTGCGAGCGTGACGAGAACGTTTCCTGAATTTGCGCGAGCCCAGCGTATTGTATTAACTTCGGGCTTTTCGTTTTCAGCAGAATAAAGACACGCTGAAAGGGCTAGTACAAGGACAAGGGACAAGAGTAATAATTTTTTCATGATAAAAATATCTCCTTCGTAATTCGTGAAAATAATATTAACGGGCTGCCTTTGAATTTGAAATTTCAGGCAGAATAATGAGCGCAGTTAACTGCACCATGACACGGGGAAATGAAGCATTAATGTGTGCATCACGTGCAGGGAAAAAACATCATGTGAACTTTGATGTATACATTAATTCTTCATCTCCCTTCATGTATTATAGATATATGTCAGATATTATTGAAAAGAATATCACTGTTTATTTTCTGAAAGCAATAATGTATTTCCGTATTTCATTTCTTGATATTCCGTATTTGCTTTCAATTTTTGAGACTATATCTTTAACGCTCATTCCCTCATTATTCATGGCCTGAGCTTCAGATTTCCAATTTTCGTTTACGCTTTCACTTTCAAGGCCTGAGATTACGAGTACCAATTCACCTTTTACGCCCTGAGTTAAACGCTCAAGAATTGTTCTTAAATTTCCCCTGATTGATTCCTGATAAATTTTGCTGATTTCGCGGATTAATGCGGCGTTCCTGTTTCCGAAAATACTAATCATGTCTGAAATATGATTTTCAGCCTTATGAGGTGAAATGTAAAAACATAAAGTAAAAGTCAGATTTTTGACGGCCTCAAATAATTTAACCCTTTCGCCGTGTTTTTCGGGAGGAAATCCAAAGAACGCAAAAGGCTGAGGATTCAAGCCAGACAAGAGAACCGCAGGAATTAAAGCTGACGGGCCGGGCAGGACTTCGGCTTCAATTCCTTCATCAATTGCAGATTTTAACAATATCCAGCCGGGATCTGAAATTCCGGGCGTACCTGCGTCAGAAATTACTGCGACTTTTTCGCCCCGTCTCAGCTTTTCAAGCAAAAATCCCAATTTATCATTCTCATTGTGAACGTGAAAAGATGTCAGCGGCCTTTTAATATCATAATGATGCAGCAATATCCCTGAAGTTCTCGTGTCCTCGCAGGCTATAACGTCAGCTTCACGGAGGACACGCAGAGCCCTCAGCGTAATATCTTCAAGATTTCCTATCGGTGTCGGAACCAGTGAAAGGGGCATTAATTCTGACTTTCTTACTCTTTTACTATGTCAATAATCGTAACTTCAGGCGGAACAAAAAGCCTCATCATCGCGCAGTTGAATCCCACGCCGTTGCTGACATAGACTAATCCGCCCGCTTTTTTTGATAATCCTTGAGTGCTTTTCTGTGCCATGCTCTTGAAATATCCGAGAGGCCAGAATTGTCCGCCGTGAGTATGTCCCGAAAGCATAAGATCAAATCTACCCTCAGCATCAAAAGGAACGCCCGGCCTGTGTTTCAGGACGATTACAAATCTGTCCTTGTCTTCAGGTTTTTCAAATATTTTCAGCCATCCGTATGGAATATCTTCGAGGCCGATTATTGTTATTCCTGCCGTTTCAACGCGCTCATCAATGAGAAGCCTGTAACCGCATTCCCTGATTACGCCCTCAACGTCAACATCAAGTATCCAGTAATGCTCATGATTCCCGTTTACCGCAAAAGCACCGTAACGCGCCTTTTTTGCTGCCGATTTCAAAAGTTCAAGCTCTTCCGTCATCTCTGAAGTATCACCGTCAATGACATCTCCGCCGAGCATGATAATATCTGGGCTTGCATCGTCAACAATTTTCATTGCTTTTTCAAAATGGCTCAAAGTGTAAAGACCGCCTAAATGTACATCAGTCAAGAATGCTATGCGTATTTTGTCTATGTTCTCGGGAAGTTTTTTTGTCGTTATCGTTATGTCCCTGCGCTGGACGTAATAGGCTTCTGACATGCTGTAAAGGGTTACGGCTGCGGTTAAAATTAACGCACATAAAGTCTTGAACTTCGTGTAATGTTCAAATTTCTTGAAGACAAATTTAGTGAGGATGTCAACGCCTAAAAATGCCATAAAACAGTAAAGCGTAATTATTGCCCAAGTTACGGAACAAGCGCGGATCATTTCGGTTACGTGAAGCGGGAAAAAATCATATTCCGCATGGCCGAAATCAAAACCGACAATAGATGCCAGAACAGCCCATAAAATTTGCAGAGTAAGGCATATATTCAGAATGCTCTGAGGGACTCCGGCCGATTTCAGTTTTTTGCAGATAAAATAGACTGCTCCGAGCGATAATATTTCAAACAAGTTTTTATCTCTTCTTTCTAAATAATTTCTATATAAATCCGTCAGGTTCGTAAGCCTTCAGGATTTCCTGAGTGTAATTGTTATTTTCATCCCTGACAAAAAGCGGGGGCAGCAAATTCATTCCTTCACCGCCGTCTTTTATGAACTCCGATAAAAATACGTCTGAATTATAATTCATTTTAGGATAAACGGGGCGCAGCCTCTTCGGGATAATTCCCTTATTTTTCATTGCTGACAGAAAAACATCAAGCCTTTCACTTTTGAAGATCGTGAATAATCTTCCTCTGCTCTTTAATACCCTGTATGCAAATTCAGCGACATCATGAGGGGTGCAGGTTAATTCAAGCCTTGCCGTTGTTCTTGAATGTTCGGGGCTTTTCCGTCCTGCGGTTAAAGATTCGTAAGGCGGGTTAATCACCAAGACATCAAAATATTGAGAGGGCAGAATATTTTTGTCCCTTAAATCGCCGTTTATGAATTTAACTTTGTCAAGAAGATTATTATTTTCAGCGTTTATATTTGCAAGTTCAACAAGTTCACTCTGAATGTCAATGCCGGTAACATGAATATTATTGTATTTCATGACAAGAAGCAGCGAGATTGCCCCCGATGCACAGCCCGCCTCCAAGACACGGCCATGCCCTGAACGTATTTTCACCCATGCCGACAATAATATCGTGTCAAGATTAACGCGCGGGCCGTTCAGCGGCTGCAGAAGTTTCAAACGGCCGTATAAAATATCGTTCTGTGTTGTTTCAAACATAGTTATCGGGATTAATTCCTACGGTTGCTGACAGTCCCGGCTCAATCATCGTTACGCCGTAAATCAAGTCTGCGCGTTCCATAGTAGCGCGTCTGTGAGTCATCGCTATAATCTGAATTGAACGTGAATATTCTTTCGCAAGTTCAGCAAATCTAATCAGATTATATTCGTCAAGTGCAGCGTCAACTTCATCAAGTACAGCTAAAGGAGTTCCGGCAGCCTCAAGGGTTGCGAAAATCAGGGCTATTGATGTCAGTGACTGTTCACCGCCTGAAAGCTGTGAGATATTCTGCAGTTTCTTTCCGGGCGGACGTGCGAAAATCTCAACTCCCCTATCCCAGACTGAATCGCCGTCTTCAAGAGTCAGTCTTGCCTCTCCGCCTCCGAATAATCTTACAAAAAGCTCGTTGAACCTGTTATCAATTTTTGACATTGAAGCCGTAAATTCGCGTTCAACTTTTGAATCAGTATCATCAATTAAGGCTTTAAGTTCATTTGCTGAAGTATTAACGTCGTCAAGCTGATCCGTCAAAAAATCGATTCTTTCCGTCAATGACTGATCTTCCGACAAAGCACCGAGATTATAATTTCCGAGAGATTTTAATTCACGTTCAAGCCGCCTTAATGATGAAGTCAATTCGCGGCCTCCCTCAGTATCTTTTGCTTCTTTGCCGTCATAAGGGTATTTTTCTTCCCATAGTTCCATTAACTGCGAGCGTTCGTTCTCAAGATGTGAAATTCTGCCGTCAATAACAGCAATGTCATTCTTTAAGCGTGATATATTTCCGCCTGAAGTCATGAGTTTTCTGCGTACCCTGTCAGCCCTTTTTCTTGAGCGTGAAAAATCCTCGTTATGTCTTGATATTTCCTCACGAAGCAATAACTCTTCTTTATGTGCTTTAACTTTTTCGCGGCTTAGTTCAAATAATAATTTTCTGTTCTCCTTTTCAGTCTCAAGTCCTGAATTAATCTCGCTTTCAGACTTTTGAATATTTGCAGTAATTGTCTTGTATTCGCCGTCAACACGTTCATAAAGTTCACGGGTAACATTGAGCCTCTCTTTGAGCAAACGAAGTTCATTTTTTAACGGAGCTATGACAGCCTCGTAATTTTCCTCCTGAATATCGGGCAGTCCTTCAAGTTCTTTATCAAGCTGAGATATTTTTATGTTCATGTCCTCAATATCAGCCCTTAAATTCTGAACATTGAGCTTTGAATTATCGCGTTCATTGTCAAGGCGTTCAATATTTTTTGTGAGTGCCTTGAAGTTCCTCTGTTCTGAATTAATTTCTGCCCGTAAATCTTCCAGTTCACTTTCTGATTTTTCAGCTTCGTTCCTGATGTCCTTTTCTTCATTCGACAAAGCCTCAAGCCGTCCCGTCAATTCTGAAATTTTAGATTTAAGAGCCTCAGTCTTTGCGTTAATTTCATCAGCTTTCTGACGTGCCGTAACAGCTCCCGATTTTTGACGCAATGCACCGCCCGTTATGCTTCCTGATGGTGCGAAAATATCGCCGTCAACCGTTGCAATCGGGAATTTTGCGCCCATTCTGACGAGTTCAGAACCGGTTGAGTAATCACTGACTATGAGCAAATCGCCCATCATGTGTGATATTGCGTCAAGCCATTCACTTTTGACCTTCACTAAATCCATAGCCCAGCCGATTACGCCGCCGGACTGAATAAAAGTATTTATCCTGTTATCCCTGAATTTAGGCCGGCACCTTTCAAGGGCTAAATATGTTGCACGCCCTGCCCTGTTAGCTTTCAGGAAGTCTATACCTTCCTGAGCTTCTTCCATTGTGTGAACCAGGAGCCAGTATTGACGGCCTCCGAGATAGGCTTCTACGGCTTCGGCGATTTCCTGAGATGAGCAGGAAAATACATCGGAAGCTGCCTGAGGCTTTGAATGCAGTATATTTTTATCTGATGCCGCTAAAATTATTCTCACTGATTCGGGATAAATTCCTGAAGTGTATATATTAGTGCTGTTCAGGTGATTGTATTGAGTTTCTGAATGAGTTAATTCCCTGCGTAAAGTCTGAATTTCATTTGCTTTGCTCTGAAGCCTGAATGTTAATTGAGTGTACTTGTCATCAAGAATATTTTTGCGTTCCGTCAATTTTGCTAAAAGTTCCTGAGATTTATTGCACTCTTCCTGAAGTTCGCTGATTTCCTGAATTATTGAGCTGCCCGATGATTCTGAGGCTTTAATTTCAGCTTCTGAACGTGAAACCTTGAGCCTCAAAAAAGCAATGTCATCAATTATCTTTTTTCTTCTTAATGTATTTGCCTGTGAAATTTTCTGATTTTCACGGTATATATTTTCGCGTTCCTCAAAATCCTTCTGTTTAACCGAAAGTTCAGATCTTAACCTGTCATGCTCGCTTCGTGTACGTTCGATTTCATGCTCAAGCGCAGCACGGTGAACGCTGAGGGATTCAAGCTCTGATGTTAAAGTTTTCCGGCGTTCTTTGATGTTTTTTACCTGTGAAGCTAAATGAAAGGCTCTGCGCTGTATTGAATTTTTCTGAGATGCTATAGCGTCTGTCTGCTCAGTGTATGAATTATGCAGGGTATAAGACTGTAATTTTTCCTCATAATAATTCTGAGCTGATGTCCAAAACCTGTTAAATCTTTCGAGTTCCTCAAGGTCTGACATGATGATATGCTTTTTAAGCTCAAAATCTGACTGTTCGCGCTCATTGTTGTAACGCCTGAAAAAATAATAATCATGCCTCAGAACTTCAAGATTATCTAAAATTCCCTGAGCCTGAACGGCAATTTCAACATCTTCCGAAATTTCAGCCCTTCTTGCCTGAAGTTCATCAATGAGAGTTTTTATCCTTAATGCTTCTGACTGAGAATCTTCAAGTTTCGTCAAACTGTCGTCGCGTTTTTCCCTGTAACGTTCAATCCCGAAAAGTGCATCAAGCTGCCGCCGTCTTTGTTTCGGCCTCTGGTGAATTGTCTGTGATATTTCGCCCTGACCGATGAGAGCGAAGCCCTCACCTTCAAGATTAAATTTCTGTTTAACCCTGTCTAAATCCTGCAATAATATTCTTTTTCCGTCAAGATAAAGGACTGCACCGCCGTCCTGTGAATAAACGCGCCTGAGAGATGCCCTGTCATTTTCCGACTGTGATTGAAGACGCAAAATCACTTCCGCCGTTTCAGCCTGAGGGGTTGAGCTGCTGCCCTGAAAAAGTAAATCGCTCTGCCGCGTAATCCTTAATCCTGACGCTGAAGCCTCGCCGAGTATCCATTTGAGAGCGTCAAGGATATTGCTTTTTCCTGAACCGTTCGGCCCCACAATGGCCGTGAAATTTCTGCTGAACTCAAAGCCGCATTGCTTGCCGAAACTCTTGAAGCCTTTCAGCCTTAATGATTCTATTGACAAATATATAACGCCTCCTTTCAATAGAATTAATATACCACAGGGAAATTATGATATTATCAAATTCAAAAAATGACACAGGAGGAAATTTTTACATGAATGCAATATTTACCCGTGTAAGCACAAGACAATTTGAACAGCGTGAAGTTGACAGCAAATACATAATAAAAATTTTACGTGCGGCAATGGCGGCACCTTCAGCCGTAAATCAGCAGCCTTGGGAGTTCTGGGTATCAAAAGACCGCGAAATCAACGAAAAATTATCACAGGTTACGCCCTACGCAACACCGGCGAAGAATGCCCCTGTCGTAATAATTCCGTGTTACAGGACTGAAAATCTCAACGCCCCTCAAATGGTACTGATAGACATGGCCATATGCTCAGAAAATATTTTGCTTGAAGCTGAAGAGCTTGGACTTGGTGCCGTAATGCTTGGTATTGCTCCGCTTGAAGACAGAATGGACGAGGTTGCGGAAATTCTTAAACTTCCCGAAAACATCAGGCCGTTTATGCTTATACCCGTAGGCTACCCGTTAAACAAGCATGAACAAGAAGACAGATATGAACCCTCAAAAATCCATACTCTATAAATATTCTGAGCTTCTGGCAGACTGCAAACGTGCAAGGCTGACGGGAACTCGCGGAACTGATGACATTTTCAATCTTCAGGTCATGGACTGTATACCGTCAGTTGAATTTCTGCCTGAAAAAGGAAAAGTTATTGATGTCGGCAGCGGAGGAGGACTTCCCGGAATCGTCTGGGCCGTTTACCGTCCTGATCTGAAAATTACGCTTTTAGACAGCGTTAATAAAAAGTGCATGGCCGTAAAAGAAATTATTGACGCTCTGGAAATCTCAAATATTGAAGTTATATGTTCAAGAAGCGAGGATTACGCGAAAATTAACCGTGAAAAATTTGATCTCGCTGCAGCCCGTGCGCTCTCATCAGCAGGAGTTACGGCTGAATTGTTATCGCCCCTCGTAAAAATCGGCGGTCATGTCATTACGTTCAAAGGTGAAAAAGTTCACGAGGAAATTTCAGAAGTCAATAATAATTGGCATAAATTAGGACTATCAGAACCGTCCCTGAAATTTTACGGCGGTGATGACTCCTCAAAATGTATTGTAAGCTGGGAAAAAATATCGCGCTGCCCGGCCATGTTCCCGAGAAGGGCAGGGCTTGCAGGTACAAAATTTTTCTGGGAGTGATTAAATTTGAAACTTAACGGCTTGCGTGATGCTTTGATGTTCGGGCGCGTTCTGTCGGCAGGTTTAGTTGTTGCGGGTTATGCGTTTCTGGGTGTATGGCTGTCGGACTGGCTCTCAAAAAACGGCTGGCCGCTGTTGCTTTCACTGTGTTCTATGCCTGTCGTAACTGCGTTCGGAATGTGGCAGGGCTGGTTATTTTTGACGAAGGGCAGAAAAGATAAAAAAGACAAGAAAAATCCCCCCGATTAAATTTGTTCAGGGGGATTAATTTTTAATATGCAAGTTTGAAAATCTCTAAAACGTCCTCAGGTTCAAGTCTGCTCAAAACTCCGAAAGTCTGACCGCGTGAAGCATTTTCAGCAAGCCTTTCGATGTCCTCTTCTTTAACTCCAAGTTCGCGCAGTGTAGTCGGGGTGTTTATATCCCTGAAAAAGTCCTCAAGTGCCTCGATAGCCTCAAGTGCTTTCTCTTCGTCGGAACCCTCGTAAATGTCAAAAACTGCCTCGCCTAAACGCGCAAAAGGCACGGGGTTATCCTCATAGAGATACCTTGCCCAGGCAGGCATTATTACGGAAAGCGTAGCACCGTGAGCAGCTCCGAATAACACGCTTATTGAATGACCCATTCTGTGGGAGGAAAAATCGCCCCTTGCCTTCCGTCCCATTGAAAAGAAACCGCAGTGTCCCATTGCTCCGGCCAAAGCGTATTCAGCCCTCAAGTCGTAATCTTTGGGATTTTCGATTAACTCAGGAATAACGCGCATCATCGTTCTGATTAAGGCGTAACCCTGCTCGTCCATAAGCTCATCGCCTTCATCACCGTCAAGGACGCGCTCAAGAACATGAGCGATTATGTCAACGCCGCCGTAAACTGTCTGTTTTTCGGGCAGCGTAAACTGAAATGTCGGATCTATAACTGAAACTTTCGGATACAAAACGGGACTTGTTATTGAAGTTTTGTGTTCACTTTTAGGGTTTGAAACTACGGCAATGTTATTGACTTCGCTTGATGATGCTGAAACCGTCAAAACGCCGTAAATTGGGAGTGCTTTTGTGATTTTAGCTTTTCCTTCGAAAAAGTCCCAGACATCGCCAGAATAACATGAACCTGCTGCGATTGCCTTTGCAGAATCGAAAACGCTTCCGCCGCCTACGGGCATTATTGCATCGATTCCGCCTGCTTTGACACGTGCTACACCCTCGCGGACTTTGTCAATCAACGGATTCGCTTTTATGTCGCTGATTTCTGAAAATGTTATTCCTGCGCTGTTTAACATGTCCGTAGCCTGAGCATATGCACCGCTCTTGAAAGTTCCCTTTCCACCGAAAACTAAGAGAACGCCTTTTATTCCGTCAGCTTTCAGACGTTCGGCAAGCTCTTTAACCGTATCTTTACCGAATATTAAAGCCGTCGGATTATGCCAGTAAAAATTTTCCATTTCTTATTATTCATCACCTTTAACTTAAATTATTATTTTTAACATTATATTATAATTGACGGTCTCAAAAACTACTTCAATCGGCAGGGGGATTTTTTTGCGACGGATTGATATAATTATGAAAATACTTAAAAAGGAGGGATTACGTCATGTCGAGTGATGATGTTTCGAGGATTGAGATGCTTCTTAGGGAACACTTTGCGAGGACGGAAAAACAGCTTTCGGATATGAGGACGGATATTGCCGAGATGAAAGTCGACAATGCAGAGTTTCGTGTGCAAATGATAAAGGAACAACGCGAATTTGAGGCAAGACAAGAGGCACGGTTTAGTGCATTTGAGACAAAGACGGATGCACGGTTTAGTGCATTTGAGGCAAGACAAGCCGCATTTGAGGCAAGGACAGATACTAAGTTTGAAAAACTGACAGAGGCTGTTGTAGAATTACAGCGCGATGTTACTGGGCTGAAGCATGATGTTCAGGGCTTATATCACTGGAATTACTGGTTATTATCGATAATACTCGTTCTATTCGCAATGCCCCAGATTGTGGCGGGCGTAAAATCCCTGTTCGGTGTAATATTCGACGGCGTTTCAGCCCTTGCAGGACTGTTCCGCAAAGATAACGTAAAGCGTTAAGTTCAGGAATAATCGTTTTGCTGGTGTAAAACAGTAACCCTTCACATAGCGTATAATAAACGCAGAAGTTTAACGAATCCCCTTGCCCTTTACCAACAGGGGAATTTATGAATACATTAATTTTTTAGGGAGGCATAAAAATATCATGGCATTATTTGCACAGGATAAGAATTTGGCTATGGAGCTTGTACGTTCAGCAGAAGCCGCAGTAATGGCATCTGGCCGCTGGTTCGGCTTGGGTGACAAAAACGAGGTTGACCGTGCAGCAGTCGAGGCAATGAGATACGTACTTCACGGCGTTGCAATGAAGGGCGTTGTTGTCATCGGCGAGGGCGAAAAGGACGAAGCTCCCATGCTTTACAACGGCGAGGAAGTCGGAACGGGAGAAGGCCCTGAAATGGATATAGCTGTTGACCCTATAGACGGAACAAGATTAATGGCTCAGGGTCAGGACGGCGCAATAAGCGTTATTGCAGCAGCTCCGAGAGGCTCAATGTTCAGCCCTAATAATCTCTTTTATCTTAATAAAATTGTTACCGGCCCCGAAGCAGCAGGGTATATTGACATTCAGGCTCCCGTTGAATTTAACGTTAGAATAGTTGCAAAAGCTAAAGGGAAAAAGATCGAAGAGACTACGGTTGTAATGCTTGACCGCCCGAGAAACAGCGAAATTTTACAGAAAGTAAGGGCAATGGGCGCAAGAATAAGGCTCATAGGCGACGGCGATGTCGCAGGTGCATTAATGACAAGTCTGCCCGGCCATGAAACTGCGGATCTTCTTTTAGGGATAGGCGGTTCACCTGAAGCCGTAATAACTGCCTGCGCAATGAAGTGCCTTGATGCAAACATGCAGTGTCAGCCGTATTTCAGAAATGAAGATGACGAAGCAAGGGCAAAGGAACGCGGACTGACACGCGACACGGTTTTGACGATTGATGACTTAGTGAAGAGCGATAACGTTTTCTTTGCGGCTGCGGGAGGTTCTGACGGCGATTTACTCAGGGGCGTTCACTATCACGGCGCGCATATCGAAACAAATTCGCTCTGCATGAGGAGCAGTTCAGGGACAATAAGATTTATATCTGCAACACATTCACAGAAAAAACTTGAGGAAATGGGCGGAAATATCGCTTATGACCCGTCAGTGAGAGAGGAACTTGGCCTGTAATGCATATAATCAGCGCAGTTACTGCATGGCTTGTCGACACCATAGGCAGAATGGGTTACACGGGCATAATCTCGCTTATGTTTCTTGAGTCCTCATTCTTTCCGTTCCCAAGTGAAGTTGTAATGCCTCCTGCCGGTTATCTCGCATGGAAGGGTGAAATGTCTTTAACGCTTGTTCTGCTTTCAGGAATTGCCGGGAGCATACTGGGTGCGCTGTTCAATTACTGGATAGCCGTAAAGCTCGGCCGGCCTCTTCTCGTCAAGTACGGAAAATATTTCTTTATCTCAAATGAAAGTATCGAAAAAGCCGACAAATTTTTTTCAAAGCACGGCCATGTAAGTACGCTTGTCGGCAGGCTGCTGCCCGTAATAAGGCAATATATTTCGCTCCCCGCAGGAATAGCAAGAATGCCTTTGTCAACATTCACAATATTTACGACCATAGGGGCTGGGGCTTGGGTTGTCGTTCTTACACTGGCCGGATACATGCTCGGTGAACATCAGGATTTGTTAAAAGAATATCTGCATGTCATAACGCTGTCATGTATCGCGCTTGCGGTGATAATAGCCGCAGTGTATATGATGATACTAAGGCACAGGAAACAATCAGAAAAATCATGACGGGAATAAACGGCATAACTTTAAAAGGAATGGAAGCCCTTCCGGTTGAAGTTGAAGTTGAAATCAGGGGAGGGCTTTTTGCAATTTCAATAGTGGGGATGGCTGATGTTGCCGTTAAGGAATCACGTGAAAGGGTACGCGCCGCGCTTGGGTCGCTAGGTTTTAACCTGAAGGGCAGAATTTCAGTGAACCTTGCGCCTGCCGACATTCCAAAAGAAGGGGCATTGCTTGATCTTCCCATTGCTCTTGGAATGATGAAGGCTATGGGATTTCTTAACAACTGCCCGAAGGCTTTATACATGGGTGAGCTTGCACTTGACGGGAGATTACGGAGGGTAAGAGGTGCAGTTCCGGCGGCGTTCCTAGCTAGAAAAATGAATCTGCCTCTTTTTGTTCCTTCTGAGAATGCCGCAGAAGTCGCACTGGTAAAAGGCGTTAATGCTTATTGTGCCGATAATCTTTCAGAACTTGTAATGATGCTTACGGGTGAGGAAGAGCCGAGACCTTTGCCCCCTGCGTATGTTCCTGAACTGCCCGCCGACTATGAGCCTGATTTTGCCGATATAAAAGGTCAGGCGCAGGCCAGACGGGCCGCAGAGATTGCCGCCGCAGGACATCACAATTTACTGCTTGTAGGTTCGCCGGGAAGCGGAAAGACTCTCATAGCAAAAGCGATCGCCGGAATTTTGCCGCCTCTGACTGATGATGAACTTGTCGAAACTCTTTTAGTACGCAGCACTTTGGGCATGGAAACTAAGACGGGGCGTGAAAGGCCGTTCAGGATTGTTCATTTCACGGCCAGCACCGTATCAGTATGCGGAGGGGGGGCAAACCTGAAACCCGGTGAAGTGTCGCTTGCACACAGGGGTGTTTTGTTCCTTGACGAGTACACGGAGTTTAAGAGGGATTTAACCGAGAGTTTACGCGCACCGATTGAAGACGGTGAAATTGTTGTCAGCCGCGCAACAGGAACGGTCAAATACCCTGCGCGTGTCCTGCTTGTACTTGCTGCAAATCCATGCGCCTGCGGTTATGCCGGTGATCCCGTAATACCCTGCAAGTGTTCATCTGTTGATATTGACCGTTACAGACGGAAACTTTCAGGGCCGATTATGGACAGGATAGACCTTCAAATAAGCGTACCGAGACTTACGCCCGAAGAACTTTTATCAATTAACGAAAAAGGGAAAAAGCCCGAACCCAGTTCATTAATCCGTGAACGTGTCATAAAAGCGCGTAAAATTCAGATTGAACGCTGGAGCAAATACGGCCTCACATGCAACGCTGAAATCCCAGAAAAACTTGTTCAAAAATGCCTCCTGCTTGATGATGATACACGCTCTTATTTAGCAATAATGGCAGGGAAATTTAATCTTTCAGGACGCGGATTAACAAGGGTCATGAAAGTTTCAAGGACTATTGCGGATTTAGACGGCAGTGAAAATATACAAAGAAAGCATATTGCTGAGGCCATGACCTACAGGCAGATTTACGGGCGCGGTTAAAAAACGAAATTAAAAAACTCCCCTGATTTTTCAATCGGGGGAGTCTTTTTTGTATTTGCGGTTCTGTTTCTTAACTGAATGCTATTATTCTAATACGGCCGTGCCGTCTCTTCTCAGAGTAACTTTGTATGTTTCAAGCAGGTCAATGTTGTACCATGAAATCGTACTCTGATCCTCAAATTCCGCCTGAATGTCCCAGTATCTTGTATTGCCGACACCGAAACGCACCGTTACGCTATCGCCGTTTTCAAGAACATCAGAGCCAAGAATGTCCTCTTCCCAGTCATTCGTACTTGAAGGGCTGATGTTGACATAATAAATGTCACGCCCTGTTCTGTTGACGAGAACGAAATCCTGAGCGCCTGCAAACGCTGAACCTACGAATGCCGCCGCTAAAACCAGCGCAAGGAATAAACGTAACTTAATGTTTCTCATGGAAATAAGAACCTCCTGAATATCAAGATACGATAATTATTTCACTCATGAAAAATAAAATCAATGTCTAAAGTACGGAAAGTTCAAAATTTCCCGCAATTTTTACAGTGCCGACAGTTCGTCAGCCTCCATAATCTTTACTCCTGAACCTGCAAGGGCATATGAGGCCTTTGCATTATCGTTTACCCTGAAGATCATGTAGGCCGTATCAGATTTTTTGTTGCCGAGAATTGCATACATGTATTCAACGTTTACGCCCGCAGAATCGAGGATTTCAAGAACTTTATTCAATCCTCCGGGAACATTGGGGACTTCAACGGCAAGTACATCAGTGAGGCTTGCGACGAAATTAGCAGCCCTCAAAGTATCCGCAGTTCCCAGAACGTCATCAACTATAAGCCTGACGATTCCGAAATCGCTCGTTTCAGCAAGAGACAGGCCGCGAAGATCGATATTTGCGTCAGCCAGTGCCTTTGTCATTTCATGAAGACAGCCGGGACGGTTTTCAAGAAAAACTGAAATCTGTTTAACGCTCATTAATTTTCACCCTTTCCGTATTTTCTATATTTTTCTGTTGTCGATTACGCGTACAGCCTTGCCCTCACTGCGTACGATCGTTTTAGGCGCAACCAGCGTAACTTTTGCTTTAAGTCCGAGCATTGAACGGAGAGCCTCAACGAGTTTAGCCTGTTTCTGATTGACAACTCCGAGATTATCCGTGAACATTTCTGGCGTCATCTCAACTCTTACGTCAAGAGTATCAGTGTTATTGACGCGGTCAACAATAATCTGGTAATTCGCAGGGTAACCCTGATTTATGAGTACAGTCTCAATCTGTGACGGGAATACGTTCACGCCACGAATAATAAGCATGTCATCGGTACGGCCTTTAAGTTTTGTCATTCTCACGTGAGTTCTTCCGCACGGGCACGGCTCGCGCGTCAGGCTTGTAATGTCTCTTGTTCTGTAACGGATTAACGGGAATGCTTCTTTGTCAAGAGTTGTGAATACAAGTTCCCCCGTACTGCCTTCGGGCAAGACTTCACCGGTCTTAGGATCGATAATCTCAGCTATGAAATAATCTTCGTTTATATGCATACCGTGCTGATCCGAACACTCGAACGAAACACCCGGCCCGCAAAGCTCGGTCAACCCGTAAATATCATAAGCCTTTATTCCCATTGTAGCTTCAATATCGCGGCGCATTTCCTCACTCCATGCCTCAGCACCGAAAATTCCGGCCTTCAACGGAATATCATCGGGCTTCATTCCCATTTCCTTCATGCGTTCGCCGATAAATGCCGCGTAACTGGGAGTACAGCATAAAATAGTAGCGTTCAGGTCTTTAATGAACATAATCTGTCTGTCGGTGTTCCCTGATGATGTGGGGATTGTAAGTGAGCCTAAGAGATGACTTCCGCCGTTTAAGCCGGGCCCGCCGGTGAAAAGCCCGTAGCCATATGAGACCTGTACAACGTCCTCATTTGTTCCGCCTGCAGCAACTATTGCACGGGCGCACATCGTTTCCCATATATGCAGGTCATGATGTGTGTAGAAAGCTACTACACGCTGCCCGGTTGTCCCTGATGTTGACTGAATGCGTACGCAGTCTTTCAGAGGCTTGCCCATAAGGCCGTAAGGGTATGCTTCGCGCAGGTCTGCTTTTGACAGGAAGGGGAGCTTGTGCAAATCGTCCTGAGATTTTATGTCGTCAGGCGTTACTCCTTTTTCCTGCATTTTCTTTCGGTAATAGGGGACGTTATCCCAGACATGCCGTACTTGTTTTAACAGGCGTTCGTTCTGTAATTCGCGGATTTTTTCGTGCGGCATTGTCTCAATTTCCGGCTGATAATAATTACTCATAAAAATAAAACCTTCTTTACTGCAAATATATATTATGTCCTATGCGTTCCGCCCCAAATTGAAGGCTTTTCTGTTCAATTCAAGAAATTTTTTCGGAACACATGAATCTATTGCTTCGTACCATGCCTCAAGCGGAATATCCGTAAAATAATTCGATAATCTCCCGAGAAGTACGAGATTGACGGCTTTTGAACTTCCTGCCTGTTCAGCGAGTTTGAGGCAGTCAAGGGCATCGGCTTTGACACCTGTTTTTTTGATTTCGGCCAGCAGGTTTTCAGGGTAATTCATTGCTCCCGTCAATACTGGCATGGGGTCAATCTGCTGAGTTGATGTTACGATTTGACCGTCACTGCTGAGATACTCAATCCATCTTGCGGCCTCAAGCATTTCAAATGAAACTATGAAGTCCGCGCTTCCCCTGTCGATTATCGGTGAATATACTTTATCGCCGTATCTTACGTATGTAACGACGCTTCCTCCGCGCTGGCTCATTCCGTGAACTTCCGAGACTTTTACGTCATAGCCCCGTGAAGTCAGCAGATGTCCGAGAAGTTTGCTTGCCAAGACGCTTCCCTGTCCGCCGACGCCTACGATCATGATATTCTTTGTCTTCATTTCGCTGCACCTCCGCTCAAATGCTGTGCTATGGCTTCATTGACTATACGTTCAACATCTTTAATGGTTACTGACGGCTGAAAGAGCGTTTTTATCAATCTCAGCATTATTGGAACTACTACAGCAGCAGTTAGAATAAGCATAAAACACATCATTTCCCAGATGCACATACTCTTCATGCTGTTTATTTGCATATTAGTTCTCTGTATATCATCTCTGATATAGCGTATTTCCGTAGATGTCCTGTCTAATAATGCCTCAATGTGATTCATACGCGCATCAAATACATCTTTACGGACGTAAATATCTGAATTATCGGCCATGACTATTTACCCCCTTTGAAAGCCCCGAACCTGCAGAGCTGTTCACAAACTCCGCAGCCTACGCAGAGTGTCTCATCAACATGAGCCTTCCCGTCTTTCATTGAGAGTGCAGGACAGCCGATCTTCATGCATGACTTGCAGGATCTGCATTTTTCATTGTCGACTTTCAGAGGCGGATTATGTTTGACGTACTTCAATAAAGCACATGGCCGGCGTGAAATTATCACGGAAGATTCATCGGCTTCCATTTCCTCGCGCAGAACATCGGCGCATTCCTTCAGGTTATACGGGTCAACAACTCTTACGCGCTTAAATCCCATTGCCCTGCACAAACTCTCAAGGTCAATTTTCCCGGCAGGATCGCCCTTTATGTTGTAACCTGTTGTAGGGTTCTGCTGATGTCCCGTCATTCCTGTTATTGAGTTGTCAAGGATTATTACGGTTGATTTGCTCTGATTGTAGGCGATATTCGCAAGCCCCGTCATTCCTGAGTGCATGAAAGTTGAATCGCCTATAACTGCAACGGCGTTTTTCCCTCCTGCCTTGCTGAAGCCGTGAAGTGCGCTGACTGATGCGCCCATGCACAGAGTCATCTCCATTGCTGACAGCGGCGCAACGGCTCCCAGCGTGTAACAGCCTATATCACCCAAGACCGTACATTTTGCCTGATTAAGCGTGAAAAATAATCCCCTGTGTGGGCAGCCCGCACACATCATCGGAGGACGTGCAGGAATTTTAACGCTCCCGTCAAGTTTCACGCCTGACGGGGTGTTCATGCCCAATTTTTCGGCGATTATATTCTGGCTCAGTTCACCGAGACAGCCGAAAAGTGATTTACCCTCGCATTTAAGGCCGAGAGTTAAACAGTGTTCCTCAATAAAGCCGTCAAGTTCTTCAACTATGATCAGCCTATTAACACTGTCAGCAAATTCACGTATTTTCTTGTCGGGCATGGGCCATATCATTCCGAGTTTCAAGACCGGGTATTTATCTCCGCAAGCCTCTTTTACATATTGATAGCAGGTTGATGATGTTATTATGCCGACTGAATTTTCATCGCCCTTGTCAATCCTGTTCAAGTCAGAAGTCTCTGAAAAATCAGCAAGCCTCTTCATTCTTTCTTCGACAATAGGATGACGCTTTATAGCGTTTCCCGGCATCATTACATATTTTGAAATATTCTTTTCGTAAGGCTTTGAAGGAATTTCAACGCGTTCTCCCGTTTCGACAAGTGATTGGGAATGTGCAACCCTCGTACACATTTTGACGATTACGGGAGCGTCAAACTCTTCTGAGATGTCATAAGCCTTCCTGAAAAATTCGAGTGCTTCCTGAGAATCTGACGGCTCAAGCATGGGCAGCTTTGCGGCTCTTGCGTAATGCCTCGAATCCTGCTCGTTCTGTGATGAGTGCATACCGGCATCATCGGCGACACAGATAACCATTCCTGCGTTAATCCCGGTGTATGAGACAGTGAATAACGGATCTGCGGCAACGTTAAGGCCTACGTGCTTCATTCCGCAGAATGACCTTTTGCCCGCGAGGCTTGCCCCGAATGCCGTTTCCATTGCAACTTTTTCATTCGGCGCCCATTCGCAGTATACAGCGTCATACTTTGCTGCTTCTTCCGTTATTTCAGTGCTGGGCGTTCCCGGATAACTTGACGCAACGCAGCAGCCCGCTTCGTATAATCCTCTGGCGGCGGCGGTATTGCCCTGCATCAGTTGTTTCATGAAAGTTTTCCCCCTTCTAAATTGCTGTGAATTTTAACATTATACTTTCAAATGCAAATCTATCATTAATAAACTATAAATTCATAAACGAGTTAATTATAAAAAATCCCGCACTCTGACGGTACGGGAATATTTTATCTTCATAATATATTTTTTTGTCCTGCCCGAAAAATCTATTTGAAAAATTTTGATGTCGGATATTTTGCGCGTCCTGAATTTATAGCCCTGAGCAGATTTTTTCGTATATCGTCAGGCTTCGTCATTCCTTCAACGTTGCCTGCTATAAAATGATTGCCGATATAAAGCCCTCCGCGTTCAACGTGAATGTCATACGGTGCAAGTTCAAGCTGTAAATATTTATCAAGTTCAGAACGTATCCTGTTTATTAATACTCTTGTATCGTTGTTCTTTTTTCCTGAAACAGCGGTAATCCCGTCAACCCTCAGAGTAATATCATTTGTTCCTTCTTTTATGTCAGTTCTGAGGAGGCCGAGAGAATATTTCCGTTCAATCGGTATTTTTCTGTCATGAAGTGTTTTTACTGCTGCTGCCAGTCTCTTCGGGGTATCAGGGTGATTCATGTATATACCGTAATCGTGAATGGGCTGCCTGTACTCTTCGGCCATGAAATGTTCAAAAAGCGTAATCATTCCCGTAGGCGGATAACCTGACTTTATGAGAGCTTCAAGCCCCAGCCGGTCAGCTTCTGCCTCAAGTTCCATAGTGTAAGCACTCGTTATCGCAACATTAGCAACCTGAGCGAGAACAACGGGAGCCAATGAACCCCCGCTCAAAATCATAACGGCTAATGCGCCCAGAGTTGTTTTGCTGCTTTCCGCTGCCATTCTCAGGCTGTGTTTACGGTCAGCGTGAATCATTTCATGCGCCATTACTGCTGCAAGTTCTGAATCTGTTTTCAGAACGTCAACTATTCCCGTCGTGAAAAATATAAATCCTCCCGTAAGACAGAAAGCATTTAACGCCTCTGTTTTTACGAGCCTTATTTCCCAGTCGATACGGCGCGACATGAACGGTTCAAGCCTGTTGAGTATGATTTCAAGTTTTGATATTGTTGCCGGGTCAGAAGTCAAAGGCCATTGCTCTTCGATCTGTTTCATTGCACGCCTGCCGATTTCGCGTTCTTTTGCCAAATCGGGGTCAGGGTCGGCAGCAAAAGCAGAACTTAACGGCAAAATCAAAATGACAAGTATTAATATTAACTTTTTGAAATTTTTCATGGTTTAATAAAAATACCCTCCTCCCATTCGTGCGTAACTTGCGGCGGCGTTCTTTGCGTGAGCGCGTGAAACCATTTGAGACCTCATGCCAGCGTTGTGCTTTTCGAGTTCCGTAACCGCTTCATCTTCAGCTTTTATTATGCTCTCGGCAATCTCGCGGCTTTCCTCAATAAGTGCCGGGAGTTCCGAATCATAAGGGTACATCTGCATTAATTTCAAGCCGAAACCGTCAGTACTTTTTACGGGCAAATCAGAATCTTCAACGACATCGCGCCAGCCGTCAGCGAGAAGCTGCAATTCTGAAATTATCCCGTCTTTCTGTTCAAGTATCCCCGTCAATTCGTCCATATCACCATTAAGGACAATGGCCTCAAGTTCCCTAGAGATCATTGCCCTTAACGTCCGGCATAGTTTTATCTCACGCTGAATGAGATCTTTTGCCTGTTCTAAAACTTTATTATCCTGCGAGGGTAAACGTTCCGGCTTTTGCATTTTTAGCGTTTGTCGGGGCTGCGTAGGAAACTGTCGGAGTTCCTTTAACTTCGGGTTTCCTGCCCTCAATTTCTGCCATAGCATTCTGAAGATCTTTGTCGTCAGGATGCTCTTCCTGATATTTCTGCAGAAGCAGCATCAGCGCATTCTCCCACGTCTGTTTAAGCTCTTCAAGCATTCCGCGAACGGTCTTGACGTTATCCGTCTCCTTTTTCATGTTTGCGTCAACAAGGAGCTGATACATGTATTCGTAAAGCTGCATGAGCTTGTCGGCCATTTCGCCGCCCCTGTCCTTGTTGAGCGTTACCATAAGTTCGCGTATGACTTCTTGGGCGCGTATGACTTCTTTGTTTGCAAGATCGTAATCGGGCGATTTTGCGGCCATCGCGTTTTCTGCTGTCCTGCAGGCCTTTATGCCTATATCATAAGTGATTAGAAGGAGCTGTTCCTTCGTTGCCGTTGAAATTCTCGTTGCCTGATATGTGAACTGAGCGTTATTAGCGTTTGCCATTAGTTTTTTCCTCCTGAAATGTTTTACTCTGTGTATTAATCTTAAATCTGTTTTTATTTCCTGCTAGACAGATTATCGGTGAGGAATTGCATAACTTTTAGCACATTACGGCTTAAACGTCAAGATTTTTAACTTCGCCTGCGTTGGCAATGATAAACTGCCTTCTCGGTTCAACCTTTTCGCCCATGAGAATATCGAAATATTCATCAGCCAGGAAATTATCATCGAGTTCTATTTTTTTAAGAATCCTGTTTGCCGGATCCATAGTAGTTTCCCAAAGCTGGGCCGGATTCATTTCGCCGAGTCCCTTGTAACGCTGAACGCTGACTTTTGAAGGGTCTGACGCGCTGTCAACATGATGCCTCAGTTCCTTATCGGAATAACAGTAATTTACTTCTTTGCCGTACTGAACGCGGTATAACGGGGGCTGTGCAAGATACAAATATCCCTGTGACAACAATTCGGGCATGTGCCTGTAAAAGAACGTCAGCAGCAACGTAGCGATATGCGCGCCGTCAACATCAGCATCGGTCATAATAATAATTTTGTGGTAACGCAGCTTGCTAGCGTCAAATTCGTTGCCTATTCCGCAGCCGAGAGCCGTTATTATCGTCTGGATTTCGCGGTTTGCGAGCATTTTATCCATGTGTGCTTTTTCGACATTCAGAATTTTACCCCTGAGCGGCAAAATGGCCTGAAATTTTCTGTCCCTTCCCTGCTTTGCGCTGCCTCCTGCGCTGTCTCCTTCTACTATATAAAGCTCCGTATTCTCAGCTTTTTTTGACGAACAGTCGGCGAGTTTTCCGGGAAGGCTCAACCCTGACATTGCGCCCTTTCTGACGAGTTCACGGGCTTTCTTTGCAGCTTCACGGGCACGGCGCGCGCGGATGGCTTTTTCGGCGATCGGCCTGACTATTTCCGGCTTGTCTTCAAATGCCGAGATTAAACCCTCGTAAACAAAAGAGTCAACTGCTCCGCGTACTTCACTGTTCCCGAGTTTAGTTTTTGTCTGTCCTTCAAACTGAGGCTCGCTCAATCTTACGGATAAGACGCAGGTTAAGCCTTCTTTGAGGTCATCGCCTGATAAATTCTCTTCCTTGTCGCGTAAAATCTTCCCTGAACGTGCAAGTTCATTCAACGCCCTCGTCATAGCAGTTCTTAAACCTGATAAATGTGTTCCGCCCTCAATAGTGTGAATCAGGTTTGCATATGTATACATATGTTCCTGATAGCCGTCATTGTATTCAAAGCCGACATCAATAGCTATGTTGTCTCTTACGCCTGAAAGCACTACGGGTTCGGGGAACAGGGGCATTCTGTCGCGGTCAATATATTTAACGAATGCGCTTATACCGCCCTTAAAGAAATACTCGCGTGATTCGTTAGTTCTTTCGTCAAGCATTAAAATTTTAAGGCCTGGATTTAAGAAAGCAAGTTCCTTGAAACGGCTCTTCAGCGTGTCAAGTGAATGGTGAACATCTTCAAAAATTTCCCTGTCCGGCATATAATCAATTTTTGTTCCGCGCCAGTCAGCTTTAACGCCTTCGCTTAAATCCGTAACGGGTACTCCGCGCTCAAATCTCTGAGTTTTTTCGATTCCGTTCCTCGCAATGGTAACGACGAGCCATTCAGATAATGCGTTTACGACTGAAACGCCGACGCCGTGAAGACCGCCTGAAACTTTGTACGCGCCCTCGCCGAATTTTCCGCCTGCGTGAAGGACAGTGAGGACAACTTCACTTGTAGGCCTTCCGTTGTAGGGGTGAGGGTCAGTAGGTATTCCGCGCCCGTTGTCCTTAACGGTTATGCTTTCATCCCTGTGTATAGTAATTTCTATTTTGTCGCAGAATCCGGCCATTGCTTCATCGACAGCGTTGTCAACTACTTCATAGACTAAGTGGTGCAATCCGCGTGATGAAGTGTCGCCGATGTACATTCCGGGTCTTTTTCTGACAGCTTCGAGACCTTCCAGAACTTTTATGCTTTCAGCTCCGTATTCAGTTGTTGGTGATGTGCTAGTGTTTTCCATTTTAGCCTCCTGTTGAGTTTCAACGTTGATTATATCAGAAGGGCTTTGTGATATGATTACGGGAAAAATTTTACGGGAGAGATTTAATGATGTCTGATAAAAAACAGATTACAAGGACGAGAGTACGCTACGGGGAGACGGACAAAATGGGCGTTGCGTATCATGCAAATTATCTGAACTGGTTTGAAATGGGACGTTCTGATTATTGCAGGGATAACGGGAAGAGCTTCGCGGCTTGGGAAAAAGAAGGGGTACTGCTGCCTGTAGTTGAGGCTCATTGCAGGTATAAATCACCGCTGTACTATGATGATGAGATTGAAATAGAAACTTCCGTTACTAAGCTGTCAAAAGTAAGCGTCGTTTTTTCTTGCAGGGTTCTTCACGCTGATACAGGGAAGGTTGCAGCTGAAGGTTACACGAAACATGCTTTTACGTCGCCTGACGGTAAATTGCTGAGGGATGGGAATGCACTTCAAGAATGGCTGAACGATATATTAATTCAAAATGACTAACTTGAAATTTTTTTGCTTTTCGTCTTTTCTTTAGGTAATTTTTACGTTATTACCCTCAAAGTTTGAATGCTAGAATGCAACGCAAAATTAAATGGTTATTTTAACCGACATGAAGTTTGGAGGAATATTTTTATAATGTCAGCAAAGAAAATCATCTTACTCGTACTCGCAGTTTCGCTTTTCACGGCAAGCCTTGCAGCTTCAGCATCAGCAGCCGCCAGAAGATCATCATCATCTTCTTCTTCAGCGTCAACATCAGCATCGTCAGAGACAGTCGGCATAGTTGACCGCGGTGAAATCCTCAACAATCATCCCGGACTTGCTCAGGTTCGTCAGCAGCTCGCTAACATTGCACGTCAGAAAGAAAATGAGGCAAAAGCTGCAGCAGACAAAGAAACTGATACGGCTAAAAAGGCTCAGGCAGTACAGGCTAAGAGAATGGAACTTGCGCAGGAAGAGCAGAGATTAATGGCTCCGATTTACAGGGATTGCGAACAGGCTGTGCGTGAAGTTGCAGTGAAAAGAAAATTATCTCTCGTACTTGACAAATTCGTTGTATTAATCGGCGGTGTTGACATAACTCAGGACGTAATTCAGCAGTTATCGCGCAAAAAATAATTAACCCTTAAATTCAATGCGTAAAATATTTGCGTTACTCGTAATAATTTTATGCCTGAACACTTCAGCAGATAAGGCGTTCCCGCTTCAGTCTCCGAATGAAAAAATTCACGACTGGGTCTGGAACGTCCTTGTTGTACCCCCTTCGGGCGGCTGGGAGTCTGAGCCCGGCAAATCCATAAAAACCGCTCTGTCCTGGTGTGAGCAGGAAATTTCAGAAAGCAGCAACGGCATCGGCGGTCATGATGTAAAATTCGTCTTTCTTTCATTGCCTGAAAGCAGCGACAACCCCGCACGTGATATAACTTTCAAGTTCGACGCCCATACCGCAGCCGTCATGAGTTTCATGTTACTGCCTGAATATGACAGGATACTCGTTTCGCGCCTTGAAGGAAGGAATATCCCCCTTCTGCTTGCCGGAGGTGAAAGCGTCTTGATTGACAAGAGCGGCCGTCCCGTAAACAATGTTTTCGCCCTCGACATGTACAGGGATTACAGGTGTTCGGCGTTTTCTGAATATGCAAGGAGAATTTACCCCCGTGAAAAAAGAATAGCATTAGCAGCCAGCAGATTCACCGTTAATCAGGAACGCGAGGCAAGAATATGTTATTCACTCCTCGACAATGCAGGATTTATGCCGATGCCTTACTGGACTGACGCATCAGCAAGAGACAGTTATTTCATGATGTCCGAAGAAATAGAGAGCTTTGAAGGTGATGAAGCCGGCGTTGTAATCTCATTCATGGGAAGCATGGGAGCGCGTGAAATCTGGCGCAACTTCATGAGGTTACGGACAAGCTGGAAGCTTTGGAACGTCGCAGAACCCGATGAAATATATTTATCCTGCAAGGGAATGATTTTCGCGGATCAGAATGTTTTGCTTTCAAAGCTCGGAGGATTCATTGAGACACGCCGAATGTTATGGAGAACCAGAGCAATGCCCGTAAGCGATACCGTCGCAGCAGGAAGGGCAATAGCTCTTTATGAATGGTTCAAAAGAGCTGTTGACTTAATGCCTCAGCCTGTTGACGGTTTGCCGCATGGCCGTTTAATTCAGAACTTGGGACGCGTTAAGTCAATACCTTTCGGAAATCAGCTGCTTGACATTTCACCGTCACTTCACAGACCTTCAGAAAGAGATGTATTTATCGTTGAAGTAAGAAACAGGGAATACTCCTCTGTTGATATAGTAAAAACTAAGGCACTTGCTTATAATCCTGAATATTAATAAAAAATCCGCCCTCTTTAGGACGGAGTTTTTCATGTTTCAAAAAATTCTCTACTGAAAGTATATAGCATATTTAATGGAGTTATGGAGCCGGTGAACAGATTCGAACTGTTGACCTGCGCATTACGAGTGCGCTGCTCTACCTCTGAGCCACACCGGCATCGTGCGGAGAGTATTTTAACAGCTCATTCTCTTTCTTGCAAGCATGAATATTAAGAGAACCGAAAGAATGCTCATGTTCGTGAAACTTCCGCAGCCGCTGCTTTTTCCTGAAGTGCTGCCGCCGTCGTCTTCATAGTACTGCACAGTCTGATATGAATTATAATCATCATAGCTCCGCCCTTCAGTCCCTACGCTCGGAAGAGAGGCATAATTTGACAGCGCATATTGAAGTGAGGCGTTCACGTCAAGATCTTCGCCGATTAATATTGCACTCTTTATCTGATATGCCGTAGCGTTGTCGGGAAGTACGGAGGCAATTAATGCCGCTGCACCTGCGACATGAGGAGTGGCCATCGAAGTTCCCTGCGCAGATCTCAGGCTTACGCCGTCAGAGCCTATATTTGCCGTTGAACTCTGTACCCATGTGCTGAGTATTCCAACACCCGGCGCGGCTATGCTTGCCCCCCTGTTGCTGAACAATGCAAGACTGTAAACTCCCAGTGAATTAGTCAGTGCCGACACGGATATTAAATTATCAAGTCCCTTGAATGACGCAGGATAAACATAATAACCTGCTTCGGGTACCATGCTGCCGTGTCCGAAAAGGCTCGGGCTTCCAACCGTTTCGCTCTGGTTGCCTGCTGCAACAACTATTACGGCCTTGTTCGTGTCGTCAAGTGCCTTGAATGCCCTCCATAAAGGCAGGCTGACAAGATTATCATGATTAGGCTCAAGTTTCATGTAAGTTTCAACAGACATGTTCACCGCCCTTATGTTGACACCCTGATTGATTAAGCCGGTAACATAATTCAAACCGTTCATTACAGTGTCAAGGTCTCCTGTTCCCGCTGAATTAAGAGCCTTTACGGGAATTATTTTTACGTTCCAGTTTAACCCTGCCACGCCGATTTCATTATTTCCGACAGCTCCTATAGTTCCGGCTACATGCGTACCGTGTCCGTAATCGTCCCTTGCTGAAGTCAGGCCATCGTTAAGAGTTCTATAGCCGTACTCAGTAGCTACGTTCTGCGTAAGATCCGGGTTAGTCTCGTCAATTCCTGAATCTATAACTGCAACATAAACCTGATTGCTTCCCGTTCCCGTGTCCCATGCTGAGGGGGCGTTTATGAATCTCATTCCCCAGCATGAACCGTATGAAGAGTCATTCGGAACTACGGAGGCGTAAACTTTGTAGTTAGGGGAAGCAGCGAGGACATCAGGATTATTTTTCAGGAGCATGGCCGATAATTCTTCAGCGTCACGGCTTTCTGAATGTATCATCATAAATACGCCTTTACCGGCCTGTGAAAGCGCGGGATAAATTCTCTTTACGCTTGAACCTGATGAAGATGCGAATGCTGACGCTGAAAACTCAAGCGATGAGGCCGTTATTTGTCCGTCATCAGCTGATGGGTTTTTCAGGACGACTATAACATCACCGTTTGTATATTCTGCGGAATATGCTGCTGTAGCGGCTGCGAGAAGCAGAAAGAGGGCAATAATTTTTTTCATTAATTTATTCACGTCCTTAAATTTTAATTTCTAAAAATTATATAACACAATAAAATTTTTCAGGCAGTATATAATTTCTGTAAAAAGTTTATATTTTGAAGGAGGGTTTTTTATGAAGCCACTGAATGAGAACATAATCATCATAAACTGCGGTTCTCAGTTTACACAGCTCATAGCGCGGAGACTGCGCGAAATGAGAGTGCACAGCGTAATTATTAACTGGGACGCTTCAGCCGAAAAAGTGAAATCATATTCCCCCAAAGGAATAATAATTTCCGGCGGCCCTGACAGCGTCAACGACCCCGACGCGGTAACTATTGACCCCGAAATACTAGGAATCGGCTGCCCTGTTCTTGGAATCTGCTACGGTATGCAGCTGATGACGAAATTAACGGGCGGAACAGTCAGGACATCTCCGCGCCGTGAATACGGAGTTACGGAAATTCAGAAAGCAGGAGGCTATAATTCTTCGCTTCTGGGCGAAAATATACCGTCAAAATTCAAGGTATTAATGAGTCACGGTGATAATGTCTGCGAACTTCCCGAAGGCTTCACGGCAACTTCAACGACTGAAAGAGGCGTTATCTCGTCAATTGAGGACAAAGAAAGAAATTATTTCGGCCTCCAGTTCCACCCCGAAGTCATTCACACCGAACACGGCAATTATATTTTGCATAGTTTCGTTTTCAACATCTGCAAATGTTCAGGCGATTGGAATTTGTCGGACTGGGTTAATAACACTATCGAGAGCATAAAATCTTCAGTCGGAAATTCAAAAGTTGTATGCGGACTTTCAGGCGGAGTTGATTCAAGCGTCTCTGCCGTACTCGTTCATAAAGCTGTCGGCGATAAGTTACAGTGCGTTTTCGTCAATCACGGTTTAATGCGCCTCAATGAACCCGAAGCAGTCATGAAAGAATATGAAAGTCTCGGCCTGAACGTAAAATATGTCGATGCCTCTGATTTATTCCTGAAAGAACTTGAGGGGGTAACGGATCCTGAACAGAAAAGAAAGATTATAGGCCGTCTGTTCATTGATGTATTTGAACGGGAAGCAAAGAAAATCGAAGGTGCTGAATGGCTCTTGCAGGGGACTATATATCCTGACGTTATCGAGAGCGGTTTGAAAAAGGGAGCAGCGTTAATAAAATCTCATCACAATGTCGGAGGACTTCCCGAAAAAATGAATCTGAAACTTCTTGAGCCTTTGAGAGACCTTTTCAAAGACGAAGTTAGAAAGCTCGGAAAAATAATCAACATGCCCGATGAGATCATAGAGCGGAAGCCCTTTCCCGGTCCCGGTCTTGCCGTCCGCTGTCTGGGTTCAATCACGAAAGAAAGGCTTGATACACTGAGGGCAGCCGATGCGATTTTCAGGGAGGAACTGAAAAATTCAGGACATTACGGGGGAATTTGGCAGGCGTTCTGCGTTCTGCTTCCCGTCCGTTCCGTAGGGGTTATGGGGGACAGCAGGACTTACAGCGAGGCGGTAGTATTGAGAGCCGTAAACTCTCAGGACGCAATGACGGCTGAATGGACGAGAATAGATTATGACATTATCGACAAAGTATCAAAGAGAATATGCAATGAAGTTCAGGGCATAAACAGGGTAGTCCTTGACGTAACATCAAAGCCGCCCGCAACGATAGAATGGGAATAATTTTTAGGGGGAGTTTTAAGTAATCCCCCTTTTTTTTGCGCGGTTTTGATAAAAATTTGCAAAAAATTAAAGGAGTGATACAATAATTCCGACATAAAGAATGTCAAGATTTACACAATGGTGTGTAAGTTGTTGAAAGTTTCATAATTTTCAAATGTTAATCAAACAAACTAGGAGGAAGATTTGAAAATGCAGAGTAAGAATAACATGAAGCGTAAAGGTTTTACCCTTGTGGAATTGCTCATCGTCATCGTGGTAATCGGTATTCTGTCAGCAATGATGATGCTTTCGAGTACTGAAGCGGTAACATCGGCAAAGGCAAGCAATATCGTCAGCAACTTGAGGAATCTCAAGACGGCAGCATTGGCATTCTATGTTGATCATCTGGATGCTATGGAAGGTGCTACGAGCGTTACAAGTGAGGCTACATCAGTTACAGTGGGGTCTAATACATATACATTTAAGAAAGGTTCTTTCTTCAAAGATGTAGCGGCGTATATGAGCGCATCGGATACCAATAATGATTTGGACGATGGTTATCAGGTACTGATAGATGGTACTGGTGATTGGTACGTTTCATATACAATCAAGGGTACCACTACAGAGATAGCAAGCATTCAGAAAAAACTTGCAGGACGCGCAAAGTCGGTAGGTCTGTGCACTGGTGGTGACGATGGTAAAGCGCCTACAAAGGGTACGGCTTATCCAGATACAGCTAAGGCTGTTGCAATGTTCGTCCGTTAAGTTCTCAAATTTCTATGTCATGACAGTTTGATATAGACTGAAAAAATTTCCCCTCTTTTTGCAGGATATTGCAGGGAGAGGGGATTTGTATTAGAATATAGGCAATTCAGAAATCAAAAATAAAGGTGATATTTCATGAGTGTATCGAAACGCAGGGGATTTACACTTATTGAGCTTATGATTGTTATTGTCGTAATTGGAGTTTTAGCGGCCATGATGATGTTCTCGGCTACTGAGGCGACAACTTCAGCAAAGGCAACGAATATCATCAATAACCTTCAGGCATTGAAACGGGCTGCACTGGCGTATTACGCTGATAACATGGACACTATCAACAGAGACTTTGGGCAATATAAGCCTAACTTAGATAATCCTAACGGCAAATTAGTTCTAAAATATCTCGAGAGAACGAATGATGTGGACGCTAAAGCACAAGAACTGAAGAACGAAGGCTATCAGTTTGCTTGGGTCTCAAACAGTAGTAAGCATCAAACTAGGTGGTACGCTACATATACTATTAAAGATTCGAGAATTAAGGCAAAACTCGCAGGGCGGGCAAAATCTTTGGGCCTGCTGGGATATGTTGATACTGGTACTAATGCGCCTGCCGATTTACCGGATAATGAAGAGCCGGCAAGTTCACAAGTGTATGACGGGAAACAAGATGTAGTCTATTTGAGGATACGTTAGGAGCGCGGTTAATTTTGATGAAAGTTACGCGAAGGGGCTTCACTTTAATTGAGCTTCTCATAGTTATGGTAATTATAGCGATATTAGCAGGGGTTATGATGATCGCCAGTATGGAAATACAGGCTACTGCTAATGTTACAAAAGTTATAAATGACATGGAAGTAATGAAAAGGGCTATATTGGCGTGCTGCTATGATCAGCCTGATAAATACCCTAATCCGCCTGATTGCGATCCTCCCAGGATTGCGGAAGTGAAAAGGTATCTCGGTAACTCGTCAATGATTGATGATGACGGTAAGGACAACAACGTTGAATCTTCCAATTGGAGCATAGGTGTACAGAACAAGGGCAATAATAAGCCTACTATATGGTATTTAATTTATAAAATGCCTCAGCATATGACAGACAGTTACTCTTTCAGAAAAAAAATGCAGGACCGCGCAAAAGCACATATGTTTTTCCGGTCTATGGAACCTGACATATCAGATGCCGTAAAAAACAAACGGTTTTACAAAGCCAAAGCCCCAGAGGGGTCAAACAACGGTCAGGAAACGTTATATCTTCCGCTTTTTATATAGAGAGAGAATAGCATTTTAATGAAATACGAATATCCGGCTGTAATAAGCTATGATTTCAATGATAAAGTGTATTATGTTGATTTCCCTGACATTTCCAATTATTTTACGGACGGCGGAACGTTGAGGGAAGCTCTTGACAACGCTGAAGACGTATTAAACTTGATGCTCACTAACGCAGAAGCTAAGAGATATAAAATTCCTGAGCCTTGCAGCCTAAATTCCATAAACTTAAATGCAGGCGAAATAGCTGCAATGATACAGGCTGATACAAATTTATATGCAAGAATCGCTGTTTAGCACAGTTAAAAAACGACAGACACGGTTTTATCCTTACAGTAAAATAGCCGTAGCACAAGAGAGGAGATGAAAATAATCGAGAAGTTACGTTTATACTTGGAGACAACAGTATTCAATTATTACTTTGATGAAGACCGACAGGGACATGAAGACGTATTAAAATTATTCGAGGCTGTACGTTCAGGCAGGTTTGAGATATATACTTCAGATTTAGTTATCAGGGAACTTGAAAAAGCTCAAGAGCCTAAACGAACTAAAATGTTATCATTGATTGAGGATTACAAACCTAAGATTTTAGAAAATTCATCAAAAGTCAAACATTTAGGACAGCTTTATATTGAGAATGGTATAATTCCGGCATCACATTTATTTGACAGCCTGCACGTTGCCATTGCTTCAGTGTATGAGCTTGATTGCATTGTTTCGTACAACTTTCATCATATAAACCGTAATAAAACAAGATTTATGACTGCAAGCATAAATAAAGAGGAAGGCTACAGCGGAATTATGATTGTTACGGCAGAGGAGGTATTAAGTTTTGAATAATAAAGTTTATGATGATTTTGAAGATGAGCTGGACGCAATACGCCTCAGCCTTTACGATGAAGTAAAGGACATGGCAGCAGATGATATGATCGCTTACCTGCGCGATCAGACTGCCCCTATCATAAAGAAACTCGGGCTTGAATATAGTACATTAAAACCCGTACAGCCCAGAAAAAGAGAGAGAATAGCATTTTAGTGAAAGCCGATACAAATTTATATTCAAGAATGGCGGTTTGATGTTAAGATAACTAAAATATAAAAGTTAGGAGCATCAACAATAAAATGTCTGATACATTAAGCCTCAGAGACTTAAGAATCAACGACAGCGCAATAATTGAAACAGTCGGCGGAACAGGACACCTAAGACAGCACCTTCTCGACATGGGTATAATTCCCGGCGCAAGGGTCAGGATGATTCGTTCCGCACCTATGGGCGATCCGCTTGAATTTAGGATACATGATTACGAACTGACACTCAGGCTGGACGACGCGGGGCGCATAACCGTAAGACCCGTCAAAGATACTGACAACGCAGCAAATTTAATCAATGCCCTTCATGAAGTTACAGGAATCGAACATCCCGGACTTGGCGAGGAAGGCAAATATCACGTAAAGGATGAAAACAAGCCCCTCCCGGACGGTTCAATATTGACATTCGCCCTCGCAGGCAATCAGAACTCGGGAAAAACAACGCTTTTTAACCAGCTCACAGGAGCATCGCAGAGAGTCGGAAATTTTCCCGGCGTTACGGTTGACAGAAAAGACGGAGCAATTCGCGGTTATCCCGATACGCTTATCACTGACCTTCCCGGCATTTATTCAATGTCACCTTACAGCGGAGAAGAAATAGTTTCCCGGAATTTCATTCTCAACGAAAAACCCAAAGCAATAATCAATATCGTTGACGCTACGAATATTGAACGCAATTTATATTTAACCGTACAGCTGCTTGAAACGCAGATCCCTACGGTTGTTGCGTTAAACATGATGGACGAATTGAGCGGCAACGGCGGAACTGTTGACATTAACAGAATGGAGGCAATGCTCGGAGTTCCCGTAGTTCCGATTTCAGCGTTGAAAAATGAAGGAATTGACGAACTTGTCAGGCACGCCGTACACATCGCAAAATATCAGGAAAAACCCGCCCGCTATGATTTCTGTGACGAGGACGATCACGGCGGAGCCGTTCACAGATGTATTCACGCAATATCGCACCTCATCAAAGATCACGCCGAACGCGCAGGAATCCCCCTGAGATTTGCGGCAAGCAAAGTGATTGAAAATGATGAACTTATTCTCGAACGCCTTAATCTTGAATTTAATGAGCGCGAAATGCTTGAACACATAATAATTCAAATGGAAGCTGAACGGGGATTAGACCGCAACGCCGCAATGTCTGATATGAGATTTTCATTCATTGATAAGGTCTGCAAAAGTTCAGTCAAAAAACCCGTTGAAAGCCGCGAACATTTAAGAAGTCAGAAACTTGACGGGATTTTGACGGGAAAATATACGGCCATACCGTTATTTATCGGCGTAATGGCTTTGATTTTCTGGCTTACGTTTGAAGTTATCGGCGCATATTTTCAGGATATTCTTGAAGGCTGGATCGAAGGTTTGACGGAATATACTGATACGGTGCTGACGAATGCAGGAGTTAATGAAGTTATACACAAATTCATAACTGAGGGCGTTTTTGCAGGTATCGGGAGCGTTTTATCATTCCTGCCGATAATAATAACCCTGTTCTTCTTTTTATCTATACTTGAAGACAGCGGTTATACTGCAAGAGTAGCATTTTTCATGGATAAATTGCTGCGAAAGATCGGACTTTCGGGACGCAGTATAGTACCGATGTTAATAGGCTTCGGGTGTACCGTCCCCGCCGTAATGTCGACGAGGACTCTTCCCAGTGAACGCGACAGAAGAATGACGATATTATTAACTCCTTTCATGAGCTGTACTGCAAAGCTGCCTATATACGCGTTTTTTGTTGATGCCTTTTTCCCTGAACACAGCGGTTTTATAATGATCGGCCTTTATCTTTTGGGAATATTAATCGGGATTCTTGTTGCACTGCTCTATAAAAATACGCTTTTCAGGGGCGAGGCTGTTCCGTTTGTTATGGAACTTCCCAACTACAGGATGCCCGGAGCAAGGAATGTATTAATGCTGATGTGGGAGAAGGCAAAAGATTTCATACAGCGCGCATTCTCAGTTATATTCGTTGCAACGGTCGTAATATGGTTCCTTCAGAGTTTCGATTTGTATTTCAATATTGCAGACACTCAGGACGAAAGTATTTTAGCGTCAGTATCGGGGCTTTTAGTGCCGCTGTTAAGGCCGTTGGGGCTGGGTGACTGGAGAATATGCACGTCATTAATCAGCGGATTTCTTGCAAAGGAAAGCGTTGTTTCAAGTTTGAACGTTCTTTTCGGAAATAACGTAAGCTCCGTGATTTCGTCAGTTTCAGCGGCTTCACTGCTTGTCTTCAGCCTTTTATATACTCCCTGTGCTGCAGCCGTTGCGTCAATAAGGCGTGAAATGGGCGGAAAATGGGCTTTCGGCGTTGTTCTCTGGCAGTGTGCAATAGCGTGGATAGCGGCATATATTACGCGCTGGATTATTCTTTTGTTATAATTTCGGCATGAGACAGTATCACATAGCACTTGAAGAAAAAGATGTCGGGCGTTACTGCATACTGCCCGGAGATCCCGGACGCTGTGAAAGCATAGCCAAATATTTTGATGAGCCTTGTTTCGTTTCGTCAAACAGGGAGTTCACGACATGGGCGGGGACTTTGAAGGGCGAAAAAGTCTGCGTTACGTCAACAGGAATCGGAGGCCCTTCGGCAGCGATTGCAATGGAAGAGTTATCCGCATTGGGTGTCGATACGTTTATACGCGTCGGGACGTGCGGAGGCATTAACATGAAGGTTAAAAGTTCCGATGTTGTCATAGCGTCAGGGGCTGTCAGGCTTGACGGTACAAGCAGGGAATATGCTCCGATAGAATTTCCGGCCGTTGCTGATTTTGAAATTACGAACGCGCTTGCAAATGCTGCCCGTGAATTGGGGGAACGCTTTCACGTCGGAATAGTACAGTGCAAAGACTCATTCTACGGACAGCACAGCCCTGAGAGAATGCCGGTATCATATGAGCTTGTCAACAAGTGGGAATCATGGAAAAAACTCGGAGTTCTTGCGAGCGAAATGGAATCCGCAACGCTCTTTGTAGCTGCATCAGCATTGGGCGTTAAGTGCGGAAGCGTCCTGAACGTAATTTGGAATCAGGAACGCAAAAAAGCCGGCTATAATGAACCCGATGATTTAGATACGGGCAGGGGGATAAGAGTTGCTGTCCGTGCATTGTCTTTAATAATCGAAAAAAATAACGGGAAAAATAACGGGAAAAATAACGGAAAGGAAGCGCAATAATGGCAGATTGTAATCATGACTGCGAACACTGTGCCTCTAACTGCGGAGAACGTAAAGCAGAGTCATTGATGTTCAGCAACAACCCTAACAGCATAATAAAAAACGTCATCGGCGTTGTCAGCGGAAAAGGCGGAGTCGGGAAATCACTCGTTACGGGTCTTTTAGCGTGTGAGATGAGACGCAGGGGATTCAGCACTGCCGTACTTGATGCGGATATTACGGGGCCTTCAATCCCGAAAATGTTCGGAGTGAATGAGCCTGTTCTGTCTGACGGTCATTATATACAGCCGTCAGTCAGCAAAAGCGGCATTAAGTTAATCTCAATGAATTTATGCCTTCAGGACGAACGCGCACCCGTTGTCTGGCGCGGACCTGTTCTCGGCGGAGTTCTTCGGCAGTTCTGGGAGGAAGTCGACTGGGGAATGATTGATTATATGTTCGTTGACATGCCGCCCGGTACCGGTGACGTTCCTTTAACGGTGTTCCGGTCATTGCCGTTAAAGGGGATAATTGTAGTTACAACGCCTCAGGAGTTAGTGGGTATGATTGTCGGCAAGGCTCTTAACATGGCCGCAATGATGAATATTCCCGTTTTAGGGATTGTTGAGAACATGGCATATTTTGAGTGTCCCGACTGCGGAAAGAAACACTATATTTTCGGCAAAATTAATAATCCCGGCTGTTCCGTAACGTCAGAAATTCCGATAATGCCTGAAATTGCGGAGCTGTGCGATTCAGGAAAGATTGAAGATTTTGATTCAGGTTCAGGAAAATATCTCGGCGGAATAATTGACACGCTGAAAAATTTGTAACAGCACCGGTTAAGCCGGTGTTTTTTTGTGCTAATATTTTCATTGAGGTGAAATTATCATGAATAAAATCATCACTATAGGCCGCGAGTTCGGTTCAGGAGGACGCGAATTAGCGCGTAACATCGCAGAAATTCTCGGATATGCTTATTACGACCGCGAAATAATATCAGAAATTGCGAAGCGTACATCATTATCTGAAAGATACGTTCAGAACGTTGCGGAACACAGGCCGATAATACCCTTTCCGATTCACACGGGGCGTACATTCTGGGCGGTCATTCCGGATTACGGCCAGAACGTTCAGCAGGAACAGCACAGCATAATACGCGAACTTGCAGAAAAATCCGACTGCGTTATAGTCGGCAGGGGTGCAGATTATATTCTCAGGAACGAGAAGCCCTATAGAATATTCGTTTATTCTGATGCTGATTCAAAATTGAAGAGGTGCCGTGAAAACAGCAGCAACGATTATTCAAAAGGTGAAGAGATGACCGACAAAGAATTAGCACGGAGAATCGAACAGATTAACGAATCAAGGGCGGAATATTACGAGTTTTACACGGGGCAGAAATGGGGCTGCAGGTCAAATTATGATTTGTGCGTCAATACTGCGTCATTCCCTGACTTCAAGAAACTTGCTCAGGCTATAGCTTCGTTAATATAATTTTTTAACTCCTTTTGCCAGAAGTCTCCCGCCTCTATAGGCGGTGAGATGAATGGCATGATATAATTCATAATATACCGTAGGGACTACGGGAATTGACGCCTTTGGAGAGGGTGTAAGGCGTATTCAGCCATTGAGGTTGAGCGCAGTCCTCGATGAATTAGGAAGCTCCCACCTCAAACGCCAACGAGCGTTAGGTGGAGGGTAGTTCACTCCCCTAGTTTATGGCTATGGGGATATTTTTTATTCGGGAAGCGTCAGAAGTTCCGAAATTTCATTGACGTTAAGACCTGCCCTTATTCCGAAACGTGTAAGGACAAAATCATATTTAACTGGGTCTTCGGGGCAGATTTCCCTGAAACCTTCTGTAATTTCCGCTGCAGTTTTCAAGTCTGCACTTTTTCTTTTAGTGAATCCAAGTATCCTGCTTATGTTGTGCATATGAGTATCAGTAGGCACGATTAAATCACACGGCCTGAGAACGTTCCAGCCGCCCGGATCGACATTATCTTTTCTGACAAGCCATTTAAGGAATAAAAATAATCTTTTGCACGCGCTGCCGTCCTTCGGTGCTGTAACAAGCGAAAAAGAACCTTCATTTTTCCCTTTAGATAATCTGCCTGAAAACTCATCGAGGCCGTCAAAAATATTTCCGTTTGAAATTCTCAGGCATTCAGCCAGGAATTTTTCAAGAGAGTCATATTCTTTCAGAATTTCAGATATATTTTTCAGCAATATATTAATATCGTACCCGGTTGTGAATCTGTGTTTGAAACTTTCAGGGACAATATCAAAATTCCTGTTATTAATCAAAAATTTGTGAGGATTTCTGCCGAGACATGACAAAACACCGTCAACACTCTTCATTATCTGTGATACCCGCCCGTATGCAAGCGATGAGGCAATAATCCCGGCAATTTCCAAGTCTTTTACATCTTCATAATCATAAAGGAAATGCAAAGGGTCAGGGTTTATTAATTCCCTTCTCTGGTAAACGTAATATAAACCTTCAAGAAATGACTTGAGTTTTTTATTCATGTTCAAATAAAAAGCAGGGAAGCCCTAAAAACTCCCCCGCAGTAATCTAAATTCACCTTGCAGAAAGTTCACGGTCAATTATGTAAAGACTGTGATTATCTTTGCCGAGAAATTCAAGTTTGCTTACTATGCTGCCCGTGTTGTCTTCCTCTTCAAGCTGCTCATCGACATACCATTTAAGCATTGACTGTGTTGCGTAATCCTTCTCTTCAACGGCCATGTCAACCAGTTTATAAATGCGTGAAGTAACATACTGTTCATGAGCATACGCCGTCTTGAAAACGTCAAGAGCATCCGAATAATTTTCTTTAGGCTTTGCAATCTCAGGAATAATCACCCTTGCACCGCGTTCATAGAGATAATCTATAAATTTTTCGGCGTGTTCAACTTCTTCTTTGTACTGCTTTTTCATCCAGTGAGCCATCCCGGAAAGCCCGCAATCCTCGAAATATGCCGACATTGCCAGATAGATATACGCCGAGTCAAATTCAGCCTTTATCTGGTCATTAATAGCGGCTGTCATTGAGTCTGAAATTTTCATTATGCTTCAGCCTTCCAGAGACCATGTTTGTTGCAGAACTCGCGCATGACCGAGCCTGATTTCACGCATTCAAAACCTGCTTCGGGAGCTTCGTTCGGCTTAAGGAACTGACGGCAGACCCTTTCACCGTTGATGACTTCCACCCACTCGATATAGTGATCGTCCTGCATGGGGTGGGCAACGCTGCCGACTTTTACTTTTCCGCCGTCAAACACCGGGACGTGCTTTTCTGTTGCTGCATCGGTCGTATTTTCTTTGAGCTGCTTCATAGGTTCGCCGCAGCATGAGAGAGTGCCTCCGCCTACGTGCATAACTTCAACGATATTGCCGCATTTTGAACACTTAAAAACGCTTAATTTTTCCATATGAAAATTTACCCCCTATTAATTTTGTTGGGATTATAATATATTGCAATGAAAATTTAAGCAAGAATAATTTACGTAAACAGGTGTATTAATTATGAGACGTTTAAGAGCTTTTGTTTTGACGGAACTTTTGACTGCAATGTTGATGCAGGGGCTGTTTATCGTTGTTTTATGTACGTCATTTTATCTTCTGACATCGTTTTATTCTAATACTCAGCAGGTTTTGACGGCTAGGGCACACGCTGAGAGGGTAATAGCATTTTTTGATGACAAGATAAGGCATGCAGGGCTTGGGTTATGGAAATGTGAAAATCCTATCCAAGTCAGGGAGGTATTCGCGCCTTTTACAGAGTTCACGCCTTATACAGATGAAAGAGACAACACATTACTGAGGAAGATATGCTTACCAGTAGCAATTACTTCTACTAACTTTGACAAAAATACTAATAATAATAATAGGAAACCGAAATTTTATACGGATACAAGAAGTAATCATAAAATACATTACGGTAGTTGTGTTACTTTATTCTATGCTCAAAGGGATCTTTCACACACTCATAAAAGCACATCAGCAAATAGCACCGGCGATATTGAATCTATTCTTGTTATTCGTAATGGTTCCCTTCAAGATGATAGTTCGGAATTAACACTGCTGGATACGGGCAATACTAATCTTAAGAATTATAAAAACACTGAATTTTATAAAGAAAGTTATACAGGAGTTCATGATATTAGAAATTGGGTCGTTATTGAAGGTGCTGGTGTACCTTTTTGTATGTATAACCATGATAACAGTACAACGCAGTCAATTCAAGGCTATGGAATTGCTATAGATTCAACTATACCTGCTGCGGGTGAATTAATGTATTTGAAATGTATGCAAATATTCGTACAGGGAAAAGATAATGTAGACGAAGGCAGACAGCTTGCATTTCGTGAACCTACCAGAACACCATATTCACACGAGCCAATCTGGAACAGTACCTACAATCAAGAAAAAGGCATACTTGAAATATACATGGAACTTGACACAGAGACCAACATTTTTACTCTCTACGTCCTCGCTTCAGGCGGCACTGACTACACTATAAACACTGAGAGACCTGCAGAATGGCCAGAACGTGCAGAACCTACGGCCTCAAATTGGGGTAAAAAGATCAATGACGATAAAAATTATACCGCTTACCCTCATCACATAATCTACGTATCCCGTGCATCATGGAAGCTCAATAACATACCTGAAGGCTTTAATTGGAGTAGGATTGAGTAATCAGCCCCGATAAAGCCCTGTCAATATGCGACACCCTGACAATCTTTATCCCGTTAAATTTAACCTGTTCCTTCGAACTGACAACGGCAGTGTGAAAACCCAGCCTAGCAGCTTCCTTCAGCCTCAAATCAATTCTGGTTACCGGCCTTATTTCACCTGCTAACCCCACCTCGCCGAGCCAGCATGTACCGCCCTGTAACGGAATATTTTTCAACGCTGAGGCTATCGCTGCACATGCCGGCAAATCCGCGCTAGGATCCTGAAGGCTTAACCCTCCTGCTACGTTTATATATAAATCGTGATTATTCGTTGCTATGCTGCAACGTCTGTCTATTACTGCCGTCAATAACTGAAATCTGTTAAGCTCAATTCCCCTTGATGTCCTTCTTGGATACGGAAATATAGTTCTAGCTGCCAAAGTCTGAATTTCTGCTGCCAGCGGCGTATTTCCCTCAAGTGCTATCGTCATTGCAACGCCCGAAACTGATACATCGTCGCGGTTCCAATATAATCCGCTCTTGTCCTCAACAGGTTTAAGCCCGTCGCCGCACATCTCAAATATTCCAAGTTCCTCAGTGCTTCCGTAACGGTTCTTAACAGCCCTGAGCATTCTATAAGACGAATAGCCTTCACCCGAAAAATTCAAAACAGTGTCGACCATGTGTTCAAGCATCATAGGTCCTGCGATTTTGCCGTCTTTCGTTATATGGCCTATCATTACGGCAGGGATATTGTGTTCCCTCGCACAGTCTACAACTCTTTGAGCTACTGCCCTGACCTGCGTTACCGTTCCCGGCCAGCCCGAATCGCTTCCCGTTGTCATGGCCTGAACGCTGTCAAGAACGATAAATGAAAATTTATTGCTTTCAAGATTTTTCAGCGCGTCTTCAAGATTTGAGCCTGAATATAAATATAATTTTTCTGATGCCGTCTTAATCCTTGAGGCTCTCAAAGCAACTTGAGCATCTGACTCTTCACCCGAAATATAAAGAACGGGGAAATTTAATTTTCTCGCAACGCTCCCCGCTGCCTGAAGTAAAAGCGTTGATTTCCCGATTCCCGGCTGGCCTCCGATAAGTACGACGCTTCCCGGAACCAATCCTCCGCCCAATACCCTGTCGAGTTCGTCAATACCTGTTATTATTCTCTCAGGCGGTTTAACGTCCAATGAGCTTATTATTTTTACGTTCGGGAGATTTAAGTTTTTCGGATTGTTTTCTGTTTTAGGCTCATCAAGTGCCGTGAACGTTCCCCATGAATTACATGAAGGACATTTCCCCGTTTTTGTTGTCGTTATGTGTCCGCATTCTGAGCATATATATTTTGTTATTTTTACGTTTCCCATATTATAATTATTCTACTACAACTAAAACTCAGGAGGAATTAAATAAAATGGTATCAATACCAACAATTAAGCGCATGGATATTTACCCGGTTGCCGGCCATGACTGTATGGAGCTTAACTTATCGGGAGCCCACGCGCCTTTCTTCACGCGCAACATCGTAATACTTGAGGACAGTTCGGGAAATCTGGGCTGCGGAGAAGTTCCAGGCGGTCAGAAAATAACAAAAGCCCTCGAAGACATCAAGCACCTTGTTGTAGGAACAAGAATCGCCGACTACAAGAACACTCTGAATCAGATACGCAAGTGGCTCGACGAGAACATCAAAGACGATGTAAGAGGACTTCAGACTTTTGACCTGAGAACGGGCGTACATGTCGTTACGGCTGTTGAAGCTCCGCTGCTTGACCTTATGGGAAAATTCCTCGATGTCCCGGCGGCTGCCCTCATGGGGGACGGAGTTCAGCGCGAACGTGTAAGATTCCTAAGTTACCTCTTCTTTATCGGTGACAGGAAAAAGACGGATCTGCCATACGAAGAAGAGCCCGATTCACCCTGCGATTGGTACAGACTGCGCCACGAAGAGGCTTTGACACCTGAAAAGATCGTTGCACTAGCAAAGGCAACACACGAAAAATACGGATTTGAGGACTTCAAATTAAAAGGCGGAGTTCTGAAACCTCGTGAAGAATTGAAAGCAGTTCAGGCCATTAAAAAAGCATTCCCGAACGCTCGTGTTGACTTAGACCCGAACGGATGCTGGAGCTTGAAGGAGGCTTTGGAGATTGCGCCGGAACTTAAAGAATGCCTTGCTTACTGTGAAGACCCCTGCGGTGCTGAGGGCGGATTCAGCGGCCGTGAAGTTATGTCGGAGTTCAGAAAGGCAGCAATGATGCCTACGGCTACAAACATGATTAATACTGACTGGCGGCAGATGTGCCACGCCCTGACATTGCAGGCTGTTGATATTCCGCTTGCCGATCCTCATTTCTGGACAATGAACGGCTCCGTACGTGTCGGGCAGTTATGCGCTGATTTCGGGCTGATGTGGGGCTGCCACAGCAACAATCATTTTGATATTTCGCTGGCTATGGTCGTTCAGTGTGCTGCGGCAATTCCGGGAAAAATGAACGGAATTGATACACATTGGATTTGGCAGGAAGGCCGCGAGCGTCTGACGGTTGAGCCTATGCAGATTGTAGGCGGCTGTATTGACCTTCCGAAGAAGCCCGGACTCGGCGTTGATGTCGATATGGATCAGATAAAGAAAGCAAACGAGCTTTATTTCAAGCACGGATTAGGCGCAAGAGATGACGCTATCGGAATGCAGTATTTGATTCCGGGCTGGAAGTTCGACAACAAAAAACCCTGCTTAGTCAGGTAAAACAAAAAATTTTTTCCCCTTGTCTAAACGATGAGGGGATTTTTTTTATTGTATAATAATGAATACCGTGACACTACTACAACATGGTTTCAAACAAGCACAATTAATTTAAATATAGAAACGGAGGCAGAGAATTTTATAAAAAAATAGGGGCTTTTCTTGCTAAAAAATGCTAAGAAAGGCAGTAACACCATATCACATTGAATTGAAAGGAAGTATTGAAAGTGCAAAAAAAATGCAACAAAATTCGTAAAATCAGCCTCATCATCAATCTTCTTGTATTTTGCTCCGTAATTTTCGTGATGGGGGGGGCATACTACGCTGAAGCCGATGAAGTAGGTGATCTGTTTAACAACTACATGCAATACTTAAAATCAGGAAATGTTACCCTGATAATTTCAGAGCAGCCAGATCAAACAGGTTTCTTCAAAGAGGCTTATCTTGAGGCAAAAGGCATAGTTGCTAAAAAAGACATAGCTAGTAGAATTGATGTGAATATTGAAAATGTGCGCATTGATTCTGCGTTAATCAACGTAAGCGGCCTTCAGCTTAATCCGCCGTCTGACTGGAAAACGAGGGTCAGTTTTGACAGCTTTCAGTCTTCTTCGGTAACTGTAAATATCTTAGAGAGCGACATAAACAGCGCAATCAAAGATCAGGAATTCCGTCTTAGAGCAGATAACGGCAAAGACTTTATCTTGTTCAACGTAGTAACAGATATTACGGCAGACGGAATTAAAATAACAGGCTATCTGCGGGAAGAAAATCCTTCAGGCTTAGCATCGTATGCTGCTGCTTGGTTGTTGGGGCCTGCTGTTGATAATTATCCCGTTGAAATTAACAGCAAATTAAAAATCGTAGATGACAGGGAATTATGGCTCGATAATCCTACGGTTAAAAGAGGCAGTTTTTCCGAACTTGACAGTTATATTGAAAGGAATATAACTAATCGAGACAGGCCGATTTTAGATTTGGGGGAATTAGATCTTTCAAGAACTCCGGTAACACTTCACAGCGTAGAATTAAAAGACGGCAGCTTAAGTTTTTCATCAGCTACGTTGCCCAAAGCTTTGGAAGGCGGAATTAGGTACACATACTCTGCTAATGCTGATGCTGATACAGGAAATACGGTTGCAGCAGGAACTATCGAACCTGTTCCACAAGATGAAAGGCCATCGCTCATTCAAGAAATCGTTAAAACTCTTGCTGATTCAGAAATCGAAGGACTCAGAGGACTTAAACCGGAAGATATTAAATTCATCGAGTCTCAAAATATTTTAGCGATCAAAGAGCCGACTGAAGCATTAATTGACGAAGCCAAAAAAGATAATTATGAGATTGTCGGAAAATTGAACACGATCAGTGTTGACATAACAGGCTACTATGTTTTCAAAGTTGTTTTGAGCGATGCCCTTTATGATAAAGTTAAAGACACCGATGTAAAAAACCTCAGAATGTACTACACAACAGATGATGGAAGCTCCGCAAGTAAAGTTAGTGCCTCCTCCGTCAAAGCATCCTTATTTGGGCTTATCAATACACTTGAAATATTAACCATGCAAGGAAAAAGACTTACTCAAATCGGCGCAAAAGAGTTTTTAATGATTGGTCTTTTGAATGCAGGAAAGCCTTTGAGCTTCTATCTTGCCAAACTCATCCTTGCGCTTTTGTTGGGAGGTTGCTATATAGGTTTTGGTGTTTTCGGCATTGTTGTAGCATCTGCCATTGCAATAAAATTTTTCAGGAAACGTTAATTATTAATAAGGGGTATAATGCCGTTTTCTGTATCGAAAAATAGAAGCCCTGTTTTTGTTGTTTGTTGATTAATAAATAAAAACCCTCCCGATTTTTACACGGAAGGGCTTTTTTTAATTTTCTGCGTTTATGACCGTCATTGCTTTTTGAATATCCTGATTAAGCCACGCATTAACGGCCTCTTCAGAACGTTTCAATATTTCCGGGAGCTGTTCGCGTTCATTGTCGTCAAAGTGTCCGAGAACATAATTTATCATGCTTCCCGGAGCTTTCCCGATTCCTACTCTAAGTCTTGGAACGTGAATATCTCCTAATGCTCCGAGTATTGAAATAAGCCCGTTATGTCCTCCCGCACTCCCCTGAGCGCGTAACCTTAACTTCCCGAACGGCAAAGCCATATCATCATAAATGATTAATATATCTTCAAGTTCGATCTTGTAAAAATTAACGGCCTCACTTACTGCAAGACCGCTTGAGTTCATGAATGTTAAAGGCTTGAGGAGAATAACATCGTTCCATTTCCAGTACTCGCCATGAAAATTCTGTCTAGGCTTTCCGAGATTGTTGTTTACAGCGATAAAATCAGCGCATAGCCAGCCCATATTATGACGGGTGAAAGCATATTCAGTTCCCGGATTACCAAGACCGGCTATGAGTTTCATTGTGATTACTTCTTTTCTTCCTCGTCAGAATCTTCTTTTGCTGCCTTGCCCTTTGCGACTACTTCAACATCTGCTGCTGCGGTCTCTTCTGCTTCGGGTTCAGCGTCTTCAACGCCTCTTGACGTTACGACTATTGCGACGACCTCTTCAGGGTCAGCAAGTGCCGTTACGTTCTCAGGCAGAGCGAGATCCTTAACGTGTATTGCATCGCCGATATTGAGTCCTGAAACGTCAACTTTAATAACATCAGGAATGCTCATCGGAAGAGTCTCGACTTCGAGTTCGTGAACAGCCTCAAGAACACCGCCGTCTTTAATGCCCTGTGAGTTCTCGCGCCCGACAACTTCAACAGGAATATTGACGTTGATTTTTCTGCCTCTCACAAGGTGCAGGAAGTCAATATGAAGCGGCACATCATTTAACGGATGTCTCTGAGCCTCGCGGATTATGCAAAGTTCCTCGCGCCCGTCGGGGAGTTTAACGTTGAGCCTTGTTGATTCCCAGCGTCCTGCTAATATGCGCTCAATTTCACGCATGTTTACTTTGCCGATTATGTTCTCTTTGATTTCAGGTCCGTAGATTACACAGGGAACATAGCCCGAACGCCTGAGCCTTCCGTTTTCGCCCTTGCCCGTCTTCTCACGGGACTCCATCACTAACGTTACTATGTCAGCCATGAAAATTTAATCTCTCCTTCAAAATATTATTATTGCCGATTGATTATAACACTCATTTTTTTGAAAACAGCTTAATCACAAGAGGCCATATATTCATTATGAAAATGTACTGTATGCTTTTTTCGACGAATTTGCCGACATGAACCCCGAATGCTGCCGATGTTATTGCGCGTGTGTTCCAGATCAGGAAGTGAAGGGGAATAAGGCCGATTAAACAGATAATTATGCCCTTGAGATTCCAGCCCGCAGCCTCAAACTTAATGAAACGGCTTTCAATGTACCAGCACAGAGCAAACGTTGCGAATACCCCAGAATCTCCCCACGCGTCAATCGTCATTGTTACAGGGTCAACGAGTAATTTTCCGTCAACATAATCCATAGGGTACGGCTTATATGTAACGTATACAAGCGTCAATATTCCAGAAAGTGCCGCGAGAATCATAACGTAAATATCCTTTTCGGGGTGCTTGTCGAGATAATCGAATACAAGTTTGCCGATGTAAAGCGACAGGCAGCCGAGCAGCAGTCCGACAATGACATCCTGAGGCGTGTGTACTCCGAGATAATTACGTGAAAATGCCGTAATAAGAATCAGCGCAAGCAAAACAAAACGCAGAATCTTATTCTTTGTCATCGTCATCAATCCGCCGTATATCGGTGTGAACATCATAGTGTGTCCGCTCGGGAACGAATAGCCCCCCGCAGTCTTTATCGAATCGCCGGCAGGAATTATTTTCGGATCCCTGACCCACGGGCGGTAAACGCAGGCCGTAAGTTTAACGATTGAGTTTATTGTCTGGCTTAATTTCAGCGAAAATAAAATGTAAAGTCCGCTGCGCTTGTTTATGCACCAGTAAACGAACGCCGGGACGAGCAGCAAATCTCTTACAGCGAAAAGTGAAAGCTGTTCAAAAAGCGGCGTAAGTGCATCATGTGTGCTTACACGCCACTCCTGAAGCCAGAGAAGATATGTTATATCCATTTGTGAAAATTAACCTCCTGAATTTCTGCCTTTCCGGGCAAAAAAATATTTCAAGGGTAATTATACGCTGACTTTCAGGTCATTATTATTTTTTCTGTATTATAATGTGTTATCATTGCTGTTGAGCAATTACACGAAAAACTATTAACAGGAATGTGTTTTGTTATGGAAAAGAATACTAATCTTGTTTTCGGCATCTCATTTTGTTTATTCTGCATTATTCTGTATGCCGTTATATGGTTTTCACTTCATGTTCTTTATGAAGACAGATTGGAATATGACCAGCTCGATGCCGAAAGGAATAATCACAACGGAATAATTACCAGCCTTGAAGCCAGAAATGAAAACTTAAAGCGTGTTGCCGCCCTCAGCGTGAACAATGCGGGAACGGTATCGGATGCCGTATCTTTCTATGCTATGGTAAGACAGACTATAGACAGGTACGGCAATAATATAATGATGCTTTCAATGTCAACATCAGGACGGAACGGACAGGAAGGAAAAGACAATCTCTTGTCCCTGAAACTTTCAGGCAATTATTATGCCATCATGAATATGATTGCTGACTGGCGGAATCTCCCCGCTGCCTCGAAAATAACCTCACTGCACATAAAGCGCAATCATGATCTGCCCGAAAAAATAATCGAAGTCGATGTAGTTCTTGAAGTCATGGTCGAGGAGTAATAATCATGAAATCAAAAGAAGAGACACTTCATTTTTATGAAACTCTTACAGGCGTATTCAACGATGAGCAGTCAAAAATAATCAGATATACCTGCTTTGCCGTTCTTTTTCTGGGGATGCTGTGGGCGGGCTATAATTATTTCCGTGCTACCGTGCTTGCTGATACAAATACCCCTGTAGACGAAGATCTTTTTTTTGACAATACACCGTTACCAACAAATGACTCGGCAACCAGCCGTATTATGGAAATCGCGCAGACAGTCGACAACGTAAGGCGCGGAAGTGAAGCTATAGCCTCAACGATAATCAGGCTAAATAAAATGCCGTTCAATCTTGACTCGGAAGGCGGAAATAATGAACCATTTGCGCCCCCTTCAACAGGTACATCGAGTACGGCGGAAAATTCAGGCCAGCAGTCAGAAATTACGACACAGCCTCAGCCCGGCTCTGTCATTGTCAGAATGATAATGCTTGCTGATGACGGCGAAAAATTAGCAGTCATTGACGTTGGAGGCCTTAAAGGCTTAGTCGTCAGGCGCGGTGATATGCTGCCCGGCGGAGCGGTCAGAATCGCTGCAATAAAAAATAACGGAATAACTGTTATATTCAACAAACAGGAATTTAATTACGAAGTAAGCGAAATTCACAAATATGAAATAAGTGAAAATAAGTAGTATAATAAGTTTTACTTAGTTTAATTTCATGGAAAAGTGAAGTGAAAGATACGAATGTTACGCAGAATTATTGTTCTTACAGCTTTTGTTTTATCATTGTTTGCGTCAGTCAGGACGGATAATTTACGGTCTGTGATGACGGGCTGCAGCATTTACCAGATCGGCGAAAGTGAATTTATACTTAAACTTTTGGGGAGAAATCTTCCTCTCCCTGTGTATGAGCATGAGAACACAGATAATTCACTTAAACTCACTCTTAATGATGCAAAAGTCAGAAACCCTGACGCTATAAAATCATCATTGGAAAAATATTTAAGCGGAATACCGATTATATATAGTTTTAACGCTGAAAATGTATCAGCCGACAATAATTTTTATGTCTCTATTGAAATTAAATCGGATCATGCGTTGAAAGTACATTCGATTTCAAGGAGCAATGACGGTTACAGCATAAGAATAAAGGCTGAAAACAGCAGCGGGGAACCACTATTCAGCGGTATATACGTACCTTCCCCGAAGCCTGTAACTGCTCCCGTTTCAACACTTCCCTTCAGGGTTGACCAGAAAATAACGCTTGAGCTCAGAGATGCTGAACTCAGGGACGTACTAAGGGGGCTTATGGCTCACATAGGGCGCAACATAATCATAGATACAACGTTCCCGAAAGACGTTTTAATAACCATGACGCTTGTTGACGTAAGAGTTGACGAGGTTTTGAATTATCTTTTAAGGACGTATGATCTTGCCTGTTTCAATTCAGGGATAAATACAACGACATTCGGAACGCGTGAAGGGCTGTACAAACTTTCGGGCGAAAATATACTCAAGGATTTCAAGATAAATTTTGCCGAGCCTGCACAGGTCAGCACGGTATTAAAAACTCTGGCTGCACTCGGGGATAACAGTGTTACGGTCGATGAAAGAACGAAAATCATTTATGTTAAGACTAATCCGGCAAAAATGGTTGAAGTTGAAGACCTGATAAGCAGATTGGACATTCCGCAGAAACAGGTAATGATTCAGGCCAGTATTTTCGAGTTCAGCGACAGCGATGGTTTGGCAGTTCAAAACGCCCTTGAGATAGCATATGATGACATAAGGCTGAGTTTAGGCGGTGAAAAGGGAATTTCAATAAATTACAGAAATGACCGCTCAATCAGGGGTAAGCGTGAAGCATGGACGGCAAGGACTATAGTTGATACGTTCTCTGCACTTGAACAGAAAGGAAAAGGAAAGGTTCTCGCTAATCCTTCAGTCATAGCAACGGACGGAAAACAGGCAACTATAACGCTTACTCAGGATTACCCATACATTTCGGACAGGGATAATCAAAAAGGCACCGTAACATGGTCAACTGAAGAGGTCGGTCCTAAACTGACATTTACGCCCAGAGTAGGACGTGACGGCTTTGTAACGATGAAACTTGAAATAAGCACCGGCGATGTTATCGGCACGCAGTCAAGCAGTACGGGCGATACGATGCCCATAACTACAACAAGATCCGTCAATACTGAAGTAAGAGTGAGGGACGGAATGCCGTTTGTCATAGGCGGACTGATTCGAGAGGACAAAAATAACACTCTCTCAAAAATCCCTATTCTTGGCAATATTCCGTTACTCGGCGATCTTTTCTCTTACAGGATAAATTCATTAACAAAAACTCAGGTTGTAATGGTAATAACGCCGTATATTCTTGACACTAAATAGCCTGAATATAATATAATTAGCTGTATTAATTAATTTTATATTCAGGAGGTTTTTTTTATGGCACAGGTTGCAGATACCACTACGTTTTATGTCGGCTTGAAATTACGCTGGCAGGACGGGATATGGGAAATCGTAGAATATGACCATCACAAAATGGGACGCGGAGGAGCGGTAGTCAGGACGAAATTGCGGAATGTAGAGACCGGCTCAATCGTCGAAAACTCATTTAAGCCCGGCGAAAAATTCGAGCGCATAATATACGAAGATAAACCGGCTCAGTATTCATACAGGGACGGAGAAGACTATGTGTTCATGGATCTGGCGACATATGAAGAGATGAGATTATCACCGCAGGTCTTGGGGGATGCTGCGAAATATCTTGTTGACGATATGGAAATACAGATCGAATATTTCGAGGGCAAAGTTATGGGTATAGAACTGCCGAAGAGCGTAACTATGAAAGTAATTGACACTCCGCCGGCATTCAAGGGCGATACGGTAACGGGAGGCGGAAAACCCGCAACTCTTGAGACGGGGCTTGTAGTAACAGTTCCCGTATTCGTTGAACCGGGAGAAGCGATAGTTGTTGACACAAGAACGGGCGCATATCTTGAGCGTGCGAAAAAGTAAGTAATGCCGGACTCAGACGATAAAAAATCCGTCAACGGCGGAATGATACACATATCCGAAGACGTAATAGCCGAATTAGCGCGCAAGACCATTCAGGGAATCCCAAACATTAAGACAGCATCAGGCTTATCCTCAAAGTTCAGCATAGGACGCAAAAGCGGCGGTGGAATACGTGTATCGGTTGAGCATTCTCAGGGAACTGTAGCAGTTGATGCATATGTTCTCGTGAAATACGGACAAAGGATTCCGGATCTTGCGTGGGACGTACAGGAAAAAATAAAGGACAATCTCGAACGCTATACGGGCTATGACGTTAAGGCCGTAAACGTAAACGTACAGGGAATATACACGAACACGGGCGATAAATACCAGATTGATATGGAGCCTGAGAATCCGTCTCCAGACGAAGAGGCAGATTAATTATGTATTACCTCTGGAGAAATACGCCTTACGGGATAATACGTGTCTCATATTCAGGGATTTACGATTTTGTGAGGAATGCTGTGAAGTCAAAAATCAGGCTTTACAGCGTAACTTTGTCCCCTGCCGGAAAAAAGGAACATGCAGATCTGACTATAGTATTCTCAGAGCAAGATTTAACCATTAAGACAAAAAAAGAAGTTGAGGAACATATATCATCAGTTTTAAGACCTATGGGGATAAAAGCCTCAATTATATGGGCTAGTCCTGAACGTGGGATAACGTACCTGATACAAAGTCCATATACATGGGCAGCGATTGCATCGTGTACGGCTGTAATAGTTACGGCCGGCTTTGAAGGTTTTTTCTGGTCATTATTCTGGGGAATGTCAGTGTGGTTCATTATACGCGGATTAAAATTTATTGCCGGAAGATTCAGGAGCGCATAAAATGCCGGAAAAAGATAATAAAGATAATAATAAAGATAAAAAAAAGAAATTTATCGGGAAAAAATTTGAGGCACTTCACAGGTCGCGTGAATTAGCTGTGCAGTTTCTATGTTCGCTGGATTTGTACCCGGAGCAGGATTTTGCACAGTCGCTGGAACTGTTCCTGAATCTTGATGAAATAGCAGGTAATGACACGCCGGAAGTTAAGGAACGATGCCGTAATCTTGCCTCTGAAGTATGGAACAGGAAGAACGAAATTGACGCGGTTTTGCTGCGAGTAGTTACGGGCTGGAGGCCGGAAAGAATGGTGAGTGTTGACAGGACGGTATTAAGGGTTATGGTTCTTGAAGCATTTATAATGAAGGCTCTGCCTGTAAAGTCAGCGATAACGGAGGCCGTGAAACTTGCGGATGATTTCGGAACGAAAGACTCTTCAAGATTTGTAAACGGAGTAATGTATAAGGCCGCGAAATTTTTTGAGGAAGAATTACAGGAATAATCAAAAAAGCATAAAAATAATAAAACCCCCCGAATTGCTCAGGGGGTTATTTTTTTTTTGCCCGTTAATTACTCTGAAATGATGTAGACTTCCTCAGATTCAAATTCAACGCCCTCACTTTGAGCCTTAACGCTGACTTTGAAATCATCGTGTACCATTT
>CAJOCL010000003.1:0-194489 GCA_905233565.1 uncultured Synergistales bacterium
CATGTTTTTCACCTCACTTTCTGTAAAATTATATCATATCTCGCTAAGAAATTATCAATATAGCGAAAGAAAGAAGAGTGTAAGCGCAATTCCTCTCACAGCTAAAGCCGCGAGTATCCTTGCGCAAATTTGATGAAAAAATCACAGCCGCCCTAAAATTTTAAGCGTTAAAAATAAAAATGCTATTTCCCTGCGACCTTTATATCCTTTTCGCCGAAATACTTAACCGCGCCTTTATGATAAGGCACTGCCGTATACGATGCCGCAAAACTCAGATTCAGTTCCGCACCTTTAGCGTGAGCAGCCGTAATTTCCTCAACGTTTTCAAAGACGCCGTAAAGGAAGTTATAAACGTCAGCTTCCGAAACGTCATCACGTGCAACGACTACGGCACCGACTGCAACGGTTACTACATCGTCATCAGTTCCGTAAACGTCCTTTTTGATTACGTTCATGCTGTAATAAGGGGACTTTGCGATCAAGGCCATAACATGCTCATCATCGAAGCCGACAAGATGAATTTTCCTTGCTGCTGCCAGTGAAGTTACTGCAGTTGTAGGAGCGCCGGCAACTATGAAAGCCGCGTCAATTTTTCCGTCCTGAAGTGCCTCTACGCTGTCGCCGAATGACTGATAAGTCGGCTTGATGTCCTTGTTGATGTCAAGCCCGTAAACTTCAAGAACGTCTACAGCGTTGAAATAAACGCCTGAACCCGCAGCGCCTACTGAGACGTTTTTGCCCTTCAGGTCAGCAACCGTCTTAATTTCAGGATTAAGCGTTACTATTTGAACCTGCTCCATGTAGAGATTGGCGACAGTTGAAAAACCCGTAAATTTTTCCTCAAACAGCCTTGTCCCCTTGTAGGCATATGCGCCGACATCTGACTGAACGAAAGCTAACTGTGCATCGCCGTCATCCATTGCCTCGATATTTGCCTTTGAACCGCCTGAAGTGATTACGGTTATAGTTGTTGAAGTCTTCTCGCCGACTTTCCCTGCGAGGACTCCGCCGAAACCGTAATAAGTTCCCTGAGCTCCGCCGGTCGCGAACACGAGTTTTGTACCGCCGGGCATTCCGCCTTTGGCTGATTCAGCAGCAAAAGAAGCACATGTTAAGAGCATGGCCAATACCATTGAAAGAATTATTGTTTTTTTCATGGAATTTTTAACCTCCTGACAAAATTTTGGAATTTTTGTTATTATAACATGAGTACTAATCACGGAACGGAGATTTATATTTTTATGGACAATTTATACGATGCTTTGGAACTTACGCTTAACGACTGGCAGATTTTATTTGAAAACTGGAACGAACAGAAATTCAGGGCTTCGCAGGTCTGTCAATGGATATATTCAAAAAAGGAGTTCAGTTATCACGCAATGAGCAATCTCAGCAAGACACTGCGCGAAAAACTCAGCGGTAATATTATTATGACACTCCCGATAATGATGCGTCAGCTGGTTTCAAAGGACGGAACTAAAAAATTTCTATGGAATTTGAACGACGGCGCAAAAATTGAGAGCGTACTTCTAAATCACGGAGGGCATAAAACTGCCTGTATATCCTCACAGGCCGGCTGTCCTTTAGGCTGTACGTTCTGTGAGACGGGGGCAAACGGATTCACTCGGAATTTGACGAGGGGCGAAATCTTGGGGCAGTTTCTTATGATGGAGAAGATTAACGGTGCTGATATAAATAATATAGTCTTTATGGGAATGGGAGAGCCGTTTTTGAATGAAGATAACGTTTTTTCGGCTATACGTTCGCTAAATGACAAGAACATGAGGAATTTGGGCGCAAGGCACATAACCATATCAACTTCGGGAATAGTTCCGGGAATTGAAGACTTAGCGGATTTTGAAATACCGATAAGATTATCACTCTCGTTACATGCCCCGAATGACGAACTGAGATCTAAATTAATGCCCGTAAACCGTCAGTATTCGCTGCAGAAATTAGTAAACGCTCTGAAACGCTACAGGGACAGGACGGGCGAGAGAATAACGGTTGAATATGCACTGATTGACCGCGTTAATGATGATCCTGAATACGCCTATGAAACGGCGGCACTTCTTGACGGCCTCGAACCGTATATAAATATAATACCGTTCAACCCAATACCTTCACGGCCTGAGCTGAAACGTTCGGGGCAATCAAGAATAAAGGCGTTCTGTAACGCTTTGTCCGAGCTGAAGATAGAATTTGAACTGCGCAAAGAAAGAGGCGCTGACATAATGGCGGCCTGCGGTCAGCTTGCGGGTTCAAAACACTAAGCACAGCGGTTTTTGAAATCTTCATAGGCCAGCTTTATGCCATCGCGTAAACTGGTCTTGTATTTCCAGCCTAATGCCTCTGCTTTGCTGACATCGAGAACTTTTCGCGGTGTTCCGTTGGGTTTTGAAGTGTCCCAGAGAATTTCGCCCTCATAGCCGACAACTTCAGCGACTAAACTGGTCAAATCCTTTATCGTAATTTCGAGGCCCGTACCTGCGTTTACCGTTTCGCTTCCCGAATAATTATTCATAAGGAAGACGCATAATTCCGCAAGATCGTCAACAAAAAGAAATTCGCGCAGCGGGCTTCCGTCTCCCCAACATGTTACGGATTTCAGATCTTTAGATTTTGCCTCATGGAAACGCCGTATCAATGCCGGCAGGACGTGAGAATTTTCGGGGTGATAATTATCATTTATTCCGTATAAATTGCAGGGCATAACGGAGATGTAATCAGTCCCGTATTGTGTGTTTAAGTATTCGCAGTATTTAAGCCCTGAAATTTTTGCGAGTGCGTAAGCCTCGTTTGTCTTTTCGAGATAACCGGATAACAAATACTCTTCTTTTATGGGCTGTTCCGACATTCTGGGATAAATGCAGGATGAGCCGAGAAATTCAAGTTTTTTGCAGCCGTTCAGCCAAGACGAGTTTATGACGTTCATTTCTATCATCATGTTGATATACATGAAGTCAGCGGGAGCATGAGAATTTGCCGATATTCCGCCGACTTTTGCGGCTGCTAAGAAAACATATTCGGGCTTTTCGGCCTCAAAGAATTTCATAACTTCATTCTGAGATGTCAGGTCAAGTTCTGAGTGTGAACGCGTTATTATGTTCCCGTAACCCTGACGCTCTAATTCACGCTTTATTGCTGATCCGACCATGCCTCTGTGTCCCGCAACATAAATTTTTGAGTCCTTATTCATAGATTTCTTTAATCCTTCCTGTTAAAATTTAAAAAAATAATATCATTTTTTAATTTTAACGGGGATTTTGACATGAAAAATTTGCTTTTACATATCTGCTGCGCTCCTGACGGTTCAATACCTGTGCCGGATTTAATTTCTGAGGGCTGGAACGTTACGGGATTTTTTTACGGCTCAAATATTCACCCCCTCGATGAGTACATGAAGAGGCTTGAGGCCGTCAATATACTGAAATCTCACAATAATATCGAATGCGTTGCGGGTAAATACAATCCTGCTGAATGGTTAAAATCCGTTGAAGGGCTTGAAAATGAACCCGAAGGAGGAGAAAGGTGTACACGGTGTTTCAAAATTCAGCTTGAGGCCTGTGCAGATGAGGCCGTTCAACTGGGCTGTGAATACATTTCAACAACTCTGACTATAAGCCCTCACAAGAATGTCAATCTCATTAATTCAATCGGTGAAAATGCGGCTTCAAGTCACGGCCTTAAATGGGAAGAAAGAATATGGCGGAAAAATAACGGTTTTCTGCGTTCGGTGAAAATGTCACGTGAACTTGGGCTTTATAGGCAGAATTATTGCGGCTGCGTGTTCAGTTTTAGAAATTAACAAACTTTTTCACGCAGCTGAAATTTTTTAATACGGCAGAAAGTGCCACAACAAATTTATTATTGGATCAAATATTACGTCTATTATTCCCGTCATAAGCAATGCAAGAAGGATAAACATTCCATAACGTTCAAGCCAGTAATAATACTCCATGTACTTATACGGCAGAAACGCCTCAAGCACTCTTGAACCGTCAAGCGGAGGAATGGGAATTAAATTAAACGCCGCTAAACCCATATTTATATTTATCATCTGCAAAGCCACCGTGATTCCGGCTCTGCCCGTCAATGAATACCAGTATTCACCAAAGAAACGCAGAAACAAAACGGTAAGTATTGCCGTTAATATATTTCCTGCAACCCCTGCAAGCGATACGATTATCAAATCTCTTCTGGGGTGCTTGAAATATCTCGTGTTAATCGGTACGGGTTTAGCCCAGCCGAAGCCCACGAAAAGAAGCATCAGAGTTCCTATAATATCAAAATGTGCAAATGGATTAAGCGTCAGTCTTCCGTAACGCTGTGCAGTGGGATCGCCGACCATTCTCGCAGCAAATCCGTGACAAAATTCATGAAACGACAACGCCCAAAGCAATGCAGGTATAGTCAGCAGTAATCTTACAGGATCATTCAATAATCTCATTAAAAATTATGCGCCTTTCTTTTTCTTTTATATACCCGTTAATATTATCACAGCATAAAAATAACCCGGCATATTTCAGCCGGGCAGTTAATTTCATTCGTTAATGACTATGCAAGAAAGAAAACCTGTTCAAGTTTAGGCTGTGCCCCCGTTACAGGATCCATTTCCATAATCATAACGTCCTTCATGTACTCATTCCAGCGGTCGACTATTTCGCTCTCAGCCTGAGTACGTGCCGCGAAGTCGATTCCCTTTTCACACTCGTAATAACCGAAAAGCTCATTCCCAACGTTCCAGATCGTATAGTTGCAGATTCCTGCGGATTTAAGCAGGTCTTTAAGTTCCGGCCATATATTGTCGTGGCGTTTCTTGTATTCCGCAAGCATTCCGGGCTTTACGGTCGCTTTCCATGCGTAACGTTCCATAATTTTAATATTAAAGAATGTTAATCCACGCGTCTACGGTCTCATTGTTGAAGATGTTCAACTTGTTGAGGAAGGTGATCGTACCGCCGTCGGCAGCAGCTTCAACCGTCAATTTCCCGAGCGATCCTGCGTCGAACGTCTCGCCTGCTTTGCCCGTCAGCGTACCTTTTGCGAAAGCAACGGCAGCGTATGACGCAGCATAGCCAAGCTCAGTGGGATTCCATAAGAATGTCTCGTCAGCTATTCCCTTGTTGATAAATTCCTTCATGTCCGAAGCAAGCGTAAGCCCCGTAACTTTGACATTCCTTTTTGCGTCCATTATGCACTTGCTTACGGCAGGTGCGCCTACGGTTGTAGGGACTATTATTCCCTTTAAGTTCGGGTATTTTTCCAAGAGTGCCTGAGTTTCGTTGAATGATTTCGTGTACTCGTCATCACCGTAGACAACTCCGACAAAATCAATCTTTGCATATTTCGGATCACCGCTCTTTAATGCCTCTTCCATGAATGAAATCCATAAATTCTGATTCGGTGCCGTTGCCATTGCTGAAAGTATGGCGATCTGACCTTCACCGCCGATTGACTTAACCATTGAGTCAAGCTGTGTCAATGCGATAACTTTTGCGCTTGCCGGTTCAACGTCCAAATCCCTGCCTTCAGGATCAACAGGAGCGTCCCAAGTTACAACTTTGATTCCGGCCTCTCTGGCCTCATTGCAGACATCAACGAGCGATGCAGGGTCATTCGCGCTGATGCAGAGAACGTCAACGCCCTGAGCGATATAGTTCTCAATGATTCTTATCTGGCCGTCCGAGCTTCCGTCATCGGGGCCGTCATGCATGAACGTAAAGCCTAATTCATCGGCTGCCTTCTGGAATCCTGCAACACCTGCCTGAAAATACGGGTTGCCTGACTGCTTATAGACAACGCCGATCGTTATTCCCTTGCCGGGCTTGTCCTCAGCAAACGCGAAGCCTGTTAAAACTAACGATAAAACCAACACTAACGCTAATACTTTTTTCATGATTTTGTTACCCTCCTGAATTTTAATTATTTGCCGCCGCAGTTTCTGCCCTGCGTCTGGCTACTCTCCTGGCGTTCTGCCAATCCTCAATCAAATTCGGAACTAAAACGCTTAGAATGAGTATTACACCTACTGACAAGTTTACAGCACTGTCGGCAAAACCGAAAAGCGTACCTAAGCCGAATTTAACAACGCCGAAAATTACGAGCGATATTGCCGCGCCGATTACGCTGCCTTTCCCGCCGTCCGTTGAAAATCCGCCCAGTACCGCCGCCGCAATTGCATACATGTGGTAACCGTCCATAATGTCGGCTTTTACGCTTGATGACGAGTTGCCGACAAAGAATATCCCCGTTACTGCGCTCATTAATCCGGCGATTACGAAGCACCAGAACTTTATTTTATCTGTCTGAACTCCTGAATAATAAGTTGCAGAACGGTTTGTACCGATTGCAAAAATTTTGCGCCCGTTGCCCGTCATGTGAAGCCAGACAAAGAATATCACTGCAAAAACTAAAAACACCGGGAGCGATACGGGAACTTTAATTCCTGCTACATCAATTAATTTGTTAAGTGCTGAAAGCGAACGGAATGTAGGATCTTTGAACGTCAGAGTTTCACCGCCTATGATTAAATAACTGAAGCCCCTGAAAAATAACTGTGTTGCCAGAGTTATTATCATTGAAAAAAGCTCCTTGAATCTCGTACATAAAAAACCGTTCAGCGCTCCGCATATACAGCCGACAGCAAGACAGGCCATTAAAGACAGCGTTAGAGCCATAGCCCCGTTCATTCCGCCGAGAACAGCGAGATTATTGTATGTTACGCCGAGTGTAACAACGCTTAACGTTCCTATTGCGCCGACAGAAATATCAATATCTCCCATTGCGAGAATTAACATCATTCCAAGCGTCATGAAACTGTAAAGGAAATACGGCCTCATGCTCCTGACAACGTTGGCAAAATAGAAAACTGGACGGCGTGAAATTCCTGCTGCAACACGGCTTGCATCAACATAATAGAAAACGGCACAGACTACGGCAAGGAGAATAACGAGGAAAAATTCCCAGCTCGTAAAGAAATCTTTAATCTTTTTCATGGTTATATATTCCTCCCTGCTAAATCCTGCTTTGCCGATATTCTCTGCAGTATGACGTTAAGGAGAATTGCGAACAGTAACAGAATGCCTTTTATAAATTCAGTAATCATTGAGTTGCCGATCTGCATCTGAGGTATTGCGCTGTCGATGAAAGCTACCATTAACGCGCCTATTACAACGCCCGTAATTTTCCCGTAGCCTCCCGTAACGCTGACTCCTCCGAGAACACATGCTGCAATCGTGAACATCTCATCACCCGTTGCCGAGCCCTTCTCGATAGCTGCATAGAACGCAAGCCACATTATCCCTGCAAGCCCGGCTGAAGCTCCGCATATCGTGTGAGCCAATACCCTGATTTTGTTCAGGTGAACTCCGCGCATCTGTGCAGCCTCAGAATTTGAGCCGACCGCGTAAAGATTCCGTCCCGTCCTCGTGTAGTTAAGGAACAGGGCAGTTAATAAAACTACAAGGATTGCAAGCCACACAAGAAACGGCAGCCCTAGAAATTCATGATTTATTAAACTGTCCTTGAAACCCTGCGTTAATTGTGTCGGGTTAACTTTATTCATTCCTAAAAGCCAGTTCATGGGGATTAAGGCACGTACTATATAGCTCGTTCCCAACGTAACTATCAACGCTATGACACGCCCGTAGCTCATTAATATCCCGTTTACTGCACCGATGGCGGCACCGATTGCAATTCCAAGAACGAACATTAAAAGTGTATTCTGAATAACTCCCAAGCCCATTAATTTACCTGCGACCGCTCCTGCGAATGCAAGTACGGCAGTTGTTGAAATATCAATCGAACCGACAAGCAGAACGCAGAGCATACCGCAGCACATGACCATATTAATAGAGCCGTTCTTTAAGACGTTAAGCCACGAATTAGCGAGATAACCCGGCACTCTGATATTGACAATCGCAAGCAGTAACGCAAGAACGCCTAAAAGGGGAAGTTCCCTGTGTTCAATCAGGAATGAATATATTGATTTATGTTTTGACATTTAACTTCCTCCCTTCGTTTTATGATGCTTCTTTTGTCTTAGGCATGGCAGCATTGAGAATCATTTCCTGAGTAAGCCCCTTAGTGTCCGTAAATTCCGCCGTAACTTTTCCTTCACTCATGACATATATACGGTCAGACATGTTTATGACTTCCGGCAATTCTGAACTTATCATCAGGATTCCCAGTCCCTGAGATGCAAGGTCGCTCATAATTTCATAAATAGCCGCTTTGCTCCCCACGTCAACACCCTTTGTAGGCTCATCAAGAATAATCATCTTCGGATTAGCCGCTAACTGTTTAGCAACTACGACTTTTTGTTGATTCCCCCCTGAAAGTGCGCCGGCTAAAGTGTCAGTGTCAGGAGCCTTAATCGCAAGAAGATCTTTCATTCCTTCTGAGAGCTGATACTCTTTTGACTTGCTTATAAAAATACCGTTCTGGCATTCTTTTGACATTACGGGCAGCGAGATATTATGATTTATTGACCACTGCAATAATAAGCCGTCTTTCTGCCTGTCTTCAGGCAAATATCCAAGACCTTTGGCCATCATCTGAGTTGGGGTATGTGAATGGATTTCCTCGCCCCTGAAGATTATTTTTCCTGAATCCGGCTGATGTACTCCGAATACTGATTCCATGACTTCAGTACGTCCCGCGCCGACAAGACCTGTCAGCCCTACAATTTCACCGGCCTTGACATTAATATTAACGTCCCTGAAAAATCCCGTTCTGCTCAAATTTTCAAGGCGTAAAAGCTCCTCGCCCGTCTCAGTCTCTTTCTTTGGGTAAAGCTGGTTAATATCGCGTCCGACCATCTGGTGAATCAAAAATGACTGTTCTACCTCGTGCAGATTCCAGGTGCCTATATACTGAGCATCTCTGAAGACCGTAACTCTTTCAGCAAGTCCGTAAATGTCCTCAAACCTGTGAGAGATTAGAATAATTCCCGTTCCGTTATCCCTGAGACGCAATGCAATTTTGTAAAGTGCTTCTGCCTCGCGCTGTGATAATGCCGCCGTAGGTTCGTCCATTATGAGAATTTTTGCGTTCATTGAGAGAGCTTTTGCAATTTCAACCAATTGCTGCTGGGCTACCGACAAAGAGCCGACCGATACCGTAGGGCTGAAATCAGCGTCAACGGCTTCCAGTAATTTCTTTGCCTCACGATTCATTTTTCCCCAATCAATGAAAGGCCCTATCTTGTATTCATGGCCGGCGAAAATGTTTTCCGCAACGCTTAAATCAGGATAACTTGCAGCATGCTGATAAATTGCGGCGATTCCGCGTTCCTGAGCGATTATCGGATCAGACATTACTACGCGCTCGCCGTTGAGAACGATCTCTCCGCCGTCGGGCTGGTGCGCTCCCGTAATAACTTTTATGAAGGTAGATTTTCCGGCACCGTTCTCACCTGCAAGGGCGTGTATTTCCCCTGCTTTCAGGTTAAAGTGTACATTGTCGAGAGCCTTAACGCCGGGAAAAATTTTCGTTATTCCGTTAAGTTCAAGTATGTATTCCGACAAAATTTTCTGCCTCCTTTCGCTAAATTAACCCCCTCTTTTATGACGGAGGGGGTTAGTGAGGGATTACATCATTGAGCGGTAGAGGGCTTTAATCTCTTCAACGTTTGTATCTCTCGGATTTCCCGGACAACAGGCATCAGCAAAAGCCGAATCGCTGAGGAACTGGACATCTTCTTCCTTCAGAATGCCTTTGAGATTCGCAGGGATACCGACATCGGCTGAAAGTTTTTTAACCGCGTCAATCGTGGCCTTGCAGGCTTCGTCATCCGTCATTGTTCCGATACCTTCAACGCCCATAGCCGCGCCGATTGCCCTGTAACGTTTGCCGGCTGCGGGAGCGTTGTATTCAAGGCCGTAAGGAAGGATTATCGCACATGCAACGCCGTGCGGAGTGTCATAGAGTGCTGAGAGGCCGTGCGCCATGCTGTGAACGATTCCAAGTCCGACGTTTGAGAATCCCATTCCTGCGATGTACTGTCCGAGTGCCATACCCTCGCGGCCTTCGGGAGTTCCTTCGACTGCTCCGCGTAAACTGTGGCTGATTAACTCTATTGCTTTCAGGTGGAACATGTCGGAAATTGCGCAGTGTCCCTTTGTTATGTAGCCTTCAATTGCGTGTGTCAAAGCGTCCATGCCTGTTGAGGCTGTTAAGCCTTTGGGCATTGATGACATCATATCGGGGTCAACTACGGCGATTTCAGGAATATCATTCGTATCAACGCAGACAAATTTGCGCTTCTTTTCAACGTCCGTAATTACGTAGTTAATCGTAACTTCGGCTGCCGTTCCTGCTGTTGTCGGTACTGCAATCGTAAAGACCGCGTGAGCCTTTGTAGGTGCAACTCCCTCAAGTGAGCGAACATCTGCAAATTCAGGGTTGTTGATGATAATTCCGACTGCCTTTGCTGTGTCCATTGCCGAGCCTCCGCCGATTGCAACGATGCTGTCAGCTCCTGCTTTCTTGAAAGCCGCTACGCCGTCCTGAACGTTCTTGATTGTCGGATTGGGCTTTATGTCGCTGTAAATCTCGTAGGCTATTCCAGCCTTGTCGAGGAGTTCGGTAACTTTCTGGGCAACTCCGAACTTGATTAAACTTGCGTCAGTGCATACAAACACTTTCTTTTTTCCGCGTGCCTTGAGGTCGTTGGGAATGTTTGCGATTGCGCCTTTTCCGTGATACGAAATATTGTTTAGTACTATACGATCTGCCATAATAATAAATGTTCCTCCTTAAAAATTTATGCTAAATACCCTTCACGGGCTTTAACTCCGAATCTTCCTTCGAGCAGGTGCATCTGCTCATCAGTTATTGTGTTGACTAAGGGCAGGTGAGCTATTTTCATGTAAATTTCTGCCGCTTTTTCTGCCGTTTCAATCAGTCCGAAAGCCTCATCAAGATCAACGCCCGCGCCGTATAAGCCGTGCTGTGCCCAGACAACGAGCCTTGCAGTTTTCATTTTTTCAGCCGTAGCGATACCGATTTCATTTGTTCCGCAGAGCATCCAAGGGAGTACGTTCACGCCGTCAGGAAATACGACTATGCACTCAGTACACATCTGCCAGAGCGTACGGGTAAAAGCCTTTTCGTCAAGGGTGTGTACGTATGTCATTGCGAGTAAATTTGTCGGGTGACAGTGCATTACTACCCTGTTTTCAGGATTGACGGCCAATCTTGCAGCATGGCTCATCATGTGTGCAGGAAATTCGCTCGTAAACTTTCCGCCGTCAGAAAATCCCCATAATAACTGGGCATTCTCTCCGCCGTCAGCAATCTTTACCAGCCCTAAATTTACATCGGGTGCGTACTGTACGTTTTTGAAATATTTCCCCGTTCCAGTAACAAGAAAATATTTCCCCTCAAGTTCAGGAGCCTTAAAGCCTGTAGGAATTGTCCTGAGTACGCGCCTGACATCGCCATATTCTGAAACTTCCTCTTCACTGAGCATGAGTGAAATGTTACCGCCGTTGCGTTCGTCCCAGCCGTGATTATACATGTTCGTTGTTGTCCGGATCATGTCAATCAGAAAAGGAGCCGTTAATATATCCTTCATTGCCTGTTTAACCCCTCTTGCTTAAAACTTCATGCTCATACTTTTCGACTTTTCCGAACCATTCGCCGTCCAAAGGCTTGCCGCAGACTGAACAGTATTCGTCCCAGACATCACCGAAGGGCATTGTCTTTAACTCTTCCTGAGCGATTAAAAGCCTGCTGAACTCTCCTTTATCCTGCATGGCCTTCAATGCGTCATTAGGCTGCAGAAGTGCGAAAAGCAATGCTTTCTGAGCGTTCCTGTAACCTGTTGCCCACGCAGCTATACGGTTTATTGAAGCGTCGAAATAATCAAGGGCGATATGGACTTTACCTTCAAGGCCTCCGCACCTGACGATTTCGCGGGCAATCTCTTTCATTTCGTCATCGAATAAGACAACGTGATCAGAATCCCAGCGTACCGGCCTCGTAACATGCAAGGCAATTTCAGGGAAAAATGCTAAAAGTGCCGGGATTTTGTCGCTTACAACTTCCGTAGGGTGATAGTGTCCGTTGTCCATTAACGGTATGCACTTGTCCATATTCAAAGCCGCGTAGCTTAGGGCAAATTCGGCACTGCCTACGGTGTAAGCCTCAACGCCGATTCCGAAAACTTTGCTTTCAACACAGGGCTTTACTTTCCTGAAGTCGTAAGGTTCTTTGAGTATTGCGTCAATGGCCTCACGGTATCTCTTTCGCGGGCCTATCCTGTCGGCCGGAACATCTTTGAAGCCGTCGCCCGTCCATATATTCATGACACACATCTGGCCTAACTCTTCAGCAAGGTAATTGCTTATTCTTATACATGCCCTGCCGTGTTCAATCCAGAAGTTCCGAGTGTCTTCATTCGGTGATGCGAGAGTTAAGGGGTCGCATTTAGGGTGTGAGAAGAATGTAGGGTTGAAGTCGCAGCCTAAATTGCGCTCTTTGCAGAATTTCGCCCATTTTTCAAAGTGCTTGGGTTCGAGTTTGTCCCTGTCTACCCAATCATTGCCTTCAAAAATTGCGTAACTTGCATGAAGGTTCATTTTCGGAGTTCCCGGAATAAGGCTCATTACTTCATCTAAATCGGCCATGAGTTCATCAGGCGTTCTTGCGCGTCCGGGATAATTTCCTGTCGTCTGAATGCCGCCGGTTAAAGGCTTGCTGGGATCGGTGTCAAATCCCCTGACGTCATCGCCCTGCCAGCAGTGCAGCGAGACGGGTACATCTTTCAGCTTCTTTATTGCAGCGTCAGTATCAACGCCGATTGCTGAATATTTCTTTTTTGCTTCAGTGTAACTCATATTTAGTTTACTGCCTCCATTTGTATTTTCAGATTGCCCAATGATGTAGCTTCAATCGGAAGGGCAATAACTTTTTTGCCTGTTGCCTCTTCAGTAAGACGGTTTAAGAAAGCATTTTTTGCGCCTCCGCCGACAATGTAAATACTGCTGTATTTTTTGCCCGTAACGTTCTGTATTTCGTCGACAGCATGCTTATACGTCTGTGCTAATGAACGGTAAGCACATCTGAAATAACCTGCAGTTGTTGACGGTAAATTTTTCCTGTTTTCAGCGAGAATATAATCAAATGCTTTTTTCATGCTTTCAGGAGCCATGAAAATATTATCGTTAGCGTCGACAATTTCGTTGAAATTATCAGCTTCAGCCTCTTTTACGATTTCGCCGAAATCCTTATCCGGGCAAAGCTCATCACGTAAACGGTTGACCAACCACATACCCATGATATTTCTTAAATAACGTATGTAATGAACGCCGCCCTCATTCGTAAAGTTTGAAGACATGCTGTTCATGTTAGTTACAGGGTGATTTAGTTTGACCCCGAGAAGGCTCCATGTTCCCGAAGAAATATAAATCTCTCTGCCCTCCATAGGTATGCCCTCAACCGCGCTTGCAGTATCATGAGTTGCACATAACATGCACTGAATGCCTTTGTAAGTTCCCAGCTTAGTACCCGGCATTTGGAGGAACTTGAAAAGCCCTGAAGGAAGACCGAGCCTTGAAATTATTTCCTTGTTGTACTGCCCTGTCCTTGCGTCAACCAGTCCTGTAGTCGTTGCGTTCGTGTATTCGTGTGATTTCACGCCGCACAGCTTATATAACAGATATTCTGGCATCATCAGAAAATCTGTAACACCTTCAAGCCTTCCTGCAATTTTGTCGGCGTAAAGCTGATATATAGTGTTGAAAGTCTGTAACTGAATGCCTGTCTTCTCGTAAAGCTCATTGAATGAGATTATGTCATGCACTTCAGAAATTGCGCTGTCTGTTCTCGTGTCGCGGTAAGCATAGCAGGGTAACACTTCCCTGTCGCCCTTCATTAAAACGTAATCGACCCCCCAAGTATCAATAGAGAGGCTTGAAATTTCATACTGATCAAGAGCGGTATCGATTCCCTTTTTGACGTGGGCGAGCATTTTTTCAATGTCCCAGATTAAATGTCCGCTGCTCTCAATCATTCCGTTAGGAAATCTGTATATTTCCCTTGTGATTATTTTTCCGTCTTCCTTCCAGCCTACTATATGACGGCCGGATGAAGCTCCTATGTCAACAGCAAGATAATATTTCATAGTTCATACTCCTCTGTTGCGGGTTAAATTCAGATACTGTTATGGAATTTTTATGTTTTAATTATGCGTTATGAAGCTGTGAATTTCAAGTTTTATAAAATCTCAAAAAGTATCATTATGTGCAGTCCCTGTAGTGCTTCGGTGTTTTTCCGTAACATTGACAGAATAATTTGTGGAAGTGCGTCATGTTTTCATAGCCCACAAGCAAAGCAATATCGTCAATTCTCTCATCCGTATTTAACAGGAACCATGCAGCCTGTGATAATCTTTTTTCCTGCAGAAGTTCCGTGAAAGTCCTTCCGGTTTTCTTTTTTATTAAACGTGAAAGGGTTGTGTGTCCGTAGTGAAGCATTCCTGAAATTTCGTTCAGGCTCCCTGTCCTGTAATTCTCTTCGATGTAACGCAGAACTTTCATTATTACGTTTTCAGATTCGTATGAAAACTCAAGAGTATCAGTGCATTCTAATAATTCGACGAAAAGAAGCCCCATTGTGAGCTGGTAAATTCCGCGCTTGTTTGAAGGCTGTGTTATCAAAATCCATAATAGATTCTCGACCAGATTTTGAACTGGCAGAACGTCAGACACTTTGAAATATAAATATCCCGTCCCCCTTTCGCCCGTTATGCAGCTGAGTATAAAACGCCTCAAAGGTGTTTCCTCGTTCCCCAAGAATGATAAAACGCCGTTAAAGAAATCAGGCTTTACGATAAAATTCACGGCGATGTCATTTTTTCCTGCCGCTTCGATCTCCTGACGAGCATTCTGGCTCAGCATCAACAATTCACCCTGCTTCAAAGTTATATGGGTTCCGTTTACTATATGCCTTGTCATTCCCTGACACATGTAAACGAACTCAATATAATCATGAGTATGTTCGGGAAAATGTATAAATCTCGTGTGAGGACGTATCATTATGTTTTTTCCTTTGGGCAGTAATTTATCACCGCTTATAATATCCCTGTCTCCGGCCATGTAAATATTGCGGTCGATTTTCTTCCGGCCTGATAAAATTTCCCGCTCTTCTTCAGTAATGACACTAAGATGACGCATAATTTTTTCATTCATGTAAATATAATAACAAAAACGTGAAAACTTGCATGGCTTTTTTGTTATGATATACTGCAAAGAATTTTTTGAACAGGAGTTTTTGATTATATGAACATTCAGGAAGTAAGCGTATTTATAATTTACCTAATATTCATGCTCGCCATAGGAGTATGGTTTTTCCTGCGCAACAATAGCCAGACGGAAAAAGGATACTTTTTAGGCGACAGGAAGATGGGCCCTTGGGTTGCGGCACTTTCAGCCGGAGCATCAGATATGAGCGCGTGGGTATTAATGGGGCTTCCGACATCAATATACGCACTCGGTCTGGGGCAGGTATGGATTTCAGCCGGTCTTGCGATAGGCTATTCGCTGAGCTGGATATACGAAGCTCCGAGACTCAGGACTTTTTCAATCGCTGCTAACGACTCTATCACTATTCCTCAGTATCTGACTAACAGGTTTATGTCAGAATCGAAATCGCTGCAGATAATTTCAGCAGCAGTTTTCCTTGTTGCATACACGATATATGCTGCATCAAGCATAAAGGCATGCGGAACGTTATTCAACACCGTAACGGGAATTGATACGACAATAGCAATGTATTTAGCGGCCGTAATCGTAATAAGCTATACATTTTTGGGAGGCTTCAGCGCGGTATCATGGACTGATTTCTTTCAGGGAATGTTAGTTTTATGTGCAATGTTAATCGTTCCCATTGCTGCTGCAACAATGCTTGAGCCGGGCGCATCGTCAAAGATAGCTGCTGAAACGCCTAATTACTGGAATTTATTCACGTCATGGCAGGAAGTAATTTCGGGATTGGGCTGGGGACTTGGATATTTCGGAATGCCCCACATAATAATACGTTTCATGTCGATAAATTCACAGCGTGAACTCAGGAAGTCAGCAAAAATCGGTATTTCATGGACTGTAATAATCGTTATATTTGCTGCACTTGTCGGAGTTGTCGGGCGTATGTTTATCGGCTTTGATGAGGCTGTAAACAATAACTCGCTTGTATTTGTCGTAATGACGCGCAGAATTTTCCCTGCTATAATTTCCGGCGTACTGCTCTCGGCAGTCCTTGCAGCTGCGATGAGTACGGCAGACAGCCAGTTACTTGCAGCGGCGAGCGCGTTTGCATCGGACGTATACAGGCCGGTAATACGCGGAGACAAGGCCGGAAATCGTGAAATGCTCTGGGCGGGGCGTATAGTCGTTCTTGTGATTGCAGTAGCGGCACTGATGATAGCTTCAAGCCCCAACGCAGGGTCTATAATGTCTCTGGTATCTAATGCTTGGGGAGTATTCGGGGCAGCTTTCGGACCTGCTATAATGTTGAGCCTGTTCTGGAAGAGATTTACTTTTTCAGGGGCAGCCTGCGGAATATTCACGGGAGCTATTGTTGATATAGCGTGGCTGATGTACATGTCCGACACGGGCGTATACGAGATAATACCGGGATTTTTCGCCGGATTGGCCGTAGCTGTTCTTGTGTCGCTGGTTTCACCTAAACCCTCAAAAGAAGTTGAGGAACTTTTTGATCGTGCCATTGGAATGGCTGGGGAATAAAAAGTTTTATTTATTATCGTAAAAACCTTGTCTTTTCCATCAGTCATTTCTGCGCCTCCCAACTTTGCGGGAGGTGCTTTTTTTACCATTTTTTCAAAAGTCCGAGTATACGCTCGGCCGTTTCCTGTTCTTTACGCTGGTAAGTGTGCCCGGTTTTTTCAATGAATATTAATTTATTTTCTGACGCTGTGGGCATGTGTGAATTAATATTGCTCAGGAAACCTGAAGGATCTCCATACGTAAAATTATCATATGTTCCGATTAACAACGCCCCTGTGTGAGTGATTTCCGCAACCTGCGAAAAATCTTTATCGGCCTCAACATGAACGTTATTGAGCGTATCGGTAAAAAGCCAGTCATAAGCCGTGTCGGCAATGCAGGGAACCCAGCCCATGAACGCAAAAGGCAGCATGTCTTTGCCCTTTCCGTTATCATGCATTGAACGGACTATATTTTTTTCCTGAACCGTAACGCCTTTCATGAGCCATTCGAGATTTGCAGGACTTAACAGAAGGAAGTGTGATACTCTTTTTTTGTCATGATGTCTTGAAAGATAATATATTACCTTGTTGGCACCGAGTGAATGGCCGGCAAGAATAACATTCAAATACCCCTGACTTTCAGCGAAATCAAGATAAGCATCTATATCATCATCAGTGTATGAAAAATATTCGTTATATGAGCCTATAATTTCGGCCTTTCCTGTCTTTGTGTTGAACGTCTCAATTCTGTTGAAAGCGTCATTGGTCTGCGCGTATATAAAATCAATTCCTCCGTTGTTCAGGGTGCTTCCTATATTGTAATAGAACGGGTTGGAATAAAAATTCCCGTGTATGCCCGTTATTGCAATTAAGGCTGTATCTGATTTTCCGTCATCACTCCTGAATAATACGCCGTTAAGTACGCTGCCTCTTTTTGTAGGGACATCAAGTTTGTACGCGCTCATCTGAATATGCACCTGTGAGCGTGAGAGCCGTAACAAGAATTACAGGATACGCATTTTGATACTGTGCTTGAGCCTTCAAGAAATTTTAACGGGAGATTTGGTTCACGGAGTAAAGGCCGTGAGAGTGATAGAAGCTCAATTTTCGTTGTGTCGATAATTTCCTGCATTGTCTCAACGCTTCTTAATCCGCCGACAAGTATTACAGGTACATTAACATTTTCCGCAAGCTCAGCAGCAAAATCAAGAAAATAAGCCTCGTTCACATGCGCCCTTATGCCCTGTACTGATGTACCGTTACCGCTGACCTCGATAGAATCGATTCCGTTTTCAGCGAGCAGCCTGCAGATTTCGAGGCTTTCTGATTGGGTAAGTCCGCCGTGCATGAAGTCGCTTGAGTTGATTTTTGTCATAACGTGAAGGGCAGTTCTCTTTTATTCCTTTGAGTATGTCTATGATTATTCTTGAACGCCTTAGAGCATCGCCGCCGTAAGAATCATTCCTGTGATTTACTCTCGGACTTATAAAACGGCTCAGGAAAAAGAAATGTGCAGCATGAATCTGTACGCCGTCAAACCCTGCCTTTTCTGCCCTTACTGCTGCCTGAATGAACATATCCGTAACCTGCCTGATTTCGCTTTCGGTCATCTGATCGGGTTCTGCCTGCTGAGTTAAACCGTTCGGAAGTTTTCTGTAATATGCTCCGAGTGCAAGCTGAATAATTGCCGGACATTCAGCGGAATGAATTACATCTGCAAGTTTTCTGTACTGCGGGATTAAGTCATCGCGTGATAGTTTCATTGCGCCGTGAATGTAATAATCATCGTCCGAAATGTCCGTAAAACCTACGATTACCGCTCCTATTCCTCCGTTTGCCAATTCCCCGTAAATTTCGTAAGCCTCACTGCTTATTGAGCCGTCAAATTCCGCGATACCTTCCCAAATTGCCGAACGTATTAACCTGTTTTTCATGTTGATGTGATTTAATTTGACTGCTTCAAATATTTTTCTGCTCATTAATTTTCACTCCTGTATTGAATTTTTACAGGGCGATATTATAATTACCTGCAAAAAAAAATGAAGTATGAAGAAATTTCTTAGCAGCTACAAAATTTATACTTATAAAAATATGAAATATAGAAAATAGAAAGAGAGAAGATGTTTAACAATGCTGCCTGAAAGCGAGAATATTTACGATACGGAATGTCCGATACTGTATGCAATGAAAATAATCGGCCAGAAGTGGAAATTGCCAATATTATGGTATATTGCCGACTCAGAAAATCAGACGATGAGATATAAAGAACTTGAACGGCGTGTAATAGGGATAACGGCAACGATGCTTACAAAGTGCCTGCGCGAACTCGAAGCCGACAGCCTCATTAAACGCAAGCAATACAGCACAATTCCGCCTACGGTTGAATACAGCCTTTCAGAACGCGGAAAAACTTTAATTCCTGCACTTGAAAGCGTCTATAAATGGGCAGAAGAGCAGATGTCAAACAAAAAAATAACCTCCGATTAAATTTCGGAGGCATTAAAGTCTGTGATTAATATTATTATGCGTTCATGGCTTTCATTCGGCGCGACATTAATTCTTTTCGTCTTGCGGCGGTGTTGCGGTGCATTACGCCTTTTACTACTGCTTTGTCAATAACGCTCTGTGCAGTATTGAAACTCTTTACGGCTTCTTCGTTATTCCCGGAAGCTGCGGCCTCAAGTACACGCTTTACGGCAGTTTTGCATCTTGAAGCCCAGTATTTGTTATACAGTCTGTTGCGCTCAGCTATTCTTACGCGTCTTTCTGCGGATTTCTTATTTGGCATTATATTCTCCTGCTTCTATAGTGATGGTGCCGGAGGGGAGACTCGAACTCCCACAGAGTTGCCCCCGGCGGATTTTGAGTCCGCTGCGTCTACCATTCCGCCACTCCGGCAATAAATGACTGTGCATAAAATACACTCGGTTTATAATTTTGTCAAATGGTCTAACGAATGAAAATATTTTGCAGGAACACATTTACAAGGGCACAACAAAAAGGCAAAGACTGTGTTATAATATTCTCGATATATAAAATTGTGCACACGACATACTTTGTCTTTTATCTTTGCCTATATTTACATTAAACATCATATAAATTATATCATATGGCAAAGCGGGCTTGTTGTTGTGTGCAAATTTTCTTTAATCAATCATTCAGGAGGTGTCCCTTTAATGAAGAAGTATAAGTTGTTTTTCTTATGTCTTCTGTCAGTTCTCGTTTTTACTGCGTTCGGATCCGGTACAGCTTTTGCCCGGTGGAAAAGCTATTCATTCCATAATCACAGCGGCCGTATCATCAAGTATCTCTATATCACCAGCTCTGGTAGCGGCGATTGGGGAGGAGATCTTCTCGGAAGCGAGGTTCTTGGCAGTGGTGATAGTGTATCATTACGGTATAACGATGATGTTCGCTTTTTCGATGTCAAAGTAGTATTCTCTGACGGCTCTGACGTAACTTTCTGGAAAGCCGATTATAAAAACGTGTGGAGAAAAACAATATTCCACAGGGGCGGTACTACCTACACATTAAGCAGCAATTAGTTATAAAGTCCCGACAACAAAAGTCTCCCCATGCTTATATCAAAGAGGAGACTTTAACTTTTACTGTCTATATTATATCCTTCATTCCGTTGTCTTTCAGGAATTTAACGACATTCCTGACTTCCTGAGATGCTCCCCGCCTCGTTATGAAAAGCGTATCGGGCGTATCAATCACGACAATATCATTGACCATGTTCAGCACCGTCAATTTTCCCATTGAATGAACAAAACAGTTGTGAGCGTCAAGAATTACGGAATTTCCCTCAATGACATTATGATTTTCATCACACTCAAGAACATCTTCGTGAAGTGCATCCCATGAACCGACATCGGACCAGCCGGAATTTACGAGGGGAACAACGGCTACTTTTTCGGCTTTTTCCATGACGGCATTGTCGAAAGAAATACTTTTAACGTTCTTGAAATTTGCGCGGATATTTCCATTCATGGCCGTTGAGAATAATTCAGGGTCAGAATGTTCAAGTTCAGAATACAATCTCTCGGGCGTAAAGATAAATATTCCCCCGTTCCAGAGATAAACGCCCTCAGATAAATATTTCTGTGCAGTCCTTAGATCCGGTTTTTCAACGAACGCTTCAGCTTCATAATATCCCCCGTCAAATTCACAGCCCTGTTTAATATATCCGAATCCTGTTTCGGGTCTTACGGGAGCAATTCCAAGAGTAGCAATAAAGCCGTCACGCGCTGCCTTTACGCCGGTTTTCAAAGCGTTAGTGAAAGTTTTTATGTTGCGTATGAAACTATCGCTGGGAACAACGATAAAAACATCATCATCACATGCCCCCTGTAATTTAAGCTCTTCAACGGCAAGCAATATCGCCGGAGCCGTACTCTTTGCGCATGGCTCTTCAATTATGAAATTCTCAGGCAGGTTATCATCACCGAAAATTTCGCATGACTGCGACATGACTAAATCATGCCATTTTGAACCTGATATAACACGCAGATATTCAAGAGGTATCATGTTCACCATTCTCAGGGCAGTATTTTGTAACAGTGTCTTGTCGCCGTGAAGCCTGAGAAACTGTTTCGGGAAATTCTCGCGGGACAGAGGCCACAATCTTGTTCCGCTTCCTCCGCTCAATATAAGCCCGTAAATATTGCTCATCTTAATTAACCTGCTGAGGCTCACCGCTCTTTAGCATTTTAGTGATACTCGTTGAAAGCAGCGGAATCGGATCAACGAACTGACCGCCGAGTATCAAACTGTAATGAAGGTGTGGGCCAGTAACTCTTCCTGTTGCTCCTGATTTTGCGATAACCTGTCCTTTTTCGATTTTGTCGCCTTTTTTTACGAGTATTTTGCTCAGGTGAAAGAAAGCTGTTATTACCCCGTTCCCTGAATCAATATAGACGCTTCCTCCCGCGTAATAGTGAAATCCTGCAAGCAGTACAGTTCCTGCGAATGGTGCGCGAACGTTCGTTCCAGTTACTGCCCTGATGTCTGCACCGTTGTGTCCTGCTCTGGGCTGACCGTTGTAAATCCTGCTTTTTCCGTAACTGCTTGTTAAAGTTATGCTGCTTAACGGTGGCTGAGGAGGTGTAGTCCATTTTCTTGGTACTGTCATCGTTCTCAACGCAGCGCCTATCATTTTTGATTCATTGCGTATTCTCGGCATTTCTTTTTTCGGGGGGTTAACCATTTTAGGACTTACGGTTAAATTTTCTTTCGGGTACTGCCTTGCCCTGAGCAATATATTTCCTGATGCCCTGTATTTTTTACCGCCCTGTATAAATTCAAATAATATCTTGTAAGTTCCCGGCTTAACGTTCCTCACGTCAGAGCCTAAAAGCCCGTAGGAAATTATCCCGGCTCCTCCCTGTTCAACGTTTAACGCTATACTCCTGTTCATCCACGTAACTATCGGATTTGTATACGCTGCCGTTGACGTTACGGAGACCGCGAAAGCCTGCCCTATGTCCCAGCTTGCCGGGAAATTTACCCATGATGAAGCATATGATGATTTTGCCGTTAATAGCAGTAAAAATAAAATCGCAGCATATAATTTTTTTATCTTTATCATATATTTCACTCCTGATTTAACTTGTCGATGATTGAAATTATGATTTCTGCGAGTTTATCTGAAAATTTTTCCATAACTTCAAGAACTTCTTGAGCCGTTAAAGTTTTGTCCGGCTCAATCCCTGCGGCCATGTTCGCAACGCATGAAAGCCCCGTAACCTTCATACCCATAGCATTAGCAGTTATCACTTCTGGAACTGTAGACATTCCGACCAGGTCAGCACCTAATATTCTAAGCATGTTTATTTCAGCCGGCGTTTCAAATGAAGGACCTGACATCGCCGCATAAACTCCCTTTTTCAATCCAATTTCAGAAGAAAGAAAATCAAGAATTTTTGAATCATAAGTGTGTGTCATATCCGGGAATCTTTCGTTCCATCTGTCCTCGTTCGGACCTGAAAGCGGATTCGATCCCATTAAATTAATGTGATCTTTCATTGCTATTATGTCTCCGGGATTGTATGACCTGTTTATGGCTCCTGAAGCGTTAGTTGCTATATATTCCTTAACTCCCATCATTCCGGCTATGCGTGTCGGGAAAGTTACAGCTTTCATTGAATAACCTTCATAACAATGTATTCTGCCCTGAAGGAGAATGACGGGTCTTCCATGAATTTGGCCGATTATGATTTTTCCTGCATGTCCGGGAGCCGTTGAACCCGGCCAGTTCGGAATATCACGGGCGTAAATCTGTACGCTGTCTTTGACCATGTCCGCAATGCCTCCGAGCCCAGAACCTGCCACTATTGCCGTTTTAGGCTTGAAGTGAGTGAATTTTTGTATATATTCTAACGTTTGTTGAGCATATCCGTAGCTGTAATCTGACATGAAAATTTAACCACTTTTCTAATTTTATTTTTCAATCATTCTAGCATAAGGCCATGTTACAATTAAAAAAAGAGGGGGGAAATTTTCAAGTGTCAGAAAAACAAGAAAGAGCCGTAGAACTGAAAAACAGAAAGGGCGATGCACATTATAACTGCTGTCAGGCTGTAGCATGTGTCTTCAGTGAAGAGACTGGAATCAGCGAAGATGTGTTAAAGAGAATCGGCGCTGGATTCGGTCTTGGAATGGGCGGAATGGAAGCAACCTGCGGAGCTTTATGCGGCGCCCAAATGGTATTTGGCTTAATGAAATATCAGGGTAAACCCATAAGGAACGAAGCAAAAGAACTTTACAATAAATTTACGGAAAAATGCGGGGCATCAATATGCCGTGAAATTAAGGGAACAGGAACGGGGAAAGTATTATGCTCATGCGATGACTGCGTCAGAAACGCCGTAGAAATCCTTGAAACGTATTTTAATAAAAATCAAGGACTGTGCTAAAATATTTCCTGTTTTTGTATTTTCATGTGAAAGGAATTAATTTCAGAATGGCAGATATAATCGGACTCACTTGTACACAGTGCAAGAGACGCAATTACACAACGACAGTCAACAAAAAGAAACAGGCAAAGAAACTTGAACTCAAGAAGTATTGCAAGTGGTGCAAGGCTTCAGTTTTGCACAAAGAATCAAAGTAGTATTGCCAAAGTGTTAAACCTGTTGTAGAATTTACCGCGTAATATTCACGCAGGTCCGTGGCTCAATTGGCAGAGCACTGGTCTCCAAAACCGGGGGCTGCAGGTTCGAGTCCTGCCGGGCCTGCCATTTTTTTATGAGGATAAGACAAAGCAAAATGGCAAAATCAGCAACTGAGAAACCCACAAAAATGTCTTCGCTCATGAACTTTATCAGGGAAGCCAAAGCCGAACTCAAAAAAGTTACATGGCCGACGCGCAGACAAATATGGTACTGGACATTAGTAGTGATAGTTTTTACGCTTTGTGTATCGCTGTATCTGGGACTGATTGATTTTCTTCTTGCGTGGCTTTTCAGCGCGCTCTTGGGTTAACGTGTCATCATGCCTGGCGAACGTAAATGGTATGTTGTTCAGACATATGCAAGCTACGAAAAAAGAGTTAAAGACGACCTGACGCAGAGAATCAAGGCCATGAATATGCAGGATAAAATATTCAATGTCTTGATTCCCACTGAGACAAGCATAGTCGTCAAGGACGGAAAAAGCCGCGAGATTACACGGAAACTTTATCCGGGATATGTAATGATTGAAATGATGCTCGATGAGCAGTCATGGTACACGGTCAGGCATACGCCGGGAGTAACGGGTTTTATCGGCGCAGGTACTCACCCGATGCCGCTCTCAAGAGAGGAAGTAGACAGGATTATGTCCGGCATGAAAAAGGCCGAAGACAGCCCGAAGGTTGAAATTGACCTCAAGCCGGGCGATACGGTCAGGGTAATAGCCGAAGGGGACATGAAAGGATTTACCGGCCCGGTTATAGAAATCAACGTTAAGAAGGGCAGAGTTAAATTCAAGAGTGAAATACTCGGCGGTTCAGTACTTGAGACGGATTACAAAGCCTTAGAAAAAATATAGGGCAATAAAACAGAAACAGAAACGAAACAGAAAGGAAAAATTTTTATCATGGCTAAGAAAGTAGTTGGGCAGGTAAAGTTACAGTTACCGGCCGGAAAAGCAACACCCGCACCCCCTGTAGGCCCCGCGTTAGGCCAGCACGGTGTAAATATTATGGAGTTCTGCAAGCAGTTCAACGCTAAAACTTCGGATCAGGCCGGCTTAATCATTCCGGCAGTAATAACTGTCTATGCTGACAGAAGTTTCACGTTTGAGCTGAAAACTCCCCCCGCAGCAGTACTGCTTAAAAAGGCTGTAGGGATTGAGTCAGGTTCAGGAGTTCCGAATAAAACAAAGGTCGGCAAGATTGCACGTTCAAAAGTCAAGGAGATTGCCGAACTTAAAATGAAGGATCTCAACGCAAATGACGTTGAAGCAGCCATGCGCATGATTGAAGGCACGGCACGCTCAATGGGTCTTGACGTAGTGGATTAATTCACGGACTCACGGAATAAGCGGAAGGGTAAATCAGCCCGTTAATTACCGCAGGAGGTAAGATAATGAAGAGAAGCAAGAGATACAGGGAAGCAGCCGCCAAGATCGAAGAAGGGAAATTATACGGCCTTCGTGAGGCAGTTGACTTATTCAAACAGATAGCAACGGCAAAATTCAATGAGAGCATTGAAGTACACGTTCGTTTAGGAATTGACCCCAGACACGCAGACCAGCAGGTCAGAAGCACGGTTTCGCTGCCGCACGGTACTGGTATAACAAAGAAAGTTCTCGTTATTACTCAGGGCGAAAAGATTAAAGAGGCTCAGGACGCAGGGGCTGACATAGTCGGCGGAGATGACATAGTGCAGCAGATTCAGGGCGGATTCATGGATTTTGACGCGGTAATCGCAACGCCCGATATGATGAAATCAGTAGGCCGTCTGGGCAAAGTCTTAGGCCCTCGCGGTTTAATGCCCAGCGCAAAGACAGGGACTGTAACTTTTGAACTTGCAAATGCCGTCAAAGAAATCAAGGCAGGGCGTGTCGAGTTCAGAGCCGACAAGACCGGAATTACGCATAACGCCGTAGGACGCAGGGATTTTTCTGCTGATGAGCTTTTTGACAACGTCAAAGCGCTTTTACAGGCGATATACAGGGCAAGACCGGCATCCGTCAAGGGTACTTACGTTCGCAGTATAGCTATTGCTCCTACAATGGGGCCCGGAATTTCTGTTGACCCGGCACTGGCTCAGAAAGAATTAGCACTGTAAAAATTTTTCGTTCGTAAGCAGATATATAAATTAATTCCGAAGACGGCAGGAGCTTTTACGCTTAATAATTAACAAATCCTGCTCAGGAGTGAGATAAACTGAGAGTAAGAATGCTCCTCCTGTGTTATTATGGGGGAGCATTTTTTGAGGCTTAAAGGAGGTGAAAAGAAAAAATGCCAGCAACGATAAAATACGGTCTTGTTGACGGACTGAAAGAGAAGTTATCACGCACAAAAGCCGTCTTTGTCGGCGAATATCGCGGAATGACGGTTGAGCAGAGTACGGCGCTCAGGCACAAAGTACGCGAGGCGGGCGGAGAGCTTAAAGTTGCAAAAAATACGCTTTTCGCAATCGCAATGAAAGAGGCCGGCCTTGAGGTACTCCCTGAAGACATGATGAAAGGGCCCAATATTTATGCCTTGTGCTATGATGACCCTGTAGCAGTCGCAAAAGTTCTCAAGGAATATGCGAACGACAAGACGCAGAAAGCCTTTATACTGAAGGGCGGACAGCTCGAAAATCAGCAACTTAACTTGGCTCAGTTAATGGCACTTGCAGATCTTCCGTCAAAAGAAGTTCTCAGGGGTCAGGTTGTCAGGACAATCGCCGCGCCGTTATCAGGACTTGTCAACGTTCTTTCAGGAACAATCAGGAATTTTGTTACATGTCTGGATCAGATCCGCGCAAAGAAAGAAGAGGAAAATCCGGCAGCGTAGCAGTTTTTAGCAACACGAAAATATTATTATTACGGAGGAAATTATTATTATGACCAAAGAAGAAATCATTCAGGCTATTGAAACAATGTCAGTACTTGAGCTTTCAGAACTCGTTAAGGCTCTTGAAGAGAAGTTCGGCGTATCAGCGTCAGCAGCTCCCGTCATGATGGCAGCAATGCCCGGCGCAGGCGCAGCAGCAGCACCCGCAGAAGAAAAGACAGAATTTGACGTCGTCTACAAAGGGCCCGGCGCAAACAAGATCGCAGTCATCAAGGCAGTACGTGAGATTACTTCACTCGGCCTGAAAGAAGCAAAAGAACTCGTCGACAATCCCCCCAAGAACATTAAAGAGGGCGTGTCAAAAGAAGAGGCTGAGGAGCTTAAAAAGAAGCTCGCTGAAGCCGGTGCAGACGTGGAAGTTAAGTAAGTATTTTGCAGTTTAACAGAGGCTCAAAAAGCCTCTTTTCTTTAATAATATGGAGGTTATGGAGACATGAGCGCACAGAAAGACAAGAAAAATTCCCAGAAGCCGGACAATAAAAAGAAAATCATCATCGGCGCGATATGTGCTTTGATAGTCCTGAACATCGTTTGGACGATAACGCAGAACAGATTCTCACCGAAACTTGACGAGGTCAAAGCAGCAGTGGCAGCACTTGAACAGAGAGTTGCAAAACTTGAGAAGGGCGGAATACCTGACGTTGCGAACTTAAAAGAGGATTTCGCGGCACTCAAGGCCGTATCTGATAAATTAACGGAGAAATTAACCCAGTCCCTCAAAGCCGAAGAAGATCAGCTCGCATATCTTGAAGCACAGGTCGAGGCACAGAAAGCAAGAATTGAGGCACTGAAGAAAATAACGGCAGAAGAACAAGCACAATAACATCACCACATAACGCACCTCCTTTAGAATTTGCCCCAGTGAAATATATTAATATCGCACTGGGGTTTTTTGTATTATTATCACTATCACTATTTTGAGTTAATTACATAGTCATTGCGTTCTTTCAATGCCCTTTCGGCAGCGGTGCAGGCATTTATTAAAGCCTGAGAATCGCCGGATTCTGAGGCTTGTTCAAGATTATTAACAGCATCTTCAAGAGAATTTTCGATTCTTCCGCTTGCCGGTGTGGGATCAGAATATTTCAGAGCCTCCGAAAATTTCACAACCCTTGAAATAATTTCCTGTGATGCTCCTGAGTTTTTCAGGTCTTCAGCAAGATAAGCAATTTTTGATGACATTGAAGCCAGATTTGCGCGTCCTTCCGACTGCTTACGCGAAACTGAATCCGATAATTTCAGCTCGGCCATGTTGATTAATCCCATAGGAACGAGGAATACTACAAGCCCGCCGACATGAACTAGAATGTAATGTGTTACGCTCCAGCCCGAATAAGCGTTCCAGACGGACACGATTATTACGAAAAGGAAATAAAGGCCGCCGAGAATTGCCCTTGAAAAACTTACGGGGATATTCTTTCCGTTGTTGCTCCTCATCGCTATGCCTGAGAATAATAACGTCTCAAGTACAAGCGCGAAAATCAGAAAGCCCGCTGAAATCCAGAATGTTGTCCCCCTCTGTTCAGGTGTCGTCAGATAATAGACGAACAAAGCCGCAGCAACGCCGATTAACGCCATAATCAGGAATATGTTAAAGACCTGACGGATTTTGTTGAAAAATTTTCCCATTTTCTTACCACTCCTAAAAATTTATAATTTATACCTGCTGACCGCAATTAGGGCAGAATTTCGCACCGGGTATCAGTGCATTTCCGCATTTTGAACAGACTAATCTTGCTCCGCAGTTCGGGCAGAATTTCGCGCCCGGCGTAACAGGCTGATGACATGACGGGCAGACTGAACCCGAAGGCTGAGAATTTGCAGGATTGACGGGAGTATTATTAACCGTATTCTGAGGGTTAATGAACTGTCCCATCTGTGCCGCCATTTGCCCGAAAGTCTGACCCATTCCCATACCTGCACCCAAGCCGACCCCCGCGCCTAAAAGCGAGGAGCCTCCCTCATTCTTTGCAGCCGATTCCATAACGTCAAATGAGCGTTTCTGCTGGTAATTAGTTCCCATTATGTTCATGCTTGCACGTTCAGACATTGCGGATTTCAGCTTCTTTATTCCCTCGTCATCGTCATTTATGTTCACTGAACCGAAATAGAAATTTACGGGCTCAATTCCGTAAAGCGAAAATTCAGGGCGCAGCTTCTCCACAGCTTCGTTTGACATGTCCTCAAGATATGCACTTATCTCGAAAATATTAATCTTCTTGTGAGCTATGTATGTTGCGATCATGTCGCCCATCCGGGAGAGAATCAAGCCCTTGAAATATCCTGCGACTTCGTCACGTGTAATCTGTGATTTGTTGCCCGAAAGTTTCAGAACAAACTGCCGGCTTTCATTCACCCTTATTCCGAACTGGCCGAAAGCACGGACGTAAATCGGAATCTGATACTCAGGGTCGCGCAGCAAAATCGGATTTTGAGTACCCCACTTTATGTCGAGTACGTTTACTTTGTTTACGAACCATACTGAGGCTTTGAATGCACTTTCACCGCCCGTAGCAAGGTTGATAACCCGCCTCAGCATCGGAATATTTCCCGTTGAAAGCGTGTGTCTTCCTGCCCCGAAAAGGTCTAAAGCCTGACCGTCCTTGAAAAGTATTGCTTCCTGAGTTTCGCGGACAACTAACTGGGTCCAGTTTCCGAGTTCATCGCTCTTTGCCGGATTCTTTTTGTCAACGTAACGCCATGCAAGTATCTCGTTTGAGTTTATGCTGTCGTCCCATTGTACTATTTGAACTATTGCCATTTCTGCACCGTCCTTATAATTTTTAATTAGTATATAACAAAAAGAAATCAGGCCGAATATCCGTATTTGCTTAAAGCTGAATTGAACATGTATAATTCGCGCAAAAATTTCAGGAGTGATGTTTATTATGTATATGTTTATGCTTGTCCCGTTATTAATATGCCTGTATGAAATACTGAGCATGATAATACCCCTTCAAATTTCGTGGCAGATGAAAGTATTATGTGTCCTGATACTTCTTGCAGGTCTCGCTAAATCCATGTTATACCGAAGGACAGCAACGGGCTTTGATGTTATAAATATGCCGTATATCATAACGCTGTCAACAACTTTTATATTCAATTTCATAATAGTAGCGTTATTCGTTCTGCTTGTTAAAGATATTGCGTTCATAATCTGGAAAGTAATTCTGCGTCAGTCATTCCCGATGAGTAATGCTTCACTTTTTGCGCTAAGTATTGCATTAGTTGCAACGGTTTACGGGACATTTGAAGGCTTGAAAGTTCCTGACGTTAAGACTTATGATGTTGAAATTTCAGGGCTTGGAAAGGATTTTGACGGGCTTAAAATTGCAATGCTTGTCGATATTCACGCCGATTCTCTGACAAACAGGGAAGCAGTACAGGCCATTGTTGACAGGACTAATTCCCTTAATCCTGATTTAATACTGATACCGGGTGATTTTGTTGACGGCCAGGTCATAACGCGCAGCAATGACACTGACCCCCTGAAAAATCTTAAAGCCCCTATGGGTGTTTACGCCGTAACCGGGAATCACGAATATTATTTTGATTATGAAGGCTGGATGAAAGAGCTTCCGAGTTTGGGAATAAAATTCCTCATGAATGAGCATGTAATTTTATCGTCAGGGGATTCAAAACTTGTTCTCGCCGGAGTCCCTGACCCTACGGGAGGCAGTCACAACACCGAACTTGCTTTGAAAGGCATTCCCGAAGGACTGCCCATAATTCTAATGGATCATCAGCCGAGATTTGCTTCTGAAAACGCAAAATTAGGCGTAACCCTTCAGGTTTCAGGACACACTCACGGCGGACAGATGCCGGGCATTTACTCAATGGTCAGGAAAGCAAACAGGGGATTCGTTCGCGGCTGGTATGACGTTGACGGCATGAGGCTTTATGTAAGTCCGGGAACATCTCAGTGGAACGGATTCGCATGCAGGTTATTTGACCCGTCGGAAATAACGTTATTCATTTTAAGAGTGTTATAATCTACAAGAGTGTTATAATCTACCCAAAAAATTCTGACGGTAAAGACTGTCATTGACATTCTGACCCTGAAGAAGGAGGGTAAAATTATTATGTATGATCCTGCCTCATTAAAAGCAGATGACTTTATTAATCATGATGAAATACTTGACACGCTTATTTACGCCGAAGCTCACAAGAACGATATTGAGCTGATTAACTCTCTTCTTGAAAAAGCGCGCCCGAAATTCAACGAAAAAGGCTGTACATGTTCGGGACTGACACACAGGGAAGCATCGGTACTGCTTGCATGTGAAGACCCTGAAATAATCCGGCGCATTTACGACACGGCAGCAGAGATAAAACAGGCTTTTTACGGAAACAGAATAGTACTGTTTGCGCCCCTTTACCTCTCGAATTACTGCATTAACGGCTGCCTCTATTGTCCTTATCACACGAAGAACAAGACAATTCCAAGAAAAAAATTAACTCAGGACGAAATCAGAGCCGAAGTTATAGCACTTCAGGACATGGGACACAAACGCCTCGCAATTGAAGCAGGCGAAGACCCAGTAAACAATCCGATAGAATACATACTTGACAGCATAAAGACGATTTACAGCGTACACCACAAAAACGGTGATATTCGCCGCGTCAACGTCAACATAGCTGCAACAACGGTTGAAAATTACAGGAAACTAAAAGAGGCCGGAATTGGCACTTACATACTCTTTCAGGAGACATATAACAGAAAGAGTTATGAATATCTTCACCCCACAGGCCCTAAGCATGATTATGCGTATCACACTGAAGCAATGGACAGGGCAATGGAGGGCGGAATTGATGATGTCGGACTGGGCGTTTTGTTCGGGCTTGAGGGTTACAAGTACGAATTTGCAGGGCTATTAATGCACGCTGAACACTTGGAGGCAGTTCACGGCGTAGGGCCTCACACGATAAGCGTACCGAGAGTTAAGCCGGCTGATGACATTGACCCGGAAGAGTTCAACAACTCAATACCTGACGAGGTCTTCACGAAAATTGCAGCATGTATAAGAGTTGCAGTGCCTTACACGGGAATGATAATCTCAACGCGTGAAAGTGAAAAAGTCAGGGCTAAAATGCTTGAAGTCGGAATATCTCAAATCAGCGGAGCTTCAAGAACTTCTGTCGGAGGCTATACGACTGAGGAAAGGCCGCACGACACGGAACAGTTTGACGTTTCAGACCAGAGAACGCTTGATGAGGTTGTTCAGTGGCTTATGAAACAGAATCATATTCCATCATTCTGCACTGCCTGTTACAGGGCAGGAAGGACGGGAGACAGGTTTATGAGCCTCTGCAAGTCAGGACAGATACTGAACTGCTGCCACCCCAACGCATTAATGACGCTGACGGAATATCTTGAAGATTACGCCTCGCCTGAGACTAAAAAAATCGGTTATGAGATGATTGAACGCGAACTGATGAGAATACCGCGTGAAAATGTCAGGGAAATTGCACGCAAGAACATCGAGGCAATGAGGCAGGGAAATGCAAGGGATTTCAGGTTCTAGCCTAAACGAAACGCCGTCTGGTGAACGCGTACACATAGCGTTTTTCGGATTAAGGAACGCAGGGAAATCAAGCCTCGTAAACGCCGTAACCGGTCAGGATTTAGCCGTAGTATCTGAAATTAAGGGAACTACAACGGATCCTGTAAGCAAGGCTATGGAATTATTGCCTCTCGGGCCCGTAGTGATTATAGATACTCCGGGTCTTGATGATGAGGGGGCATTAGGTGAGCTGAGAGTTAAACGGGCTATGAATGTGCTTGCCAAATGTGATGTCGCTGTACTCGTCCATGACGCATCGCAGGAATTTTCACGGGCTGAATATGATCTGTTAAAGCTCTTTGATGACAGAAAACTCCCATATATCATAGCCTGCAACAAATCAGACCTGCTAAACTCATTCCCTGTTAATGAAAATTATATTTATGTCAGCGCGGTAACGGGTGAAAATGTAAACGAACTGAAGCAAAAAATAGCTGTCCTTTCAAAGAAAAATGATACATCTAAAAAGCTCGTTTCAGATTTGTTAAAAGCAGGAGATGTTGTTATTCTCGTTGTACCTGTCGACAAGGCAGCCCCTAAGGGAAGATTGATACTCCCTCAGCAGCAGACTATAAGAGATATTCTTGACGCTAAATGTTCGGCGTTGATCTGTCAGGATACGGAGCTATCGGCCATGCTTGAGGCAATGAAAATACGCCCTAAACTCGTAATTACGGATTCTCAGGTTTTCGGAAAAGTTGATAAGATTGTCCCGCGTGATATGCTGCTTACCTCGTTTTCAATATTATTTGCACGTTACAAGGGCGATTTGAGAATTTTAGTTAATGGCGCGGAAAAATTATCACGCTTAAAAGACGGCGACAGGGTATTAATTTCCGAAGGCTGTACGCATCACAGACAGTGCGGTGATATTGGGACTGAAAAATTACCGGCATGGATAAGGAATTTCAGCGGTTCAAGTCCTGAGTTTTCCTTCACTTCAGGCGGTGAGTTCCCCGATTCTGAAAAACTGAAGGAGTTTTCGCTTGTCGTTCACTGCGGGGGCTGTATGCTGAATGAACAGGAAATGACTTCACGAATTGAACGCGCAAGAATTTCAGGCGTTCCGATCGTTAATTACGGTGTCGCAATCGCGCATATTCACGGGATATTATCAAGAAGCCTCGAACCGTTCAACATAAAAATTTCTTGACATTATTTTTCCTTTGAGGTATTTATTTCACTTGTTAAATTTTTAGGATAAAGAAAGGGAATATTTTTCCGCAATGCCCATAACAGACTTACTTGAAAGAAACGCAAAATTATACGGTGATGAGGTCGCATTAGTCGAAATCAATCCCGAACAGAAAGAGCCGATACGCATAACATGGAAAGAATACGCGCTCATTCAGCCTACATCATCAAAACCATACAGGCGCGAAATTGTCTGGTCAGTGTTTGACGAAAAAGCCAACAGGGTTGCTAACATGCTTCTATCAAGAGGCGTTAAGAAAGGCCAGAAAGTAGCAATACTTCTCATGAACTGCCTTGAATGGCTGCCGATTTACTTCGGGATTCTGAAAACGGGCGCGATCGCCGTACCCCTGAATTTCAGATACTCATCTGAAGAGATAGAATACTGCGTTAAACTAGCTGACGTTGATATATTATTTTTCGGCCCTGAATTTATCGGAAGGGTTGAAAATACGGTGCTTGCTCTGGGTGAAAGCTGTCTGCTGTTTTTCGTCGGCAACAACTGCCCTTCATTTGCCGAAAGTTATAACGATGCCGTCAATAACTGCCCCTCAACAGCTCCTAAAATTCTTATTGAAGATCATGATGAGGCTGCAATATATTTTTCGTCAGGGACAACAGGATTCCCGAAAGCAATTTTACACAGCCACACGGCTTTGATGCAGTCGGCGAAAATGGAGGCCGTTCACCACGAAACTAAACATGATGATGTTTTTCTCTGCATTCCGCCCCTTTATCACACGGGCGCAAAAATGCACTGGTTCGGCTCACTCTATACTGGCAGCAGAGCCGTTATTCTGAAAGGAACTTCACCGCAGGCAATTCTTGATGTCGTTTCTTGGGAACGCTGTACGATAGTGTGGCTTTTAGTCCCGTGGTGTCAGGATATTCTGACGGCACTTGACAGGGGAGATATAAAACTTGAAGGCAGGAATTTATCGCAGTGGCGTTTAATGCACATCGGCGCGCAGCCTGTACCGCCATCGCTGATACGTCATTGGCTCGAATATTTCCCAAATCATAAATACGATACGAATTACGGGCTTTCTGAGTCAACGGGGCCGGGATGTGTTCATTTGGGAATGGAGAACATTCACAAGGTCGGAGCTATCGGGATTCCCGGTTACGGCTGGGAGATTAAGATTGTCGACATGGAAGGCAGAAACATTAAGCAGGGCGAAACGGGCGAATTATGCGTAAAAGGGCCGGGAGTTATGCTCTGTTACTACCATAATCCGGGCGCAACCCATGAGACCATAAAAGACGGCTGGCTTTTCACGGGAGATATGGCCATGATGGACGAGGACGGTTTTGTGTGGCTTGTCGACAGGAAAAAAGACGTTGTCATTACGGGCGGTGAAAATATATATCCCGTTCAGATCGAGAATTTCATTATTACACACCCGAAAGTCCATGATGTCGCAGTAATCGGACTTCCTGAGCCGAGATTAGGAGAGATTGCGGCGGCCGTAATTCAGGTTAAAAAAGGAATGACCTGCACTGAAGAAGAGATTAACCACTTCTGTTTAGGGCTGCCGAGATATAAGCGTCCAAGAAAAATAATATTTGCTGATGTCCCAAGAAATCCGACAGGCAAAATTGAGAAGCCTAAACTGCGTGAGATGTACGCAAAAGGAAGCAGCTTTTTTGTTGAAGGCGTATAAACATGTACCCGACACTATTCAGCATAGGCAGCTTCAGAATTGATACTTACAGCGTCATATGGTTTATTGCGCTGTCAATGGCAATAATATGGAGTATAAAACGCCTTGAACTTTACGGCCTTGACGAATACGAATCGCGGAAAATCATGGCCGTGTCGTTTTTTTTCATGCTTCTCGGCGCGAGGTCATTCGAGTATATAAACAACTGGAAAATTTATCTTGATAACCCTTCATTTCTCCTTGACCTGAATCGCGGAGGGCTTCACGAGTTCGGAGCAATTTCGGGGGCTTTTCTTTCTGCTATGGCTATGTGCCTGTTCACGCGCAAGGTGTCATTCCTGAAGCTCTGCGATGTCTCAGCACCTCCGGCAATTCTCGCAATCGCTGTCGGGCGCTGGGGCTGTTTCATGAACGGCTGCTGTGTCGGTATACATTCAAAATCAATATTCGCTGTTCATTTTCCTTTTGACAGGGCAAACGTCTTCAGGCACCCCGTACAGATTTATTATTCCGTCATTGCTTCCGTAATTCTCTTAATATTGATTTATACTGAAAAAAAGATAATGCCCCTTCAAAAGAAAAGCAAAAATTATTATTCAGTGATAGCTCCTATGTCTATAATTTCATATTCATTAATGCGTCTTGCCGTAATGCCTTTCAGGAACTGGCAGTCTTTTTCATGGATGATTAATAATTCTTGGACTTACAGGGGAATCACTTTCATTCTGCCCCTTTCGTGCTTATGGCTGGTGTATAGTTTACGCAGGTTAAAATCAGTTAAACTCTATTAGTTAATATAAGTAAAACAATGTATGAACTAATCTGCCCTAACCGTTAAAATACATGCCTGAAAAAAAAATTTTAGTGGAGGTACATTGTTTATGAAAACAAGAAAACTTTTAATATTTACGGTTGCAGCGGCGTTAATCCTCGCAGTATCAGGGAGTGCGCTGGCTCTTTCACCGCTGAGTACAAGCCAGTCAAATCCCCTCGTCCCGATAGTCAAGAAAGCGTCAGTCGCTGTCGTTAATATTGACGTTGAAAAGAACGAAAGGCGGCGTTCATCTTCACCGTTCCCGTTTGACGATGACCCGTTCTTCAAAAGATTCTTTGGGGACAGCTTCAAAGAGTTCACCCGTTCCGTTCCGATGAAGGGCAGGGGTTCAGGCTTCATAGTATCGAAAGAAGGCCAGATACTCACGAATAATCACGTTGTTGACGGCGTTGACAAAATCACGGTATCCCTTCAGCTCGCTGACGGCAGCAAAAAGACTTACGATGCTAAAATTCTCGGCAGCGACCCGACATATGATATAGCCGTAATAAAAATTGAACCTGATGAGGCTCTCCCCGTTCTTGAACTGGGCGATTCTGATGCAGTTGAAGTCGGCGAATTTGTCATTGCTATCGGTAATCCTTTCGGCTTTGAACACTCAGTAACGGCAGGGGTAATCAGCGCAAAGAACCGCAGTATTCACACTCAGGACGTTCATTATGATGACTTTCTGCAGACTGACGCGGCAATCAATCCCGGAAATTCCGGCGGCCCCCTGCTCAACATGGAAGGCAAAGTTGTCGGCATAAACACGGCTATAATTCCATCGGCTCAGGGCTTGGGATTCGCAATCCCCGTAAACAAGGCAAAAGAAATCATGAGCGACTTGGTATCATACGGCCATGCAAAACGTGGCTGGCTCGGCGTAAGCGTTAGGAATATAACCCCTGAAATGGCAAGAGTATACGGCGTTGACGGGACTAACGGCGCAATGATTAACGATGTCTTCAAGGGTGACCCTGCGGACAAGGCCGGAATTAAGCGCGGTGATGTCGTTGTCGAACTTAACGGCGAAAAGATTAAAGACGCTAACGATTTCGTCTCCAAAGTCAGAAAACTTGCACCCGGAACAACCGCAAAAATTCAGGTTGTCAGAAAGGGCAAAAAGATGAATTTCAACGTCAAACTCGCTGAACGCAACAGCACAGGTGACGGGAGTGTCGACAGTGATTCAGGAAAAGATGACCGCGATAACAGGTCGAACAGGGGAAGCGATGTTCTGAAGGATTACGGAATTTTGAGAGTTACCCCGCTTACTGAGTCGCTCAGAAGACAGTACAGGATTGAAACTGGCAGTGAAGGGTTAATAATTACGAGGCTGGATCGAAATTCATCAGCATCATCTGACGGTGAACTGAGAGAAGGAGATTTAATCATTGAGGTAAACGGCCTTGAGGTGAAAAACACGAACGATGTTTCAAAGGCAGTCGGCAACGATAACTCAATCGTGCTGATGATTGAGCGCGATGGTTCAACGTATTTCATAATGGTAAGCAAGTCAGAAGACTAGAGTTAAGAAAGAATAATTAATAAAACACCGCCACTTTTCTTAAGGTGGCGGCTTTCTTTTTTATTCTTTTTTCATTAAATTCTGAAATTCTTATCCCTGATGATGTGCAAGCATTACCGCGCCGGCGATTGAGAGTAATTTTGCTCTCGGGGAATCTGCGCGGCTTGTCAATACTACGGGTGCTGCTGCTCCGATGATAAGTCCTGCTGTTTCGCTGCCCTTTGCAAAGAAGCTGATTGATTTTGCAAGCGCGTTGCCGACTTCAATCTGAGGAACGAAAAGAATATCCGCATGTCCCGCAACAGGCGATTTAATGTGCTTGATTTTTGCGGCTTCTTCGTCAATAGCGTTGTCAAGTGCCAAAGGTCCGTCAACAATGCAGTTCTTTATCTGTCCGCGTGCGTTCATCTGGACGAGTGCAGTTGCGTCAAGCGTGCAGGGCATATCGGGGTTGACCATTTCAACGGCTGCAAGACATGCAACTTTCGGAAGTTCAACGCCGAGCGAACGGGCAAAATTTACGGTGTTCTGAAGTATATCGGCCTTCATTTTAAGATCCGGGTACATGTTGAATGCGCCGTCAGCAATGAAAATAACCCTGTCATATCCCGGAATTGAATGGAAGTAGCAGTGTGAAATTGCTTTTTTGCCGACTCTGAGGCCGACTTCTTTGTTGAGCATTCCGCGAAGGAAGTTGTCAGTGTGCAGCTGGCCTTTCATGTAGATGTCAGCGCGTTTTGCTGAAACTTCGGTTACTGCGACTATTCCGCAGGCGGCCTCGTTATTTTCGGGGATAATGTGATAGCTTGATTCGCTTGCTCCTGCTTCAGCGATGCAGGCTTTGACTTTGTCGGGATTTCCGACGAGAGTTGCTTCGACAAGTCCGAGCTTTCTTGCTTCTTCGATTGCTGAAATTAAACCCGCATCCTCTGCCATTGCTACTGATATACGCTTGCGGCCCTTTTCCGCGCATAACTTCGCGGCATCTTCGATTAACTGCGATAATGAACGAATCTGTTCCATGAAAATATTACCTCCTGATATGGATTTGTATTTAATTTATATGTTGACTTCAAAGCCTTTAACGCTTTTAACTGCCTTGAAGGTGTTGCACCTATTCGAGCCACTGCTCCATATATTTTTTATAAAGTTCGATTATTCTGCGCGTAACTTTTCCCGGTTTACCGTCAGCGATCGTAATCCCTCCGATTTTAACGGCAGGGACAACAAGTTTCATGCTTCCCGTAACGAATGCTTCTGTCGCTCCCGTCAATTCTGACCACAGGGGGCATCTTTCCTCGACCGTATAGCCGTCCTGTTTTGCAAGTTCAATAACTGCTCCTCTCGTTGTTCCTTTAAGTACACGGCTCAAAGGTGCAGTTATGATTTTATTTCCGCAGACAAGGAAGAAATTGCTGTGTCCGCACTCAGTTACTTCACCGTTCGGGCAGTAAATTATGTCATAGGCATCTTTGGGCATAATGTAAGTAGCGCGGTAATCAACGCTCTTGACTTCAGGATTATCGCGTCCGTATGATACGGGCTCAAGAATAACGCCCCTGTTACGTTCCTCTTCAGTGATTAAACCTGCGTCATCAAATATTGCGAAAAATCTCGGCTCAGGGAAGCAGCCCTTTTCAGTGTCAAAATAATCTCCGCCCGTCAGGAACGTTCTTATTCTGACATCCTTTCCTATTTTTGCTATGCCCTCGCGTACTATGTTTTTCATAAATTCTATATCAGGAATATTTGCAATCCCTGAAGTTTTCGCGCTCGCAATGAATCTTTCCATGTGAGGAGTGAGCATTAACGGCTTCAGCCCGAACGATGCGAACGCCTCGAATACTCCTACACCGCGCTGTATGATTAAATCTGAAACGGGAAGATTTGCCTCTTCAGGTTTTACAAATTTTCCGTCAATGTAACATAAATGAATCACTGTAACTGATACCAACTTTCTCTGATGATTTTTCCGTCCTTATCCGGAATATCAAGCGGCCTGTCAAACGGATCTGTTTCGACTTTTTGGCCGAATGCCGCCCCTCTGCTCGGAAATGCTTTCAGCATTATTGTTAAACCGATTGAGTCATCGCCGTGCCGTGTCCTGTCGTTTTTATAGTGAAGATCCCATATCATGCAGTCCGTATCCCACTGTAAACTGTATAATGTCTCGTCAATAATAGATTCATCAAGATCATAACTTCCCCTGAATGCGAAATACACTTCACGCCCTAAAGGGAATCTTACTTTCTGGTGAATCCTTTCACGATCCCTGTACTGATCCCAGAACATGGAACTTTCGCCCCAGACAAACTGCCTTTCGTAACCCGTACCGAGTTCAAACGCTCCTATTTTATAACGAACGCCCATAAAACTCCTCAGCATTTCCTGGTCTGATCCGTCGCCGTAACGCCATAAAACGCCCTCAGTGTTTGCGAAAAGTTCAGAAGTTCCGACAAGTCTTTCAGCGTAATTTCTGAAGCCGATACCGTAACGGTTTTCAAAGCCGCTTTCAGGAAGCCTGTATAAAGTTTCCTGATAACGTCCGTAAGATGCAAATACTCTTGACCATGAATATTGTGAAGTCTTGAACCACGGAGCCCAGATAACAAGTTCCGGCTGACGGTCGAGCCTTCCTTTGTATTCGTAGAGGCTGTTTTTCTTGTCTGAAATATATTCATTCCTGCTCCAGTGAAGATGGGCAGCCCAGCCGTTATGACTGTACATTAAAGTTGCGAAAGGGCGCGTAATTCTCTCGTTCCAGACATCGTCCCATGAATATTCAAAACCTGCACGGATTGAAAAATCGTCGTTTATTTCCTGTTCAATTTCTAATCTGTACTCAAGGCCGGATTTTCTTGAATAAGATAAGCCGAGAGAGACCGAACCTGTCGCCCAGCCCAAAGTCCCCGTAATTCCTCCGTGATTTCCTTTAAGTTCGCTTCTCTGGAAAAATGGAAGGAAAGCATAACCGACTGTCCTGCGCTTCAGCTGTACGACATAATCAAGCGGAGATGTGAAAAGATAAGTATTGCCGAGATATACACGGGGTTTTTTTGCTACTACTCTTTTATTGGGGACAAAAGTTATAAGTTTTGATTCAAGCCTGTAATGAGGGTGATCGAGCTGACATGTCGTTATGGTAACGCTGCGCCACTGTATAATATAATCTTCCGGAGTTCCTTTAACCAAACCGCGTTCTTCTGCAAGTTCCCAAGGGATGACGTTAATTTCACCGCCGTAAATGTAAAGCATTTCGCCCTTTTCGCCTGCAGAGAGCCTTGAAGACGGGCCGGATAATATGCCTTCACCGCTGTTCAGGTCATAATCAACCTGATCTCCTCTTATTGTTCTTGTTCCGTTAGTGAGTATTACTTTTTCGCCGGGAAGGGGCATTGCTTTAACTTTCTGGCTGTCTGCGTCATATTCTATGCGTTCGGCCATTATAGTTGTGTCTTTATATTTGAGTACCGCGCTTCCTTGAGCGAGCGCGTGTCCTGTTTCGTCATTGAATGAAACTCTTTCGGCATTGAGAGTAACATTGTCGGGCTGTTTAATTTCCTGAGTATCAGTGCCGTAATAATCCTGAAAATCAGCAGAATAAATTATATTTGCCGATGAGAATATCAATACGAGTGAAAAAATTAACGCTTTAAGGGTTTTGACCATTTAATTACGCCTCCATGCTCTAATAATATCACGCCGCTGCTATCTGTGCTTGCCAATGGAGTGCGCAGAAGAAATTCTCCGTCAAAAATTGTAAGTCCTTCGGGAAAAGTGAAAGTATTATTTTTTTCCTGCCAGGTTAATTTAGGGCTTTCAAGAGTCCATGTTCTTTTTTTGTCTTCAATTGAGCCGGTCAGGCCTGAAATTTCGGCGGTTTTAACATCATGTGAATATGTCCCCGACTGCCCGAAAAATGACCATACGCCTTTATCGCCGCTTAACTCGCGCTTTAAGTCAACGGATTTGAAGTTGACCGTATCGCCGTCACGGTCAAGATAAGGTATTCTTGCGCTCCAAATGTCGCCTGAAAATTCGCGTGAAAACTTGATGTTTTCCATTACGATTCCGGGCATGTTCATCAGGCTTTCACGCAGCAAATCAACGTCTAACTCCATATCGCTCAAAGCATAGCGGACGAGGATTATTATTCCGAAGCCTATTAAGGACATAAATATTTTTGCCAGAGATATTTTGAGTTTCATTGCGTTATCTAGTGTCTTTCTTTTTGAACATATCGATAAATTTCTGGTCAGAGATTTTTCTATTCCTGAATGCTGCGCCCCATAACGGGACGGCAAAAATGATCAGCAATAAAACAGGAACAGTGATTAATAATCTGCGGTTTAACATTAAAATTTTTCCTCCTCGTTTGAGATTGTATTAGTTTATCACGCGAGGAGGAATTTTGCCGACAACTTAATTATTTCTTGTATACGTCACCGCGTGAGCCAAGCGCACGAATAAATATCAGTTTTTCTTCCTCGTTAATCCTCATTATTAACCGCCAGCCTCCTACCCTAAGCCGGTATTCGTCACTCCCTGTAAGCGGCTTTATATCAAGCTCTTCACGCTTATATTGCAGCTTGAGAATCGCCTGTTTTATTCTTTCCTTATCCGAATTTGGTATCTTGGCAAGTCTGCGCTTTACAGCGTTACCCGTTATAACTGTCCACATGTCTATATTCCCTCCAATAATTCCTCGAGCGTCAAGCATGTGCCGTTTTTGAAGTCTTTTTCGCTCTCTTCGATCTGTGCTTCCTCGTCAGGCGTCAAAGGGGCATCGGCCCAGTCATCATCGTCATCTTCGCGCGACCATAGCAGATAGTCAGCGTATCTCAAAATTTCATCGAGTTCTTTATCTGTAAGCGAATGCAGTTTCATATTCAAAACTACATTACGAGTTTTTACGGGGCTTTCCGTTCTTTCCATTACTGCTGTACTCATTAAGATATTCTTCCTTTCAATAAATTTTTATTATGCTACCATACTATGCGCCACGAAGACCCTTCACGCGTAACTCCCAAAGTTCTGGACGCAACAGACCTGAATATAAGCGTCTTATGTGTTGTTATAACTTTTGCCCTTTCCTCGCCTATCCAGTCAATACGGTAATCGCCGCCCTTAATCCCTGAGCGTATATCTGAAGCCTTCAATGCCTCTTTGGAAAAATTATCGCGTGATATGATTTTCCTTGTACCTTCCGAGAGCATATCATACATTTCACCCGTGTTGCCATCAGCCCAAAGCGTCAGAAAACGGCGCAGAACACTCTCACGGCTCGTGTAAGCATTTCCCGTATTCGTCAGTCTTTGAGGATCTGAACGCGTGTTCACCGTCCGCAAATCCCTTGAGCCCTGAACGTCATTGCTTCCCCTGTTCCTTACGGAATTTACAAATTCGGCCATGTCCCTTGACTCTTCCTGAAATATCGGCTTTATGGGCTTAGGCGGAATTGCAGGAGGCGGAGGAGGCGTCGGAGCCGGCAAAACAGGTGCCGGCTGTCTTCTCGGCTGACGTTTCGGGAGTTCGACAACAACAACTTCCGGCCTTTTGTTGTCCTGAACGGGTGCAGGGGCTTCGGGCGGTGAAAATGAAAATATACGTTCCGTCCTTCCCATTCCCTTTATTGATATAACATAGTCCTTGTTTGTCTGTTTCGGGAAAAATACAAGCCCCTGAACTACTCCTACTGAAGGGTAATCCAAAGCGTTATCGTATTTTACGGGCTTTATGCGTTCTCCGCCCGATGCTAAAAGTGAAATATTATCACGCACGGGCGATAAATTAACCGGCCTTGCTCCGAATGAATATACGCTGACTAAGAAAGTTTCAGAAGTATTGAGATTTAATTCTGATATGAAATTCTTCCTGAATCTCTCCTGTTCACTGTCGCTCATTCCTGAACGTACAGCCTCAGCCTCAGCCCAAGGCCCTGCAAGTTCCTCAGGGTAACGGACTACCCACACAAAACAGTCCTGCCCCCAATGCGATGATGTCCAGCGTTCAAGTATTCTTATTGTCTCATCTGCAGGATTAGGGCTGTTATCCGCACAGTATGAGGGCGTAAAAAAAATACCCGCCGTTAAAGCAATGGCGAGTAATAACGAAATCTTAATGTTAATTGACATTCTGTTCCGGCGGAAGTTCAAAGTCTCCTCCTGCTGTAGGTGTCGGCGCACCGTAACTGTTTCTGTTGAAGACATCGCGTTTTATTATCGTATCTCTTTCAGGATTGTAATTTGATTGATTGTCCGTATTATTAGTTGTTGTCCGGGCTGTGCTTGTTATATTGTTCGTGCTTGACTGAAGGCTTATCGGTATCGGATAAGCTGAGACTGCGCAGTCTCCCGAAGTCTGAACGAACGTTACAGACCCGGCAGGAATCTTTATCGAGTTTCCGCGAATAAATACGCCGCTGACCAGTCCCAAAGGCCCTAACAACGCTGCGCCGGCTATGCTGACTGCACCGGCTCCGACGATTGCGCCCTCTCCCCTGTCTCCTGCCCTGCGGGCTTCTTTTATTGCGTTCTGTGCTTCCTCTCCGACACTGACGGGCGGTCTTTGAGGCCCAAGCGGTATAAGTTCGTTGAATGACAATCTGACTTCGCCCGGTACTCCGAACATTCCCGGACGTTTTACATTCCGTACTTCAGTCATAAGCAATGAACCGGCAGGAGCTACAAGACACTGATTTACGATTAAATCATGGGTTAACTCAAGACGAACATAATCGCCGGCCTTTGATTTTGCCGGGCTTAATTCGTCCATAAACCTGAATTTCATTACGGTATTTGCAGGAATTGTTACGATCTGTGCAGTTACGGGATCCATGATCAGTGTTGCTAAAAGGCTCTCTACCCTCATTACAATCGGATTTCCTGCCCTTGATGCCCCCGTTAAATTTGTTTCGATGTTTTCAAGGCGTTTCAGAGCAGGTTCAGAAGCACGGATTCTTTTGTCAACTACCCATTCAGCAACGCCTAGCTTGAACATCATTGAGGGCTGTTCGTCAGTGCCTATATCAAGGAAGTTCAGAATTGCGGCGTGTCTTTCCGCGATTGTTCCGGGTAAACTTCGGCCGAACAAATCCTCCTCAACCTTTGCAAGACGCTCTATTAATCCACCCTGAGATACATAGCCGTATATAATCTTCTCGATCTGACCCATCATCTGGCGCGATGAGCCTGAATTTAATTCAGGGTCGGGGACTGCCTCCGATGCGAGACAAACAGAAGACGAAAAAACGAATACTAACAGAACAAAAATTTTTACAGCCTTCATATTTTGCGTTAAGCCTCCTTAATTTTTACTTCTCATGTAACCTGCCGCAGCCTCTATGAAACCGTCAAAAAGCGGGTGCGGTCTCACCGGCCTTGATTTCAATTCTCCGTGAAACTGTCCGCCGACATACCATATATGATCCGGCAGTTCGACAATTTCAACTAAATCACGCTCTTTGCATATTCCTGCAATTTTAAGCCCTGAATTTTCGAGGCGTTCCCTGTAAGCGTTGTTGAACTCATAACGGTGTCTGTGCCTTTCGGTGATGTGCAGTGTACCGTAAGCGTCTGCCGATTTACTGCCCTCCGTAAGATCGCAGGGATAAGCACCGAGCCTCATTGTACCGCCAAGATCGTGAAGGTTTTCCTGCTCTTCCATTAAGTTTATGACGGGGTGAAGCGTTGCCGGGTTCATTTCCTTGCTGTGAGCGTCATTGAGCCTGCATACGTTTCTTGCAAATTCAACAACCATCATCTGCATACCGAGACAAATTCCGAATAACGGAACATTATTTTCACGTGCATATTTCGCGGCGGCTATCATTCCCTCAACGCCTCTGATTCCAAATCCGCCGGGTATCAGTACGCCGTCAGCAAAGTTTAATATTTCTGAAGGGTTACCGCTTTCCAAGTCTTCAGCTTCGACTGAAATTATATTAACTTTTACGTTATGCGCTATTCCGCCGTGATGCAGTGCCTCAACAACGCTTAAATATGCGTCCTTATGCTGCACGTATTTTCCGACAAGTGCAATCTTTACTTCTTCGGGAGGATTCATGTACCTGTCAACAACTCTTATCCAGTCGCTTAAATCAGGTTCGCTGTCATACGGAAGTCCCAAATATTTCAATATGAGATTGTCCAGCCCCTCGCGGTGAAGGCTCAAAGGAACGTTATAAATTGTTGCTTCGTCCCTGACTTCGATAACTGCTTCTGACGGGACATCGCAGAACAGGGCAATTTTATTTTTCATATCCTGATTCATCGGCCTGCTTGTCCTGCATACGAGAATATTCGGGAGTATCCCTATTCTTCTTAATTCCTGAACACTGTGCTGTGTCGGTTTTGTCTTGAGTTCTTTTGCGGCCTCAAGGTAAGGTATCAGAGTAACATGACAGTAAACTACATTTTCGCGCCCCGCACGGACTGCCATTTGACGGATAGCCTCAAGGAACGGCTGGCCTTCAATATCTCCGACAGTTCCGCCGATTTCGACAATCAGAACATCAAGACCCGAACCGGCCCTGATTATACGTTCCTGAATGTCATTCGTAATATGAGGGATAACCTGAACAGTTCCGCCCAGATAATCCCCTCTTCGTTCTTTTTTTATTACGCTGGAATATATTTTCCCGGTCGTAATTGAATTTTTTTCGCTGAGCGTCTCATCGATAAAGCGTTCATAATGGCCTAAATCCAAATCAGTTTCCGCTCCGTCATCAGTAACAAAAACTTCGCCGTGCTGAAACGGATTCATTGTCCCTGCGTCTACGTTCAAATACGGGTCAATTTTCAGTATTGAAACTTTCAGACCGCGTTTTTTCAACAGCGTACCGATTGAACCTGCCGTTATTCCCTTGCCTAATGACGAGACTACTCCGCCCGTTATAAATACATATTTTGACATTTTACCTGCCCAGATACTTAATCGGATTGACCGGGCTGTTTCCGTTCCTGACCTCAAAATGAAGGTGAGGCCCCGTTGAACGTCCTGTAGTTCCGATCTTTGCGATTAACTGACCTGATGATACATTTGCTCCTTTTCCTGCTAATAATGTACTGCAATGTGCATAAAGCGTTGACTGACCGTTATTATGCTCAATGACTAAAACTTTTCCGTAACCTCCCATCCAGCCAGAGTATACAACTCTTCCTGAACCTGCTGCCTTTATTGGATCGTTCCTGTTGGCCTTTATGTCGATTCCCGTATGGAAATCCCTCCGTCTCGTAACAGGGTGCTGCCTCCAGCCGAACGGGCTGTTAATCCTTCCCATTATAGGCCATCTGAATCCTGTTGATCTTACTGCAACATCACTGCGCCGTCTTTCAGTTCTTGTTTCTGCCCTTGTTTCAGTTCTTGACTGTCTTCTTGAATTTTCGGGTTTAGGCTCCGGCTTTTTCGTCTCGGCAACCCTTACGCTGTCCCTGCGTTCCCTGACTGCTTCAGGCTTTGCGCCCGGAAGGAAAATTTCATCGCCCTTTTTCAGCGAGGCAATGTCAACACCTTCATTGACAAGTTTAATTTTGCTCATGCTGACCCTGTAACGCCTTGCAGCATCTTCAACAGTTTCGCCGTCTTTGAGAGTGTAAAATATTCCGTCCTGATTGGGTATTCTGAGCTTCAGACCCGGCCTTAACGTCGCAGAACTTCTTGAATTATTGCTGCCTCTTATGGTATCAGACTCTATATTTTGAGACTGAGCGATTGACCATAAAGTATCGCCCTGAGCAACAACGTATTCTTTGACTTTAAGCGGTTCAACTTTTTCCTGATTAGCGGCTACAACAAGTTTTCTTTTTGTTAATTCTGCTAAAGTTTCGTCAACTTTGTCAGGGGAATGAGGGATTAATAATATCTGATTTTCAGCGAGTTTATTTGCGTCCCTTAATTCATTTGCCCTGAGTATATCCTGAACCGTTATATTACCGTAAAGATGCGCTATATCCGAGAGAGTCTCACCGCTTTTTACAGCATGTTCATGCCATGACGGGCCTGTTTCAACTAAAATGGGCTGCTGCTGATTAACTTTCATGGCCGGAGTACTGATTTCCTGAACGTCATCTTCCTCTTCTTCTTCCTCGTAATCATGAACATTCAGTTTTGTACCGTCATCAGCTGTCGTTAAAGTTATACTCTGAAAGTCCGAAAGATATGAAGGGAACGGCCCAAATTCTTCCATAATACTGCTGTCGTTTGCCTGTGCATAGAGTTCTTCATTTTCGTGAACGTCTCCTGTTGAACTTAAATCGGTAACTTCAACGCTGAACAGATTACGCGGGGAATTAAAATTCACCTCGTCCTCAATTTCGCCGTAAGCAGGATTTACACCTGAATCCGGCGAAAAGCTGCTGAAGTGTCCAGCTGAAAACATAAGGAATGACGCCAGCCCGAACGTAAGGCACACAACAAAACCAAAGCCCCAGCAGAAACCTAATGAGGCTCCTGCGTGTTTCTTACCGCGCTGTCCGGCTCTGTCCATACGGTGATGAGCAGAGCCGCGCAGTTTTTCACTATCCGATTTCAAAAACAATTCCTCCCGACTTGCCGCGCAATTACGTAATATACGACATGTTAATTTTTTGATACCTCTAAAATTTTCAAATCAAGTTTGGCCGCTACGTATTATAACATATACAATAATCATTATAAATACTTATACAGTAAATAAACTCACCTGTTCTTGATTGCGGTTATTATAACACAGCATAAACTCAGGTATTCAGCGGATTTTACCATTCTAAGACGGTTAATTTTGCACTTTTCTAAAATTGTTTCTTAAATTCCGAGACTGCTTCATCGAGTGCGGTGCTTAAAACTTCCTGATTTCTGCCCCAGCCTTGAGCGCAGAAAGAGCTTCCACCGCCTTTTCCGCCGAGAATATTTATTGCTTTCCTGAATGCCGGGCGGACATCAATATTTTTGTTATCCTTGCTGCTGCCGAAAATAACGAAAACTCCTTCAGTATTTACACCTGCAAGAAAAGCGATTACATCGTGATCATTGTCAGTAACTAGCCTGAATAAATGCTTTATTTCGTCCTGTCCTGATGATTTCATGATGTGCCTGATGATTTTGTGAGTTCCGTGAGATTCTGAATCATTAACTAGGCTGTCGGCAAGCGGTTTCAGGAATCTTAAAACGGCAGCTTCATTCTGTACTTTAAGATCATGTATCTGAGATTTAAGTATTGCTATTTTTTCGTTGATTCCCTCATAGCCGCAGACTAATTCACTTTCAGCCTTTCTTACTTCAGAATACAGGGAGTTAAGCCACCTGTAAGCTGCTCTGCCTGATTTCAGATAAATTCTTGAACCGCCTTTGTGATTTTCGCATGAGGTTATTTTTATTAATCCTGCCTGACCTGTTGAGGATACATGAAGTCCGCAGCACGGCACGTAATCAACACCTTCAACTTTTACTATTCTGACGGGCGGAACTGCGTTTTCAGGCGGCAGCTTGCGGGCAAATTTTCGTATTTCTTCCATGTCAGGATAAATGACTTCAACGGGGATATCCTGCCATACTGCTTCATTGGCAGCCGCTTCAGCCTCGAGAATCTTGGCCATGTCTGCAGGAATGTCAGTGTCTATTGAGACGTTATCACCCTCAATTCTCATTCTGTCGGTGTGAATGTGATGTAAATTCCAGAGGCTCCCGGCGAAAAGGTGTTCGCCTAAATGCTGCTGCATAAGTTCAAATCTGCGATCCCAGTCAAGAACGCCGTGAACTTTATTGCCGTCCGTGTCTACCGGTAATTTAGTGATGTGTGTTATTTCTTCGCCGTGTTCGGAAACTTCGAGGACTTCAACGCCGTTAAGAGTGCCTAAGTCGTAAGGCTGTCCGCCTCCGCTCGGGTAAAATAAAGTTTTGTCAAGAACTATGCTGTATTTTCCGTCATGCTCAGACTGTGAGATTATTTCAGCGTCAAATTCCCTTGCGTACAAGTCATCATAATATAATTTTTCGGTCAAAATGTTTCACTTCCCTAAAAATTTTATGGGTGAATTATAATACAGTAATGAAGTAATGGTGCTTTATAAAATAAATTTTTAATTTAGCAGGAGGAAATATAAATTTGAGCAGAGTTTTTAACTTCAGCGCAGGCCCTGCCGTACTGCCTGAAGAAGTATTGATTACGGCACGTGATGAGATGTTAGAGTACGGAAATTCAGGCATGTCCGTAATGGAGATGAGCCACAGATCAAAGGACTTTGAGGAAATATTATTCACGGCAGAAAATGACCTGCGTACACTGATGAATATTCCCGATAATTACAAAGTATTATTCCTTCAGGGCGGAGGCTGTACGCAGTTCGCAATGATTCCCATGAATTTAATGCGCAACAGGTCAGCTGATTACGTAATTTCCGGCCAGTGGTCAAAAAAAGCAGCTCAGGAAGCAAAAATTTACGGTGAAATTCACGAAGCGGCAAGCTCAGCTGACAAAAATTTTTCGTATGTCCCTGACTTCTCAAACATGAAAATAACGCCTGATGCTGATTACGTTTATATCTGTCAGAACGAGACCGTTCACGGCACGACGATACGGACATTGCCGGACACAAAAGGGAAACCCCTTGTTGCTGACATATCGTCAATGTTCCTAAGCGAACCCGTTGATGTAAATAAATACGGCATAATCTGGGGAGGAGTTCAAAAAAACGTAGGCCCGGCAGGCGTTACGATCGTAATCATACGCGATGACCTTATACGTGATGATGTTATGCCCTTCACGCCTACAATGATGAAATATAAAACTCATGCCGACAATAAATCACTCTATAACACACCGCCTTGTTATAACATTTATATATGCGGACTGGTCTTCAAATGGCTCTTAAAGTTAGGCGGAGTTCAGGCCATTCACAAAATAAATCAGAAAAAAGCAAAAATACTCTATGATTATCTTGACGGCTCGAAACTCTTTCACGGAACTGTCGAAAAGAAAGACCGTTCTTTAATGAATGTACCGTTTGTTACGGGCAGCAAAGAACTTGACGCGGAATTTTGTTCACAGGCTGAAAAAGCAGGATTACGGAACATTAAGGGACACCGTTCAGTCGGAGGAATGAGAGCATCTCTATATAACGCAATGCCTGTTGAAGGGGTTAACGCCCTTGTTGATTTCATGGCCGGATTTGAGGAGAAGCATAAATGTTAGCACCTAAAGAACGCAAAATATTTTGTCTCAACAACATAGCTGATGCAGGGCTGGCAAAATTCAGGAAGGGTTACAGCATAACGGAAAATATTGACGAAGCTGCAGGGATTTTAGTACGTTCAGCGGACATGAAGACTATGGATTTTCACGAGGGATTAAGAGCCATTGCCCGCGCCGGTGCAGGTGTCAATAATATCCCGATTGATAAATGTTCCGAGAGAGGTATAGTAGTCTTCAACACTCCCGGAGCAAACGCAAACAGCGTTAAAGAACTCGTAATCGCCGGACTGCTTTTAGCCTCAAGGGATATTTACGGCGGTATCTCATGGATAAAAAATAATTCAGATAATGAAGACATAACGAAACTTGCTGAAAAAGCAAAAAAGAATTTTTCAGGCCATGAAATAAAAGGCAAAACACTCGGAGTTATAGGGCTGGGGGCTATAGGCGTTCAGGTTGCTAATGCCGCCATATCTCTCGGAATGCAGGTACTTGGTTATGATCCGTATCTGTCATTAAAATCTGCGTGGATGTTAAGCCCGATGGTAAAACATGCCGACACTCCAGAAGAAGTTTACTCCGCTTCAGACTTCATAACTATTCATGTTCCCGCAATGGACTCAACAAGGCACATGATTAACGCCGATGCAATATCAAAAATGAAATCAGGCATAAAAATAATGAATTTTGCGCGTGATGTTCTTGTTGACGAAGAGGCACTCAAAGACGCAATGACTTCAGGCCATGTTAAAGCGTATGTCTCAGATTTCCCGAACACGATGAGCGTAAATCTTCCAAACGCCATAATCCTTCCTCATTTGGGAGCGTCAACGGAAGAGGCCGAAGAGAACTGCGCAATAATGGCAGCATTGCAGCTTCAGGATTATCTTGACAACGGGAATATAACTAACAGTGTTAATTTCCCTGAAACTAACGCGGGAACCTGCGGAGCTGAAGCAAGAGTTGCGATACTTCACAGGAATATACCGAACATGCTCTCAGGGATAACGTCATTTTTCGGCAGCAACGGCCTTAATATCGAGAATCTCATAAACAGGGCCAGAGGCTCATACGCGTACACGCTCGTTGATATTTCGCACAAGATGCCTGATGACACGACAGAAAGATTGCGCGAGATTAACGGAGTTTTGAGAGTAAGAAGGGTAAAAGAAAGAAGTCAGGGCTGGTAAAAAAAATTTCCCCTTGCAGTGAATTGCAGGGGGATTTTTTTATATTCAGGATGCAAGAGCAACACTGCTTCGGTTTTTCATTTTGTTTAATATTTTTAACGCCTCCATAGGCGTAATATTATCCGTATCAAGCGAGGAAAGTTCTTCAAGTATTGCATCACTTTCAGGCGAAAGCAGCATTATTTGTCTTTTCAGTGCTGTCTGTGGCAAAGGCTCGGGAATTTCAGCAGTTTTCAAACCGTCCTTCTCAAAAATTCCAAGAAGTTCAAATGCTCGTCTCAAAACAACATCAGGAAGCCCCGCGATTCTTGCTACTTCAATGCCGTAAGATCTTCCAGCTGCTCCCGGCACTACCTGATGAAGGAATAATATTCCGTCTTTGCCTTCTGAAACCGTCATGCTGTAATTTTTAACGCCTTCTAATCTTTCCTCAAGGCATGTAAGCTCATGATAGTGAGTTGCAAAAAGCACCCTTGATTTTGACGCTCCATGCAAATATTCAAGAACTGCCCAAGCTATGCTCATTCCGTCATATGTTGCAGTACCGCGCCCGACCTCGTCAAGTATTATCATGCTCCTGTCAGTAACGTTGTTTAATATATTAGCCGTCTCTAGCATTTCTACCATGAATGTACTTGACCCCTTCACTAAATCATCACGCGCACCGATCCTCGTGAATACCCTGTCAACAAGTCCGATTCTCGCGTTTTCTGCCGGAATCCATAACCCTGCCTGAGACATTATCACGAGAAGTGCGGACATTCGGAGCCATGTCGATTTCCCGGCCATGTTCGGCCCCGTCAGTATGATTACGCGGCTTTCACGGCTCATGTTTACATCATTAGGGACAAAACCGGCCTCTTTAAGCTCGTTTTCAATAACGGGGTGTCTTCCTCCCTTTATGTCTATTACGTCAGAATCATCAACAACGGGCGAAACATAATTCCTTGAGCGCGCAATCTCAGCCGATGACGATACGCAGTCAAGTATTCCGAGCAGCCTTCCGGTAAGCTGCAATTCCCTGCTGTTTTCGAGTACTTTATTTATGACTGATTTATACAGTTCACCTTCAACCCTTGAGATTTCGGCACCGCTGTTTTTCATTTTAATTTCAAAATCTTTAAGCTCAGGTGTAGTGTAACGCTTGGCATTAACAAGAGTCTGTGTCTGTTTGAAATAATCGGGCTGAACCGTAAGCCCTGATTTCCCGGCCTCAAGATAATATCCGAATGCGTTCGTGTAACCTGCCTTTAATTTCGGGGTTGATGTAGCCTGCCTCTCACGTTCGACATAATCGGAAAGCCATTCCTCGCCCCTCTGTGAAATCTCGCGTAAAGATGCAAGTTCCCCGCTGAATGATGAGCGTATAACGGGCGATGCTCCGAGAAGACGCGGGAGCTTATCTTCTAATGCGTCCTCAAGATAATTGCTTAAACCGCTTAAATCAGGCAGAGTTTCAAGAAGTCCTTTGAGAGGCTCATCAAGTTTTATATTCTTTATATTCGGTATAACTCTTAAAGTGTCCCTGACTGATCCTAAATCTATAGGGTTACCTGTTCCAAGTGCAAGCCTTGAAATTGAGCGTTCAATGTCCCTTGTTCCTGATAAATAATCCTGAAGTTCAGCACATTCCCTTTTTGATTTGACTAAAACTCCGATCGCGTTCTGTCTCCGTTCGATTGCCTTAATATCCATTAAGGGACGTAAAAGCCAATCTCTGAGCGTCCGCCGTCCCGTGTTAGTTCTGCATTTGTCTATTGACGAAAAGAGCGAGACACTTCCGGCTGAAGTTTCGGGGATTAACTCAAGATTTTTCTGTGCTGACGAATCAAGGCTCATTCTGTCTTTTATTATTAACGGCGAAAGTTTAAGAACGTTATTGAGCATGCTGAACTGAGTTGCGCTCAGATAATCGAGTGCAGCCCAAGCAGGGCCGGTGCATAAATCGCCCTCGCTTATTCCGAACCCGTCAAGTTTAACGGCGTGAAGTGCATTTTTCAGCCTTGCGGAAGCGTTTTCAGGCTTGAAAGTTTCAGGCGGTACGGGCCTGAGATTATAGGCGTTCAAAAAATCAGGAAGCGTCTTTATATTTGAAGGGTAAAGGACTTCTCCCGGCGCAAAAGCTGACAGCATCGCCTCAGCGTCCCTTGTGTTCAAAGTACCGGCCTCAAGCTGCCCCGTATTAACCGAAAGAAGAGCCATAGCAGTTTTGTTTTTCATCGGCCAGACTGACGCTAAATGCGCCGATTCTCCTGCCTCGTCTTCAGGTACGTAAGTTCCGGGCGTAACGACACGGATTACACGGCGTTCAACAAGACCTTTCGGATTAGGTTCGCTGACCTGATCGCATATTGCAGCCCTGTAACCTGCCTTTATTAGACGCGATAAATAAGAGTTCAAAGCGTGATGGGGAATCCCGGCCATTGGGATTTTCTTGTCGGCACTCTTTGATGTCAGTGCTATATCAAGGACGGCTGAAGCAGTACGGGCATCATCGAAAAATATCTCATAAAAATCTCCCATTCTGAATAATAATATCGTGTCGGGATACTGCTCTTTGAATGTCTTGAACTGTTCAAGCCAAGGTGTCATTTTTACATCAGAAGGTATAATGCTCATATCGTCCAGCTTTCAGAATCTGATAAATTTTTCAGTACATTTAATATTTTACCGTATAAATCAGGTATAGTCTTCCTTAATTCGGCTATGTACTCACGTATTCTCTGTCTTTCAGTCTTTCCGTTGAAAGGGCAGGGGCTTGAAATTACGGGCAGATTCAGGCGTTCAACCTCGTCAATAATTGCCTGTTCAGTTGAAAGTACAAGAGGACGTATGACGGTTACGCCGGTTCTTGACATTAAGGCTTTAGGCTTGAAACTTTTTGCGCGGCCTGAATTAAACATGTTCATAAAGAAAGTTTCTACAGCGTCATCAAGAGTGTGTCCGAGTGCCAATTTTCCGTAATTGTTCTGTGATGCCCATGAGCTTAATATTCCGCGCCTCATGTTAGCACAGAATGAACAGGGTGATTTTTCCTGCCTTGCGCGGATTATGCCGATAATGTCTTGTTCAATTTCAATATATTTTATTCCCTTGAAATCACAATAATCTTTCAGGGGCTGCGTATTCATTCCTGAAAGTCTGACGGTCAGAGCTGCAACTGAAAATTTAACGGGGCTTCTTCTTGAAAATTCATGAAGTGCATGAAGCAGTAGCAAGCTGTCTTTTCCGCCTGAAAGCCCGGCCAGAACATTATCGCCTTCGTTTATCATCTGCCATTGAGATAATGCCTGTCCGATTTTCCGCCTCACTGAATTGTTCAACGAATCATCAATCATTTTATTCTGTCCTCAAAGCCTCAATGGGATCAAGGTTTGACGCTTTCCAGGCCGGCCATAAGCCGAAAAGAATCCCGACAAATGCAGAAAAACCGGCAGCAAGGACTATAGAATGAGGTGATATTACCGTTATCCAGCCGAAAAATATTGTTACTGCCTTTGATATTCCTACACCGATTAAAATTCCTATTGCTCCGCCCAGAAACGATAAAACTACGGACTCAGTAAGAAACTGTACCCTTACATTTGACGGCCTCGCACCTACAGCCATTCTTATGCCGATCTCGCGTGTACGTTCACTGACTGAAACCAGCATGATATTCATGATACCTATTCCGCCGACAAGAAGAGATATTGACGCTACAGAACCGAGCAGTATACTCATTACGTTTACGGTATTGGTCATATTTTCTTCTACTTCCGTCATGTTGCGTATAGTGAAATCGTTGTCCATGCCTTCAGTAAGTTTATGCCTCTGCCTTAAAAGCGTTATTATTTCCTTTTCTGCAAGTTCTACGGAATGTTCGTCTTTTGCCTGAACGTTTATGCGCCTGACTGAATTATTATTCGCTCCGCTGCGTGACAGTCTGTGCTGTGCCGTCGTTACGGGTATAAGAATGAAATCATCCTGATCCTGCCCCCATGAATTGGCACCTTTTTTTGTCGTCATACCTATAACCCTGAAAGGCACGTTTCTTATTCTTATAGTAGCGTCTATGGGATCGGCATAACCGAATAATTCCTTTGCTACAGTCTGGCCGATTACGCATACTTTCGTGCCGGATCTTACGTCCTGTTCGGTAAACATGACTCCGCTTGCCATCGTCCAGTTTCTTATCTGCATAATATCCGGAGTACTGCCCGTAACGCTGGTGTTCCAGTTTGAATTTCCGTAAATAGCCTGAGCTGAGGCATTCACTTCGGGTGCTGTACGGGCAACATAAAAAGTGTCTTCTGCAATAGCGTACGAGTCATCAAGCGTCAATGAAAAGCCTGAACCTGCCGCGCCCCTTGCGCCCGTTGAATTTGGCGGTGCCGGCATGACGATTAACAGGTTGGAACCGAAATTCGATATTGCCTCTTCAACCTGCATTGATGCTCCAAGTCCTATGGCTACCATTGTGATTACTGCTCCGACACCGATTATTATTCCCAGCATTGTTAAAAGTGAACGGGTTCTGTTGCTCATCAAAGAGCGTAAAGCAGTCTTTATAATTTCCATGTTTTATATAATCACTCCGCCTCAAAAATTTTTTTGTTGTAATGCTATAATAACTCAAATTGTCAAAATTGTATTTTTTGAAACGGAGGAATTGTTAATCATCATGGAACCATTCTACAAAACTTATAAGCCGGCTTGGAAGAGTTTTTATAAACTCTTATGCCCTGCAATAATCCTGCTTATTATTGCAGCTATCGGAAGCGTCTGGGGGCCTTTCAACGAGGGCGCAAAGCTCAAATGGATGTGGATAATTGTCATTGTTATTGAAGTACTCGTATTCCTTTATGTCCTCATTCAGCGCGCTACGATGTCGCTTGTTCTCAGGGACAACCCGGAGAGGGTCGAAGATCAGGAAGTTGCGTTTGTCGTCTGCCACCCCCTGAAGCCGTTCAGCTCAGATTTCCGCGAGTCCTTAGAGATAGGACTTTCAAACATTACTCATATAAGAGTAGGCCAGACGATGATGCAGACGCTCTTAAACGTCGGTGATGTAATCATAACATCATCAGGGACAAGCGGAGAAGAGATTCACGCGCATAATATCCCGTCGCCTCTTGCAGTGCGCGATGAGATTCAGGTTCACGCGAGGAAATATTCAACACCCGTTCAGCCCCAGTCCCAAGCCTCAGCGCCAGCAGCACCTGAAGTACAGGCTGATGCATAAATAAAGCCGAATTTACACGCAGAAAATTAACGGGAGCTTTGCCGGATTTGACACTGCTCCCGTTTTATTATTTTATTTTTTATTATTTCTTGTTAAGGCACTCTTTTAATACGTTCATCATTTCCATGCTCTTAAAGGGTTTTGGGAGATAATCATCAAATCCCATTGCTATATATTCAGCCCTTGCGTTGCCTCCTGCGTTTGCGGTGAGTGCTATAAATTTAGTGCCTTCAGCGTATTTCTTTGCATGGCCGAGAGTTTCCGGGCCGTCCATTCCGGGCATTTTGTGATCAAGGAAGACTATATCATAATGAGAGGCTTTTATTTTTTCCAAAGCCTCATCACCTGATTCAGCCGTCTCAATCTGAGCCATTGAATCTTTCAGCATTCCTTTTGCAACAACAAGATTAACCGGCGTGTCGTCAACAACAAGAATTTTTGCGTCCGGCCATTTTGTCGGCTCATTAGCATCATCAACGGCAGCCTCAGCGGGAGCGGCGTTTTTCATGAACTCTTCATACTCCTGCAGCGTTATATTCTCGCCTCGTGCAATTCTCTGAGGAATGACGAACGTTATTTTTGTTCCCTTTCCGTATTCGCTCTCGAGTTCAATTCTTCCGCTCATTATGTCAATAATATTTTTTACGAGCGAAAGCCCGAGTCCTGCGCCTGCGATGTGCCTAGTTTCCAGAATATTTGCCCTCTCGAAAGGTTCAAAGATTTTCAGCCTGTCTTCCTCTCTCATTCCGATTCCCGTATCTTCAACAGTGAATGAAAGAATAAGCCCCGTATTTCTTGTGTCTCCGCCCGTTACTTCATTGCCTGAAACCGTGAGGGTAATACTTCCTTTCTGAGTATAATTCGCTGCGTTGCTCAACAGGTTATTTAATACCTGCTTCAATCTCAGGACATCGCCGTGAAGATGTTCTGGCATATCGTCTTTTTTGTTGAGTATAAATCTCAATCCCTCTTTTCCCGTTATCATTGAAGTAACGAAACTTTCACAGTCTTTCAGAACTTCCCATAAATGATAATCGCTCTCGAAAAGTTCCATTTTACCGGCCTCTATCTTTGAAATATCAAGAATGTTGTTGACGATGTTTAACAGGTGTTCCCCTGCTTTCTTTATGTCAAGGGATGCTTTTCTTGTCTCATCGTCTTTTGCCTCGTTCATTAACATTTCATTAATTCCGAGTATTGCATTCATCGGCGTTCTTATTTCGTGCGACGTGCTGGCGAGAAAATTGCTTTTTGCCCTGTTTGCTGCAGCTGCCCTCTGCATTGACTCTTCAGCCATCAAGCGGGCCTGTTCCGTCTCATGCTGTGCAGTGATTAAACGCCTGTAAGTCGGTGCTTCAAGATAAAAGAAAGTGAAAACAAGCATCATCGTTGCAATCGTATACACTAACGGCAGATTCTGACGGAAAAGGTACTGCAGTATAAAAGAGTCAATAAGCAGTATAAATAAAAGATTCATGACGATGAATTGTCCGTTGCCGTAATATTCCTGATATATAAGCTGCAGTATAAAGCCCTCAACAACAAACATAACGGCAAAGCCCGGCGAAAATATCATGTAAAGATATTCATCATTCCTGAAAACAAAAAGCATCAAGATACTCATTACGAGAATTAAGAAATGTATTTCTGTGAATCTCCTGCTTATCTTGTGCGAATACGCCGCAACGTAGCACATAAGGCAGTAAGCGTTAATATTTATTGTCGCATAGAACAGCTTAGTAAAAATCGTAACTGTCTTAAAATCCGTGAACAATTCGAGGACAGTTTCAAAACATGCTGCAATAAGAGTTGAGATTACAAGCAGAAGGAAACGCCGGTTAATCTCAGATTTCGTTGCCATCCTGCCGCCCAAGAACGCAGAAAGAACAAACAGGAACGGCAGCACGGTAACTTCAAGAAATGTTTCATTTATATTATTCAAAGCCGTCATTATTAAAAGCAAGCCCCTTTTTATAATCATAATAATTGATAAAGACTAATTCAGTATAGCACGTGATATAATGCAAATCACAATTATTTCCAGAAAAGGACAGAGACCGCACATGTTTTTCATAATTGATACAGACAGACACCTTAAAAGAAGCCTTACACCCTTAAACGTATGGTCATTAGCTTTCGGCTGTGTCATAGGCTGGAGTGCTTACGTTATGCCGGGAACAGTTTTCCTTAAAAACGCAGGTCCTCTCGGTACTCTAATCGCTATGGAAATTGCTACGTTAATCATGCTCATCATTGCCTATAACTACAGCTATATGATAAAAAAATTCCCGATGACAGGAGGCGAATTTATATATGCAAAAATGGCCTTCGGTGTACATCACGGCTTTATATGCGCGTGGTTCCTCAGCCTGTCGTATTTATCAGTAATACCCCTGAACGCTACGGCTTTGAATTTAATCATGCGTGCAGTTTTAGGCGATACTTTCAAGTTCGGATTTCATTACATTGTAGCCGGTTATGATGTATATTTCGGCGAAATGCTTTTAGCCGTAGGAGCTTTATTCATATTCATGATGATAAGTTCATGGGGAGTTATATTCACTGGCAAACTTCAGACATACTTAGTCATGATACTTTTAGGCGGTATATTCGTGATTATGTGCGCCGCGTTCCTCAGCCCCGAAGCGTCATCGGCAAATCTTCATCCGATGTTCCACCCGGTTGACGCTGATTTCACAAAGGGAATAATGGCACAGATTACGGCAGTGGCAGTTACGGGGCCTCAGTCATTCGTGGGCTTTGACACCGTACCGCAGTTAATGGAAGAGTCAAAATTTTCATCTGACCGCGTAAAAGTCGTAATGGATACAAGCATTATATGCGGAGGATTTGTTTATATAGCTCTGACAGTTCTTGCGTGTTCCGTATTTCCTTCGGCTTATTCCTCATGGTCGGCATATATAAACGATCTTCCCAATCTTGACGGAGTATCGGGAATAGCAACCCTTAACGCTTCTTTCACTATTCTCGGCAAAACAGGGCTTTATGTAATAACGGCTTCAGTAATTGCTGCAATGCTGACGGGGATGTTAGGATTTTACACGGCGACAAGCAGGTTATTATACTCAATGGCAAGAGACGGAATGATCCCTTCATGGTTCAGCTATCTCAATGAGAACGGAGTCCCTTCACATGCCGGCTTGTTCTGTACGGTAATATCGGCTTTGACATGCCTTTTAGGTCGTGCGGTAATGGGCTGGGTTTTCGACATGGCCTCAATAGGGGCTGCGATAGGCTTTGCCTACACTTCAATATCAGCTGCGAAATATGCTCTCCGTGAAAAACGTGCAGACATTTTAATCTTTGGAATTATGGGCTTTATTTTTTCGCTTGGAATGGCCGTACTTCTCCTCGTTCCTATACCCGGTCTCAATGTATCACTCGGCAATGAATCTTATTTCCTTTTAATCGGATGGGTAATATTAGGCATAACATTCTACGTAATACGGCGTAGATGGGGGGGGGGTATAAGCAAAAATGACTACCAGGAAACTTAGGGAGTGTCTGACAGCTTTTAACGTATGGTGCATAGCGTTCGGGGGTGTTATAGGCTGGGGATCCATAGTTATGCCCGGTACAACGTTCCTGAAGAGGGGCGGGACTATGGGGACGCTGATAGCTATGGAGATTGCGGCATTCATAATGTTAATAATCTCTTATAACTATGCCTATATGATAAAGAAATTCCCTGAATCAGGGGGACAGTTTATATTTGCACAAAAAGCATTCGGAAAGACACACGGTTTTATATGCGCCTGGTTCTTGGGGCTATGCTATATAATGATTATTCCCATGAATGCTACGGCTTTGTGCTTGATCTTCAGGGCATTATCCGAAAGAAGCATATTTCAGTACGGTTTTCATTACACTGTAGCCGGCTATGATATATATACGGGTGAAGTGATTCTTGCTTTGTCATCACTTGCCGTTTTTGCGTTCATAAGCTGCAGGGGGATAAAGGCTGCCGGTTTTGTGCAGTCATTATTTGTAATAATTCTGCTTGCAGGAATCCTGATATTTCTCGGAGCATCGTTATTCAGTCCTGCCACTGACAGTTCAAAACTTCATCCGATGTTTTACCCTGAAGATTCGACACACGGAAACGCGCTTGTTCAGATAATATCAATCCTTGTTATAGCCCCTTGGATGTATGCAGGATTTGACACGGTTCCTCAGCTTTCGGAAGAGTCAAAATTTCCGATTCAACGCTCAAAATTCATAATGGACACCAGCATATTATGCGGATGTTTCGTTTATGTTGCTCTGACTTTGATAGCAGCGTCGGGGATCCCGGAAGGCTATGAAAATTGGGTCAGCTACGTTAATGACATTCCTAACCTGAAGGGTTATCACGGTATTGCGTCATTTGCGGCGGCTTTCAACGTACTTGGGAATCCCGGAATATTTATCATAAGCGTAACTGCATTAATGGCCATGCTTACGGGGATACTTGGATTTTACACGGCAACGAGCAGGCTTCTTTACTCGCTTGCAAGAGATGACATGTTACCTTCATGGTTCGGGAATCTCAACGGTAACTGCGTCCCTTCAAATGCCGTAAAATTCTGCATGTTAGTATCAGCCTTTGCGCCTTTCATGGGACGCAACGCGCTTGCATGGACGGTTGACATGTCATCGATCGGGGGTGCCGTGAGTTTCGGCTATACATCGTTAGCGGCTCTGCATTTTGCACGGGCTGAAAAAAGGACGGACATAATGATATTCGGGATTACGGGTTTTATTTTTTCGTTTATGTTTGCATTTTTCCTTCTTGTTCCCGTTTCGGGGCTTGACTGTTCTCTTGAACTGCCCTCGTATGTTTTGCTCTTAATCTGGATAATAATCGGTGCTGAATTATTTTCACGCATGAAAAAGGAAATATAAACGCCTCCCCTGATTTCTCACAAGAGGAGGCAGATTTATATTTATCGCCCTAACATTCTGATTATTGACGAACCTGTCATTACAAGCGCGAAAAGATAGCTGAAAAGCATAAAGAACTGAAGTACTCTGGGGCTTGGGTGAAGTACGATTGCACCGACGAGGAATATTGCGCCCAATATTAATGATATTAATACTACTGCAACGACATTGGCGATTGCATCGGCGAACATGATACCGTTGAACAGGTCTTCACGCTTCCATTTCTTTTCGAGGCCGAGATACGTTCCGTAAATTCCTGCCGTATTTGCCGCATTAGTGCTAACATATGCTACGGTAATCGTCAATTCTGGTGTAGAGGATATTATAGCGTTATTTTTTTTACCCTTCCAGTCTGTTTAACGCTTCAGTATCGGCAAGCCTGTAATTCAGTTTCGCATAATCAGCGGCCTTATGACCGAGCGAATTTGTTACGGCTTTATCGGCACCGGCATTAATGAGAACGTCAACGACATCATCAGTGTTAAACGATGCCGCATAAATCAGCGCGGTATTTCCCTTATTGTCCTGAGCGTCAATACATGCCCCTGCATTGATGAGAATTTCGACAGCCCCTGCAGTATTGCTCTGTGCCGCGAACATCAGGGCAGTTGATGATGATTTGTTAGTTACGTTTATGTTTACGCCTGCATTGACGGCCTCGCTGATTTCTTCCTCACTTCCTGAACGGCATATCTTGAGGAAATCCTTCTGTAAAGTTATTTTCAGAACGTTTCTTGATTCCTCTTCCTGTTCCTGAGTTAAGGGGCGATCCTCTCCGCTGTCGTTGTTATGCCCCTCATGGTCGGGAAGTTCAATCTCATAATATTGTGTTTCCGGCTCATCTTTAAGAAGCCGTACTATATCCGTACCGTTTAATTTTCTGTTCGTCATTGCGTAATCAGCTGCCTTCTTTCCTACACCGTTTACGGCCTCAATATCTGCCCCAGCGTCATAAATTGCCCGTACAGTTTCGGGATTGTTCCTCATTGCCGCATACATGAGGGCTGTATTGCCTTTGTGATTTTTCGCGTCAAGTTCAGCTCCGGCCTCGATAAGGGCTTTAACAACTTTTGAATTTCTGTTGAACTGTGCAGCCATCATGAGAGCCGTAGTACCCCTGTTATTTTTTGCGTTCGGGTTTGCGCCGTCTTCGAGAGCCTGCAGAACTTCCCCGTAAGAACCTGTTTTACATAACAGCCTGAAATCCAAATCAGACATGGCCGTTTTAATTTTCTGTTCTTTATAATCTTTATGCTCTTTATGTTCTTTCTGTTCGTCTTCAACGTCTTTTACTGATAACAGCATTGGAGGGTATTCTTTCAGGCTGAACCATTTAACGCGTGCCGTAGTTTCATATTTCAGCAGTTTTTGATTTGTCTTGTCATCATAACGGTAAATCTTTTTCCCGAGTTCTGACGGGGGTATTCGTGCCTCCAATCCATCTTTGAGTTCAACGATTGCGCCGGTTGAATTGCTCATGCTTTTTATTTTTACGTTGACATCCTGACCGGGCTTGTATTTTGCGTAAAGTTTTCCGACAGACAGATTATAATCATTATCAGCGTCATTAAGGCTGAGTTTTATAATATCCTGTTCGGTGTCAATAATCTTGAAAACGTATTTTCTTCCTTTAATTAAGCTCCTGCTTTCGGTAATTTCATTTGAAGGAACAAAAGCCCTGATAATTCCTATTGACGCTGAAAATCCCCCGTTTTCTTTTTCACCCGTTATTCTTGCCTTTACTATATAGCCGTTTTTTATTATGAGCCTGAAAAGATATTCTGAAAGTTTTAACGCCTCATCAAGCAGCCTTGAAGCCTCTTTTTCTGAATTATATTCATCGTTGTATCTCTCGTGAAGTGCCTTGTTCCTTGCTATTCTTAACTCATGAAGGATACTGAGCATATTTTCATCAACTGAGCCTGACAATACGTCTATTCTCTCAACCTGATCTTTTTCGTGGGTTTCTATGCCTTTCTCGATCATTAAACAGTCAGCGGCAGCCTCTCCGAAATCTCCAAGACATATTAAACAGTAACGGGTATTTGAGTAAAGATTCTCTTCTGCTTCGCGCCCGAGTTCAGCGAGATTAATTAAAACCGGGACGGGCTTACCGGGCGGGAAAAGTTCGGCAAGAAAATTAAATTTCCCCTCAGAACGAGAAAACACGAACCATTCGCACAGCTCTTCAGCAGTAACAATCAGCCTTGAACATGCCATTTCTGAAGAATAATCAAAATCTGCGGCATCGTGCTTTATTTCTGAAAGAGTATTTATTTTTTGTGAAATGTCTTCCGTTATTATTCCCCTGTTTAATAATTGGCGGGTAATTTCTTGAGTACTTTCCTGAGTATCAATAATAATATTATTTTGACGGCATAAAATTTTTGTGATAAGTTCTGCAATTCTTCCTAGACTTAACAGACATATATTAGGGTCAGAGTTAATACAATTTTCGGCCACAGTTCCATATTCAGCAAGTTTAGGGAAATTGTCTGCAAGAAATTCAAACCTTTTCGGCATCTCGATTATTTTTCTGACAAATCAGTCAGATCCTTTCTTGATAGTATAGTTGGGGATTGTTTTATTTTAATTTTAATGGCGACCCCGGGGTGATTCGAACACCCGGCCTACGGCTTAGGAGGCAGTCGCTCTATCCACTGAGCTACGGGGCCGTTAATTTCAACCGTCAAAATATAGCAATAATCATTGAATTTGTCAAACTTCGGATAGCGGCGAAACCCTCAAAGTTCCGGGATTTGTGTACGTAACAAGCGCAACAGTGCCGGGAACGGATCTAACGTATTTTCTTTCAGTGTAATCAATTTGAACAGAGCCTGAAGATTTCCCCGATGAATGAGCGGCGGCCAAACCTGCGGCGTATTCAAGTATATTGCGTTTTTCCCCTTCAAGTTCGCTGCGTTTCAATCCTCTGATAATGACATGGGCTCCGGGCATTTCGTGAACGTGCAGCCATATATCATCAGGGCGCGCAGTTTTCAGAGTAACATACCTGTTCCCCCTTGCCGAAAGTCCTACGAGAATATTAACGCCGTCATGATTTATATTGAGATGAGGGGGGATATTGTCCTGTTTCTTTTTGCTTTGTTTATATTTATTTTTATGTGAAAATTTATCCTGTTCGGGTGAAAGCCATTCGGACAAATCTTTAACTGCCTCGTTGAATTTTTCAGGATCATCAATGGCATCAAGCAGTAAATGCTGTTCTTTAAGTTCAAGTATTGATGAATTTACCGCGTCAAGTTTTGATTTTATCTCGTCGGGATTGCCTTTAGCTTTCCTGTAACGCTTGAAATATCTCTCGGCGTTCCTTGAGGGTGTTAAATCAGGATCAAGAGTTACATCGAGTTTATTACCCTCCCAATCGGTAAGCGTTATATTCTCTGCCCTCTTTGGAATCTCGTATATATGCGCTAATATGGCCTCGCCTTTGAACCTGAAAATTTCGGCTTCTTGGCATTCTTTGAGCTGTTTTGTTAATCCGTCTCTGTGGCGTTCTTTTGATTTTACTGAGCGTTTTATTTTTGCGTCAATTTCATGCAGTGTCTTCTCCCTTCCGCGCCTTAGCAGGGGGATTAACACTCCTTTTTTCGAGGCAGTGAGCAGATCCCCGTTAAGTTCGAGAGTTTCAGGAAAATCAAAATCTATTCTCGTTAAATAATTATTCCTGGTGATTATTCTGGGTTTTACGGCTGAATTTTCATCGCTTAACTTCATTAACGCTGATTTCCAGGATAAAGCGTCCCTTTGTTCCCAATGGGACATTATGAGCCTTGCTAACGGCCTTCCTATGCCCTTCAGGTTCTGTATGTCCTCGAATTTCAAAGCCGTATCATTCCTGAGAGTTACGCCCTCAAATTCAGGGGGCGGCGTGTATACATGGCCGGGAAGAATCGTTCTGTAATGATTAGTATCAGGGGTTGAGTGCCTTGCGGCCTCGTCAATCTTCCTGTTTTCGTCAAGCAGTATGAAATTTGATGTTGGCTCAGTAATTTCAATAACGAGATAATAATTAACGCTCACGCCCGCCGAAACCCTGCGCCTTGCCGAAAGTTCAAGTACTCTGTCATTGTTTATCTGTCTTATTGAATAAATCTCACCGCCGTGAGTTAACCTGCTCTTCATTGCCTCAGTTATAGAGGCCTTTGACGGCGATATGTCGCGGAGTGCGTTGATCTCGTTCTGTGAGGCCGTGCAAATTCCCGAAGCTCCAGATGTCCATGAAATCAACAGCCATGATTCGCCCGAAATTTTCAGGGCAGCCCAAGATTCACCGCCTTCAATCCTGTTAATTCTCAGCGGAAGTATTTTTTTTATTTCGCCTGAAAGTCCCGTAATATATTCAGGGCCGAATGCCATAATTCATCACCTGTCATTAATTATGCTTAAAAATTCCTGTTCAGTCAAAATTTTAACGCCTAAAGATTCTGCTTTTTTCAGCTTTGAACCGGCCATGTCTCCTGCAACGACATAATCAGTCTTTTTGCTGACGCTGCCTGAGACTTTGCCGCCGAGTGATTTAACTTTTCCGCCTGCCTCATCGCGTGTCATGTTCTCAAGAGTTCCCGTGAAGACAAAAATTTTTCCCGTTAATTCACTGCCTGACGTTTTAATTTTACAGCTCATGTTGAAGCCCATAGCCTTGAAATCATTAATCATCTGCAAATTTTCATCATTCCTGAAAAATTCATAAACTGAATGAGCAATCACGGGCCCTACGCCCTCAATCGAAGCTAAATTCTCCTCATCAGCGGATATAAGCGCGTCAATATTCCCGAAGTGTTCAGTGATTAAAACTGCGGTATTCTTTCCGACATCAGGAATGCCGAGAGCCGTAACAAGATTTTCAAACGGCCTTGATTTTGAGATTTCAAGCTGTGAAAGTATATTGTTTGCTGAAAGTTCCGCTATTTTGTCTAAATTTTTCCAGTCATCGGCGGTCAAAGTATAAATATCGCTGAGACGCTTAATCTTCCCTGAGGCCGTCAGCTTTTCAGCTAATTTCTTCCCGATTCCCTTTATGTTCATTCCGTCCCTTGAGGCAAAATATTTCAGGCTCTCTTTTAACTGTGCCGGACATGATGCACGGTTAGGACACCTGTAAGCGGCCTCATCAGGAATTTTTATAATCTCTGAATTACAGGCCGGGCATTTTTCAGGCATAATGAAAACTTTTTCATTGCCCGTTCTTGAATTAATATCAGAATCTATAATTTCGGGGATAATTTCGGCAGCTTTTCTTACTCTTACAATATCGCCGATTCTAATATCTTTCCTGGCTATTTCGTCAGCGTTGTGAAGTCCTGCGCGTGATACCTGAGTCCCTGCGAGCCTCACGGGTTCAAGAATTGCAACGGGCGTTAAAACTCCCGTACGTCCGACAGAAATTATTATGTCTTTTAAGCGCGTTTTTGCTTCTTCAGGGGGGTATTTATAAGCTGCTGCCCATTTTGGGGCGTGTGAAGTTGAGCCGATTTCGGGCCATTTAGTGAGGTCGTCAAGTTTTATGACTACGCCGTCAGTAACGTAATTCAATTTATAACGCTCATTCTGCCAGAATGAAATAAAATCATTGACTTCATCAAGATTTTTGCAGAGCTTGCACGCACTTTGAACGGGGAGGCCGTGTTCGGAGAGCCATTTCAGCGCACCGCTTTGAGATTTAACGCCGAATTTTTCAGCGTCAACAAGATAATACAGGAAAATATCGAGACCGCGTTCTGAAATTACGTGATTATTTTTTTCTGACTGCCTTAAAGTTCCTGCTGCCGCGTTTCTAGGATTAGCGAATAACTTTTCGCCGTTTTCGCTGCGTTTTTCATTGACAGCGTTAAATCTATCAAGAGTCATGAGGACTTCGCCCCTGACTTCAACGCGTCCTCTGGGAGCATTGATTAATTTTTTCGGTACAGAATCAACCAGCATCAAATTAGCCGTAACATCTTCGCCGGTTTTACCGTTGCCCCGTGTTGCACCCCTGATAAAAATTCCGTCTTCATAGACAAGCGAGACTGCAAGGCCGTCAATTTTCATTTCACATGTGAAAGAACCTTCAGCCTTTATGCGTTCAAAAAAATTAACGAGTTCTTGAGGGTTAAAAACGTTGTCAAGCGATAACATCGGCACATCATGATTAACTTTAGCAAATAACTCGCTTGGTGAACCGCCGACATTATGAGTCAGAAAATCTTTTCGGGCAAATTCAGGATAATCGCGTTCAAGCTCATTAAGTTCACGGACGAGAGCGTCATACTCTGAATCTGAAATTTCGGGGCTGTCCTTATCATAATACAAACCCGCATGATATTTTACGAGCCTGTAAAGTTCATTCATGCGGGTTTCAAACATATTCATTTTATGCCTTCGGTTTCATGGCCGGGAATAATATAACGTCCCTGATTGACCTTGCGCCCGTAAGGAACATAACTATTCTGTCCATGCCGATTCCCATTCCGCCGGTCGGGGGAAGTCCCGCTTCAATGGCGTTAATGAAATCTTCGTCAAATACGTGTGCTTCATCATCGCCTTCTGCTTTTTTCCGTGCCTGATCTTCAAAGCGTTCGCGCTGGTCGATAGGGTCGTTAAGTTCGCTGAAAGCGTTTGCGACTTCTTTGCCGAACATGAAAAGCTCAAACCTGTGAGTGTAATCGGGATTTTCAGGGTCTCTCTTTGAAAGCGGTGAAATCTCCGTAGGGTGTCCGAGAAGGAAAGTAGGTTCGATTAAATTTTCCTCGCCGAATGCCTCAAATAACAGATTCAAAACTGCAAATTTACTTTCATGTCCCGTCATTTCAGAGCCGAGACCTTTATCACGTGCTATTGCCCTCGCCTGTTCGTCTGAAGTTACGGTGTCAAAGTCAACCCCTGCAAATTCCTTGACGGCCTCGCGCATTGTTATTTTTCTGAAAGGCTTTGAGAGATCGAGTTTAATTCCGTTCCATTCGATTTCAAGGGTGCCTATTGATTTTGCGGCGTTTCTGATTAACTCTTCGGCTAAATTCATCATGTCGACATAATTAGCGTAAGGCCAATAAACTTCCATCATTGTAAATTCGGGATTGTGCATAGTGTCAATGCCCTCATTCCTGAAGTTGCGGCCAATCTCGTAAACCCTTCCCATCATGCCGACTACAAGGCGCTTCAGGTAAAGTTCAACGGCTATTCTCATATACATGTCAACGCCAAGTGCATTATGGAATGTCTTGAAAGGTCTTGCATTTGCACCGCCGGCAAGCACTGAGAGTATAGGCGTTTCAACTTCAAGTGTCCCGTGAGATTCAAGAGTTTCTCTGAATGATGATATTATTCTTGAACGTTTCCTGAAAACATCGCGGACTTCAGGATTTGCGATTAAATCCATGTAACGTTTCCTGTAACGTATCTCAGTGTCGGTTAAGCCGTGCCATTTTTCAGGGAGCGGGCGTATTGCCTTGCTGAGTAATTTGTACTCAGTAACCATTATCGTAAGCTCGCCGCGCCTTGTCCTGCAGGCGTGTCCGACAATTCCGAGCCAGTCGCCCGTGTCAACCCATTTTTTGAGGAAGTCGTAATCTTTTTCGCCGACCGTGTTAATCTGGAAGTATAACTGTATTCTCGATGTCTCGTCGGCCATGTCGGCAAAAGTAGCCTTGCCTTGTTTCCTGATAGTCATAATACGTCCTGCGGTCTTTAACTCTGTGCCGTCTTCCTGTTCGGGCTGCAAGGTGTCGAAACGCTCACGGATTGAAGCGAGTGTGTCTTTTCTGTCCCAAGTCTCGTTGACATAAGGGTCATAACCTTCTTCTGAACGGAGGCGTAATAATTTTTCTTTGCGCTGTCTGACTACTTCATTATCTTCTGAATTAAAATCCTGTGAAATAACTTCTTCGGCCATTAAAATATTCTCCTTAATTATGAAAATCAAAATATCTGGTATATTTTACACGTTAATTTCAGCTTTCTATCGAATTATTATGAGGCTCTGATTATCACTCACAGTCAGACACTCGCAGCCGTCCTCAGTAATCAGATAATCATCTTCAATTCTCAGGCCGCCCCAGCCCTCTATATATATTCCCGGCTCAACAGTAACTACATCACCGGCCTGCAATATATCTTTTGAAGTTTTCGACAGTCTTGGAGCTTCGTGGATTTCAAGCCCTAAGCCGTGTCCGAGACCGTGAAGGAAGTTATCCCCGTAACCCGCATCAGTGATGATTTTCCGCGCAACTCCGTCAGCTTCAGCGCCCGAAATTCCCGGCCTTAACGCCTTTGCTGCCTCATTATGAGCCTTCAGCAATACGGAATTAATTTCCTGAGCCTTAGAATCAGCACGGCCTATGACGAAATTACGCGTTATATCGCTCATGTAGCCTTCAAACATTGCCCCGTAATCAACCGTAACTATATCGCCCTCAGCAAAAGTTTTAGACGTTGCTGGAGCGTGGCACATTGCACTTCTTACGCCCGATGCGACAATAAAATCATCATGAGCCCAGCCCTTTTCGGCACCCAATAACTTTATTTCCTGCAGGAGTTTTATTTCAAACTCAACTTCTGACATTCCGACACATGCAGACTTTAAGACATTCCCCAACGCTTCACGGCCTATTTTTGCGGCTCTGCGGATTAATCCGGCTTCATGAGAATCTTTAGTCCTCCGTAATTTTGGGATAAATTCCGACACGTCCAGCCATTCACATTTTACGGGTTCAAAATATTTCTTGAAATCATAATGTGAAATCTTTTCGGCCTCAAATCCTGCACGCGAATAACCGCCGTCATTAACTGCTTTAGCTATATATTCATATGTTGAAAGTTCTGACTGTATGATGATTGTGAACGGGGACTGTATTTTTGCCTGTATTTTATATCTTCCGTCAGTGATTAATATTGCATCGTTGAGAGTTATTATTAATCCTGCCGAGCTTCCCCTGAAGCCTGAAATATAATGACAGCTTTCGGAATTTGCCCGTTCGTCAACAATCAAGACAAAAACGTCAAGCCCCTTATCGGCCATTAATGCGCGTAATTTTTCAACCCTTGAAGTGATTATGTTATTTTCCATTTTCTGCCTCTCTGATATATTTTCCGAAGACTTCACGTATTTTTAATATTGAAGTCATGATCCATTCAAATTGATCCGGCCATGAAGATTTATCGTCAAGTTTTGCAGGTGATTTCTTTGTGCTTATTCTGCTGCCTTTTCTGCCTGTTAGTTCGAGCCATTCAAAATTAAATCCGCATTCAGCCTCAATATCATTTTTACGGCTCAAAAGATATTCAAAGGACTTTTTATCATCAGCAATATTCAAACCTGCTTCAATGTCATCTTTAGTTTTCGCTATGATTATACTGAAGCCCGGTTTGCCTGTTCCGAAGACAACGCCGTAATTTGAAGATGTCTGCCAACGCCTGTAACTTGCGGCGAATTTAGGGTTATTTCCGCCGTCAAAAGCGTAAGCCTGAAAAGCGTTCCAGTATTCAAATCTTAATTTTTCAACGTTATCCGTTGCATCATATTTTTTAGTTTTTGAACGTGATATTACTTCAAATTTTACTGCAGGTTCAGAGTTTCCGATTCTGAAAAGTTTTATCTTGCACAGCAAAAACTCGGTGTTCCCAAATTTTCTTGAATTTAGCCATTCTATTGCTGCCCTGTGTTCGTCATCAGCTTGTCTGACTATCCATATTATTAAATCAGCATTGTTAATCGCTGCGGAAGTGATTAATTTTCCGAGACCTGAATCGTCCGTGCTGTCAAAGTCAGTCATAATAATAACTTTTCTGTCAGTTTCTGCCTCTGAGGCTGTAATAATGACGCTGAAATTTTCTGCTTTTGATTGAATTTTTTCTGCTGAAAAATTAAGGCCGGCTGCTTCAGATAACAGGTCAGTTAAAGTTCTGATATTCTCATCTTTTGCGAGCCATTCGGTGAAATCATTTGATTCCCCCTGCAATATCATGCTCAGATCCGTAATTTCCTCAAGCCTGCTTAAATGGGCTGCACTCATTTTTTTGTTTCTCCCTTTGATTTTCTTGTACTGCCCTTGAAGCCGAATATTTCAGGAGTTGATTGGCCTTCAGCATTAATTTTTTGTAGGAGTTTGACAGAATGTGATTTTATGTATTCAGCCTGTTCGTTATTCAGCTTCTTGACATAAGTTATTTTATATTCCCATTTATGCGGCAAAGGTTCTTTGATTGTTTCAGGCTTTTCGGGTAATTCCGTTTTTTGCTCAATGTCCTTAACTTCACCATCTTTGCTTTCGTAACGCTTAAAAATTCCTTTCAGCGTGAAAGTCTTGAACTGTCCCTTGTTCTTGTCCTTGAGCGTGCATAGTACAAGATATTTCGGGCCTTTGTATCCTTCTTCTCTCTGTTCGTCAATGTCCGTGTGAGCTGCTTCCCATGTCAAATATCTGTTATGTTCTGTATCATCAGGATCATATTTGGGATTAGTTTTTCTTGGGAATAATTCAGCCACGATCCATTTGAATGCCCATCCGTCCTCGTCTTGCTTATACGCCTCAAATGAGATTATATCGCTCCATTTGCCCTTTGTCGGGACTTGTTCCGCAACATCACGGACAACGTAAACGGCCGCCGATTCTCCGCTATTAACGTACCTGATGTAATCAGCGTCATACTTCCATGCTTTATTATCTTTCATGTTCTTATTTTTTGCTTCCGGTTTTACTTGCATGATATTTCCTCCTTAGATTTTTTCAGTTTATTGCTGCTGTATGCTCTTTTTCCGCCTGAAAGCCTGACCCAATAACTGCCATTCCTCAAACTTCATAATCTTTGTAACAACTGAATACATCCCTGCACTGACGGCGATTACTCCCAATATCCATAACGAACGGATCCCGATACTGCCTGAAGTGTTATACGGCCATGCGAATTTATAAATCATGACAGCAACATCAATTGTCATTAAAGCAACGAGATAATTCCCGAAGACTTTACCGGTTATAATGTTCAACGGTTTACCGAGTTTGCGGCTTACGTAATACAGTCCAAGTATTCCCGACATTGTGAACGCAATTCCAGGAGCAAGCGCAAGGCCGTTATAGCCCATAGGCCATACAAGAATAAATGATAATACAGCAGTAGATAAAACGCTGAACGCCGTAACTTTGAAGGCTTCACGAGGCATTGAAAGCGCGTAAAGTGCGCGCATTATGACGGTTGAACAGGCCATTCCCGGCAGCCCCAGCATACTGAATGCAAGTGTTGATGATGTTGCCGACCATGCCCAGCCCCCGAACTCTCCGCGAACAAATATCAAATGAACAAATTCATCCGAAATTAATATAACTCCCAATGATGCAGGAAGTACAACGAAAAGCGCGAATCTTACGGCCTGCCTTAACGTGTCAATAAATTCATCATCATCTTTTGCCATTGCTAACTGAGGCAGAACAGCCTGAGATATTGCGATTACGAAAAGCCCAAGCGGTAACTGTAAAATTCTGTTTGAATAATTGAGTACCGAGATGCTCCCTTCCTGCAAAAATGAGCCAAGCATACGGCTTATTACAGGGTTGATTTGATTTAACGATAATCCTGCGGCATAAGGCAGAAATAACTTCATTATCCGTTTCAGGTCAGGATCTTTCAGGTCAGGTCTTGTCGGGTAAATTACGGCGTTAAGCCTGAATGTATATACCCATTGTGAAAGAAAATGTGCAAGCCCTCCGCATAAGACTGATAACGCAAGGCCGTAAACTCCGAATCTTGCAGCAAAAAAAGGAGCAGTAACAATAAATACTAAATTGCTGAACGCCGGTGATAACGCAGGGACAAAAAACGAACCTAAACTGTTTAACTCTCCCATAGTCAGCGCTTCAAGCGATATAAATATAAGAAATGGGAACATGTATCTTGTTAAACCGACGGCAAGAGAATGATTTTCAGGATCGAAACCCGGTGCCATAATCTTAACTAAACCGGGCGCGAAAAATATTCCGATTATTACGACAAGGCATGTTGCAAAGAGCAGAACGGTCATTGTTCCGCGTGCAAGCGAAAGGGCTTTTTCCCTGCTTTTCGTGAGAGCCTGTGAGAATACAGGGACAAATGCCGCCGATAATGCACCTTCAGCGAGTAATTGACGCGCTAAATTTGAGAGCGTATATGCCACGTTGAATGCGTCCATTGCCTTAGTTGCCCCGAAAAATGCCGCAATAAGAACTTCACGGGCAAGGCCAAGTATACGGCTCAATAACGTACCGGCCATCATGAAAACTGCATGACGAACCATTGAAGGATTTTTTGCTTCTGACGAATTATTATTATTATCCAAAGTTTAATCACCCGTCAGAATTATACACATTCAGTTAATTTCTATACTGCTTGACGATAAAGTATAAGCACAGATTACAAACGCCCCCGCCCTCCTGCAGGCCTCAGAAAAGGCGGTCAGCGTATAACCCGTAGTACAGACATCATCAACAATTGCAACCCTTAATCCTTTAATATCATGCTTAAATCTGAAGTCATCAGGCGCAACGTTATTCTTTCTTTCTTTTGCCCCTAAACTCATTTGGTGAGGACGTTCGCGGGTTCTTTCGGCTGTGTCGAGAAGTTCAACGTTCCAATAATCGCACATTCCCCTTGCAAGCTCGTAAACCTGATTATATTTCCTTTCACTGTTCATTCTGAGCGGTGCAGGGATAATATAATCCGCTTCAGTTCCCCCGAAAGTTCTCGCCATGCAGACACCTAAAGGATGCCCCATTTCTTTTTTCCCGTCCTCTTTGAATCTGTGAATTACAGTTTTTACGTTTATATCATGATAATACAGTGCTGAATATACAATGATATTTCCTAAATGACGGATTATAATTTCACCTTTGAAAAGTGTATAAAATCCCTTTGCATTAGCGGCTTCAATTTCTTTTTTACGCAGGATTTCACGGCATTTATAACAGAGTTTTACGGCCGGCCTTCCGCATATTTCGCAGCTTATAGGCCACAGCAAATGCAGAAAATAACGCGTAAGAATATTAGCGTAACTTACTGCGCGCGATGTGAACAAGTTCATCACACCTGTTATTCCTGCGGTCATCTGAATGTCCTTTGACCCAGTGCCATTTGACATTATGAATATGCGTAAGTTCGTCAAGCCGTTCCCATAAATCGCGGTTCAAAACGTCACCGCCCGATGAAGTTTTCCAGTTTTTGCGCTTCCAGTTATAAAGCCAGCGTTTTACAAAGGCATTCTGCAAATATGAACTGTCCGTGTAAATTTCAGCATCACATGAAGTTTTCAGCGCCTCAAGTGCTTTTATTGCCGCCGTCAGTTCCATTCTGTTATTCGTTGTGTCATTCTCAGAGCCGTAAATTTCACGTTCCGCGCCGTGTTCAGGAGAATATAAAATTGCTGCCCAGCCCCCAAGACCCGGATTAGGCGACGCGCCCCCGTCAGTGTAAATTATTACGTGCGGTCTCAATCTCCGTCACTCCTCAAAGATTATATTAATCACTACAGGCCCCTCAGTGTATATGTCTCCTGAAGCTATCGCGCTTATGATTACGGGTTCGGTTATTTTTCCGAGCTGTTCAACGGCATTAAAGAACGCTTCGCCGTCAAGCGTTCCGACATTGTTTGTTACAGGTTCCGGCGAAATTCCGTCATTAATGGCCTTGTTCCTTAATTCCCTGAGAAATGTATGGAGTATCGTTTCGGGCGTTGATTTCGTATTCTCCCTGTCATTCATGAAAAATTTTCTGTAAACCGGCTTCCCGTCTTCATATATGAGAATGCTTTCACCCGTCTCAAGCCGTACCATTACGCGCATATTTTCGCCGGCGGTGTAATTTTCGTCCGACAATGCACGAACATACTGCCTTTCGTCAGAACTTACAAGTTCATTAATTAAAGCCTCTTCAATTTCTGAATCAAATTCAACAGAAACATCACGAAGCCTCGTAAATGACTCATCAGATATTTTTGTCAAAATATTCAACCTTACCTGCTGCTTAAGGGCGTTAAGATCAGAAATAATATCTTCCCTCGAAGTTTCAGGCTCAAAAGCCGTCTGCCCCAGCAAAACATTTGCGCTAAGTGCAATAGCTTCACTTCTCAGTGATTTCAATTCCTGTTTTAACTGTGATGATTCCTCGCGCATTATCCGTAAAGCCGCCTCAAGTTCGTTTTTTTCCTGTTCAAGCAAATATTTATCATTACGCATTGTGTCAAGTTCAAAGCCCGTTATGTCAAGACTGGCTGCCGTTTCTGAAAGCGATAATCTCATCTGCTCTTTGTCGCGTTCGTTCTGTGAAAGCTGGAACTGAAGATCATACATCTGCTGCTTCAGCATCTTCATTCCGAACAGTGCCGTTCTTACGTCCTGAGACAGGGCGGCCATGACCGAGAGAATGCCGACCGCGATAACAGCTCCCGTCAGTGCCGTTATTAGCCTGCTTGTGTATTTTGGACGAAGGCCGAAAAGTGATATTCTTTTTTTCCCGTATTTAGTGCCTATCGAGTCGCCTATAACTGAAAGTATTGCACTGCCGATTATCAGCGATAATATTGAAAGCCAGTTTGTATCTTCAAGAAATCTAAGGAACAAGAATAAAACTCATCTCCTTTTTTTCCCTTGCCTTAAAATTAACGAGAACTCAGAGGCCAGGACTGATATAAAAATCAGCGCACAGCCGATAAGCATTCTAAGCGTTAAGCTCTCGCCTAAAAATATTATGCTTCCTGCAAGACCGAATACTGATTCAAGGCTCATTATTATTGTAGCGTGTGAAGGATCGGCGTATTTCTGGGCGCATATCTGTACCATGTAGCAGCCGAATGTTGCAAAAATAATCGTGAACAGTAATTCAGGAAGTCCGTTAAAACTCAGATATTCCGGCGGTGTTTCAAAAATTAACGAGCTTATTAACGAAAGTAACGCAAAACTTACGAACTCAACGAAACTGAGCGCAACCGGGTCGCAGTCATGAGCGTAATGGCTTATCGCTATAACTTGAACGGCAAAAGTAAAAGCACAAATTACTGTCAGAAAATCACCGAAGTTGAACGAGCCCGAAATATCGCCAGTCAAAAGGTACATTCCCGAAACGCACAGGACGGCCGCAAAAAGAGTAACCCAGCCCGGAAATATACGCCGTAATGCCCAGATTATCAGCGGAACCATTAAGACATAAGTTGCTGATATGAAAGCTGAACGCCCTCCGCCGATGTATTTTAATCCGATTGTCTGCGTTGTTATTGCAAGGAAAAGAAGAACGCCGATTATTACACCACCTTTTAATACTTTCCTAAAAGATTCGTTTATACGGCTGTGAAAGAATATGTATATCATCAACGAACCTGCTGTAAATCTCAGAAAAAGCAGCCAGCTCGCTGGATATATGCCGATCAATATTTTCATTGTCGGGAAACTTAATCCCCAGAAAAAAGCGCAGTAAAGAAGCCCTAAATCAGCAAGCATTATTTAATCTTCCTTGCCTCGATATAATACCTTTTTTCCTGAGCATGACCCATTGAGAAAGTCTTTCGCGGCAATACTCCCGATTCTGATATTATTTTGAAAAAATCACGTTTTGCGCTCTCGTCAAAAGGCGGCAGTTCAAAGCCTATACAGCCCTCACTGTCTGAAAGTCCGCGCAGCGCCTCAGTGTCATGAATATAATCAATGCTGCACTTTTTATCATCAAGGTATTTCTGCAGAACTATCAAAGCTGAAGCACCTTTTGACCTGTCAATATATATTATTCCTTCTTTGCCCTGAGAATAATATTTTAACGGCCATGAATTTTTTGATGATTTAAGGCATATATTCTTTTTAAGTTCAGCCATGAAATTTTCAGGTTCAACGTTCTTGACGATTCTGTGAATAGGCTCGAATTTCAAAGCGTCATCGTGAATATTCTCAAGTTCGACCATTGCATAACGTGAAGTGTAACCCTCTTCATAACATGCCTTAGCTGAAGCAAGAGAGTGATTCCCGTCACCAACTGCAAAGACGAGTGATAAATCCCTGCTTTTGCGCTTTATGTAAGAAGCTATACGCATGTTCAAAGCTCTTGCGTTGTCTCCGCGAACGAGCCAGCCTTTAATATTTCCTCCGCCCAGCATTAAATCAAAATCATATAGTTTCTTTATGCTGTGTTTTGAAAGTGTCAGAGGCTCAATGATTTCATGTCTTTCATCATCACAAAGCAATATAACGTGTGAAAGTTCAAGGGCGGCATTTTCACGTATTGCCTTGCGTGGCGGTATTCGTTCCCTGACTGTCTGCTCAGTTGCGCGGATCATGGGCGAAGTTCCGGGCCTGTAATCGTATTCCTCAAGGTCAATAACCCCGACAATTCCGCGCCTTATTGAACCGTCAAGCATTTCACGCTCAACGTATATAAATGAATTTCTGTACTCAGTGAAGATATTATGTTCAAGATATTCATTCATGGCCGAATTTATCTGTGATATTTTTGAAGTATTATCATCACTGAGCAATGCTTCAGGGAGAATTAAATTGTATGCTGATGGTGAATTTCCGGCATAATTCTTGGCCTTCTCCCAGTATTCGGGCTGTGAAGTAAACTGATCGCACGCAATGACTGCCCATTTCGAGAGGTCTTTAAGCTCAGGCAGTAATAAATTTGCTGGTCTGAATATAATTTGTCAATCCTTTCATTATTTACAATGTAACTAATTTTATTCGCCCCTTAAATATGCGTCAATTAGTCTAACTGCGTTATAATTCGATAAATCAATCAATTAAACAGGAGAATATTTACTGAATGGAAAAAATCTTTGCTGATTACAGAAAGGCAATAATAACCGGCGGAGGAGTATTGATATTTCTTTTAACCGGATTAATAACGATGTTCGTTATGCCTTCAAAAAATGATGTCCCCAATCAACAGACAGTAACTGCGGCAACTTCAACAACTGCAATTTCAGAACCTCAAAATCAGCCTGAACCGCCTAAAATTTGGTATGTCTATGTAACGGGAGAGGTTAAAAATCCCGGAGTTTATAAACTTTCAGAAGATTCAAGGGTATTTCAGGTCATTGAAGCTGCGGGAGGATTTTCAAGAAAAGCTGATAAGACATCAATTAACCTTGCTGAAATGCTTTCTGACGGTTCACACGTTCATATAGGTGCGTTAATTCCTCAGCGTCAGGCAGCACCGGCACGAATACCCGGACTCCCTGCGGAACATGCAGCGCCCGTAACAAATATAGCTGCCCAGACAAATATACAGCAGCCGCGACAGAATACGGGGGGTCTTGTTGACATTAACAGAGCTAATGAAAACGAACTCGAACAATTGCCGGGAATCGGCCCTGCAACAGCCAAGAGAATAATAGAATACAGGCAGTCAAACGGAGCCTTCAGAAAACCTGAAGACCTTACAAAAGTAAGGGGCATAGGAAACGCGAAATTATCAAAAATTCGGCCATTAATTACGGTTACGGCCATGAACACGCAAAGCACAATGAGAAGCGGAATACAGACATCATTAAATTCAAATACAATTACAAATACAAATTCAAATTCAGGAGGACTTGTCGACATTAACCGCGCAAGTGTAAAGGAACTTGAACAGCTAACGGGAGTCGGACCGGCAATAGCAAAGAGAATAGCGGATTACAGACAGAAAAACGGGAGATTTTCAAGCCCTGAAGATCTTTTGAAAGTTCGGGGAATAGGCCGCTCAAAACTTGACAAAATGAGAGGCCAAATATTAATTCGCTGATATAAATAAATATAAATGTAAATGGAAATTCTCAGACGTTCCCCGATGCTTGGAGTATTAGCGGCGTTAGTGTCAGGTTATGCACTTTATGACCGCTTGGGAGTTTTTGCTTTCATTTTTGCCGTTCCTGTTATATTTTCAGGAATTATGTTCTGTTCGTTTGAGTATGAACTTCCTGAACAATGGAATATATTTATATTCACGTTAATTTTTACTCTTATATGCTCGTTTCGTATATATGCCGTAATCTCACCGCCTTATCCTGAAAATGCCGTGTTCATTGCTGAAACGGGAACAGTAACAGACGTTCGGCAATGGGGGAAAATATATGCAGCAGTTATAGACACTGAAAGCAGGGGGAAATTTGTAACGTTTACACACTTTGCGGAATTAACGGAAGGTGAAAGGATAATTTTTGACGGCAGTACAAGAAATTTCAGGGAAGCGCGAAATTCAGGAGATTTTGACGAAGGAAGATTTTGGCTCGGAAGGGGAGTTAAAGGGCGAATGACAATATATAACGTCCAAGTACTGCCCTCAAAATTCAGCTTTGCTTTAATGCGTCATAAACTTTCAAGAAAACTCAGCATATACATGCCTGAATTAACGGGGGAATATCTGAAAGCTGCGTGGCTCGGCGAACGTGATAACGATCTTAACAGGAGACACAGGGAATGGGGTACAAGCCATCTGCTTGCTGTATCAGGTTTTCATGTCGGTATAGCGATACTTTGTGCAGGGATAATTTTCGGGAAAAATGCCGTTATACTCTCGATAATTTTATGGGCTTATGTAATTATTACCGGAGCTTCAGCGGGGGCGGTACGTTCGGCCTTAATGTTTCAGGCAGGATTATCAGCAAAAATTATGAAGCGTCCTGTTGATGCCGTGAACAGCGTTTGTCTTGCAGGTGTAATGATACTTTTATGGAGGCCGTTTTTATTCTGGGATATAGGCTGGAGGCTGTCGATAATTTCTGTTCTGACAATAACGGCAATGTTTCAGGCCGGTTATTCGTGGCTGATGATTAGTCCGGCTGTCTGGCTCGTAACATTTCCGCAGGTTTCCTATACTTTCGGTGGTGTCCCTGCTGTAGGCTTAATTCTGAATATCTTTGCGGCGATATATTTTTCTTTTGCCTTCACGATTGCGAGTGCGGGGGCGTTTTTGAGGCTGATTAATTTTCCGCTGTCTCAATATTTCATGCTTGCTGTAGAGGGAATATTTTTATTATGGGAAAAAATTGCAGGTTTCATGGCCGGTTTAATCCCGTATTTTGTGGGTTGGAATTATTTTGTTGCATGGCTTGGGTGCGGTACTATGGTGTTCTTTGTATGCAGGTATCTTGATCTTGCGCCTCTGAGAATTGCTGCGGTTACGGCCGTGATTGGTTTTGCGGCGTTCATTATGTTCATGTAGAATATTATTTCAAGAGGTGGTTTAATTATGAGCAGTGCAGTATTGGAAGAAGAAATCAGACCTGCTTTGACGGATACAGATAACGAAGATTTTTACGATGAATATAAAGATGAGTTAATTTTGCTTTTGTCCCGTACAGGAACTCACAGCGATTTGTTCTGAGCTAAAATTAATCCCCCTGCCTGATGTTTCAGAAACAGGGGGAAATTCTGTTAATTTTCACATTCACTTTGAACGTCTCACGGCTTCCTTCATCATGACATCATGAGCTCCGCCCTCAAGAAGTGTTACGGGAGATACGAGAGTGAGTTTAGCTTTTTCCCTCATTTCAGGAAGGCTCAAAGCACCGCAGTTGCAGAACGTTGAACGTATTTTGCTCAGCGTCTCGGTAACATTATCCCTCAGACTTCCTGCATAAGGTACGTAGCTGTCGACCCCTTCTTCAAATGAAAGTTTAGCCTGTGATAAGTCGCCTGAGTCGTAACGCTGCCAGTTCCTAGCACGTGATGAGCCTTCGCCCCAGTATTCTTTTACGTAATTTCCGTTTACCATTACCCTGTTTGTCGGGCTCTCGTCAAATCTTGCGAAATATCTGCCAAGCATACAGAAATCTGCTCCCATAGCAAGTGCAAGTGTTATGTGATAATCCATTACAATACCGCCGTCAGAGCATATTGGGATATATATTCCAGTCTCGGAAAAATATTCATCTCTTGCCTTTGCAACTTCTATTACTGATGTTGCCTGACCGCGCCCGATCCCTTTTGCCTCGCGTGTAATGCAGATTGAACCGCCACCGATCCCGATTTTAACGAAATCAGCTCCGGCCTCCGCTAAAAATCTGAAGCCGTCAGCATCTACTACGTTACCGCCCCCGACTTTTACATCATCGCCGTATTTGTCCCGTATCCATTTCAGCGTTCTCCTCTGCCATTCAGTGAAGCCCTCTGAACTGTCTATACACAGAACATCAGCTCCGGCATCGACAAGCGCGGGTACTCTCTCTTCATAATCACGGGTGTTTATTCCTGCTCCCGTCATGTAACGTTTTTGCGAATCAAGAAGTTCTAACGGGTTTTCCTTGTGCATGTCGTAATCTTTCCTGAAAACAAAAGCAACCATGTTTCCGTCATTATCAACAACGGGAAGTGCGTTTAACTTATGCTCCCATAAAAGATCGTTCGCTTCCGTAAGGCTTAAACCGTCATGAGCCGATATTACTTTGTCAATCGGTGTCATGAAATCCCTTACTTTCGTATCATGCGATGTCCTCGTTATCCTGTAATCGCGGCTCGTTACTATTCCGAGTAATTTCCCCGTCAAACTTCCGTCATGGGTTACTGCTACGGTCGTGTGTCCCGTCTGTTCTTTCAGTGCTAGAATGTCTTCAAGTGTCTGGTCAGGGCCTATCGCTGAATCATTAGCGACAAATCCGGCCTTGTAACGTTTAACTTTTGCGACCATTTCCGCCTGTTTTTCTATGGGCTGTGAACAGTATATAAACGATATTCCGCCTTCACGCGCTAAGGCTATGGCCATCTTGTCATCTGAAACTGACTGCATACACGCAGAGATCAGAGGAATGTTGATCGACAGCGGCGGTTCTTCGCCCTTTCTGAATTTGCAAAGCGGTGTCCTCAGCGAAACATTTGACGGCACGCAATTTTCTGATGAGTACGTCGGTATTAAAAGGTACTCGGAGAATGTGTGAGAAGGTTCAGTGTAATAATACGCCATGAAGTTATTTTCTCCCTTCAAAAAATTTTGCGCTTTATGATAGCACAAAATCAAGAGAGCTATCGCACGGCGTGTATAATAACTTTCAAATTTGAACAATCCCTTAAAAATGGAGATGGCAGGGAAGGAGCATAAATTTAATGACAGACGACAATTACTACATGAAAGCAGCACTTAACGAAGCAAAGAAAGCTTTTGAGCGCGGCGATGTCCCTGTAGGGGCGTTGATTGTGCGTGATAATAATATTCTTTCTTACGGCAGCGACATGAAATCTTCAGACCCTACCGAACACGCTGAAATCATCGCCATACGTTCATGTGCCTCAAAATCAGGGTACTGGAACTTAACAGGCTGTACCCTTTATGTTACGCTGGAACCCTGCCCGATGTGTGCCGGTGCCTGCGTAAATTCAAGAGTTTCAAGAGTAGTTTACGGCGCAAAAAATTACAGGTCAGGCGCGGGCGGTACGCTGTATAACATTTTAAGCGACTCAAGATTGAATCATGTCTGCAAAGTCAAATCAGGCATAATGGAAAATGAATGTCTGGAAATTTTGCAGGAATACTTTTTGCAGAGGAGAAAAAAACTATGCTCCCGACGTGTTTAATCTCAGACCTGAAAATTTATCATCCAGGAGATTACACAAAACATCTGGCATCAAAATTGTCATGCCCTCAGCTTGCCGCCGGCGTTCTCGAAATGCTGAAGGGAAATGAGGACATTGAAACCCTCAGGGAATGGATACACCCCGATTTTACGAAACAAATGGAAAGTTTGGACTTGGGCGAAGGAAGCAAGGCCGCCAAAGATTTATGGAACTCTAAAAGTTCGCTCGGTAACGTCTTAGTTTACGGAGATTACGACACTGACGGCATAAGCTCAACAGTTTTAGCTATGGAAATTTTCAGGAACAAGGCAGCTCAGGTCAGATATTTCATTCCAAGAAGGGACGTTCACGGTTACGGCCTTAATGCTGAAGTCCTCGAAAAAATCGCCGTCTCAGGCTGCAATACTTTTGTCGTTACCGACTGCGGAACTAATGACTCTGAAATGCTCGAAAAACTGCGCTCCAAAGGCATTAATATTTTTGTCTTCGATCATCATTCAGTATCATCGCCGATAACAATCCCGACAATCGTTAATCCCTGTATAAACATGGAAGCCGGAGACCATCAGAAAATATGCGCTACGGCCGTTTTATGGTGCTGGGCATGGAAAGAAAACATAGTGTCCCGGAAATTCCTTCAGTATGAAATTGATTTAGTTACTCTTGCCACTATTGCCGACTGTATGCCCCTTCATAATCTCAACAGGCTTTTAGTCCGTTACGGAATGAATTTAATGAGAAATAATCCCAGACGCGGTTTAAGCGCACTTTTCGACTGTTTGGGAATAAACAAAACACAGCTATCCGAAGAGCATTTGTCAATGAGGGTTATACCCTGCCTCAACGCTCCGGGAAGAATTGCAACGGCCGATACGGGTGTCAGGGCGCTTCTTGGAATAGGCAGCAATGACGCAATTTACGCATGTGTTAGTGAACTTATGAGGATTAACAGGAAGCGTCAGACTTTAACAGAAAATATTGCGCGTGAAATTGATGACGGAATAACAAGCGGCAGTATAAAAAGCAAAGTCCTTTACAGCGACCAGTGGCCGATAGGCGTTTTGAGCGGAGTTGCAAGCAGGATATGCGCTCAGTACAACAGGCCGATAGTTCTTGCTGCTCCTGTCGAGACGAGATTAGTAAGGGGTACTCTGAGAGTTCCTGAGGGCGGCGATGCCGTGGGAGTTCTGAGGGAAATTTCAGAAAAACTTGACGCTTGGGGAGGCCATAAGTACGCTGCCGGATTTTCCGTTCTTTATGAAAACTGGGAGGAAGTCAAAACGGATCTTGAACGTATGCTGACTGATATTATCATCAAGCCTGAGGGAGCTACGCCGGTTATTAATATATCGCCGTCAGATATTACGATTTCGGATTGGCGTGCAGTTTCTGAGCTTGGGCCGTTCGGGAATAATAACCCGTCACCGAAATTTTTCACGCCCGGAAGCATTAATAATTCAGAAATTAACCCTTTAGGCAGAGAAGGAAAGCACAGTTATATACGTCTTAACAGTGCAAAATTATTGGCTTTTAACACTCCTGCGCGTGATGTTGCTGAAATTATGGGCAGGGTTAAAGGCTGGATTTATCATCCGCGTTTGGATTATTGGCGTAATGAGGAGAAATTACAGTTTATACTTGACTGTGCAGTAACGGAAGGAGGGATTTAATCATGGCCGAACCCCTTGAAACTTTAGAGACCGGCCGGGACACGTTCTCGTCAATCATTAATTCTATACCGCTGATTGACAGCTCATCTAATTATCTGCATGATATGTATTCGATAAGAGATGAATATTTCGCAAAAATTCCTGAGGAGTCGAAAATTGAAATTGTCCGCTCGGCATGGCAGGAGTTATGGGGTAAAGCCATGCTGTCATTAACCCCCGAACAATTGCACAGGCTCGGAGAAGCATTTGTCTTTGCTGCGGTTGCACACAAGGATCAGCGCAGGAAATCAGGTGAGCCGTATATAACTCATACTTTAAGCGCGGCTTTGATTCTTGCTGGAATGCGTCTCGATACGGCCACGCTTGAAGCTGCTTTGCTGCATGATGTTCTTGAGGACACGCCCGTTACGCCTGAGGAAATGCGCGAAAAATTCGGCTCTGATGTTGAAATGCTGGTTGACGGAGTTACGAAACTTGCGCGTGATGATGTCAAAGAATTTATGTCCCGTGAAGATCTTACGGCTGAAAACCTGCGGCACATGTTCATAGTTATGGCAAAAGATATAAGGGTCGTTCTCATAAAACTTGCTGACAGGCTGCACAACATGCGAACATTGAACGTCATGAAGCCCGAAAAACAGCAGAGAATAGCCCGCGAAACTATGGAAATTTACGCGCCCTTAGCACACAGGCTTGGAATTTATCAGATTAAGCGCGAACTTGAAGATTTATCGTTCATGTATCTTCACCCTGATATTTACAAGGAAGTTGAACGCCGTGTAAAGCAGAGAATGCCTCAAATGGAGTCAGTAATCGAAAAGGCAAAAAAGATACTTGAAGAGAGATTACAGAAAGAAAATATACCGTGTAGGATTAAGGGACGTTCAAAGCATTATTACAGCATTTACGAAAAAATGCAGAGGAAGCAGATTTCTTTTGACGAACTTTATGACATTCTTGCAGTCCGCGTTCTTGTCTCTGACGTTTCGACATGTTACGCCGTTTTAGGTGTCGTCCATGCTTTGTGGCTGCCCGTTCCCGGACAGTTTGATGATTATATTGCAAACCCTAAAAGCAATATGTATCAGTCATTGCACACAACCGTGATGATTTCGGGCGTTCCCCTTGAAGTTCAGATAAGGACGTACGAAATGAATCACTTTGCAGAATACGGAATCGCTGCTCACTGGGTTTACAAAGAGGGCGGAAATAAAAAGCTCCTTAAGGGTCTGAATGAAAAATTAATGCTTGTCCGTCAGGTCATGGAGGCAGGACAGGAAGGTGAGGACACTCAGGAATTTGTCGACATTCTGAAAACTGATATATTGTTGACGAGTGAACTTTATGTTTTCACGCCTGACGGTAAGCCGATGATTTTGCCGAACGGTTCAACAGTTCTTGATTTTGCCTACGCCGTACACACTGAAATCGGCAATCACTGCGCCGGCGCGATGATTAACGGCAGAATAGTACCGCTTAATACACAGCTTCACAGCGGAGACAGGGTTAAAATTCTCACAGCACCTCAGACCTCACCTTCAAGGGACTGGCTCAAAATCGTAAGCAGCGCAAAGACACGCAGCAAAATACGCAGTTATTTCAAGCAGGCAGAAAGAGCCGACAGGGACGAAAAAATCGAACGCGGCTGGAAATTAATAGAACGTGAACTTAAACGCAGAGGCCTTGAGGACGTAAAGCGCGAGGATTTCAACAATATTGATGAGCAGTTAATATCAGTAGGTTCCGGAACGATCGGGGCAAGCGAGGCCGCCCAGAAATTATCGCTTGCATGGCTTCAGCATCATTCACCCGCAGCACCGTCTAACCCTGTCGATTTTATCAGTGAACCTCAAGTAAAAAAGAAGGATAATAAATCAGATGTCCTTGTTGAAGGTGAAGGCGGCGTAAGCGTAACATTTGCAAGCTGCTGCGATCCCGTTCCCGGTGATGACATAATCGGTTATGCCTCGACACGAAGGGGGATAACGGTACACAGGACTGAATGCCGGAACATAGCCGGAAAAGATAACGGCCGTAAAATAAAAGTCTCTTGGGCAATTCAGGATTTGTCACCGACGGGCGGAAAGCGTCCGAACATGTACACCGCAAGGCTCAGGGTTGAGGCTGAAGACAGGGAAGATCTTCTTGCTGACACTACAAAGCTGCTCGGCCTTGAGGGTACAAGCATATCCGGCTTAAAGTCAACAACGGCAGGGGGCGGGCTGGTAAGAATGAAAATTGAAATACGTGTACGAAATCTTGAACATTTATATTCAGTAATGTCAAGAATTAACGAAGTTCGCGGAGTTATGAGCGTAGAAAGGGAGTAATATATTTTGAGACTGTTAATTCAGCGCGTCAAACGTGCTTCAGTTACGATTAACGGAAATGAAAACGACAAACGCAGCATAAATCAGGGAATGTGCGTTTTTATCGGGGTAACTCACGGCGATGACGAGTCAAAAGCTGACTGGCTCGCGGAAAAAATGTCGGGTCTTAGAATATTTGAGGATTCTGACGGTAAAATTAACCTGTCACTGAAGGACATTGAAGGCGAAGTTTTATTGGTGTCCCAGTTTTCGCTTTATGCCTCGTGTTCAAAGGGCAGAAGGCCGGGTTTCACTGATGCCGCAAAACCTGATGAGGCTGAAAGGCTGTATGATTATTTCGTGTCGAAAGTAAAAGCTCTCGGCCTCAGAAAAGTATCATGCGGAGAGTTTGGGGCTGACATGGAAGTTGAAATAATTAACGACGGGCCTTTGACGTTCATTGTTGACAGCATTTAATAGTATTGTGAAAGGGGAAATATTAAAGTTGAATTATAAACGGTTCCCGTTAGGTGCATTATGGACAAACGGTTATTTATTCTGGGACGACGTTACTAAAGAAGCATTCTTTATAGATCCGGGCGGAAACACTGAGGACGTTCAGGCTTTCATGGCCGCAAATAATATTGTCCTTAGAATGGTATTGCTTACTCACGGACATATTGATCACATCGCCGGCATTCATGAATTTATCCCGATGGCGGGCAAAAATATTTACATTCACGCTGATGATGCCCACATGCTCAGGAACCCTTCAAGGCAGCTTCAGGCATTATTAGGCGTTCACTGCGAGGGGGTAAATGATTTCATTGAAGTACAGGACGGAAGGATTATTGATTTTCCCGGATACAGTATAAAAGTCATTCACACGCCCGGACATACGGAAGGGAGTTCATGTTTCTTAATCACTGACAAAGAAGGACATCACGTCCTCGTTTCAGGCGATACGCTTTTTGCACAGAGTGTCGGACGCACTGACCTTGAAGGCGGCGACAGCGTTAAACTTGATGAATCTCTCCGAAAACTTGCAGAGCTTGATGACGGTCTGCACGTTCTGCCCGGACACGGCCCTGATACAAATATAGGCTCAGAACGCGAATTAAACCCGTACTGGCCGAGATAAAGGAGAGTTTTTCAGCATGTTTAATCTTTTTTCCGGAATGCTCGGGCTTGATGTCGGTATAGATTTAGGATCGTCAAATATAGTCATATACGTAAAAGACAAGGGAATAATTCTCAGCGAACCTTCAGCAGTAGCCGTCAAAAAATTGCCGAGAAAAGAAGGGCGCGAAGTTATAGCCGTTGGGACAGCAGCAAAAGAAATGTCAGGCAAAGAACCTCACGGAATCGAAACTATATGGCCTCTTGAAGGAGGAGTTATAGCAAATTTCGACATGACGCAGGAACTAATAAAATACTGTCTCAGGCGCATAAACGCAGGTAATACGTTCATGGTTCACCCAAAAGTCGTAATCTCAATCCCTGCTGAAGTTACGGGCGTTGAACGTAAGGCCGTAATTGATGCAACACTCGGGGCGGGCGCAAGTGAAGCATACGTTGTTGAAGAACCAATAAGCGCGGCTCTCGGTGTCGGACTTCCCATAGACAGGCCGTCAGGGTGCATGATTATTGACATCGGCGGAGGAACAAGCGAAGTCAGCGTTATATCACTCGGCGGAATTGTCGTAACAAGTTCCCTCCGTACAGCCGGCAAAATGATGGACAACGCAATAATTACTATGGTCAGACAGCGTTATGCGCTTCTTATCGGCGAGACGACAGCGGAAGAAGTCAAAAACACTATCGGTTCCGCACTGCCTCTAAGCCCTGAACTTGAAATGCACGTAAAGGGGCGCGATTTATCCGACGGACTGCCGAAAAGCGATATAGTTTCGTCCGTTGAAGTCCGCGAGGCAATGGAGCCTACATTCAAGGGCATTGAAGACATGGTGAAAGTTGCGCTTGAAAAGATGCCCCCTGAACTTGCAAAAGACGTTGTTGACAGGGGAATTATTTTGACTGGCGGCGTTGCGCTTATGCGGGGATTCGGCGAGAGGTTATCACGCGCCGTAAATACTCCCGTAATCGTTGCCGAACAGCCTTTGAACTCCGTAGCTCTCGGGGTCGGCAAAATTCTCGATAACTTGGGGGCAATGAGAAGGGTATTAATGTCCGTTGAACGCGGTTCACGCTGATGGAAAACAGGCACAGCACAACACGTGAGCTTGTTCACGGCCTTACGGCGTTAATACTCAGCCTTTTTCTTCTGGGCGTAAGCTCTGGTCTCGGCGTGATAAAAAATATCGTTGACATTTGGGGGGCTGTTCTTTTCATTCCCGAATATCCGGCTGTCGTAATGCGTGAAATGTTCCTGAAGTGGCGTTCATGGTCAAATGATACAAATTTCCTGAACAGCGAAGTAACCCGTCTTTCAAATGAAAACGCTGAATTACGCCTCGAACTTGCCGAACTTGCCGGTGGAAAAATATATTCTTACGACAAAAAGCAGGAAACCAGAACAGCACGGGTTACGTTGCGCGCTCCGATGTCGTGGTGGAGTGAGATCCGCATAGACAGGGGAGGAAATGACAATATAACTCAGGGTCTGCCGATTTTCAGCAGCGGTTATTTAATAGGCCGTGTAAGCACCGTTTCCGTCATGTCATCATGGGCAGAGCTGATAACTTCGTCATCTTTCATGATTCCTGCCGTAATTGAAGAGACTAGGGAACTGGGGGTTATAGCCGGAGACGGGAACGGTTCAGTACTTCTGCATTATATACCGTCAGGGCGCGGGATACGTTCAGGAATGAAAGTCAGTACGGCCATGATAGGCGAGCAGCTGCCTCCGGGACTTCCGATCGGGAAAATATCAGGAGAGTTTACGGCAGGGAATGACGGCTATACGACTTACAGAATTGAACCGGGCGCGAATCTTTCGAGATTTTATACTGTAACTTATTGAATTATGACACTGATTATTTTATGGCTTTTGCAGGATCTTTTAACTGTTTTCACGGGCGGAGGTATGCAGATTCCCGGCCTCTTCATGCTTGGACTGGTCTACAGGCTTTTGGTTGATGACGGAAGTTCGGACGTGAGTTTGTGGGCTATATGGCTTTCATTTGCGGGCGGTATATTATGGGATTTGCGTTGGATAGGCATTCCGGGATTTTTCACGCTTGGATATGTCGTTGTAATTCTGATAGTAATTCAGGTCTGGGGAATAATTCCGCCTCAGGGCAGAGTGTCGGGAACAGGCACGATTATATTTGCACTTCTTGAGGCTTCCCAGTTAATACCGCCGCTGCTTCCGGTTTTAATTCTCGGCGGGAATACGGGCTGGAGTTATTTTCTTAGGCAGCAGGTTTATTCACTTCCTGCAATACTGCTGACAATGTATATTTATCTCAGAAAGACGAGATCTTAAACAATGGAATTATTAGACAGCAGGCTGAAATTATTTTTATGGAGCATATCACTTTCAGTTTTTATATTGACTGGGGGATTATATTTCTGCCAGATATATCAGGGCGATAAATATATACGTCTTGCACACAGCAACAGGCTTAGGCTCGTGCGCTTTCCTGCACCGAGAGGCGAAATTTTCGACCGCAACGGAGTTCCTTTAGCCGTCAATGATACTACGTTCAGCATAATGGGCTACCCTTTGGATTTGAACACGCCCGAAAAACTTCAGCATTTAAGCAAAGTTTTAATGCGTCATGGAATCCCGATGACCGTTTCAGACCTGGAGAAGACAATAAAACAGCAGAGGCTTGCACCCTACAGGGTAATGAAGATCGTACCCAATCTGACAATGACGCAAATGGCCGAATTAGTCGCTGATTATGAATTTCCGCACGAATTATTCCCTTTGAGCGTCTGGCGAAGGACATATCCAGCAGGAACTACGGCAGCAAATATAATAGGCTATGTCGGTGAAATTTCGGAAAACGAGCTTAAATTACGTGCTGAAGACGGTTACACCGGCGGAGATTTAATCGGTAAATCAGGAATTGAACGCTCATACGAATCTGTTTTAAGGGGTTCGCCGGGTCAGGAAGCTCTCGAAGTTGACGCAAGGGGACGAAAAATCAGGGTTCTTGACGCTGAAGCAGCAGTTAAGGGTGAAGACCTTCATTTAACGCTTGACATGGGGGCTCAGAAATTGGCCGTTGAACTTCTGAAAAACTGGAAGGGCGCAATTGTTGCAATGAACGTCCATACGGGCGCGGTTTTAGCACTTGCATCAAGTCCCGTTTACGATAATAACCCGTTAGCTTGGGGAGTTTCTGCCCGTGAATGGAATGCGATAATGAACGACCCTGAAAGACCCATGCTTGACAGGGCAATCGCAGGAGTTTACCCCCCCGCAAGCACTTTCAAGGCTTTCATGTCAATAGCCTCACTCGAAGAGAACGCAATAACACAAAGCACAATGATTTCATGCAGAGGAGGCTTGAGATTCGGTTCACACCTTTTCAAATGCTGGAAACACTCAGGGCACGGATCATTAAACGTTATCGGCGGTCTTCAGCATTCATGCGACGTATTTTTTTATCAGGCAGGATTGAGAACGGGCATAGAAAGTCTCATAAAGTGGGGCAGAAAATTTCATCTCGGCGAACCTACGGGGATAGATCTTCCCGGTGAAAGCGGAGGAAATATTGCAGGCCCCGAATGGAAATTGAGGCGTTTCAAAACAGCATGGTCGGGCGGTGATACAGTTAATTATTCGATAGGTCAGGGCTATATGCTAATGACACCGATACAGATTGCGCGTGTCTATGCAGCTATTGCAAACGGCGGAAAAATGGTAACCCCTCACCTTAATGTCAAAGGCTATAAAAATCCCGAAGATATAGGCATAAATCCCGCAAAACTCGAAATCGTCAAACGCGGACTCGAAGCCGTAGTTTCAAGGGGAACAGGCTCAAGGGCAGGACGTTTCGGAGTTCATGTTGCGGGGAAGACGGGAACGGCTCAGAACTCTCACGGCGATGACCACGCACTTTTTGCAGGTTACGCGCCGGCAGATAATCCGCAGTATGTTGCTGTTGCAGTCATTGAAGGCGGAAAACACGGGAGCAGCGTTGCAGGCCCCCTAGTCGGACAAATGCTCGCTCATTTATTGTCACACTAAATTTTACGGGTTTGACATATAATAATAACAAAGCTATGTCTTTTTGATGTAAAGTTTTAATAATAATGTTGATTAAGGAATGAATATAACAAATTTTAGTTTGCTCAAGAAAATACGCAAGCCCGATGCTCATATAAAAATGGAACGTACACACTACGGCATAAAGTTTTTTCTGCCTGAAACGCTGAGGGAAAAAGAACTTTTGAACCTTCTGGCCGTTATTCCTGCGAGCGCGTACAAACTTCCTGAAAATCAGGGAGTAAGTCTTGATTTTGCCGGCCGTAAATGTTCCAAGATGCTTATACTTCATATGTTGAACAGCGTAGTATGGGAAAAAAATATAAGGGTTGTTGCGTGGCTTTCAGGAAATGAAGAGACCGTAAAGCTCTTCAAAGATGCCGGGCTTTCTGTTGTTGAACCTGCCCTCAATATCGTAGAAAAGCCGGTTAAAAATGAAAATCCTCATCTTTCTGGGCTGAAGATATATTACGGCTCAATGAGATCGGGGCACAAAGTCGAAACTGAAGGCGATGTTTTAGTCTGGGGTCATCTTAATCCCGGAGCTGAAATTGTCGCAGGAGGAAGCGTAATCGTTGCGGGGAAACTGCTCGGAATTGTTCACGCAGGAGGTTACGGGCGCGATGATGTTTTTGTTTGGGCAGGTTGTTTCGAGACACCTCAGGTCAGAATAGCGAAAAAATTATGCTTTGCTGATCCGAAATCTACAAGCTGCTGGCGTAAACCTGTTCTCATTACTCTTGAGGACGGTACGCCGGTAATAAGGGAAAATAAGTTTTTCAGACAGGAGGATATTAAACATTAAATGTCAGCACGTGTAATAGTAACGACTTCGGGAAAAGGCGGAGTCGGGAAAACAACTTCAACAGCTAATATTGCCGCAGCTCTGGCAAAATTCGGCAAAAAAGTCGTAGCGGTCGATGCAGATGTAGGGCTGCGGAATCTCGATGTCATCATGGGGCTTGAGAACAGAGTAGTCTATAACTTCATTGACGTAATCGAGAAGACCTGCAAGCTCTCTGCGGCTCTGGTGAAAGATAAAAGAGTTCCGGGATTATATTTACTTCCTGCAGCCCAGACGAGGACTAAAGATGCCGTAAACCCTGAGCAGATGGTCGCACTTTGCGAGGAATTGAAGCCTGAATTTGATTTTGTTCTGCTTGACTGCCCGGCAGGAATTGAGGGAGGCTTCAAGAACGCCGCAGCCGGTGCAGATGAAGCACTCGTCGTAACAACGCCCGAAATCCCGGCAGTAAGGGACGCGGACAGAATAATCGGAATGCTTGAAAGTATGGGAAAATCGCCCATAAGATTAATAATCAACAGGCTGCGTCCGAACATGGTACAGGACGGCGATATGCTTGCAAAAGACGATATTCTTGACGTACTTTCGATTGATTTGATAGGCGTTGTCCCCGAAGATGAGAGTGTAATACGCGCCACGAACAACGGCGAGCCGATGACAATGACGCTTGATTCTCCTGCAGCACACGCATATTTGAACATAGCCGAGAGAATTTTGGGACGCGATGTCCCGTTAATGGATCTTGAAAGTTACGCAACAAGAGGATTTATAAGCAAGATAAAGCGTTTCTTCTCAGGAAAGCGCAAGAGGTGATAAAGATATGGGATTCCTTAGCAAATTTTTCGGAGGAGGCAATGAAGGTTCAAGCCAGAAGGCTAAAGACCGTCTAAAAATAGTGCTTATACACGACAGGACAGACATATCACCTCAGCTTCTTGATAACTTACGCGATGAAATGGTCAACGTACTTGCAAAATATATGGACATTGACACGAACAAGATCGAAATTGATCTGGATCACGACGAAAACGCCGTAGCACTCGTGGCGAATATCCCGATACTGAGAATAAAACGCGGAAAAGTTGCAGAAATAAGTTAGGGCATTAAATAAAGCCCTGAAAAATAAAAATATGAAAATATGAACTCTCTCTGGTCATCATTGAAAGAAGATTTATCACTCACTGACTGGGTTATGATTTCATGCGCCCTTATAATGTCATTATGGGGCGTTTTCTGTATTTACAGCGCGGCGGCAGGTTCGGCGGGTATGGGCTTTGATTATGCTTTCAGGCAGACGGCATGGCTTATATTCAGCATAATAGTAATGCTGATGATAATGTTTGTCGGGCATAATAAACTCTTGGAAGGTGCTTATCCTTTATACGGTTTAATGCTGATGCTTTTATTGCTGACGCTTTTAGCACCTAAAGTAAAGGGGGCGCAGTCATGGCTTGGATTCGGCGGAGTGAGATTTCAGCCTTCAGAATTTGCAAAAATATCGCTCATCCTGACAATGTCAAAATTTCTGAGCCGTTATCCTCCGCTTGATTTCAAAACTTTCATGGCCGGTCTTGGGGTTATCATGCTGCCTGTTTCATTGGTTCTCATTCAGCCTGACGCGGGAAGCGCGATTGTTTATCTCGTAATATCGTTCGGAATGCTTTTAGCTGCGGGAACGCCGTTAAAGTACTTGGGAAGCCTTATAGGCTTGGGATTAGGGACGGTGCCGATATTATTCTTTTTTTTCCTGAAAGATTACCAGAAGAACAGAATATTAGTATTCATTGACCCTATGAGGGATCCTTTGGGAGCAGGATATAACGTTATACAGTCAAGGATTGCCGTAGGTTCTGGCGGATTTTCGGGAAAAGGATTCATGATGGGAACTCAGAGCAAGCTGAAATTTCTTCCTGAGCCTCATACGGATTTTATATTCAGCGTATTTTCAGAGGAATTTGGATTTATAGGCGGAATGATATTAATTTTTCTTTTCACTCTGCTGCTTTTCAGGATAATTTTAACGGGAATAAGAAGCAAAGAAAGACGCTGCAAAATATTGGTCTCAGGCGTTGCATCGTGGCTATGGTTTCAGATGTTTGAAAGCATAGGGATGAGCATAGGTTTAACGCCTGTAACGGGGCTGCCGCTGCCGTTCCTGAGTTACGGGGGAAGTTCGCTTCTTGCAACGTTTATAGCATTGGGGCTTGTTGCGAGCGTATATATTGAAGGGGGAAATTCAAAAAATGGATTTTGAGGAGTTCAATAATCCCGAATGGCGTTTGATGTCCCAAGTTTCGAGGCCGTCAAGATACTGCGGGAGTGAATGGAGGCCGCACAAATTAATTTCATGGGACGATGCGAATCTCAGAATATGCCTTGCGTTCCCTGATGTTTATGAAACGGGGATGAGCTACTACGGATTTCAGATTATAGAATCATTCATAAACTCAATGGGTAAAAATTATATTGCCGACAGGACTTATTGTGTTTGGCCTGACATGGAAAAATTAATGACTGAGCAGAAAATCCCGTTATTATCGACAGAATATAAAAAGCCCGTTAAAGATTTTGATGTTTTAGCTTTTACACTTCCTCACGAGACCAGTTACACGAATATATTATCAATAATGCAGATTTCGGGCGTTCACCTTTTCACATATGACCGCAATGATGATGATCCGGTTGTAATCGCAGGGGGTTACGGGGCTTATAATCCTTCTGTTCTTGAAAAATTCATCGATGTTTTTTGTGTCGGCGAGGCTGAAGCGTTACTGCCTGAATTGTTACCTGTTATTGAAGGAACTAAAGGAAGGCCGAGAGATGAAAGGCTCAAGGCAATTTCTGAACTTAAAGGATTTTATGTACCTGAATGCTTTCATGAAGGTAACATAATAGAACGTCAGTATGCTAAAAAATTTTTCACGTTAAATTCAATGATAGTGCCTAGCGTCAATATAGTACATGACCGTGCCGCCGTTGAACTTTTCAGGGGCTGCGGGAGGGGCTGCCGTTTCTGCCAGGCTGGAATGGTAAACAGGCCGGTACGTGAAAGACCTGAAAGTGAAGCCGCGAAATCAATACTTGACATAATAAATTCAACGGGCTGGGAAGAAGCCGGATTGCTTTCGCTTGCTTCATGCGATTATTCGGGAATTGAGAAGCTCATAGATGACTTGTCGCCGGTGCTTAATGAGAGACGTTCAAAATTGAGCCTCCCGAGTCTGAGAATGGACGGATTTTCCGTAGGATTGGCGGAAAAACTTGAGGGTCTGCGCTCAAAACACGGCGGAATAACTTTCGCACCCGAAGCGGGCACACAGAGATTGAGGGACGTAATAAACAAAGGCATAACCGAAGAGATGATAATAACATGCCTCAAAGAAATATATTCGAGGGGCTGGGAACGGGTTAAATTATATTTCATGATGGGGCTGCCTACAGAACAGGATGAAGATCTTGATTCAATCGCGGAGATTTCACACATGGCCTTGAAGCTCGGGCGTTCAATGGGACGGAAAAGGGCAAGTGTAAGCGTTTCAGTGTCGGGATTTGTCCCGAAAGCCCATACGCCTTTTCAGTGGGAACGTCAGAACAGTATAGACGAATTAAAAGAGAAGGGACGGAGAATAAAATCTCTTGTTCATGACCGCGCTTTGTCAATATCGTATCATGAGCCGGAACAGACATTTCTTGAGGGTGTTTTGTCGCGCGGAGATAAGAGGACATGCGATGTTATTTTCAAGGCTTGGGAAACGGGAGCAGGTTTTGACAACTGGACTGAGAATTTTAATCTTCAAAGATGGCTTGATGCTTTTGAAGGCTGCGGAATTGATCCCGATGATTATACGCGTGAAAGGAATGAAGACGAGGCTTTGTCTTGGGATTTCATAAGTACGGGCGTAAGCAGGGAGTTTTTGCTGCGTGAAAGGCACAGGGCATATAACGGGAAATTAACGCCTGATTGTAATAGTGCTTGTTCGGCCTGCGGTATAGGGTGCGTTAAGTGAGATAATAAATAATAAAGAAGGGGGAAAAGTAACGATGATTGATTTCGCAGGTGCAGTTTACAGAGGAGCAATCATAGAGGGAATTGATCAGGGACGCAAAGAAGGAATTTTGCAGGGACGCAAAGAAGGTATTAATCAGGGGCGAGCTTTGGAGCGTGAAAATTCATTGAATGCCTTAAAAGAATTAGGAGCATCACAGGAATTTATCGAAAAATATATTAGCCTATGCAATGCCAAAGACGATAAGAACTCATGACAACACGTACACGCTTTATATATTCCAAGAGGGGCGGGGCATGTTTTGTCCCTCATATAGCACTGGCGCAAATGTTCTCGCGTTCAGCATCACGCGCAGGGCTGACCTTGACAATGACACAGGGATTTTCGCCGCGTGCAAAAATTTCGTTCGGCCCTGAACTTCCTGCCGGTGTAATCGCACTCAATGAGCCTGTCGACATGTTTTTTGAGAACGTCCCGAAAAATATTCAGGCTCTGATGAATGATGCACTGCCCGAAGGATTTAATATTTCAAAAGTTATATTCCCTTCTGAAAGTTCACCATCGCTCGGAAAACTCTGCAAGTCCGCCGAATATCTCATACGTCATACAGACCGCATGGATCTTAGTGAACATGTCATGAAATTTTTTGCTGATTCCGTAATGTTCTCAGAAAGTGTTGAAGACTGGCTCAGGATAATTATTTCTGATCCTGCTCAAAATCCTATAGGCGGATTGATAAGGCACATGACCGCTGAAAATATTATTTCAGGCTGGCACGAAATTAACACCGTGCGCGTATCAATAGGGCTTTATGATTCTGAAAAAAGGAGCGTATATTTATAATGCCTGATGTTAAGATTATTGCTGACTTGAGAGAGTGTGAACAGTCCCGCGTGGCTGTCTTGGAAGATGGAAAACTCGCGGAAATTTTCATCGAATACAATTACGGCGACAATCAAAATTTACTCTCGCAAAACATTAACTCTTCAAAGCTCATAACTCAGGGTGATATATTCAAGGCACGTGTTGAAGCTCTTGTTCCGGCCATAAGTGCCGCATTCCTGAAATTATCGCCGAAATCACAGGCAGGTCAGAAAATACCTTCAGGTTCGGGAAATTCATTCATGTATATAAACGAGGCAAAAGACCCCTCAGCAATTAAGCCCGGACATGAGTTAATAGTTCAGGTAATCCGCAATGCCCGCAAAAACAAAGCTCCCAGAGTAAGCCCGAAAATCTCAATTCCCGGACGATGGCTCGTTCTCGTTCCTGAAAGCAATGACACGGGCGTTTCAAAACGCATATCAGACATGGCCGAACGTAAACGCTTAAAGAATATTGCTGACGAAATAAAAGCAGATTTCCCGGATTTCGGGATAATAGTACGAACGGCAGCTGAGGGCATAAACAGGGAACATTTGCGCTCTGACGTTAATACTTTGATTGAATTATGGCGCGATATTCAGGAAAAAGCCGAATCACTTTCTGCGCCCTGTCTTCTTTACCGTGATACGGGAACTTTAGGCCGTGTACTGCGCGATGAAGTTTCAGGGAAAATTGACGAGATTATTGTCGATGAGCCTCTCGAATATGAACGCGCCAAAGAATTTACCGAACGTTTCTACCCTGAAAAGCCGAGCATAAAATTATATGACGGAATTACGCCCGTATTTGAATATTTCGGAATCGAGGACGAAATCAGAAAAGCCCTTGAACGTAAAGTCTGGCTTAAAAGCGGTGCTTATCTCGTCATAGATCAGACTGAGGCATTAACCGTTATTGACGTTAATACGGGAAAATTCACAAACTCGCCCGATATGAGGCATACTACACTGTCAACAAATCTTGAAGCTGCTGACGAAATAGCAAGGCAGTTAAGGCTCCGTTCAATCGGCGGTATTGTTGTCGTTGATTTTATTGATATGAATTTTGAAAATGACAAACATACTTTGCTTAATCATTTTGAAAGCGTCCTGTCTCATGACAGATTGAAAGCTAAAGTTTTCAGCATTACGCAGCTCGGACTTGTCGAACTTACAAGAAAGCGCGAACGCCCAGACCTGAAGAGCATATTAACCCGTAACTGTCCTGTCTGTATTGACAACGGCTTCGTTGAACGCGAGGAAAATATAGCTATGTCAATAAAGAGATTCATACGCAAGATTACAAGTTCAAACAACGCTCAGGCTTTTTTAATTCAGACTTCGCCTTATGCAGCGTCATATATTTATAATTATCTTGATGACTGGGAAAACGAGTTCGGACGAAAATTTTTAATTGCCTCTATGAATGATTTTCATTGGAGCAAGTACAGGCTTGAATATCAGGGTGATATTGAAAGCACTGAAAAACGCGCTAAAGAATTAAAGCTCGAAAATAAAGGACAGGTTATTATTTATGGTACATTATAATTAACTTTCCAGAACCATAGACCGCAGGCCGGTGCAGTCATTGCCGATTCACTCCGCTCATTCCCGGATAATAAGCCCTCAAGCCAGTTTATATTTTTTCTGCCGGTTGAAACGGCGTTTATATTCCCTACTATTATCCTGACCATATTTGTTAAAAATGAAGGAGCTTTGACGCTTATTATTGAGAGGCTGCCCCTGTTTTTTATTCTCAGACTGTCTATAGTTCTGCAGGGATCTTCAGGGCATTCAACAGCCCTGCAAAACGCCCTGAAGTTATGCCGCCCCTCAATAATCCTGCAGGCTTCACGGGCTTTATTCATGTCCCATTCTTTGCCCTTCCGCCACCATACATAATTATTAAGCATGGGAGGACATACCCAGCCGTGCCAGATAAAATATTTATATTCGCGCGATAATGCGCTGTACCTTGCGTTAAAATCTTCAGGGACACATGAAATTTTCATTACGCGTATATCTTCGGGCAGGTAAAAATTCATTGCAAGCCTCAATTTTTCAGGCTCAATATTCTTATTCATCGTGAATGACGCTACCTGCCCCCAAGCGTTTACGCCCTTATCCGTTCTTCCTGCTCCCGTTATTCTGACTTTAACGCCCTCGATTTCAGCCAAAGCATTTTCGATTATTTCCTGAATGCTCACCGCGTCAGGCTGTATCTGCCAGCCGGAATAATTTTTCCCTACATAGCTTATTTTTGCCGCGTATTTCATAGTCCAAGCATAAAAAATGTCATTACCGTTAAAAATGAAAATACAAGAACTAATGTATCTCTTTTCTTCCATAGAAGAGGCCTGCGCCTTGTCCGTCCTTTGCTGCCGTCATATCCTCTGGCTTCCATAGCAACTGCGACTTCCTCAGCACGTCTGAATATCATAACAAGCAGCGGAATAAGAACCGGGAAAAAAGCCTTTATTCTCTGGAATATATTTCCCTGATCAAGCCTTGCACCTCTTGATAATTGAGCCCGCATTATTTTATCTGTTTCGTGCATTAAAAGCGGTATAAATCTCAACGCCATACCTATCATCATTGCGCATTCATGTGAAGGGAATCTAAATCTTTCAAGAGGCCGTAATAAGGCATCAAGGCCGTCAGCAAGTTCAAGCGGAGCCGTCGTCAAAGGAAGCATTACCGCAAACATCATTAATATAAGCAACCTTGAAGACATGAATAAAGCCCCGTAAACTGCATTTCTTAAATCAGGACTCTTGAATAATGAGGCGGCAATGTTGAATATAAAAGTGAATATTACAAGAAAATATACAGGCTTCGACGAGATTAATACGATTTTCCATGAAATTTTTGAAACGTATATAATCAGGCATAATATTAACGTCCATAGAAAAACTGAAAGTACTGTCTTTGACGGAAATATCGACGATATTATAAAAAGCAGCGAGAATAATTTTGCTCTCGGGTCAAGCCTGTGTATAAATGAATCTGACGGGATATACTGTCCAAGATTTATATCTGTGATATACATTTCAAAAATTCCTCATAATCATAAATAAATGGAAAGTCAGGATTTATCTTTTTTATTTCAGATGAAATTCTCAGAACTTCCGGCCATGCTTCGGGTTCAATTGATTTCATTAATTCCCCGATTACCTCGTCAGGCGTTCCCTCCTGAATTTTTCTGCCGTTCCTTAAAATTAAAATCCTGTCGCTGTATTTCAACGCCGTTTTAAGGTCATGAGTTACGGTTATTACGGTTTTCCCTTCATCCCTGAGCCGTCCGAGCATTGAAAGTATAATATGCTGATATGACGCGTCAAGACCTGCTAAAGGCTCATCAAGCACTATACATTCAGGCTTTGCGGATAATACGGAGGCTATTGCGACAAGCCTTCTTTCACCGCCCGACAATGATAACGGATTGCGTTTCAGAAATTCGCTGCCCAGTCCTGAACATTCAAGACCGTACATAACCGCCTCTTCAAGTTCAGCGCCGTCAAAACCCGCGTTCTTCGGTGCGAATGACAGCTCATCTTTAACTGTCGGCGAAAATAACTGATCTTCAGGGTGCTGGAAAACCAATCCCGTTTTCTGCCTGAGAGTGTGTACTTCTTCGCCCTTCTGAGGCAGTTCGGAACCGTCAAAATATATTTTCCCCTGCTGAATTTTATAAAGCGCGTTCAAATGCTGAATTAACGTTGTCTTTCCTGAACCTGTACGGCCTATGACTGAAAGCCATTCGCCCGAATATATTTCAGCGTCAATTCCCTGTAAAACTTTATTTTTTGAATCGTGGCTGAAATAAAGACCTTCTATGTTATATTTCAGGCTTCCTGATTTTCGTGGGGTCTTGAATACCCGTTCAGGAATATTTATATTTGCAAAATCATCAGGGAATTTCAGCCCTTTAAGATTAAAATAACGCTTCAGCCTCATTTCGTCAGGCATTTCAAAGCCCAGACTTTCGGATATGTCCCAGAAGTCTTCGGTAAGTCCCTGCCATTTAACTTCGCCTTTTGATAATACGATTATTTTATCTATATCGCTGAAACTTTCAGTTTCTATCTGGTGAGTTACCTGTATTATCGTCATTCCTTCTGAGTGAAGATAGCGCAAAACTTTTTCAGTCTTTAACCTACCTTCGGGGTCAAGCATTGCTGTCGGCTCATCAAGTATGAGGCATTCAACGTCAGCCGCTAAAACTCCCGCCAATGCAAGACGCTGCTTTTCGCCCCCTGAGAGTGCCGATACTGACGCGCCCTTTTTGTGAAGCATATCCGTTTCGGCCAAAGCAATGTCAACGCGTATTTGTATCTGGTCGGGGGGCAGCCCCTGATTTTCGGGAGCAAAGGCTACATCATCCTCGACCATAGCTGCAACTATTTGATTTTCGGGGTCTTGGAAGACAAGGCCGATTGTTCTGCGAAGTTCCCTGAAACTGAGATTATTTATATCCTGCCCGTTAATTTCGCAGACACCTTCAGACGGTTCACAGATACCGCCCATTATTTTTACAAGCGTTGATTTACCGCTTCCGTTATGTCCTAATATTGCGACCCGTTCGCCTCTGTTTATAAAAAACGAGACGCGGTTTAATGCACGTCCCGTATTCTTTGCGCCGTATGAGAACGAAACCGAGCGCACCCCGATTAACGGGATACTGTTATTTGTTTTCGTCGTCTTTGCGTTCAACAAGTTCAATCACTGCCATCGGTGAGCCGTCGCCCTTTCTTGCGCCGAGCTTCACTATTCTTGTGTATCCGCCCTTGTCAAAATTCATGAACTTGGGCGCGATCTCCTGAAATAATTTCTTTGCTGCCTCTTTGTGCGGCATCTTTGAGAATACTACGCGAATATCGTGGACACTTCCGCCCCTTGCACGTGTTATAAGTTTTTCGGCAACGCGGCGCAGTTCCTTTGCACGTGTTACGGTAGTTTTTATACTGCCGTTAAGAAATAAGCTCGCGGCCATGTTCCCAAGCATTAAACGTCTGTGGCTTCCGTAACGTCCGAGTGTCCTGTGGTCTACATGATGTCTCAATTTACTCTTTCACCTCCTGATTTTCCTGTTCCGTTTTTTCGGGCTTTTCTTTTTTCTTGGTCTTCGCGGTCTTTGCGGCCTTTGCAGGCTTTGCAGGCTTTTCGGGCTTTTCCGGCTCACTTGATTCTTTGACTTCTTTGGCTTCTTTTGCCTTTTTGCCTTTTTTGCCGCCTTTAGCCTCTTTCGCTTCTTTGACCTCTTTTACTTCTTCGGCTTCTTCGACTTCTTCAGCCTCTTTGTCTTCTTTTACGGCTTCGTCTGCTTTGTCTGAATCGCTTTCCCCAGTTTCGGTTGCGCTTACGTCATCGCTTTCGTTTTCGATTTCGATTTCACCTTCAGAATCGGTGTCAGCTGAATCAGAATCAGATTCACTATCGGTTGAAGGGACTTCGCTTGACGGGCTGAGCTCATAGCCAAGAAAATCAAGTCTCTTTTCAATTTCAGTGAGTGATATTTTGCCAAGATTGCGGATTTTTAACAGGTCGTCCCTAGATTTTCTGAGAAGGTCGCCCACTGTGTGAATGCCGCCCCTGAGAAGGCAGTTTTCGCTCCTGATAGAAAGTTCAAGCTCATGTATAGGGTGGTCATAATGCTCGTTTTCGTCAGCTTTTTCTTCTTCTTCAACAACAGGCTCTTCAACTATTTCCGGCTCAATCTCTCTCTGTACGTGAGGTGCAGTCCCGACCGTTGCGGCTATGCTGCCGAAATAGCTCTCAGCTATCCTTGAGGCTTCGGAAACTGCATCTTCGGGAGTTATTGCCCCGTTGGTCCAGACTTCGAGGACGAGACGGTCATAATCAATGCTCTGTTCAACCCTTGCCGGTTCAACCTGATAATTTACGCGCCTGACCGGTGAAAATATTGCGTCCGTCAAAATCGCGTCTACAGGCAGTGCAGGCTGTGAAGGTCTTTCACGTTCGGCAGAAAGATAACCTACTCCCTGCTCGACGTAAATTTCCATGAGAAGATGAGCATTTTCTTCAAGCGAACACAAAACGCCGTCACCGCAAAATTCGTAATCACTGTCCCAAGGCATATCTTTAGCCGTTATAACACCTGGATTTTCTGAACGTGTAAAGAAATCTTTGGGAAGTTCTGACGTGTCGAGAGTGATAATCTTGAATCCCTCATCGTTGACTTCAATTTCAGATTTTGCCGCCTTTGCACGTACCGGAATATGCTTCAGGTTCATTAATATTTCAATTACGTCCTCGCGTATTCCGGGTATCGTGCTGAACTCGTGGAGTATTCCGTCAATTTTAACGGCAGTAACGGCAGCTCCCCTTATTGATGACAGCAGCAGCCTTCTCAAAGCATTTCCGAGTGTGTCGCCGTAACCGCGTTCAAGAGGCTCAATATAAAGTCTCCCGTAATTCTGGCTGTTCTCCTCAATATAGACTTTGAAACTGTTATTCTCCAAAACTTAAAGCTCTCCTTAAAATTAAACTCGTCTTCTCTTCGGCGGTCTGCAGCCGTTATGAGGGATGGGCGTAGCGTCCTTGATTAAGTTGACCTGAAGCCCTGCGCTCTGTAACGCTCTGATTGCGCTCTCACGGCCGGGTCCGGGTCCTTTGACAATTACGTCAATTTCCTGAACTCCCTGATCCTGCGCGCCCTTTGCTACCTGACCTGCTGCCATCTGAGCTGCGAACGGCGTTGACTTTCTGGCACCCTTGAAGCCGACATTTCCGCCTGATGCCCAAGTGATGATATTTCCTGCGCGGTCACTTATGCACATAATCGTATTATTGAAAGTTGAATAAATATGTGCGACGCCGTAATTAATATTTTTCTTTTCGCGTCTCTTGCCTTTTCTGGCCTGAGCTGTTCTTTTCGCCACTTTGTTTTTACCTCCTGTTTATGGCTCTTACTTCGTGGCCATCTTCTTGTTAGCAACTGTCCTTCTCGGACCTTTGCGCGTTCTTGCGTTGGTCTTTGTGCGCTGGCCTCTGACGGGAAGACCGACACGGTGCCTGATTCCCCTGTAGCAGCCGATGTCGATTAAACGCTTGATATTCATTGAGACTTCACGCCTTAAATCGCCTTCGACCTTGTAATTATCTTCGATTTCGCGGCGGAGTTTCTGAGTATCTTCCTCGCTGAGATCTTTAACCCTGATGTCAGGATTTACGCCCGTAGCCGCAAGAATTTTCTGTGATGTCTTGAGGCCGATTCCGAAAATGTACGTCAATCCGATTTCTACCCTTTTGTCTCTGGGCAGGTCTACTCCTGCTATACGTGCCATTTTACTATATTACCTCCTGACACCCTGACGCTGCTTATGTCTTGGGTTGCGGCTGCAAATAACGCGCACAACGCCGTGACGGCGGATTACTCTGCAAAATTCACAAATAGGCTTTACTGAAGGCCCTACTTTCATTTTATATCACCTGTATTATTTGTATCTGTAAATTATCCTGCCCCTCGTCAAGTCATAAGGGGAGATTTCTACAAGCACTTTGTCACCCGGTAAAATCCTGATGAAGTGCATTCTCATTTTTCCGCTGACATGAGCCAGAACGCGATGGCCGTTTTCAAGTTCAACCCTGAACATTGCATTCGGCAGCGGTTCGGAAATTACGCCCTTTACTTCGATTACGTCCTCTTTGCCGGAATTATTAGCCATTAACTCCTACGCTCCTGTGAAAATATCCCGCGTCAATGTTTTTACCTGCCTTTATATATTCTGCTAAATTTTCTGCGCGCCTTGATGTTTTTTGCAGGTGCTTAATATTTTTTTTCTTCGGATTTGAGACGTTGAATCTTTCAGGACGGATTAATTTTATTTTTCCGTCAGCCTCAAACCCTGAGACTACATATTCAAGACCTGTATCTTTTCCCTGCCTTGAGATTACTATCTGGCCTATAGAAAGCTCTGCCACTTTGTCAAAATCTCCGGCCCGTCATCAAGAATAACTATCGAGCGTTCAAAATGTGCCGCGTCGGAACCGTCAGCCGTTGAAACCGTCCAGCCGTTGGCTCCAGTTTTCACTTTTTCGCGCCCGGACATAATCATAGGCTCAATTGCTATAGTCATGCCAGCTTTAAGCGTCATACCCTGACCGGCCTTCCCGTAATTCGGAATCTGGGGGGCTTCGTGCATTTTTCTACCGATGCCGTGTCCCGTGTAATCCCTGACTACTCCGAAACCGTAGGATTTAACGTAACTTTCAACCGCGTGTCCGATGTCTCCGAGCGTATTGCCCTTGAGGGCTGAAGATATTGCCCTGTTCAGAGACTCTTCGGTAACTTCAAGAAGTTTTCTGCGTTTATCGCTTATTTCGCCCACAGGGTAAGTGCAGGCGGCATCACCGCAGTAACCGTTGACATAAGCCCCTACATCAATGCTGATTATATCGCCTTCCTGAAGTATCCTGTTAAAGTCGGGTATACCGTGAACGACTTCTTCATTGATTGAGGCGCATATAGTACCCGGAAACGGTGTCATGTTGAACGCGGGCTTATAGTTCTTGAACGCGGGTATACCGTTGTTTTTCCGTATGTGTTCTTCGGCGAGCCTGTCAAGTTCACCTGTTGAAATACCGGGACGGACGGCCTCACGCATTATGTCGAGAACTTCAGCCGTTACGCGTCCGGCATTCCTCATTAACTGGATTTCTTCAGGCGTTTTAATCTTTATCATGATTACAACAGTCTCAATTCATCGGAAACACGTTCAAAAACTTCTTCGGGCATTCCCGTTGCGTCAATTTCAAGCAATAAGCCCCTTGACCTGTAAAAATCTTCAAGTGCTTCTGTCTGTTCGTGAAAAACCCTGAGGCGTTCCCTGATCGTCTCTTCGTTGTCATCATCGCGCCTGTAAAGTTCTCCTCCGCATAACGGGCATTTGCTGTGTTCATGAATGTTCGTAACGTTTCCGCATTCTTTGCATACTGCCCTGCTGGTCAGCCTCTTGACGATTGCTTCATCAGGTACTTTGAATAATATAACGCCGTCAAGTTTCGTTATGCTTTCGAGAAATTCCGCCTGCTTAACCGTACGGGGGAACCCGTCAAGCATGAAACCTTCTTCGGGCTTTAATTCAGCCAGCTTAGTGCCTACCATTTTCATGACTATATCATCAGGAACTAACTGGCCTGAGTCCATATATTTTTTAGCTTCAAGACCCAAAGGAGTATTCTCTTTAAGATTATGCCTGAAAATATCTCCTGTTGAAATATGAACCAGATTGTGCCTTTCTTTAAGGAAGACGGCCTGAGTGCCTTTACCGGCCCCAGGCGCACCTAATAATACCAGCCTCATAATTAACCTCTGAGAAGCCCTCTGCGTCCGCCGCCGGATTTCTTTAATATTCCGTCATAGTGGCGCATGAGTAACTGTGCCTCGATCTGGTTTATCGTATCCATTGCAACGCCGACAACGATTAATACTGCAGTTCCGCCGAAATAGAAGCTGTTAATTCTCAGAACTGACGACATAAGATTCGGAATTAAAGCGATTACCGCAAGGAATACAGCTCCGCCGAGCGTTATTCTTTCCATTACACGGGTAATGTAATCTGACGTCGGCTGACCGGGTCTTATGCCTAAAATAAATCCGCCGTATTTCTTCATGTTGTTTGCTATGTCCGTAGGATTAAAGACAACGGCCGTATAGAAATACGAGAAGAATATAATCAAGGCAACGTAACAGAGAATATAAAAGAAACTGTTCGGCGCAAACAAAGCACTGATAAATCTTCCTGCTGCACTCTCGCTGAAGTAATTAGCGATTGTATACGGAAAAATCAGAAGCGAGCTTGCGAAAATTATTGGAATAACTCCTGACTGATTCACTTTTAACGGGATAAAAGTACTCTGACCGCCGTAAATTTTATTTCCTACAACTCTCTTTGCATACTGTACGGGTAATCTCCTCTGCCCTTCCTGAAGGAGAATACAGCCGGCAACAACCACGACCATGAGAACGATACCGACAAGAAGGCCGATGACGCTCATTGAGCCTAAACGAACCATGTTCCAGGTCTGTAATATAGCCTCCGGGATCCTCGCAACGATACCGGCAAAAATCAACAGTGATATGCCGTTCCCGACACCGTGATCGCTTAACTCTTCGCCCAGCCACATTACTGCAACAGAACCTGTAACAAGCGTAATCACTACGAGCATCCAGTCAAGAAAACCGCCCTGCATTATGCCCAAGCTGCCGAGCCATGCAGTCATGCCGATCGCCTGAACTACGGCAAAGACTACGGCACCGTACCGCGTCCACTGCGTAATTTTTTTGGGGCCGTCCGTACCGTCCTTCTGTAATTTTTCCAGATACGGGAAAATTACGACCAAGAGCTGCATAACGATGCTTGAATTAATGTACGGTGCAACGCCCAGCGAGAATATTCCGAAACGGCTCAAGGCACCGCCCGAAAACAGGTTCAGGAAATCCATAACGCCGCCTTCGCTCGTGCTGAAAAGAGCTGCCATAGCCGCACGGTTTACGCCCGGACTTGGGATATATGCGCCGAGCCTGAATATAAACAGAATGAAGAGCGTGAAAAATATTCTGCGCTTCAGATCCGGCAGCCTGAAAATATCACCCAGAGACCCGAACATCAGACTACCTCGTGAGTTCCGCCGGAAGCCTCGATCTTTTTCACAGCTTCCGCGCTGAATGCTCCGGCCTTGATTTTAAGGGCTTTGCTGAGTTCTCCGTCAGCAAGAATCTTAACGGGAATATTTTTCTTTCTTATGATTCTTGCGTTGAACATGGCTTCAGCGTCAACCTCTGAGCCGGCCTCGAATTTCTTTTCGAGAGTTTTCAGATTTACGGGCTGGAAGAACTTCGCAAATCTGGCATTGTTAAAGCCGCGTTTCGGTGTCCTTCTGGTCAGGGGCATCTGGCCGCCTTCAAATCCCGGACGAACGCCGCCGCCGGTTCTTGACTTGTCGCCCTTGTGTCCTTTTCCGGAAGTCTTGCCCGTTCCGCTTCCGATACCCTGTCCCAGACGCTTTGCCTTATGCGTTGAGCCTTTAACAGGGTGCAAATCCTGTAACGTTATCATTCGACAACCTCCCATTTAACCAGATGGCGCACGTGTTCAATCATTCCGCGTACCTGCGGTGTGTCATCGTGTTCAACTTCAGAATTTAATTTTCTGAAACCGAGTGCCTTTATTGTGCGCTTCTGTCTCTCAGGGAATCCAATTGCGCTTTTGATCCACTTTGCCTTAATCTTTGCCATGTGAATCACTCCCCGATTGCCTGCACTGCTTCTTCAGCCGGTGCTTCTTCAACTGTTTCTTCAACACCTGAAAGTCCCCTGAGTTTCATAATTTCGTCCTCAGTTCTGGTTATCCTGATCGCCTCAAGTGTTGCGTGTGCAATGTTTATAGCGTTTGAAGTTCTGCCCGTAACTTTCGTAACTACGTCTTTGACTCCGCCAAGCTCCATAATTGCGCGGACAACTCCGCCCGCAATGACTCCAGTACCTTCGGGGCAGGGCTTGAGCAAAACCCTTGCAGCTCCGAACTCTCCGACAACAGGGTGAGGAATTGTATTCCCTGCGTGGCGTACTGAAACCATGTTCTTTTTGGCTTTTTCGATTCCCTTGCGGACTGCTTCAGCGATTTCCTTTGCCTTGCCGATTCCGGTTCCGACCTGTGATGCTCCGTCACCTACGACAACAAGGACTGCAAAACGGAATCTCTTTCCGCCTTTAACAACCTTGCTGACACGGTTAATGGCTACAACGCGCTCCTGAAGTTCAGCGGCTTCTGTTTCATTTCTTCTGGGCATCAGAATACAAGCCCTCCTTCTCTGGCGGCATCAGCTACCGCCATAACTTTTCCGATATAGGCATGACCGCCCCTGTCAAAGACAACTGAGCTGATCCCCTTAGCTTTTGCACGTTCTGCGATTGCCTTTCCGATTACTTTGGCTGCCTCAACGTTGCAGTGTCCTTTAAGTTCGGGCTGCAATGACTTGTCAAGGGTTGACGCTGAAACGAGAGTGTGTCCCTTTTCGTCGTCAATGACCTGAACATAAATATTCTTGAGGCTTCTGAAAACGCACATACGGGGCTTCTCGGCTGTACCTGAAAGCGTCCTGCGCAGTCTCTCATGCCTTATTACGCGCATATCATTTCTGCTTTTCTTTTTCATGATGTTTTACTTCGCCCCAGTCTTGCCGGCCTTGCGGATTATGTATTCATTCTCGAATTTAATACCTTTTCCATGATAAGGCTCAGGCGGTCTGAATTTCTTTATCAGGGCGCATGTCTGACCCACTAACTCTTTATCAATTCCCCTGACATGGAACTTTATGGGATTTTCCACGACTATTTCGATACCTTCGGGAGGCGTGAACTCGATGGGATGTGAATAACCCAAGTTCATGACGAGCTTTTTACCCTGAAGGGCTGCACGCCAGCCTACTCCGACGATTTCCATTGTCTTTGAGAATCCTGCCGTAACGCCCGTAACCATGTTGGCTATCAACGCTCTTGTCATTCCGTGCCAGGCTCTTGTCTGTTTGTCCTCGCTTGTGCGTGAAACTTTGACCTGTCCGCCGTCAACGTCAACAACTATTCCGGGCATTAACTGAGCATGAAGCTCACCTTTCGGGCCTTTGACTTTTATATCAGTACCCTTGACTTCAACGCTTGCGCCTTTTGCGATTTCTACTGCTTTGCGTCCGATACGAGACATTTTATATAACCCCTCCTACCAGACATAGCAGAGAACTTCTCCGCCCAAGCCTAATTTATGGGCTTCAGTTCCTGTCTTCAGGCCCTTTGACGTTGAGAGAATCGCAAGACCCAGACCGCCCATGACAACGGGTAATTTGTCGTGGCCTACATAAATTCTCCTGCCGGGCTTGCTGATTCTGCGGAGACCCTGAATTACGCGCTCTTTGCTGTTTCCGTATGATAAATATATCCTGATTTCCGCATACGGCTTTTCAGGATCAGTAATCATTCTGAAATTCCTGATGTAGCCTTCTTCTTTGAGAATGCGGGCTAATGCTAACTTCATTTTGCTCGATGGAATGTCAACGCTCTCTGCATATGTCATGTTAGCGTTGCGAATCCTCGTGAGCATGTCTGCAACCGGATCATTAACGTACAACTTGACACGCCCCCTTACCAGCTCGACTTGACAACGCCGGGGAATAATCCCTCGCGTGCCATTTTCCTGAAGCAGCAGCGGCACATATCAAACATACGGATATAGCCGTGAATCCTTCCGCATAACGGGCAGCGGTTGTGCTTTCTCGTGCTGAATTTAGGGGGGAGCTGTGCTTTCAACTTTAATGCTTTTCTTGCCATTTTGTGTTTTATACCCCCTGATTTCCTGTCCTGAACGGCATTCCAAGTCCCTTTAACAGCGCAAAAGCCTCTTCATCAGTCTTTGCACTCGTTACTATTGAAACGTTCATGCCGCGTGAACGTATAACTTTGTCATAGCTTATTTCAGGGAAGATTAACTGCTCGCGTAATCCTAAATTGAAATTGCCGCGGCCGTCAAAGCCTTTTCTTGAAATTCCCTGAAAGTCCTTTATTGAAGGCAGTGCCAGAGATATGAGCCTGTCAAGAAATTCCCACATTTTCGCGCCCCTTAACGTTACCGCACAGGCAACGGGCATATTCTGACGGACTTTGAAACCTGCTATGGATTTCTTTGCACGCTTCAATAACGGCTGCTGTCCCGTGATTGCGCGAAGTTCGGCTATTGCTGCGTCCATGAACTTAATATCGAGTTTTGCATCGCCGACTCCGATATTTACGACGACTTTTTCGATTTTAGGCATCTGCATGACGTTTTTATAACCGAACTCACGGAGCATTGCGGGAGCCACTTCATTTTTGTACTTCTCAAGCATTCTCGGTGTCATGGCTTAAAGTCCTCCGCGATCTATGATTTCTCCGCATTTCTTGCAGACGCGGACTTTTTTCCCGTTCTCAAGGAATGAGGCTCCGACCCTCGTAGCCTTTCCGCACTGGGGACAGACAAGCATAACTTTGCTGGCATAAATCGGAGCTTCCTGCTTGATGATTCCGGACTGCGGGTTATTCTGGCTGGGCCTTACGTGGCGCGAGACCATATTTACGCCCTCGACGACGACTAAATCCCTCTCAGGGATACGGCGTATAATCTTGCCTTCTTTTCCCTTGTCCTTGCCGGTGATTACTTTCACGCGGTCATTTTTCTTTAATCTTACTGTCATTGTCAAAATCTCCTATACGACTTCAGGAGCAAGCGACAAAATGCGCATGTATTTTTTTGCTCTCAGTTCACGCCCGACAGGCCCGAAAATTCTCGTACCTCTTGGCTCTCCGTTTGCATCGATCAATACTGCAGCATTATCGTCAAATCTCACGTATGTTCCGTCTCTGCGCCTGACTTCTTTTTTAGTCCTGACTATGACGGCCTTAACTACGCTGCCCTTTGCAATATTGCTGTTCGGAATTGCCTCACGGACTGAGGCGACTATTACATCGCCTATAGTACCGTAACGCCTTTTGCTTCCGCCCATAACCTGAATGCAGAAGAGTTTTCTTGCTCCCGAATTATCAGCGACGTTCAGAACACTTGTAAGCTGTATCATTTATTCCTGAACCTCCTCTGATGATTCACCTAATTCGCCCTCACTGCCGAACACAGGGGCTTTACGCATAATTTCAAGCAGCTCCCAGCGTTTGGTCTTGCTGAGGGGTCTTGTCTCTCTGATGCGTACCTCGTCTCCCATTCCGCACTGATTCTCTGCATCATGGGCAACGTATTTCTTTGCGCGCTTAATTCTCTTACCATAAAGCGGGTGTTCGGCCATTCTCTCAACGCGGACAATTATCGTCTTGTCCATTTTGTTGCTTACGACTATACCCGTTCTAACTTTACTCGGCATTGTCTGCTTCCTTTTCTGGCTTAAAAGCGGCCTTTTCAGCTGCTATCGTCATGAGCCTTGCGATGGTCTTTCTGACATCGCGTATACGGCTGGTATTTTTCAAGTGCCCGACAGCATTCTGAAAACGCAGGTTGAATAATTCTGTCTTGTACTCCTTAATTTTCCCGGCAATTTCCTCGCTCGTTAATTCTCTGAGCTTTTCCGGCTTTACGCTCGCGTCCATCAGGCTAATCACTCCCTCCGCTGCGTACAAAGCGAACCTTCAGGGGCAGTTTGTGGCTGTGCGATTTCCTCGCTTATTCCCGAGAACTCGAACAGTACGCGGCCTCTTTTTACGGCGGCTACCCAAAATTCAGGCGCACCTTTTCCCTTACCCATACGAGTTTCAAGCGGCTTCTTTGTGTATGGCCTGTCAGGGAAAACGCGTATCCAGATTTTTCCGCCCTTTTTCATCTTACGGGATATTGCTACACGGGCTGCCTCTATCTGCCTGGCCGAGAGCCATACATTTTCGAGTGCCTGTATACCGTAATCACCGAATGAAATTGTCGTGCCTCCCTTTGAAATTCCCCTTAACGGAGATCTGTGGGACTTGCGGTATTTTACGCGGCTTGGCATTAACATGGTGATTTACGCCCCCTTATTCGCCGGCCTGTTTCGCGCCGGACGTGCCGGAGCCTGAGCCTTTTCGTTTTTTCTGTCGCGGTAAATCCAGACTTTGCAGCCTATTACACCGTACATAGTTACAGCCTCTGCAAAACCGTAATCAATATCAGCCCTTATCGTTGAAAGAGGCAGCTGACCTTCGTTGTACCATTCAGTCCTTGCAATTTCAGCACCGCCCAAGCGTCCTGCGACCTGAGCCTTTATGCCTTTAACGCCTGCTTTTGTTGCGCGGAAGATTGCCTGTTTCATTGCACGCCTGAATGATACTCTGCGTTCGAGCGAGCTTGCGATACCTTCGGCGACTAACTGAGCCTCAACATCAGGATTCTTTATCTCATGAACGTTTACCATTACTTTACCGCCGGTGATGGCCTGAAGTTCATTCTTGATATTCTGAATCTCATTTCCGCCCTTGCCGATGACTACGCCCGGCCTTGCCGTGTGAATCGTGAAACGCACAACAGGCCCAACGCGCTCTATCTCGATACGTGAGATCCCTGCGCCTTCCCACTTTTTCATTATGTACTTACGCAGCTTTATATCTTCATGTAATTTCTTTGCGTAATTTTTTTTGTCGGCGTACCATCTTGACTGGCATTCGCTTGATACTCCGAGACGGTAGCCGATTGGGTGAACCTTCTGTCCCATTCTTATTTTGCCTCCTGCTGACGTTCGCCGAGCTTAACGGTGATATGCGTGAGCTTATGTACATAAGGGTGGGCGCGTCCCATTGATACCGGCCTGAATCTCTTCATTACCGGCCCCTGATCCGCGAAAGCCTCATGGACATAGAGTTTGTCCAAGTCCATGCCGTAATTATGCTCTGCGTTCGCCATTGCGCTGTTTAAGACCTTGAGGATTAACCCTGCGGCCTTCTTGTCGCTGAACTTCAAAATTACCTGTGCGCGTTCTGCACTTTTTCCGCGTATAAGTTCAAGCACCTGACGGACTTTATACGGTGAAATTCTGGCGTTTTTCGTCTTTGCTGCTGCTAATTTAATCTCTGCCATAATTTATTTACCTTTCTTGTCCTGTCCTGCGTGATGCCCGAATTTTCTCGTCGGAGCAAACTCGCCCAGCTTATGGCCGACCATGTTCTCGCTGATATAGACGGGAAGGTGCATACGGCCGTTATGTACCGCGATAGTGTGCCCGATCATCTGGGGTACTATCATTGAACGTCTTGACCAGGTTTTAACGACTTTTTTGCTTCCTGAAACGTTCATTGCTTCTATTCTGTCAAGGAGCCTCTGTTCAACAAAAGGCCCTTTCTTTGATGAGCGCATTTTATGTCTTCAGCTCCTTTTACTTGTCATAACGCCTGCGGATTATCAGCTTGTCTGACGGTTTGCGCCTGCGTGTCCTGTAACCCTTCGCAGGAGTTCCCCAAGGCGATACGGGGTGCTTGTTGGATTTTGATTTTCCTTCACCGCCGCCCATCGGGTGATCTACAGGGTTCATTACCATTCCGCGAACTACCGGCCTTCTGCCCTTCCAGCGTGTCTTTCCGGCCTTGCCCCACGAAATATTGTCGTAGTCCTCATTGCCGACCTGTCCTACGGTGGCCATGCACTCAAGCAGTATCAGCCTTAATTCACCGCTGGGCATTCTGATATAAGCGTATTTGCCTTCTTTTGACATTAACTGTGCTGATGTTCCGGCAGCCCTGACGAGTTTTGCGCCGTTTCCAGGCTGGAGTTCAAGATTATGAATGAACGTACCGACCGGAATATCTTTCAATTTCAGAGCATTGCCCGGCGTAATGTCGCTTTCAGGCCCTGAGTAAATAACATCGCCGACATTGAGATCCTTCGGCATGATGATATAACGCTTCTCGCCGTCAGCGTAATTAATCAGGCCGATTCGGGCGTTGCGGTTGGGATCATATTCGACCGTTGCGACTTTTCCCGGAATGCCTAACTTGTCGCGCTTGAAATCTATTATGCGGTAGGCTCTCCTGTGTCCTCCTCCGATATGGCGCATGGTTATACGGCCTGTATTATTTCTGCCTCCATGCTTACGGAGATGTACTACAAGTGAACGCTCCGGCTTGTCTGCCGTAATATCTTCGCGCCCCTGAATGCTCATATGGCGGCGGGCAGCTGTATACGGCTTAAACTGTTTAATTGACATCTTCCTGTTTCTCCTACTTTATATCGATGCGCCCTCGAAAAATTCTATGTGCTGATCAGGCTTGAGGGCTACGATTGCTTTTTTCCAAGAGCGTGTATAACCCTTTGATGCTCCGCGCCTGCGAAGTTTGCCCTTAACGTTTATCGTGTTCACTCCGTCTACTTTTACGTTGAAAACTTCCTCGACGGCCTTGCGAATCTGAATTTTATTCGCGCTCTTGTGAACTTCAAACGTATATTTATTCATAGCCATCAATGAGCTTGATTTCTCCGTTATTACAGGGCGTATGATTATGTCATGAGCAGTTAAATTCATTTTGAATATACCTCCTCAATCTTTGCGACAACTTCGGGCGTTACAATGAGATTCTTTGCGTTGAGAATGTCATAGACGTTTATGCTTGCCACGTTGATGCACTTTGCGCCGGGTAAATTTCTGACTGAGCGCGTTACGTTAAGGCCGTTATTGTGATAAATGACTAACGTCTTTCCGAATCCGAGAGTGTCAAAAAGATTCTTTACGGCCTTAGTTGACGGCTTCTCGATAGCGTCAAAGCCCTTAACGACCGCCATTAACTCTTCGCGTACCTTGTCTGACAATACGCTTCTGAGAGCAAGGCGCATGACCTTTTTATTGACCTTCTGGTGATAATCCCTTGGATGCGGGCCGTGAGCAACTCCGCCGTGTACCCATATCGGGGAACGCGTACTTCCCTGACGTGCGCGGCCTGTGTGCTTCTGCCTCCAAGGCTTCTTTCCTCCGCCTGAAACATCACCGCGTGTCTTTGTGCTGTGAGTACCCTGACGGCAGTTAGCAAGATGCGCAACGACAACCTGATGAATTGCCGGCATATGCACGGGAACATCAAAGACTGCTGATGACAATTCCATTTCTCCGGCTCTGTCTCCGTTGAACTCGTATACTTTTACGAATGGCATTATTCTTTACCCTCCTTATGCCTTCTTGCAGAGGGCAAGCAGACTGTTCTTTGAACCGGGAACTGCGCCTTTTACCAGAAGTAAATTATTCTCAACGTCTACGGCCATTACAGTAAGATTCTTGACCGTTACTTTATCGCTGCCCATATGTCCGGGCATTCTCTTGCCGGGAAATACGCGGCCGGGATACGATATAGCACCGCTTGAACCTCCGTGCCTGTGTTCGACCGAAGTACCGTGACTGAACTGCTGGCCTCCAAAGTGATGACGCTTGATTACTCCTGCAAATCCCTTTCCTTTGGAGATACCCTTAACGTTAATTTTCTCTCCAGCCTCGAAAATGTCAGCCTTTAACTCCTGTCCAACTTCGTAGCCCTTTACATCGTCAAGCCTAAATTCCCGAAGTGTCTTTCTGGGTTCAAGTTTCAGTTTCTCGAACATGACCCTCTGTGCTTTGGACAGCTTATGAGCCTTGACAGCCCCGAAGCCGAGAAGAACGGCGGAATATCCGTTCTGTTCAGGGGTTCTCAGAGCAACGACAGAACACGGCCCTGCAAGGACGACCGTAACAGCTACGGCCTGTCCTTCCGAGTCATAAATCTGTGTCATTCCGAGTTTTTTCCCCAGAATCCCTATTGACATAATTGTTAATTCTCCTAACTAATAACTAAAATTTAATCTGTATGTCCACGCCTGACGCTAAATTAAGCTGCATCAGTGCGTCCATAGTCCTCTGTGTCGGATCTATAATGTCTATAAGCCTCTTGTGAGTACGCATCTCGAACTGCTCGCGGGCATCTTTGTCTTTATGGGGCGATTTCAGTATCGTTATCCTTCCCACTTCAGTAGGCAGGGGAATCGGACCCGAAACCCTCGCACCTGTTGACTGTGCCGTCTCTGCAATTTGTGCCGCTGAGATGTCAAGAACTCTGTGATCAAATGACTTAAGACGTATGCGGATTTTGCGTGCCATGATTTTTACTCAGCTTACTCGATTATCTGGGTTACGACTCCCGCACCGACCGTGTGTCCGCCTTCACGTACTGCGAAGCGGAGGCCTTCCTCCATTGCTATAGGCACAATAAGCTCAACCTCAAACGTTGCATTGTCGCCAGGCATTACCATTTCGACACCCTCAGGAAGTTTGATGTTGCCGGTAACGTCTGTCGTTCTGAAGTAGAACTGAGGCTTGTAGCCTGCAAAGAACGGTGTATGTCTTCCGCCCTCTTCCTTCTTGAGTACGTAAACTTCACCTTTGAACTTCGTGTGAGGCGTAACGGTGCCGGGCTTTGCGAGAACCTGTCCGCGCTGTACTTCGTCCTTGTCAATGCCGCGAAGAAGTACGCCTACGTTGTCGCCTGCCTCTGCGCTGTCAAGAATCTTCCTGAACATTTCAAGCGATGTTGCAACCGTCTTGCGCGTATCCCTTGTCATTCCGACGATTTCAACTTCCTCGCCTGCCTTGACTACGCCGCGCTCAACTCTTCCCGTAACAACTGTTCCGCGTCCCGTAATCGTGAATACGTCTTCAATGGGCATAAGGAACGGTTTATCAATTTCACGTACAGGATCGGGAATGTACTCGTCGCAGGCATCCATAAGATCCCAGATAGGCTTGCAGATAGGATCTTCACGTGTTCCGTTGCCTTTTTCGAGAACTTCAAGGGCTGAACCGCGAATAATAGGAATGTCATCGCCGGGAAATTCGTACTTGTTGAGAAGTTCGCGGACTTCCATTTCAACGAGGTCGAGAAGTTCAGGATCGTCAACCTGATCCGTCTTGTTCATGAACACAACAAGCGCGGGAACGTTGACCTGACGTGCAAGAAGAACGTGCTCACGTGTCTGAGGCATAGGGCCGTCCGCTGCTGAAACAACAAGGATTGCGCCGTCCATCTGTGCAGCACCGGTAATCATGTTCTTGATATAGTCCGCGTGGCCGGGACAGTCGATGTGTGCATAGTGCCTCTTAGGTGTCTGATACTCAACGTGCGCAATGTTAATCGTGATTCCGCGCTCCCTCTCTTCAGGGGCTTTATCGATCATGTCATATGCTGTGAACTCTGCGAAACTCTGAGTAGCAAGGCACTTTGTGATAGCTGCCGTAAGTGTCGTCTTGCCGTGGTCAATATGCCCGATAGTTCCAATATTCAAATGGGGCTTGTTGCGCTCAAACTTTTCTTTTGCCATAATTCATTCTCCTTACTTTCTTTTCTTTTGATGATTAAAGATTAAATTCTCCCCTGCAAAATCTTTTCACTGACTTCCGCAGGTGTCTGCTCGTAATGGTCAAACTGCATTGAATAATTCGCACGTCCTGAAGTCTTGCTTCTCAGGTCAGTTGCGTAACCGAACATTCCGACCAGAGGAACGAATGCACGTACTATTCTAGCATTTGCCTTCATATCCATACCGTCAATGCGTCCGCGCCTCGATGATATATCGCCGATTACGTCCCCTAAATATTCTTCAGGTGTTACGACTTCAACTGACATAACTGGCTCCATGAGTACGGGATCGGCTTTTTTCATGGCCTCTTTGAATCCCATTGACGCTGCGATCTTGAACGCCATTTCTGAACTGTCAACTTCGTGATATGAGCCGTCAACCAGAGCAACTTTCACGCCGATAACGGGATAGCCTCCGAGAACGCCCGATTGTATGGACTCTTCAAGACCTTTTTCGACAGCCGCGATAAATTCTTTGGGAATTACGCCGCCAACGATTTTATCCTCAAACTCGAATTTTCCGCCTTCAATAGGCTCAATCTCAAACACGACATGTCCGTACTGACCGCGTCCGCCTGACTGACGGATGTATTTTCCTTCTGCGCGTGACGGCTTTCTGATTGCCTCGCGGTAAGATACCTGCGGATTCCCGACTTTTACGTCAACGCCGAACTCGCGCTTTAACCTGTCGACAATAATTTCAAGATGTAATTCTCCCATTCCTGATATTACTGTCTGCCCGCTCTCATCGTCATTATGTACCCTGAAAGTCGGGTCTTCGTCTGCTAGGGCGTTAAGGCCTTTTGCGAGTTTAACTTTATCCTGCTGGGTTGCCGGTTCAACAGCGAGCGAGATTACGGGTTCCGGGAACTCCATATTCTCAAGCACTATCGGATTAGCCTCATCGCAGAGGGTGTCGCCTGTCCTTGAACTTTTCAGGGACGGAACGGCTACTATCATTCCGGCTTCCATTGAGTCGATATCCTCGCGCTTGTTCGAGTGCATTCTCATTATACGGCCTATGCGCTCTTTCTGCCTTGACGTTGGATTATAAAGCACTCCGCCTTTGTCCATTTTCCCCGAATAAACACGGAGGAAAAACAATCTTCCCAAATACGGATCGACCGCAATTTTGAATACCAGTGCCGAAAACGGTTCGGCCAGGCTGCTGTGCCTCTCTACAATCTTCTCAGGGTCTGAAGGAACAAATCCTTTTATTGCCGGAAGATCTATCGGGCTCGGCAGATATTCGACAACCGCATCGAGTAAAGGCTCAACACATTTATTCTTGAATGCCGATCCGCATAAAACGGGCACGGCTTCGAGCTTTATTACGGCCTCGCGCATTGTCTTGCGTATAAGTTCAGAGCTTACGGGCTTGCCCTCAAGATAAAGCGTCATAATGTCGTCGCTGAAATCTGAAAGTGCCTCGATTATTTCATCTCTGCCCTGTTTTGCCGACATTGCCAGCTCAGGCGGTATTGTTCCCTCTTTCGGGGGCTGTCCGAGAACTCCAGGGAAATAATATGCTTTCTGCTCTATTAAATCCACAACACCCTCGAAATCGTCCTCTGCACCTATCGGGAGCTGTACGGGTATAGCGTTCGCACCGAGCCTCTCGCGCATGGCCTTGACGACTGCGGGGAAATCCGCGCCGATTCTGTCCATTTTGTTTACGAAAGCTACACGCGGAACGTCATATTTATCCGCCTGTCTCCATACTGTTTCAGACTGAGGCTCAACCCCTCCGACCGCACAGAATACGGCGACAACTCCATCGAGAACGCGCAGTGAACGCTCAACTTCTGCCGTAAAATCCACGTGGCCTGGCGTATCAATTAAATTGATAGTATAACCCTTCCACGCGCATGTTGTGGCTGCTGAGGTTATTGTTATTCCTCTTTCGCGCTCCTGTTCCATCCAGTCCATTGTCGCGGTGCCTTCATGAACTTCTCCGACTTTGTAATTGCTTCCCGTGTAATAGAGAATGCGTTCACTTGTCGTAGTTTTTCCGGCATCTATATGGGCTGCTATTCCTATGTTTCTTACTTTGCTAATATCCTGCAAAAATACACACCTGCAAAATTAAATTTTTTTTTCGGCTTACCAGCGGTAATGAGCAAATGCCCTGTTAGCTTCAGCCATTCTGTGAGTGTCATCACGGCGCTTTATTGATGCTCCTTCATTCTTGTAAGCATCCATTAATTCACGCATGAGCCTTTCACCCATAGGCATACCCTTTTTTGCCCTTGCATATGAAACTATCCAGCGTATTGAGAGCTGAACGCCTCTTTCCGGCGTAACTTCAACGGGTACCTGATAAGTTGCACCGCCGACTCTTCTCGGCCTTACTTCTATATTAGGTGTAACGTTGGCCATAGCTTTTTCAAAAACTTCAAAGGGTTCAACGCCTAACTTTTCCGCAGCTCCTTCTAATGCTCCGTAGAATATTTTTTCGGCTACGCTGCGTTTTCCTCCCATCATCAGCGCACTGATGAACCTTCCTGCTGCCGGGTTATTAAATCTTACGTCCGGCTGGGGTTCACGTTTCTTGATGTGTCCTTTTCTCGGCATAATAAGCAATCCTCCCGTTAATTGGCTTTCGGTCTGCGTGCGCCGTACTTTGAGCGGCTCCTCTTGCGGTTTTCAACTCCGCCGCAGTCGAGAGTTCCCCTTATGATGTGATAACGGACACCGGGCAAGTCCTTAACCCTTCCGCCTCTTACAAGAACGACTGAGTGTTCCTGCAAATTATGGCCGATTCCCGGGATATATGACGTTACTTCGATGCCGTTTGTCAGCCTGACACGCGCAACTTTTCTTAATGCTGAGTTCGGCTTCTTGGGCGTAATCGTATAAACACGCGTGCAAACGCCCCTTCTGGCCGGATTCCCCTGCAATGCCGGAGAATTACTCTTGCTTTTCTTTTCCTCGCGTCCTAAACGCACTAACTGATTAATTGTCGGCACAAGTCTCTGCTGTCAAAATTAATTGCGATTACTCTTCGGGTCTGTAATTCTGCCCTATTAACAGCAGATTTCCCCTCCTTTCTTATATTACTGTTAAACAGCCTGATAATCTTAGCAAATATAGGCCGTTAATGTCAATAACTTATTTGAACCTGAAATCTAATCCTGCCTGTTTCATAATATCATTAGCTGTGTAGCGTGATTTTATTTTTCCGTCTACAACAATTTCACGGTTTGATACAGGGCTGAACCAAATATCGTGATCGCCTTTGCCGTGCCTTTTGAAAAAGCAGCCGTGTTGCATCAGAATTTTTCTAACGCGCTTTTCATACTCAGCCACTTATAAGCACCCTGTCCAACCTGTCAGACACAAAATTTATATCACAATAATCAGCCTTTATCCCCTCAAATTCCATAAGTTCAGGGACTGTATATTTTACCCGTTCGATTAAGGCATCGCATGAGCCTGATTCAAGTACGAGAGCCGGTAAATCATCGCTTGTTGCAACCCAAACGGCTGCTTCATTATCCCAGAATAATTTTACCTTGCAGTGCATAACATTCTCACTCATTAAGTATTAATTTAGATAGCCCGGCTCATTGTAAATCAATGCCATAAACTCAAGGTTTTCACCCGAATTATTTTCCATTGAGTGCCACTGACCTACATTGATTATGCAGACCTGCCCGGCGTGTACGTGGGTTTTTCTGCGTTCACCGTTTTCTGAATCGCCCTCGAAAAAATCCCCTTCACCCTTCAATATGTAATAAGGCTCAGTGTCGTGAATATGCTGATGCCACCCGAGTTTTGTACCCGGCAAAAGTACCATACGCGCATAAAGTCTCCCATGTCCGTTAAGTTCTTCTTTCGGGACAATCTCATACCTGTAGGCTTTTCCTTCTCCTCCGGCCGGCCCGTCAACTTCAACGGGGATTACATCACGAACCATTTATATTAACGCCTCCTTGAAATTAAAATTTGAATGTCTTTATTATAAGGCATGATAAATTTATTTTAACAAGGCTATTGCTATCTGTATTGCTCCGATTATTATTGCTACGGCAATTCCCCAATAAGTTATCCTGCTGCTGCGTTCGTGCGCCTGATCATCTATCCGCCTGTTCAAACTGTCATACATCAGCACTAAATCATCTTCAAGCGCATCAATTTTTGCTTCAAGTTCCGCAATACGGGCGTTTATATCCTTGTCCATGTTCAGCCTCTCGCAATAATCCAGCCTATTATTGCTCCGATTATCTGTCCTGCAACAATTATTATTCCTGCACGTATTAACGCTTTATTAAGGCCGTTTATATCATCTTCCCTCTGCTTTTCGGCCTGTTCGGGCGTTATTGCTTTCAGTTTCTCACGTATGCTCAAGACATCACGCCCCTGCGTACATAAAGTTGCCCGTGTCCATCGGCTACATCACGAACCATTTATATTAACGCCTCCTAAAATTAAATTTAATTGAACGGCCATGAAGTTATGAAGATTTCTGAGTATGACAAATTTTTATCAAGATACGAAAAAATTTCAGAGCCGTATATCATCGTCAAAAAGCAGCCTATAGCAAGAAACGGAACTAACGGAACAGCTTCGCCCTTCCCCCAGTGAAGACGGCCTATAAGCAAAAGAACAATAACCCATATTCCGCCCGTCATTATTCCTGCGTAAAATGCAAAAAGCGTGAACTTTAAGCCCAGTATTCCGCCCATTCCCCCCATGAAAACGGCATCTCCCCAGCCCATTCCGCCGCGTGAAAGAAATATTATCAGCGCGAAAATTCCCCAGCCTGCCAACGCACCTTCCAGACCGTCAAGAACTGCCGGAAATCCTCCCGCAATTCTGATAATCAGGCCTATAACTCCGGGCGTTGCGGCAAAAAGGTCAAAAACATCCCCCGTCTCATAATCAGTCAGAGAGTTCAAAACAAGTCCGCACGAACCCACAGAACAAATCAGGAACGCCCAAGAAATTTTGTATTTCAGAATTATCATCACGGCTAGAAAAGCGCAGATTATTTCTACAAGAATGTAACGTGCTGAAATTTTAGCTCCGCAGTTACGGCATTTTCCGCGCTGAATAAGCCACGATATTATCGGGATAAGTTCCGATGCACTCAAGACATGGCCGCATGATTCGCAGACTGAACGCTCATTTTTCCCCCACCATGAACGCCCCTGAACGCTCCTGTGTGCAACTACGTTCAGAAATGAACCGAGTGAAGCTCCGAATATTCCTGCTATTAATGCCTGTTGTATCATTATTATTGTCATTTTACTTTTTGTTACTTTTTGCGCTGAATGTCAAAAACGTACTGCCTGCCATCGTCCTTCTTGTCCCTGCTTTCGCGTGAATACAAGACACCGCCGTATGTCGTTATATTGCGCTTTAACTTTTCAACTTCGGCGTTTATTGCTTCCGCTAATTTTTGACGCGTACCCTTCTTATCGCGGCTGTAAGTCTGCAAGTCCCTTTCAATATAGCCTAAATCAACAAGTGCCTGAATCTCAAGAGGGCTTATGTTCATTTCATCGGCGAGCGTATCAAGGTCAAAATCCCTGTTCTGGTTATCGCGCATGTATTCATGAACATGGCCGTAAATATCTTCAAGCCTTCTTACACAGTTTCCGCATATCCTCTGGCCTTCAAATCCGTTATAAAGTTTCTTGCATAACCTGCATTCAGTAAGTGCCATTTTTTATACCTCCATGTTAATGTTAATTATTTATGATTCTAATATCTTCGTCTTCTGCGGCTGTAATATCTTCCGCTGTAAGTATAATGAGCCTTCTTTCGTTCTATCATTTTCCCTAATTCATCAGAAAATTCGCCTGCCAATATCTGACGTGCCGAGAGTGCCAGACCGTAAGTCTGAATGTCGCGCTCAAACCAGCCCAGTTCAAAAAGCAATTGCAGTTCTTCAATATCCGTATCAGTATCCGCTGCCAATCTATGAGCAAGTTTCTTTATATCAGTAATATCTGTCGTAATTTGGTCTTCGTGATCTCTAATGTAATTATGTATTCTATTATATGTCCCTTCAAGTTTCATGCGGCAGTTAGGGCAGACTGCATTTTTTTCTGAACGTATTTTACTCTTGTCATCGTAGAGTGAATTGCAGACTTTGCATTCTCTAAGTGCCATAAAATCCCTTCCCGCTAAAATAAAATATATTGTGATAATTCTACATGTATTTACGACATTAATTATATGAAAATTTATATCTGTCTGCACAGTTTTTTTTCTGCTAAAATATCCAGAAAACTTTTCATTTTCATAAAGGGGATATTTTTTTATGGCAAAAGTTTATTACGAGAAGGATTGCGATCTGGGGAAACTCACGGGAAAGAAAATAGCCATCATCGGTTACGGTTCACAGGGACATGCACACGCAATGAATCTGCGCGACTCCGGCTGTGATGTCATAGTCGGCCTCTATAAAGGCGGAAAATCCTGGCCTGTCGCGGAAAAAGACGGCTTCACTGTAATGACCGTAAGCGAGGCTACAAAAGCTGCTGACATAATCATGATACTGATCAATGACGAAAAACAGGCAGATATGTACCGTTCCGAAATGCTCCCTTATTTGACAGAGGGAAAGACAATCGCATTTGCTCACGGTTTCAACATCAGGTACAAGCAGATCGTTGCTCCTGCCGGCGTTGATGTCTTCATGGCAGCCCCGAAAGGTCCGGGACACACGGTAAGAAGCCAGTACGTAGCAGGAAAGGGAGTTCCCTGCCTCGTTGCCGTTGAACAGGACGCGTCAGGAAAATGCCTCGATACCGCTCTCGCTTACATTGCAGGAATCGGCGGTGCAAGGGCAGGCATTCTTGAAACGACAATGCAGCAGGAAACAGAGACGGATCTCTTTGGTGAACAGACTGTACTTTGCGGAGGCGTTGTTGACCTGATGCAGTGCGGATTTGAAGTTCTCTGCGAAGCCGGTTATGACCCTGTAAACGCTTATTTCGAGTGTATCCACGAAATGAAGCTGATAATTGACCTTGTAAACAGGGGCGGAGTTGCAGCAATGAACTACTCAATTTCAGATACTGCGGAGTTCGGTGAATACGTTTCAGGCCCCCGCGTTCTGCCTCATGAGGAAATAAAAGCAAACATGCGCAAAGTTCTCGCTGACATTCAGGACGGTACATTTGCAGGACGCTGGATCGCAGAAAACAAAAACGGCCGTACATTCTTCAACTCAAAGCGCGACCAGTTAGCAAAGCACCCAATGGAAACAATCGGGAAACAGCTGCGTGAACAGATGCTTTGGAAGGACGGTTCAAGCCTCGATGAAGTATCGAAGTGATAACATCAAATCCGGTGTTGAACGCACTCCGAATTTAAGCCTGTTATATGCTCTGGGACTGACAAAAGAAGAGATTTCACGTCCCATAATCGGTGTAGTAAACTCATTCAGCGAAGTCGTACCCGGTCATATGCACCTGGACAAAATAGCTCAGGCCGTTAAAGAAGGAATTTACGCCGCAGGTGGAACGCCGATGATGTTTCCTGCTATTGCTGTCTGTGACGGTATTGCAATGGGTCATGTTGGAATGAAATACTCTCTCGTTTCGCGTGATTTAGTTGCTGACAGCACGGAGGCAATGGCTATAGCTCATCAGTTTGACGGCCTTGTACTGATTCCGAACTGCGACAAGAACGTACCCGGAATGTTAATGGCTGCAGCAAGGCTGAACATTCCCGCAATATTCTGCGCAGGAGGGCCGATGCTTGCAGGTCATCTGAAAGACGGAAGGCGTACCTGCCTAAGTCATATGTTTGAGGCTGTCGGGGCATATCACGCAGGAAAACTCGACGAAGCTGGAGTTGACGATTACACGGAAAACGCCTGCCCTTCATGCGGTTCATGCTCAGGAATGTACACGGCAAATTCAATGAATTGTCTGACTGAAGCCATAGGCATGTCATTGCGCGGAAACGGAACGATCCCGGCTCCTTATTCAGCAAGAATAAGACTTGCTAAATTAACGGGCATGAAGATTATGGAACTCGTGAAAAATAACATACGTCCGAGAGACATAATGACATCAGACGCTTTCAACAATGCAGAAGCGGTTGATATGGCTTTGGGCTGTTCAACAAATACGATGCTGCACCTTCCTGCCATTGCACATGAAGCCGGAGTAAAAATAGATTTGAGCCACGCAAACGAAATCAGCGAGAGAACGCCGAATTTATGCCATTTAGCTCCTGCCGGTGATACTTTCATGGAAGACCTGGACAGAGCCGGAGGAGTTTACGCCGTTATGAATGAGCTTGCAAAGAACGGACTTATTAAAACTGACCTGATTACTGCAACGGGTAAGACGGTCGGCGAAAACATTTCAGGGATTGAAATTCTTGACAATGAGATAATCCGGCCTGTAAGCAATCCTTATTCAAAGACGGGAGGAATTGCGGTACTCAAAGGGAATTTGGCACCGGACGGCTGTGTTGTCAAACGTTCGGCAGTTGCACAGGAAATGATGAAACATGAAGGGCCTGCAAGGGTGTTTGACAGCGAGGACGAAGCTATTTCGACGATTTACGCGGGAGGAATTAAAGCCGGCGATGTTGTAGTAATACGCTACGAAGGGCCTAAAGGCGGTCCGGGTATGCGTGAGATGCTGAATCCGACAAGCGCAATCTGCGGAATGGGACTCGACACGAGCGTTGCGCTGATTACTGACGGGAGATTTTCAGGAGCTACGAGGGGCGCAAGTATCGGCCATGTAAGCCCTGAAGCTGCGTCAGGCGGTAATATTGCGCTCGTTCATGAGGGCGATATAATCAGCATTGACATAAATAACTACAGCATAACGCTTAAAGTTTCTGATGAGGAATTAGCGAAGAGGCGCGCCGAATGGACTGCACCTGAACCGAAGATTAAGACGGGTTATCTTGCAAGATATGCGAAACTCGTTACAAGTGCGGATAAAGGAGCAATCTTGGAGTAAGTCAGTCAAAAAATACCTTCAGCGTAAAAACTGAGGGTATTTTTTTTTGTGATTATATTGTATTTTTACCCTAACGCCTTTTCAAGAACTTTCTTGACGTTCTCCCTGCACTCCTCGTATTTTTCGCCCTTGTGAGACTCATACACCTTCACGCCGTCAACGAACATGGCCGGAACATGATAGTAATCATATTTTTCTGAAATTTCCGGGTGCTGATTCTCCTCAATCCATTCAAACGGAACGGATGAATATTCCGCATTACCAGATGATAATTCTTTCAGTGCCTCTTTTGCCTGTCTGCAATAAGGGCAACCCTCAATGTAAAACGCCGTAACTTTTTTCGTACTCATAATCAAAAATTTACCTTTCAAATTTTAATGTAATAACAATTTCACTGAATAGTATATAATAACTTCACGAAAATTTTTTCATACTGAGAGAGGTCGTTTCAATTTGCACAAGTCTATCAATGCTATGTCATCGTTTCTGTTAATGATTGACATTCAGGAGCGTTTGATACCGGCTATCTATAATAAAGATGAAGTACTCGAAAATTCTACCAGGCTTCTAAAAGCTGCAAAAGAACTTTCATTGCCCGTCATATTCTCAGAACAATACCCGAAGGGAATCGGTTCGACTGTTCCTGAACTCAAAACTTTAATTCCTGAAGGTTCAGAGATGATTGAAAAAACAGAGTTTTCCTGCTGTAAAAATTCCAGCTTCGGCGATGCGTTCCTGAATATGCGTTTCAATTCAGGCACTAAGGACACGGCAGTATTATTCGGCGTTGAAACTCATATTTGTGTCTTGGGAACAGCCATAGACATGATTGAAAAATATCATCTCAATGTAGTAATAGCCGCTGATGCCTGCGGAAGCCGTACACCTGAAAATCATAATCTCGCTCTTGAGGCCATGAGGTCAATCGGCTGTCTTGTCGTTCCTTCTGAAACGGTTATATATCATATGCTAAGGAAGGCAGGTACTCCGCAGTTCAAAGCCCTTCTGCCTCTTTTTAAGCAGTAGAAGTTGAGTTCATGCGCAATAAACGTGCATTTTTATTCGCCCTTATCCTGTCATATTTATACTTCAGGGGCATCGGAGATCACGGACTTATAGATCCTCTTGAGGGCGTTAATGCTTCTGTTGCAGTCCACATGGCCGGAGGCGGTAATTATTTCGTCCCGAAAATCGGCGAGGCTCTGACTTCAGGCAGTACAATGGGTTCATGGTGGCTTTCTGTAATTGCCATAAAGCTCATCGGCTGGAGCGAGTTCGCTGTACGTTTCTTTTCAGCTCTTTCAGGCTTGGGAATGATTTTCGTTTCTGCAATATCAGCAAGGCCGTACAGTGATGATCCAATGCGTAAATCCTGGCTTGCTGCATGTATATGTGCGGCGATGACTTTGTGTTTTGTCGTATCTCAGTCGGCATCTTCACACGCCCTTTATTCATTCCTTACGGGGCTTGCAATGACGGGGATAATTCTTTCAGGCGAGAACAAGAAAAGATTAATCATTGCACATTCAGCGATAACTCTTGCTTTTATTGCTCACGGCTTTGAGGGGTTATTATTGCCGTTCCTTGCCGTAATAGTATATTGCGTAATTTCTGAAGACTGGGACTTGATGCGCGATTTTTTCACATGGCCGGGAGGAATTATTATAACCGTTGCAGTGTCGGGATTATATTTCGTCATTCTGATGATAACTAATCCTGAAATAATTCATTTCATGAGGTGCCAGAATCACAGTTACACATTCGGCGGATTTGCAGGGATAATTACGTTTATATTCATAAGTTTTGTACCTTTTCACGGCTTTATAGCCCGTGCGTTTTATGAAGTCTTTCCGCGCAGTTATCCTGCTGAAAAATCATACGATTTATTTATATTGACATGGGCCTGTGTATTCGCGCTTGCTTCTTTGATTTCAGGTGATATTTTTGCGTTATGTTCATGTATTCCGGCAGTGTCGGCACTTCTCGGGCGCAAGATAGATATATGGCTGACTCAGGGCAGTTTCACTTCACTGCGTTATGCCGTAATGATTAACACTCTGATACTTGTGCCGGTTCTTTATATGTTACTTCCTTTTACGGCCAGGAAATTCCCGTTAGTCAAAGCCTCAATGATGTCATTAATTCCATGGGGGCTTACTGAAGGTTTGTTTCTTTTCGCCTGCTGGTATTACACAAAGACAAGGCAGCCTTCAAAATGGGCCCGCAACGTTCCGGCGGCGGCGTTAATATGTCTCATGCCTCTTGCAGGAGTTTTCAATCTGACCGCTGAAATTTATTCGGCACATGACACGGGAATGCAGCTCCGCGATGCCGTCAGGGGAAATGATATTATTTTGCAGTACGGCGTTAATCACCCTTCAATTTATTTTTATACTCTAAGAAATTCAAGAATAATAAGTGCTGATTTCACGCCGGGCGTTTCTGAAAAAAAGTATAATGCTCCTGAAAGCGTTATAAATTCATTATGGGACGGAAGTACAAGAGTATTCATGATTATGCCGTCCGATATGACCCTTGAGAATCGTCTTCCTGCTGATATTATTCAGATTGATGAAGGTCAGGGATTGTTATTGTTGAGTAATCAGTCAAGTAATCAATAGTTATTTGTTAATTATTATTGAAAGAAGGTTTTATATAATGCGTAAAATTTTAATTGCTTTAATCTCTTTATTAATCGTCAGCACTCCGGCCATGTCAGCCGAAATCAACCCCGATTCTGAAATTCACAGGGTAATCGGCGGAATGTACTCGCTTGTTTCGTCCCTCGCAATGAACGGAAATATCAATCCTGAACTGAATCAGTTAAGGAAATATTTTTCCGATGTCCCGAATAACTGGGCTGATGATAATCGTATCTCGGTCGTAAAAAATGAAATCTGGGCGGGCGTTTCAGTCAGCAAATTTTCAACGTCAAAAAGTTTTCTGCGTTCACATGCTCAGGAACTCGGAATAATGGACTCACCCGGCGGAGATTACTGGTTCAGCGGTGAATTTGCCTGGATTAAGGCCGCAGATATTGCGGGCGGAAAGTTAAAACCCGTAACTCTCAGGGCTGCCAAAGGTTCAGGAGATGACAAGGATATATTGTTTTTCAGCACTAAAGGCCAGAATACATGGTGGCAGGAGTATCCGGTTTTCACGAAAAAAGCAGCAGCCGAAATTCTCAGGTTATGGGGCGAAAATCAGGCAGGACTGCACAAGCCCAAGGGAGTATCACACAGTATCTATGAATCCGTGAAGCCCTCAGCAGTCAGAAAGCCGGCAGATATTCACACAAAAAGAGATAAAACTTTCCAAGAAGAGCTTGATATGGATATGGGTGACGTAATATTCAGGCCGATTCCTAATACTACATACAGGGATAATAGAAATTAATTAATTAATATAAACAATAAACGGGAAGGAGAATAAAGCATGTCAGTATTAATCTGCGGAGGAGCCGGGTATATCGGTTCACACAACGTAAGGGCATTCAAGGCACACGGCGATGATGTTATAGTCGTTGACAGCTTAGAGACAGGACACAGGGCATCAGTTCCCAATGATGTTAAATTCTATGAGGGCGATATAAGAAATTCCGAAATACTCGACAAGATTTTCACTGAAAACAATATCGAGGCAGTAATACATTTCTGCGCTTATTCGCTTGTCGGTGAGAGTGTTGAAAAGCCTTTGAAGTATTTCGACAACAACGTGGGCGGTATGATCTCACTTCTTGAGGCAATGCAGAGGCATGATGTAAAACGTATAATATTCTCGTCAACAGCTGCAACTTACGGCGAGCCGAAAAAAGTACCCATTCTTGAGACAGATCCCACTGAGCCGACTAATCCTTACGGTGAAAGCAAGCGCATAATGGAAAAAATGATGCACTGGGTAAGCAGCCGTTATGATATCCGTTATGTATCACTTAGATATTTCAATGTCGCTGGAGCATGGCATGACGGTTCAATCGGAGAAGATCACAAATGCGAAACCCATTTAATCCCGCTGATTTTGCAGGTACCGTTAGGAAAGCGGAATCACATCACGATTTACGGCGATGATTACCCGACAAAAGACGGCACATGTATACGCGATTATATTCACGTTGAGGACTTGGCAAGAGCTCACATACTTGCGCTTGAATATCTGCGTTCAGGCGGTGAGAGCAATATTTTCAACTTGGGAAGCGGTGACGGTTATTCAGTCATGGAAATGATAAACGCTGCCAGAAAAGTTACGGGACACCCTATACCTGCACAGATAGGAGAGCGGAGAGCAGGAGACCCGGCGAGATTAATTGCAGACAGCACGAAAGCACAGAATATTCTCCGTTGGAAGCCGGAAATTACGCGCATGGAGGATATTATTTCGACGGCTTGGAAGTGGCACCAGTCCCACCCTGACGGCTATATGGATTAATAAACGATGAGTATATGGTCCGGAGTCTTGGACAGTTGTCCGGGACTTCTTTGCTGTGTCATAAACATTCACGGGAAATTACTTCACGCAACTCACGGCTACAAGGCTGTAGCTTTTCGATTATTCGGCCATAAGTGCGAGGAAGGTAAAAATTACCCCCCTATGATTACGGAGCTTGACAGGGGGATACATGAGGCGCTGACCGCTGCATGTCTGGGCGATACGAACGCAATCGAATTTTCAGAGAACGGAAAAATATGGGAACTGACGGCATCACCGCTTAAAGTTGATGAGAGCGGAATAGCAGGAGTTGTCATTAAAATTTCGTCTGAATTACAGCAGCCGGCAGCAAAAAATGATGATGATAAAAACGGTACACAGACCGTTACGATTCAGAACAGCCCTGAAATTTTGAACTCAATACCTTTCAGGGCAGGTATTGTTGACTCTCACGGCGTATTTATGGCGGTGAATAAGTTTTTAGCGTCATGCGTGAGGGCTGATTTAGTCGGGCGCAATGTCATAGAACTTGTTGACCCTGTTGTCAATTCTGACCTTCTGCACATAATCGTGAAACGTTCAGGCAATGTTGAATGTACAATGCCGGATATTTCAGCCTGCGAAAATTTTTACCCGTCAGGTCTTGAACCGTATCTCGATGAGGAATTTAACGAGCCTTCAAGAGATACGGAAATCGAAATCGATAACGATGTATTGAGGCGCGTAAAACTTCACGCAACTCCTTCCGAATGGAACGGAGAAGAAGCCGTAATGCTGACTTTCGAGGACGTTACGGAATTTCAGCGCAATCATGAACAGTTAAGACGATTGCTGACTGTTGACCGCCATACGGGAATATTGAACAGGCTCGGAATTGAACAGGTTACGGGCCGTCTTCTCAGCGAAAAGATACAGGAATACGGACATTTGAGCATTATTCTGATAAGGATAGAGAACTACAGGGAACTTAACGAGGCTTTAGGCTATGTTCCTTCAAACAGGATTTTACGGTCTTTCGTAAGGACAATGCAGAGATTTCTTTCCGAAGACAAGAAAGAGATGAAATGCGTTATAGGCCGCTGGTATCATGACGAATTTATCATAGCCGCTCAGTGTTCGGGAGCTGCTGCCGTTGTTGCTGCAAACGAAATTCGCGGAAGATCAAAGAGCGTGAAATTAAGCTGCGGAGTTTCAGATTTGACTGACGGATATGCGAGCGTCAGTGAATTTATCGGGGCTGCTTACGGGGCAATGGCGGAAGCTGTTAAATCGGGCGGAAGTATCACCGTCCTTGCGGGGCATAAGTGAAGGCGTTAAAGCGTTACGGTCAGAATTTCCTGACTGATAAAAATATATTGTCGTGCATTATAAGACGGGCTGAAATTTCGCATAATGATGTAATTCTCGAAATCGGGCCGGGTCATGGAGTTTTGACGCGTTCACTTCTTTCTGAAAAAGTAAAATGTCTTCATGCCGTTGAAATTGATGACAGGCTGCGCCCTGAGCTTGAGGAATTAGCTTCTGATAATCCGTCTTTGAAACTTCACTGGGGCGATGCGGTCAGGTTTGATTATTCGACGCTTCAGCCGTTCCCCAACAAAGTTATAGCAAATATTCCGTATAACATAACAACGCCGTTAATCTGGGAGCTGCTTAAATTTTCAGGTCATGGCCTTACGTATCATTTATACATGTTACAGAAAGAGGCCGCAATGAGGATTACTGCACCGCCCGACACAAAAGAGCGTTATCCTCTGGGCGTTACTGTTCAGGCAATGGGGAGGGCTTCAATCGTCCGGAATGTTTCGCGTGAATGTTTCAGGCCGGTACCTGAAGTTGATTCGGCATTAACTGAAATAATAACAGATAAAAATTTTGAGTTGATGAACGATTCTTTATGGAGCGATATTCTGCACAGGGGATTTTTTCACAGGCGCAAGACGCTTGCAAATAACCTGAAGGGTTTTGCTGACGTTTTGGAATACGGGAAAATGAGGGCTGAAGACCTCAGCTGTTCTGAGTGGCTGGAGATTTATAATAATGCAAGAAAGTTCCTCCGTTAATGTCCTGCATTTCACGGAGGAAAAAAATTAATCCGTCAGACATTTATTTTTCAGGGTCGGGCATCACTTCAACTTCTTTATTCTCGTCATCATCAACGCCGTATTCCTCAGGCTCTTGAATAATGATAGTCTCTGCTTCATCGTCATCGGATGCGTTGTGAATTTTCGTACTGTCCGTTAATGTTCCGTCAAAATCTGAGCCGTCAAAAACTTCATCATCATCAAGCTCATCAGGGAGCGTTATTTCTGGTTCAATTACTTCCGCCGGTTCAGATTCGTTTACGTCCTCTATATCCTTAAAATTCATAGCTTCGCCGTCAGTTTCAACGTCATCTTCAACGTCAACGTCATCAATGGCAGGCAGTTCCTCCTGAAGTTCTTCAGGTTCACCGATTTCTGATGTAATTATTTCCTGTTCCTGTTCCTGTTCATGTTCATGAGCTTCCTGAATACTTTCGTCCAGCTTCTCTTCCATTTCCCTGAATGCCTCTGCAAGTTCAGGGTCAGGCGTTTCCTGCGGTTCAGGAAGAAGGTTAAAATCCTCACTTAACGGAACTTCCTGCTCTTGTTCCTGTTCGTCATGTGTTTCGGGAACTTCAGCAATATCGGGCAGATCCGGCAAATCTTCGTGTTCCGGCTCAGTCATCTTCTCTTCCTGAAGGTCAGAAATCTCAGAAATTTCTGCTGCTTCAGGCACTTCGGGTACTGCTTCGGGTTCTTCGAGTTCTTCAGCTTCCATAATTTCGGGTTCATTTTCGGGCTCAGGCACTGCGATAACATTCGAGTCTTCTTCGCTGACCGATGAAAGTGTTACGGTCTCATCAGCCGGGAGGTCTTGAAATTCTTTGCCGTTTTGGATGACAGGAATAAATACGGCGATTATCTTCGTGTTCTTTCTGTCTTTTGCCGCGTCATTAATCGCTTTCATGACTTCATTGTAAAGCCATGAGTGCCGGCCGTCATTTGACTTTATGACCTCGACAGCCTCAACCTGCGGCTCTGTTTCAGGGATTGCGGCTTCCGTTATCTCTAATTGAGGTTCAGGCTTAGGCTCGGACTTCCCGTTAAGAAAGCGATCCGCTGAAAATCTCCCGCTCCCTGCATCGGGCTGTGCGGTCAGCCTCCTTCTTACAGCTTCTTCAAGGCTTATGCGGTCTGGGCGTTCTGAGGGTTCTTCACCCTGTTCCCTGCGCCATTCTGCCTCGTGGCGTTCAATCACTGAGTGTATGTTCTCAAGTCCCCTAAATATCCGCATCTTCCGAACCTTCTTCTTTTCTGTCTGTCCAGACCTCGTTAATGTCAGTTACGCCATTATTTAACTTGTCAACTGCCTTTATGAGTTTTTCGTAAAGTCTTTCATAAGGCTGCCTTGAACGCGCAATCAGACCGGTTGACCAGACGCGCCCTGATGTTATGTTGTAAGGTATGAGCTTATGAAGGGGCAGATCTTCGGCAACAGGGTAATCACGTTCGGAAATGAGCTGATTTGCTATTTTCGTCATCACTGAGCTGTCATAGCCGACTTTTACGAGGGGTAACTGTGCTTTTTCCTTTTCAGATTTCTTTGCCGTTGAGTACATTATTCCCAAGTTCGAGAGCGAAAAGAAATCCGGCCTTACGGGAACTACGACAATATCAGCAAAATCAATTGCGAATTTCGAGTCATCGCCCAGATTTGGGGGGCAGTCTATAACTATCCATTCTTCCGGCGAATCAGCATCTGATTCTTCAAGTGTATGCTTTACGCGCAGTGAATTGCGGAAGTAATTTTTCATGAAACCGAGAGCATCCGAAAAGTTCCGCGAGGGGTCAAGGTCTACAGCCAGAACTCTGTTATGCCTCACTAATGCTATTTCTGCAAGTATTACCGCTATGGTTGTCTTTCCTACTCCGCCTTTGCGGTTCAGAACTGCCACTGCAATTTTAGACATTCTTTTATCACCTGTAAGTTAAAATTATTTTTCTTTTGCCATTATGATAATTGAAATTAACACAACTGCAACCCCTATAAGATTTGCAGCTCCGATACTTTCATTATATATCATTGTTCCTATAAGCACCGCCGTAACCGGTTCAACTGATGCTATTACAGGGACTTTTGACGTGTCATGTATCACCTTCAGGGCGTTATAATACACCAGATATGCAAGTGCCGTAGGAATAAGCCCGTAAAGGAAGCCCAAGCCCATAATCCTTGCATCACTGAAAGCAAAGTTTACATCAGGTTTCATGAAAATTACAAGGAAGATAAACGCGAAAAAATAACTGTATACGCTTACCGTTATGCTGTCAGCCCTTTCACCCGCAAGCCTCCCGAACACCGCCGCCATTCCATAGCCGAAGCCTGAGCCGAGACCGGCAAGTATACCCGTTAAAGATATATTGCTGCCTGAAAAATCACCGCCGGTTACGGTTAAAATACAGCCCGTTATATTTAAGGCTAACGCAAATATTTTCAGTGCCGTAAATCTCTCATGAAATATAAGCCTTGATGCGGCTGCCGTGAAAATCGGAGCCGTATACATCAGGACGCAGGCTATACCCATTCCGTTAATTTTTATTGATGACGTGTAAAATATATTGAAAAGGCCGTTGCAGATAATACCGAGAAGAGCGCAGAATAATACCGTCCTGAAATCATGAATTATTATTTTACGGCCATGTCTGAACAGCGCAAAGACAAGCATAATCACGAAAGCCGAGAACATTCTAAGAAAACTGGTTAAAGCACCGTCAGCACCCAGTGAAGCCAAGCCCTTTACGAATATGCCGATAAATCCCCAGAGTATTCCGGCCGTAAAAATCTGTATCATCTTTTTTATCTTACGCCTGATTTTTTGAAACTCTTAACGCCCAGAATGAATTTCATTACTTTCCGGAAGTCCTTCATTCTGTTCGCTTCAAGTCCTGAACTTGCATTCAGCGCATACGGCTGCGGTTCAAGTTCAAGAGCTTTCTGCATGTTTTCGGGGTTCAGGCCGCCTGAAAGAAAGAATTTACGCCTTACACGTCCGAGCAGTGACCAGTCAAAAGTCTTTCCGTCCCCTGAATTTCCGCCGTCAAGCATGACATAATCAGCCGTTGAATACATGGCCTTTTCAGCGTCAATAGGCTTTGAAATCTTGTAGACTTTCATTATCGGGCAGCGTATATATTCGCGCAAAGCAGCAACATATTCGCCCGTTTCGTCGCCGTGAAGCTGTACCATATTGAGGCCGGCAGTTTCAACACAAAGAGCAACACTCTTTAATGATTCGTTGGCAAAAACCCCGACTGATTTTATGCCGTCACGTAATTTCGAGCGCAGATAACCGGCATGTTCGGGAGCGATAAAATGACGGCTCTTTTTAACGAACACAAAGCCGACATAATCAGGGACTAACTCGTTCATTATTCCTATTTCTGCTTCATGACATATACCGCAGATTTTCACTTTTACCATTTTTAATATTGCCTCAATGAATAAAATAAAAGCAGAGCCGTAAAAATTAAGCCCTGCTAAGATTATATCAGGTTAGATTTTGTCCTGCGTTATTCTTTCGCTTTAATCAGTTCGACTTCAGGTTCAGAAGGAAGCCTGAACAACGGTATAAACCTGTCAAGCCCCGTAACAGTCAAAATAAGCATTGAAAGAACGGCGATCCAAGCTAGATAATTGTGCATGATAATATCAGCTATTGTTATTGTGCTTTCATCTATAGGGTAAACAGCATAGGCAATGCCTACGAAAAACGCTAGGTAAACGTGCCACGGGATTAACTGGGAGCCGAATACGCCCATAGCGTCAGCAAATGTAGCGTTTCTCAGCGCAAGTTTATACATGGCCTTCGGGCTGCCTTTAACGTTTCTTTCAGTCAGGTCTTTGATTATCGGGCTTATTGTTACGATTTGAGCCATCTCGTCAGCGAGTGCAGCGTTACCGATGAGGCATAATAAACCGTTAGCAAACATCAGCTGTTTTACGCTGCGTACACACTTCATTACAACAACGGCTATTGCATCAAAAGCATTCATACGCCTCATTACTCCTCCGAATGCTCCGATCCACATCATCATTACGATAACCCAGCTTCCTGCATCGGCAAAACTTGACTGTACCATTTCAAGAAATTTCATAATGTCCGTAACGGTTCCTGCAAAGTAACCGCAGATTAATGAGCATAAAATACCTGTACCCAAGCAGACTAAAGTATTAGTTCCCATTCCTGCGAGAACAAGAACGGCCACTAACGGCAGAACCATGTACCATGACAAACCGCCGGCCTGTACCTGCTTCAATAACGTAACGGCAGCAGCCCTCTTTTCAGCAAGTGCTGTCCATACTGATTCCGGAATCTGTCCGATTGCATCACTGGCTTTGCCGACCGTGTCGGGAAGTCCCATGCTGACGGCCGCAAAGTAAAACGCTGCAGCAGCACACGCAAGGCACAGGAACGACCATACACCCTGATGACGTACCCTGTCTGTTATGACTACACCCTGAAGGCTTGAGCTTACGACCGTGGTATCAGAAATTAAGCCGATGTTATCGCCGAAACATGAGCCCCCTGCGATTGCCGAGACTGTCAGAACTATACTTCCTCCGACAATGTGATTGAGCCATAAGAATATCGGCGCACATGCCGCGAAAGTTCCCCATGAAGTCCCCGTAGCGATTGAAAGTATGGCCGTAACCAATAAAGCTACCACTGCGACAAGTTTTGCCGTAAGTCCCAGTGATAATGCAATAGTGATGATCTCAGCGGCTACTCCCGTCTCCATGAAACACGTAGCAACAGCATAAGCCATCTGCAAAATCAAAAATACTACAAGAACATGCTTTAAGTTTTCTATTGCTGCATCCATGAGATCGTTGAAGCGGACGTGCGCGAAGATCATTCCGACTAATATCGCATAGACCATCGCAAGCGGGGCGGCGAGGAGAATATCAAGCCCCAGCCTCATCAGTATGCCCAAGACAAGTACGGGGCTTAACTTAATTAACGCTAACATTTTGAAATTGTGCCTCCTGTAATCTGTAATAAAAAAAATTAAGTACAGAAATTTTCAGTTAATTTTACCAGAATTTTTATCACAAAAAAACAGACCCCGTTAAAAAAGGGTCTGCAAAAAATCTCAAAGTGCGTTTTATGAGCCTGATGAAGAGTTATTATTACCGCCCATACCGTTGAGCTGATTCAGTATTGCCGCGATCGAACTTGCCTGCTGATTCAATCTTGCGAGGCTCGTTTCAGTGTTTGCGTATCTTGTTCTCAGGCTCTCTTCCATTCTGTCCAGTCTTTCCTGATATTTTTCAAGATATTCATTAATATCATCAACCTGAGACTGTATGTTATTGATTTCACGCGTCAATGTTCCCGGAGTTTCGCCGGAAGCAGAACTGTTTAACATTCCTCTTGTCCATGTGCTGAACTGTTCAACGAATTTCAGCATTAACGTCTGAACTTCATCGGGGTTGTTTTCAAGAGCCTCCATGAACTCGCCGGAATTAAATACAAGTTCTCCGCTCTTTCCGTAATCCTCAGATGTTGACTCAATGCCTATCTGATACAGGCCCTTATATGTGTAATTCATTTTCAGGGCATTCATGGCCGCAGTTCCTGACATTGTGATCTCTTCATTTGAGCTTGAAGTTATGACTAACTTGTCATTCTCAACGCTGGCCTTGAGCAATGCTGTCGGCAGTTTGTTGCCGTTGTCGTCGTAATAAATGTCGTTCATTGCTCCGCCCTTTGTGTCATCGCTTATCTTTTTAACGATCGTTTCAAGAGTATCTGTCGGATCAATCGTAACATCAACATACTTTGTCCCTATACGGAGCCTTAAAGTTGACGATGTTTTGAGGCCGTTGAATCCCATTGTCCCGTAAACTTCCTCTGAACTTTTACGCTGAGTGAATGAAAATGTGAAGTTCTGGGACGTTATATTACGCATCTGGCTTTTAGTCTGACGTAAAAGCGAATTTCCGTGAAGCAGTCCCCACCTCATTCTGAAGTCATCGCTGTCAACCGTCGCTTTTGTGTCTTTATCGACCTGGTTCTCAGTCATTCGGGTATTCATCCAGGTCATGAGGTCATTATAATTGTCAACGAAAGTTTGAATCGATTCGACAGCCTTTTCAGCGTCATGCGAAATATCGAGAGAAACCTCGCCTACTCCTTTAAGGTGCAGCGTTATGCCCTCCATGCCTTTAATCTCGTTGTTGTAGTCAGCCCCTATATCATTTGAAGCGGGCGTTATTGTCTGACCGTCGATTACAAGTTCAGCGTTCTGTGCTGCCGTAACATCATCGTTAAGGCCGAGAAGGTCAACTAATCCGTCGCCGTCATCAGTTAGTGTGTAAACGTTAGCGTCATAATCATATGTAACGGTCAATTCTTCGTTAAGCGAGGGCAGGTCAGTTCTTGATGTCAGAGTAGGAGTTACCCATTTGAAATTAAACGTTCCGCTTGTTGTCGGAGTGATGTCAATTCCGTAAGTACCTTTGATTACGGTTCTCCCGTCGCCCACACCGCTATCAGGGGCATCGAGCTTGTATGAATGTCCGTCGCCGTACTGAACGCTTATTGAACCTGTTGCAGTGGTCATTCCGTAATCGGCCATGTTAAGGGAAGCGTTTGAATCTCGTGTACCCGTGTAAGTTGTAGTGTTTCCGTTATCGTCAGTGTGATTAATCGTGTACGTTGAGCCGGGATTAGGGTAATACCATTCCGTACCGCCGTCAGAGCCGCTTATCCATTCTATTTGTGCCTTGCTGTCGCTGTCCTTTGTTATGTTGAAGTCAACACCCTCATAGAATGTCTTTGAACCCTGAGTAATAGTTGTAGTTCCTCCGCTTAAATCTGAATATGCGGGAGTTCCTGTGATTGAATCTGTTGCCGAACGTTTTACGCCCTTTGTTGTGAGAGCTTCGCCTGAACCTCCTGTGAATGTCAGAGTAAACGGACTCGTTGGAGTTGCTCCGCCGGAAATCCATTCGATAAGCGGTGAATATTCGCCTGATTTGCTGTCTGCCGTACCGCTGCTGTTTTCTATAATACGGTAATCTTTGCCGTATTCATAAGTTTTAGTGCCGTCAGTGAGCTTGAAATACGGAGAGAGAGAGCTGTCAATCTTTGACTGTTCTTCCTGCGATATATTTGCGTATGTGCATATCTGCTTATAGCTCAACTTGTTACCGCCTATATTGCCGTAGCCTTCGGCTGTTTCAAACTCTGCTGCCTGAGTTGTTGTGCCTGCGGTGTATGTTCCTGTAAGCTCGTAAGGGTCAAACGCCTTATATGTCAGAGTGTAAGCGCCTGCCGGGTGTTTCGGGGCTGTGGCTGTACTGTTCCAAGTTATCGCACCTGTTGTCGAGTCAAGCGTGTAATCAGTTCCAGCAGTGTAAGCATTGCCGTCAATGTCAGTTATTGAGAGTTTTGAGTAATTTGACGGGATAAAGCCTATTGCGTCCTCAACGGTCTCAGATGAAATTACGGTGCGTGAAACTGAATTGTTGTATGTCAGGGTGAGACCTGATTTCGGCATTGAGGTTGAAGAGTCCCTATTAGTTAAAGCGGAAGGCCAGTTGTATCCTTCTTTCGCACTGACTACGGTTAAATATTTAGCTCCTGCACCGGTAGTTGAATACCGTACAGCGTAATCCTTGCCGTATTCATAAGTGTTGCCGTTGCTATCGGTGAGTGTGAATGCCGCTTTGCCTTCATTTTCGTCAACATATGTATAACTGCCGTCCGTGAATGTCTTAGTTCCCAAGCCGTTGATTGATATAGGACTTGCAATCGTGTTAATACCGTTGCTGTTGAGTGTGGGGACAGTCATGGATACTGAAGGATTACTGCTGAAAGTGTAATTTGCCGTATATGCTGCAGGGGTATCGCTGTTCTGATTGAGCCACGTTATTGTCCCTGACTTGTCAATGACGTAATCTTTGCCGTAAGTGTAAGTTTTCGAGCCGCTTGTTATGGTTATTGCCGAAGAGTAATCGGAACTATTCACGGTTGTACCGCTGAGGACGTGAGCGAGTGTTTTGTCGGCGTCGGAGGAATTAACATCTCCTGAGTCTGTTTTTGTGCTTGTTCCGGTGAACGTGAGATTATAACTATTTCCGCTGTCCGGAGCTTTCTTCATATCGTAGGTGGTGAGTTTTTTGTACTGCGTGTAGGTCGTAACTACTGTAGTTGCATCGTTGATGTCATAATTTGTGTCACCGTTGACATCGTTTGATACTGCCCACGAAATTGTGTAGCCTTTATGGTCATCATTGACGCGGATAACGTAATCCTTTCCGTACTCATACGTTTTCCCCCCTGAAGTCATCTTGAACAGCGATGAATCCGCAGGGTCAAGGTATGTTCTGAGTACGCCGTCACCGTCAGTGAGTGTTACGGTAGGAATTGATGTTGTGCCGTATGTCTGGTTGTAAGCGTTCTGAAGTGCCGTGAAGTCAGAAGCACTCAGAGGAACGTCATCAATCGATGATGAGGTTGCTGTCTTGTCTATCCACTGTATTTCGCCGTAGTCGGGGCTTGTTGTGTCAATATTTACGGTGAAATCAGTTCCGTACGTGTAGCCTCTAATTTTCAGCATGTTTTGGTCGAAATTGGACATATCAAAATCAGAGCCGAATATCGTTGTCAGTAATTTGTCGTTGTCCGATGCGCTGACTCTTCCCATTCTGGTGTAGTCGTAATCATAGGCCATGCTGAAGGTCATTGACGTACCGTTTGAAGGAGCCGTCTGGGGTGTAGCTGATATGCTTTTAGAATTCCTATACTCAGTGACAATATTACCGCCAGCCCAGACAATTTGCCAGTTTCCGTTTGAAGTGTTTGATGTATTGTCTGTTGTCTTAATGACAAAATCTCTTCCGTATTCGTAAGTTGTTCCCCCTGCTGTTATATTGAGAGCTGAACGGTCAGGAGGATCAAGGTAATATATCATCCTGCTCGGGTCGGAAGATAAGGGTACATTTTTCGAGAAAAGTTGTATATCATCACCTGTAGTATTCTTGTAAAGCTCGCAGAGTTTGGTGTAATCAATACTGATAGGGTCATAAACTCCTGAAATTTTTGACTGCGTTACATCATAGCTTCCCTTAGCCTTGTCATCATACCTGACAATATATGAATCCGGCTCATCAGTATATGTTACAGTTGATGTGCCTTTTGTGCCGTTTATCGAAGTGCTTACGGTCTCGGTCTTGTTGTAACTGACATTGTAAGAACTGGGTTCGTTAGTTTTTTCGCCTGCCTCTTCGAGCCAAACTACTTTCCCGGTAGTTTTATTAATCGTGAAGTCTTGGCCGTATTTATATGTATCCGTGCCGTCAGTAATCTTCAGCCTTGAAGCCAAAGTCCCTTTGTCAACCCAGCTCAATTTCGAAAGATCGACCTCGTTTGTCCCGTAAGTTCCCGAAGCCGTGTAGACATCATTAGCGGCCATTGTGTATTTAACGTTCACTGTATCATTAAGGGCTACTTCCGCGCTCCTGTCGTACTGTTTCCAACGTATTTCATTGCCGTTGACTATCGTATAATCCTTATGGATTGTGTATTTTTTGCTGCCGCTGGTAATTGAAAGGTTATCGAGATTGTTCTCGTCAACCGTAAAATTTGACAGCGTATTAACGCCTGAAATATTGTAATTTATTTTCTCTTCGTTCGTGTAAGTTCCCAGACCCGTATTATCGCTCTTTAGTATTAACTTGTTGTCAAGCACTAAAGCCGTTACGTGTATGGGATTGTCAAGCGTCTTCAATGTCGTGTTAATGCGTGATTTCAGGGATTCAAGGGAATCCGTTGCTTTAACTTCAATTCCTACCTGCTGCCCTCCCGCGTTGACATAAAGAGTTGAACTCGTAAGGCCGCCTAATGTGCTTGCAAGTGTCGATGATGTAATCTGTTTCGACCTGTTAATCTGTGCGGTTGCAATCTGATTTACTTTTATATCATAAACGTTTACTTCAGCATCAGCGTTTACCGTTGCCGTCAAAACTCCCTTGTAAGAGCTTGAACTGTCTATCCGTTCAATATCAACCTGTTTAGCTTTGTATGTTGACGGTAATTTCAGCGGCGATAATGAGGACTGAAGGCTGTTCATTGTTACCTTCATTTCCTCAAAGAGTGATTTCTTGTTGAGCAGGTCAGTTTTCTTGCTTACTTTGGGCTGTGCAGGAGCTGAGGCAGATTCGATTATGCTGTCGATCATGCTGTCCCAGTCCATGCCGGAAACTACACCTGATACGCTCATTGATGCCATGAATAATAACCTCCTGTCTTTAACGAATATCCTGTAATTCTTATCGGCGGATTTTTTGGTTAATATTAGAGTGTCTGACCCCTTATTAAATCTTTCATGCTCTGACGTTCGCAGACAATTCTTGATTTCCCGTCTTCAGCAAAAATTACTGCAGGTCTGGGCAGACAGTTATAGTTGCTTGACATGCTGAAGTTATAAGCTCCCGTGTTGAACAAAGCGATAACATCACCTGCTTTTACTTCCTGAATTTCAGCGTCATCAATCAAAATATCGCCCGACTCGCAGCACTTCCCGACGATTGAGACCTTTCCGCCTGATTTATGATGATATATAGCCCCGTCAGTGTCATCAACTTTTACGGCGTTGTATTCAGCCTGATAAAGGGCAAATCTCGGATTGTCAGTCATTCCTCCGTCAACGGCAATATAAGTTATTTCGGGAAGTTCGCGGACGTTTTCGACGGTATACAGGGTTATGCCGGCTTCGGAGACTATCCAGCGTCCTGGCTCAAGTACAACTCTTGGAATTTCAAGGCCGTATTTTTTGCAGTTGTCAATCAGCGCATTCATCATCGCATCCGTATAAAAAGCTGATTTCATGGCCGGGATTTTAGGGTTTATGACGGCCCCGAATCCGCCGCCCATGTTAAGCTCATTAACGGTGAAATTGAGATTGTCTTTCAGCCCCTTCATTAACTCCGAAATTTTTTCGATTGATTTTATGTAATCATCAGTATCAAAAAGCTGTGAACCTACATGAAAATGAAGACCGCGAAGATTAATATATTTGCTGCTGACCGCGTATTTTACGGCTTCGCTTAACATTGAGCCTTCACGGTAATCGGCAGGGACTCCGAATTTGCTGTCGGTCTGGCCTGTAGCAATATACTTGTGTGTATGTGCATCAACGCCGGGCGCAACACGAATCGTAACTTTCTGAACAATTCCGGCTTCTTTCGCGTAATTCTCAATAATTTTCAATTCGTCAGGATGATCAACGATTATTCGTCCGACCTTTGAATTTATTGCATATTGAATTTCTTTATGGCTTTTAGCGTTGCCGTTCATTTCGATTCTTTCGGGCGGAAAATCCGCGCTCAATGCCGTATAAAGCTCGCCCATTGATACAACGTCAAGCCCCAAGCCCTCGTCAGCAATTAATTTTGCTATTGCTCTTGTCAAAAATGCTTTTCCTGCGTAACGTACTCTTGTATTCTCCCAGCGTTTAAGGAACGTTTCAGAAAGTTCCCTGCACCTTGCCTTTATCATTCCCGAGTCGAAAACGTAAAGCGGTGTGCCGAATTTTTCTGCTAATTCGCGGCAGTCAACGCCGCCCCATGTTAAACGTGAAATTTTTGAACTCCCCTTTTACTTTCTCATGATATTATTTAATGCAAAATTATATAAAAACTTTCTGAAAAGGTATCACGCTATTATGATTAACCTGACTGAATGGGAACGCAATAATTTCATAAATACAGCCCATATGCCCGACATAACCGTAATATTTCCCTCAAGGGAGATATATTTTTCGCCCGAAATATTAAACGTCATGCGCCTGAATATCGAGACATGCCCGAAAACTTTGGATCAATGGTACGAATTGTGCCACCCTGAAGATCACATGAAACTTTCAAAACTTGAAAGCATTATTTACGGCCATGAAAGCACGTTCACCCTTACAAGAAAACTTTACTGCGGAGACGGATATTACAGAAATTTCAGGCTTGACGGTTTTGTTCAGAGGCAGGACGGGAAACCCGTAAAAATAACGGGGACGGAAACGCTTGCATTAAGTGCATGGCTTGCGAACGCTCAGGAGGGCGACAGGATAGAATGCACTGACAATAACGGGATTATCAGGACGCTTGAGGCTTTCAGGGTTCAGGGCGTAATGATGCTCAGGGATATAGGCGAAATTGAGGACATGCAGCAGGAAAATTTGAGACTGAGGCGTGAAATTCAGCGCAGAATTTTTTCACGTTCAACATTTCCCGTAATTCTCCCTGAAGATTACACGGAAGGGACGTTAATACATAATAAACTTGAAGACTGCATAAATTCAGCCTTGAACGTAATGACGGGTAACAGCCAGTTAAAAGCGCTGAGGCGTTCGCTTAACGAGACAAGTTTAATGATAGGAATTGCAGGGCTTACGAGCAGCGGTAAATCATCATTTGTCAATGCACTTTTAGGGGAGAGATTAATCCCCGAACAGACGAGGGCAACTACAAATATCCCGATAATATGCCGTGAGGGTGAATTTCGTTCAGCAAAAATATTTTATCAGGACGGGCGTTCAGAAGAAATAAGGGGGGCTGAATTAACGGGCGTATACATGAAAAATGCGGCTTCAGAGAGTTTCAATCCGGGCAACAAGTCAGGGATTTCACGGATTGAAATAACAATACCCGGCGCGATGATACCTTCGGGGATATGTTTTGTTGACACTCCGGGATTTGACGCACTCGCAAGTTCAGGGGGCGCGGCTTTGAGGAATGTCCTGCCTGAACTCGACATGATGATTTACGTTACACCCGTAAGAGCAAGATTAAAGGGAGCGGATTACGAATATTTAAGGCTGTTGATGAACATGAACGGGAGAATCGTTTTTGTTCTTTCACAGATTGATTTAGAACGTGATGATTCAGAAGCAGGACAGGTCATACATTCAGCACACGATAAAATTTTAGGGGATATTAATGCGATACGTCAGGACATGAGGAATTTTTGCGGGACTGATTTCGACGTTATACCGGTGTCGTCAAAAAATGCCCTTGAAAATTTCTACGACAAAAAATCTCAATCTTGGATAGATTCAAATCTTGAAGATGCTGTTAATTATTTTGAACCTTTGGGGCGTGATTCATTTACGCGTGCTTTGATGATGAGGGCTGAAAGAATATTAAAACTTGTTGACGGTGTAATATCGAGAAGGGAAGTTACAGGCTCATCGCGCTGGAGACTGCAGGAAGTTGCCGGGAAGCTGCGTAAAATTCTGTCGGTAAATTCCGGACTTTCTGAGATTCCGTCAGGCTATTCATTTTCAGAGAGCGTCATAACTCCAAAAAATCAGGGTAAAAATTTATTGTCATCGCTTATAACGTCAATGCGTGAACGTGAATTTAAGACGAGATTTTTCGAGCTTGAGGCATTCAGGAACAAGAAAAAAGCTGTTTTATTAGGCGCGGAAAAAATACAGAGCATGAAACTTTTTTCGAGGCTGTCTCATAACTTAATGCTTGAAACTATGCCTGACGGGGGCGTAATTCCGTCTGAATGGCTCTGCACCGGCCATGTAATGCCGTTCGGCTGCGTCCGTGTACCTGTTACGGGAGGGGCTGAAAATATTTTGATTGCGCCGTCGAACGTTAATATAACTCAGAATGTTGACTGGCATAAATTATTTAATGAATATGTCCCTGTTGTCAGCGTTGACCTTGCGAGGGTTGATTCGGGGCTGTCGGATCTTGTAAATTCGCCGTATATAACCGGCCTTGCGCTGAACAAGTGGGTTTTATCGTTCGGGAATGCAGGATTATTCGACACAAGGCAGATTGATTTAGTCTCGCAGGTTCCGAAGAGGGTTAATGAATTTGTTGAACTTAACGGCCTTAAATCTCCTGACTGGTTCATATTTGAGAACTACAAAATATTTTCGGTTTAATTATGCTTGGCTAAAAAGCTGTCGATTAACTTTCTTGCAATGCTGGCCTTATCGGGTATATTCATGTTATTTATTTCATCAGGCGTGAAAAATCCTGCCTTTGAAATTTCTCCGCCGTCTGGAGCTATACAGCCTGATTCATATTCTGCCGTGAAGCCTAACATTAAACTGTTCGGGAACGGCCATGTCTGACTTCCGAAATATTTTATATTTTTTACGCTGATATTTACTTCTTCATTTATTTCACGTTCAACGGCCTCTTCAAGCCTTTCACCGGGTCTGTATCTGTCATCAGGCCATGCAGTATTATGAGCGAGTAGCAGTTTTCCGTTATTTTCAACAGCCGTAATTACTGCAGGGGAAATCGGAGCATAGAAAACGGCTCCGCAGGATTCGCATTCACGGCCAAAATCATTTTTTCTGGGTTTTATTTTTCCTCCGCAGTGTGAACAGTAATGAACATTTCTGAACCATGAGGCAAACTGCAAAGCTCCTGATGCCTCACTGAATGCCTTATCGCCTGCAATGTGCCATAATTCACGCAGCCCGGTTAATTCCGTACCTTCAGGAAGTGTTTTAATATCACGGACATTGACCCATGATGTTAAATTCTGCCATGCTTCGGGCAAATCACTCGAACGGTTAATAACTTCAAAATTTGATATATAGCCGTCATCGTCAAAGCTGTAATTTTTATCGCGCAGCAATATTTTATTTCCGCAAAATATTAACATTAATGTACTCCGTCTGCTTTTTTAATATTATTCATTCTAGCACTATAATATTCACCCTGAAAAGTTTTACGATTTTATGAAAGGTAAAAATTGACATGGATAACAAGATTTCAATCAGGGGCGCAAGGGAACATAACCTGAAAAATATTAACATAGACATTCCGCGAGGAAAATTAATCGTAATAACCGGCCCTTCAGGTTCGGGGAAATCATCGTTAGCTTTTGATACTCTTTACGCTGAAGGGCAGAGAAGATATGTTGAATCGCTTTCAGCATATGCCCGTCAGTTCTTGGGCGTTCAGAAAAAACCTGATGTCGATGAAATTTCTGGCTTGTCTCCTGCAATCTCAATTGAACAAAAAGGAACGGGGCATAATCCGCGCTCAACTGTCGGAACGGTTACGGAAATTTATGATTATTTCAGGCTCTTATTCGGAAGAATCGGAATACCTCACTGCCCTAAATGCGGAAAACCCGTTCAGCGTCATTCAATAGATGAAATACTTGATTATATTCTCGGACATGAGGACGGTTTGAAAACTGAAATATTCTCGCCGTTAGTTAAAAACAAAAAAGGCGAGTTCAAGAATTTATTTAATCAGACAAGAACTCAGGGTTATACACGTGCAAGGGTTGACGGGACAATATATTATCTTGAGGAAAAAATAGAACTTGACAAGAATAAACGCCATAATATCGAAATCGTAATCGACCGTCTTAAAATTTCAAAGGACAAAAGAAGCCGTATTGCCGAGAGTGTTGAAGCTGCTTTGAAACTTTCAGGGGGTTATGTATTAATTCATGCAGAAGGACATGAAGAGTATACGATGACTGAAAATTATTCCTGTCCTGACTGCGAAATCGGAATGCCTGAGATTGAACCGCGTTTATTTTCGTTTAATAACCCTGTCGGCGCGTGTCCTGACTGCGGAGGCCTGGGAAGTCATGAGCATTTTTCCAGAGAACTGGCAATCGACCCCGAACGCTCTGTCCTTGACGGCGCAATAATCCCGTGGCGTTCAAAGCCCTACTCAATAACAAAATTAAACATGTTTGCTGAAAAACACGGCTGGGATTTGAGCGTCCCGTTCAAAGATTTAGATCCTGAAATTCAGGATTTCATCTGGAACGGCTCAGGTGATGAAAAGATTCCCATGATTTTTGACGAAAAGGGAATCGCTCGGCCTTACATGGGGCGTTTTGAGGGCGTAACGGGCTGGCTTGAGGCAAAATTGAAATGGTTCGCGGAAAATGAGAATGTTACGGAGGAAGTAGCATCTTACAGGGAAGAGGACATCTGCAAAACCTGCGGAGGCTTGAGGCTCAGGAAGGAGGCACTGAACGTTAAAGTTTCAGGTTACGGGATAGGCGATTTTCTCGTTATGCCTATAGAGAGGCTTGTTAAAGTTATGAAATCTTTGACTTTGACAAAATCAGAGGCTTCAATTGTTGAGCAGTTAATGCCTGAGATTATAAGGCGGCTTGAATTTCTGAACGATGTAGGAGTGGGCTATCTGTCATTATTGAGGAGGGCTGATACACTTTCGGGCGGTGAAACTCAGAGAATAAGGCTTGCAACTCAGATAGGCTCGAATTTGAGCGGAGTATTGTACGTTCTTGATGAGCCTACAATCGGCCTTCATTCACGCGACACTGAGAAATTGATACGTTCATTGAAATCAATTCAGGAATTGGGCAACACGGTTATAGTTGTTGAACATGACAGGGAAACAATGCAGGCTGCCGACGAATTAATCGAACTTGGCCCCGAAGCAGGAGAGAACGGCGGGGAAATACTTTATTCAGGGAGCTATGACGAAGTAATAAAATCAGACGGGAAGACCGGCAAATATCTTCGCGGTGATGAGACGGGAATAGTTAAGCCAGAAAAAAGGCGCAAACCTTCAAACTGGGTAAAGGTCTTGGGTGCTGAACACAATAACTTAAAGAATATTGACGTTGAAATACCTGCAGGGGTTTTTACATGTATAAGCGGGGTATCAGGTTCGGGGAAAAGCAGCTTTCTTTATGACGTTCTGTATAAGGGAATGAAGAGGATACTTGACAGGGATTTCAGGGAGAAGCCGGGAAAGTTCCGGGAGATTAAGGGGGCTGAACTTTTCGACAACATAATACTTGTTGACCAGTCGCCGATCGGACGTACACCGCGTTCAAACCCTGCAACATATACGGGTGTATTCTCAATAATACGGGAGTTTTTTGCCGGACTTCCAGAGGCAAAAATTCGCGGATATAACGCAGGACGCTTCAGCTTCAACGTAAAGGGCGGAAGGTGCGAGGCCTGCGGAGGTGCAGGGAGCGTTAAAACGTCAATGCTTTTTCTGCCCGATATATATTCAGACTGTGAAGTATGCAGGGGAACGCGCTACAATCATGAAACACTTGAAGTTAAGTTCAAAGGGAAAAATATAGCTGACGTTCTTAACATGACGGTTGACGAGGCAGAAACATTTTTCCATGATATACCGAAAATTGCAGGAAAATTAAAACTCATTCACGATGCAGGACTGGGGTATATAAGGCTTGGACAGTCTGCACTGACTCTTTCAGGCGGCGAGGCTCAAAGGGTGAAACTTGCGAAAGAACTTTCAAAAAAATTTACCGGCAGGACGCTTTATCTTCTTGATGAGCCTACAACGGGATTATTCTATACGGATATAAGAAAACTTCTCGAAATTGTACACCGGATAACTGACAATAATAATACGGTTATATTCATTGAACATAATCTCGATGTTCTTTTGTCGGCTGATTATATTATTGATTTAGGGCCTGAAGGCGGTGAAGGAGGCGGAAGAGTCGTAACTTTCGGAACTCCTGAAGAAGTAATAAAGAAAAGTAAGGGCTACACGTCAAAATTTCTGAAAGAGTATTTCACTAAAGAAAAAAAACAACTCAAATAAAACATGCTAACTTGCATAAGGCGTTATAATTAACATTCAAATCATAAAAAGATAAAAAGGAAAGTTAATTATGAAATTAGAATTAGAACGTCAGGACTTCCTAAAAGCATGGCAGACAGCAGGAAAATTTGCAAATTCAAAAACCCCGAAAGAATCAGCCGGCGGAATATTAATCACGGCAGCTGAAGACAATTCAGTAATACTTGAAGCTACCGACCTGAAGACATCAATACGCTGCAGGGCTCAGGGTGCGAACGTCTTAGAGGCCGGATTTGCCGTAGTCCCTGCCTCAATGCTCGGGGATATGCTCAGGAAATTAGAAGCAAATGATCTGATTCTTGAAGTCAATTCAGAGCGCGGACTTCTCAACGCAGGAAGCAACAAGATGCGTTTTTCCGTCATTTCTGCCGATGAGTTCCCGAAAATACCTGAAAGCTCAGGGGCTGAAACGGTCTGCGAAGTTCCTGCGTCAATACTCGGAAAGATTATCGCCGAAGGAAGTTCGGCATCTTCACAGCCTCAGGATTTCCCGAAATATCTCGGAACTTGTCTTTTACGGACGGGACAGGGCGCAATCATGGCCGTATCGACTGACGGGAAGCGTTTATCACTTTCAAAATATCCCTGTGAAACTACCAAAGAAGAAGATCTGTTAATCCCTGCACCTGCCTTAAAGGAATTAGGGAAGACAATAACGTCAAATTACGGCGGAGAAGACAGCGTTAAAATACTTTCGGACGGCTCAACAGTATGGTTTGCGCTTAATGATATAGAGTTTTCAATAAGGCGCGTTGAGTCGGCGTTCCCGAAATTTGAGAGGATACTGAATGATGAATTAAAGACAACGCTGCGCATTCAGTCGGGCGAATTGTCATCGGCTCTCGATCGCATAGACATAATCGCAAGGACTACGCCGGCGCACATAATGGCAATGTCCCTTAATCCTTCAGACGGAGAAGTGATAATAACTGCACGCGCTCCCGAATTAGGCACGGCAAGCGAAAGATTACAGGCCAATATTGAAGGGGAATATTTACAGCTGGGCTTCAACGTTGCATTCTTTCAGGACGGCTTAAAAGCACTCGGAGCAGGCGGAGCGTTAATAGAGTTCAGCGGCGAGGAAGGACAGACGAGAATGAAACGCTCAGAGGGCGATGATTTTCTTTACATGCTCATGCCGGCAAGACTGACATCTCAGGACACAATAACAGACGAGGAAATGGGAGACTTCAGAGTAAATTCTGAAACTCAAGAACTAACGGAAATTCAGGAAGTTCAAGAGAATCAGGATAATCAAGAGTATCAAGATAATCAGCAAAATCAAGAAAATCAGGAAAACCCGTTTTAGCTTTGAGATTTGATTACAGCATAATACGAAACTTCAGGAATTTTTCAGGCCCGGATCTAAAAATAAACTGGGATCCGGGTATTAATTTGATTTTAGGCAAAAACGGATCAGGAAAAACAAACCTTCTTGAATCTCTCAGCATTTTGACGGGCTGGGGGGCATTTTCACGGACATCAAACGTCATATCATGGTCAGGAAAAAATCTCAGGGCATATGCTGCAGCGCGTTTGTCGGGCGAGGAAACTTTCAGCGTAAGTTCTGAAATATCCTCAAGAATTTCATTGAGGCTCAACGACAAGACAATATCATTCACAGATCTTAGGCTTTCCATACCGTCAATAATATTTCTGACGGGAAATCTGAATTTGATTGACGGTTCGCCGTCTTCACGCAGATTATTTATAGACAGGCTCTGCGCGCTGTTCATACCGCCGTATGCAAAGAGGCTTGCGGATTTCAGGAACGTAACGAGGACGCGTTCTTTATTGCTGAGGCAGGGAAAATCACCGTCCATGACTACCGAGCCTTACTGTGATTTGGGAGGCTGGATAATGGACATGAGGCGCGAAGTTCTGAAGCAGTTAATAAGCGTGTCAAAATCATCAAAATTCAAACTTGAATTTATCCCTTCCCTTGTAATTTCTGGAAGGGAATATCTTTCAGAAATGCTTGAACGTGAAAGAAAAAGGGAAATTTACGCGCAGAGACCGCTTTTCGGGCCCGGATATGATGAGATTTCAATAACCATGACGGAAAACGGCAGACCTGCATCAGAATCTTTAAGCAGGGGACAGAAACGCAGGCTTATACTTTACATGATAATAATTTCAGGCAGATTAATTAAGCATAGAATGAAGCGCGATCCTGTGCTGCTTTTTGACGATCTGACGGCAGAACTTGATTCCGAAGGCCGCGAATGGACGTATCAGAGGCTGAAGGAAACAAAATGGCAGGTCTTTATAACCGCGCCTGAAAAACCCTTTTCATCAAGAAAGAAATTCGGCGGAATTAACCTGCCATGTTAGAATTCACTTGCTGCCCTGAAGTACTATGTCAATGCTGTTAAGCCCTTTAACATAACTGTAATTTATATTTCCGTCAGCTATTTTCTTGAGCATTGAGATACCCAAGTGAATATCATCGTTATCATCAGCTTCTAATTCAAAAGGATTAAATTTTTTGCCTGAACTTGTCAGATTTATTATCGTTGATGAGTCAGATTCAGAATATGAAATCCCTATATCAATTTTCACGCCTTTGCCGTCAGGATAGCAGCCTGAAATCATTTCGTAAATTAATTCCTCGCAGCTGAGTTCGAGCCTGTATGCAAGCCGTGAATTAATCCCGTATTTTTCGGCGAAGTTATGAATTTTTCCCTGCATTTCGAGAAGGTCAAAATATCTGTCTTTTATTTCATAACTGAAGTATTTTAACTTTCTGATAAATGCTATCGTCTTCTCGCCCTTAGGATTATCGAAAATTTCTGAGGGCGTTCCCTGTTCATAAATCCCCCTGTCGGCAAAGAATAACACCCTGTCGGCAACTTCACGCGCAAAATTCATCTCATGCGTAACTATAATCATGGTCATGTCCTGTTTAGTCAGCATTCTTATCATTGCGAGGACTTCACCGACCATTGTAGGATCTAACGCGCTTGTCGGCTCATCGAATAACAGAACTTTCGGATTCATCATGAGAGAGCGGCATATTGCTATTCTCTGCTGTTGTCCTCCTGAAAGCATATCTGGCATTGAATGAGCTTTTGAAGTGAGACCGACTTTTGAGAGCCATTCCATAGCGTGCTTTTCTGCGTCCTGCCTTGACATTCCTGAGAGCTTGACGGGGGCGAGACACAAATTATCAAGTACGTTCATATGCGAGAATAAATAAAACTTCTGGTAAACCATTCCCATTTTCCGGCGTATTCTGTTTACGTCAGCACCTTTTGCCGTAATTTCGTCGCCGTCGATTAAGATTTGACCGCTGTCAGGCTTTTCAAGAAGTTCAAGGGAACGGAGGAAAACGCTTTTTCCGCAGCCTGAACCGCCGATTATCGCTATTCTCTCTCCTTCTTCAACGTTCAAGCTGACATCATGAAGTACGCTTAAATTCCCGAATGATTTGCAGAGTTTCTTTACTTCTATAAGGCTCATGATAACGCTTCCTTTCTGTGCTGCATGTAATCGGACAAGGCGAAAAGTCCGTGAACTATGTACGCGAGCGCAAGATATATCAGCATTCCGATTATTATCGTAATCATGGGCTGCATTGTCCTTGAAGCTATGTTGTTTATTACGCGTGTTAAATCGGTGATTGAGACGTAACCGACAACGCTTGTCCACTGAATAAGATTTATAACTGTTGACTGATAGACCGGCTTTGCGATTCTCACGACCTGAGGAAGTGTTACCAGCCTGAAAGCCTGCCACGCTGAGAAGCCCAAAGTCCTTGCTGCCTCAACCTGTCCTTTATCCGTTGCGTTTACTGAGGCTCTGAGAAGTTCGGCAACATGGGCTGCAGTGTTCATTGAAAAAGTAATTATTGCTATTGTGTTTGCTTCGAGCGGACTTCTTGCAAATACGCCGTAATACATCAGCATTAAGAGCATAAGAACCGGCGAGCCTCTTAATATGACAATATATATTTTTGCCGGAATGCTGAAGATTTTCAGGCTTGACATTCTCAGGAGACATATAAACGCCCCGAGCAGTGTACCGAATATCAGCGAGAATAATGAGATTTGAACTGTAGCATTAAGACCTTTCAGAATGGTTATGTAAGAACCGCCCTGAATTAGTATCCTGTAGAGGATTTCACTTAAAGGCAAGAAAATTTACTCCTTTCATTTTGTTTATTTCATTTGAAATTATATTATATATTTATTTATGTCCTGTCTAAATACTTTCTGAGAGCGTTAATCAGGTCATTAATCCTGCTTCCTTCCGAAGGAGTTTCCCATTTATACTGGCTTTGCGGCCTTACGTAATCCCTTGCGATGCTCCCGTCAGTATAGAGATTAACAGTCCTCAAATGAAGATAAGTATTATCCGTGAAATCGACGGCATAAAGCAGTATGCAAGGTCCGAAGTTCTTGCCCTGACGCGCCCTGAAATTAGGATCTCTTTTCATCTGTCTGTTGGTCTTCTCGGTCGGAAACCATACAGTAACAAATGCTGCCTGTGAATTAATGCTGTCATATTCTATATAATCAGCAGCTAAATACATTTCGTAACTGTCGTCTTTGCGTATAAATATCATGCTTTCTGATTCGCTGCGTTCGTTACGTTCATTGCGTATGTTTTCGCCCGCTACTCTCGGAAGGCTGCGTGGAGATTTATTTTTTGCGGACATGAAAAATTTTGATAGTATATCAGGGGCGATTGCAAAATTAAGATTCTGCCCGTCAGTCCTTAATTTCGTCGGCATTCCGACAACTTCGCCTTTAAGATTTATTAAAGCCCCTCCGCTTGAACCCGGCGAAATCGGCGCGGTAAACTGAACCCACGTATTATTTTCCCTGAACGCCGAAACAATCCCGTTAGAAACAGTGCCGCTTAAACCTTTGGGATTCCCTATTGCTATTACTGCCTCACCCTGTCTTGGCAGAGTACGGCTTATATTCAGAAATTTAACCGGGTAAGGTGAATTGATCGTCAGCAGTGCCATGTCCCTTTTTACGTCATAATCCTTCAGGCTTGCGCTTAGGCTGCGGCCGTTCTGGGGAGTTACGGTTATGTAGCTTGCCTCGCGTATGACATGATAATTAGTGAGAATGTCCCCTGCTGAACTGACGAAAAAGCCGCTTCCCGTTCCTGCGTCAGTTTTTATGAGAACGATCGAAGGCATTACGCGTTCAACTAAATCTGCATAATCAGGCATTCTGCTATTATTAGCAGCCGGGATTTCTGTTCTTGCCCTTAACTGCTCAAGTTCCTGCAAAACTCTTGCATAATCGTTAGCATCTTTTGAAATATCGCTTTCATTCTTTGAGCTGTATACTGAATACGCAAAAAACGCAAGGCACAGCGCAGTTATTGCGGTCATGGAAAACGCCAGCTTCAGAATTATATTGCCGTGCTTCCCCGTATCACTTTCAATATTTTTATTTTCATCATTATCATTATTATCATCATTTTCATGGCCGTAAAGTTCGTTATACGCGTCAGTTAAATATTCATATGCTTCGTCAATATTAGCCCTCATTCTTTTAGCTTCTTTGTATTCCGGCGTGTCATACATGAAACGTGAGGGGTCATAAATTGACGTTTTAGTTTTATAATTCCGTTCTATCTGTTCAATATCCAAGTCCTCGTCATCGGGTGAAATGCCAAGATATAAACATGCTTCCTCAGGGGTCATCAAAAAATTCATCTCCTTTGATACTGCGGAATTATAACAAAAAATCCCCCGCCAATTCCTGAACAGGGGATTTAATTTTTTCACTTTATATTTTCTGTTATGCTTCAGCGAACTTTCTGCGTTCCTTAATTCTCGCAGCCTTTCCGCTGAGCTTACGCAGATAATAGAGCTTTGCGCGCCTGACTTTGCCTTTGCGCTGGACATCAACGTGATCAATACTCGGGCAGTGTACCGGGAAAATTCTTTCGACGCCGACACCGTTTGAGATTTTCCGTACGGTGAACGTCTCATCAAGTCCGCCGTGCTGCTTGGCTATCACTATTCCTTCAAAGACCTGTATACGCTCGCGGGTTCCTTCCTTAATTTTTACATGTACCCTAAGGGTATCGCCCGGCCTGAAATCAGGTAAAGGCTCAGTCCTGTAGTATTTTTTCTGAACTAAATCTACTGCGTTCAACTTTTATATTTCCTCCTTCATTAAAAATTAATTTTAATTCAGCGATTCCCTAGAAATCTGTCAAGTGCTGCCCCAATTTCAACGCATATCGGGAGTTTTATATCATTCCCGTAAAGATAACCGCAAATTCCTTCAAGGCCTTCAAAACTCTCATAATTCTGCGAAAAAACAAATAATATTTTTTTATCGCTGTTCTCAAGGCACCTGCGTTTTACCTCAAGGCTGTGCAGGGAGTTTTCACGGGACACTGCCGAAACCTTAACAATGAACGTCTCATCTTCTCCAAGATGCTCAATGATTTTTGCGACACTGCCCAAGATTTTAGCTTCAGGGAACAATTCCTTCATTTTTTCCCTGAGTTCCTTAGTACGGGCGATAATATACGGCCTGCCCAAGTTATAGACTCTGCAAAGTTCATTAAGCCCCGAGAGGTTAATTTCTTCATTGTCCGCGATTACTGCAACATTCACACCTGAAATGTATTCACGCAGCGATGCACGTGATAACAAATCCGGCCTCCGTGAAAGTGTCCTTTTTACTGCCTCTTTTCTGCGCCAGCGCGATATTTCATGCCCGTTTCCGCTTAACAGAACTTCCGGAACGCTCATATTCTCCCATAATGCCGGACGGGTGTAATTCGGGTTATCCAGCATTCCGCGATAAAATGAGTCCTCAATTACTGCCTTTGTCTTTCCGACAACTCCAGGAACAAGCCTCGACATTGCATCTACAATGAGCATTGCGGGAATTTCACCGCCCGTAAGAACGCAGTCCCCTATACTGACTTCAAGATCTACGTACTTTTCGACAAAGCGTTCGTCTATTCCCTCGTAATGCCCGCAGATTATTATCACGTGTTCCTGGTGCGAAAGCGTCTCGATTATCTCCTGACTGATTAACACTCCCTGAGGAGACGGGTAAACTACGTAAGGCCTTGCGCCTTTATATCCGGCTGCGGCGAAGTCCAACGCATCTTTCAACTGTGGAGCTGCGAATAACACTCCGCCCGAACCAAACGCATAATCATCAAGTTTCTTGTAGTTACCTCTTCCGAAATCACGGAGATTTACGGGATTTACGCCGACAAGTCCTCCTGATACAGCACGTCCCGGAATGCTTGTATGAAGAAAAGCCGCGAATAATTCCGGGAATGCCGTTATTATGCTTACGTTAATGGCTAGTCCTCTACTATATCGACTTCAACTCGCTCTCCGGCCTTGACTGCTGCCGCTTTGGCCAACAGCCGGATAGCGTTGATCGTGGCCCCCCTCTTCCCGATTACTCGCCCCACGTCCTCATGGGCAACCCGAATCAGGATCTTACTCCCGCCGTCTTCTTCCTTCTCTTCAACCCCAACAGAGTCAGGCTGAGTAACAAGGCGTTTGACGATAAACTCTACAAGCTCTTTGTAATTGACCATTAAAGTGGCACCTCCTGTTTTATTCGCGGTCTACGATGAAATTATTTTTATTAAGATTATTTTAAGGAATGCTCTTTTTACTGAGCTTCCTTAGTGCTGAACTTCTCCCAGATTCCCTGCTTCTTCAAAAGCCCGCGCGCCGTGTCTGAAGGGATTGCTCCATTCTTCAGCCAATATAAGGCCCGCTCCTCGTTAATATTCACTGAAGCCGGATCCGTCATGGGATTATACGTCCCTATAAGCTCTATAAACTTACCGTCTCTCGGTGAACGCTCATCAGCTACAACAAGCCTGTAAAAAGGAGCTTTCTTCCTGCCCTGACGCGACAAACGAATCTTTACCGCCATTCTTGTGTTTGCACCTCCTGTTAGATTTTTGCTGCTACCTTCCGAAACCGAACAACGATTTCAGCTTTCTGCTTCCCCCTGAACCCGTAAACGATTTGAACATTTTACGCATCTGTTCATACTGGGCAAGCAGCTGATTAACGCTCTGGACTGAAGTTCCGGATCCCTCCGCAATGCGCCGCCTTCTTGAGCCTTTTATTATTCTTGGATTGCGTCTCTCTTCGTGCGTCATTGACTGGATTATTGCCTTGCTGCGCTTTAATGCTCCTGCGTCAGCGTCTTCAGCCCTGAAATTTTTTATCTTGTCGAAACCCGGAATCATTCCAGCAATTTTTTCAATCGGCCCTAATTTTTCAAGCTGTTCAAACTGTTTTAATAACATTTCAAGGTCGAAATTCTTTGCGATTTTTCCGGGCGACTTGATTTCAGTATCATTAATTCCCGCTGCCTTAACTTTTTCGACGAGTCCCTGAATATCGCCCATTCCCATAATCCTTCCGGCCATTCTTTCAGGGCTGAAGATTTCGAGAGCGTCAGTGTTCTCGCCTACTCCGGCAAATTTCACGGGTACGCCCGTAACCGTTCTGATTGACAGCGCACTTCCTCCGCGTGCGTCTCCGTCAAGTTTCGTGAGTATCAGTCCCGTAAGATTGAGAAGCTCATGAAAAGCCTTTGCAGAGTTGACGGCCTCTTGTCCTGTCATTGCATCGACAACCAATATTTTTTCGTGCGGGGGCAGAATTTCGGCGATGCTTTTCAGCTCGTTCATTAACTCGTCATCAATATGCAATCTTCCTGCGGTGTCGAGTATTATAACGTCATTCATGTGATCTTCTGCGTATTTGACCGCACCTTTAACGACTTTCAGAACGTCTGTGTCATTTTTGCCCTTTTTATTTTCGGGGCCGAAAAATGAAACTTTTGCGCCCTCAGCAAGGACTTTCAGCTGTTCGACCGCTGCCGGCCTGCGTAAATCACACGCAACGACTAAAGGATTATGAGAATTTTTGAGAAGACGAGCAAGCTTTACGGTGCTTGTTGTCTTTCCTGAACCCTGAAGACCTGCCATGAGTATTACGGTCGGCGGCTTCGGCGAAATTATGAGGGGTGCCGGTTTGCCCATGAGTGATATTAACTCTTCATAGACGATTGCCGAAATCCTTTCGCTTGGAGTTATTGACTGGAGGACTTCAACGCCTGATGCCCTTTCGCGGATTTTTGCTATCAGGTCTTTTGCGGCGCGGAAATCTACATCGGCTTCAAGAAGCGAGCGCCTTAATTCACGCATTGCCGTATCAATATCTTCCTGTGATAATCTGCCTTTGCTCCCAAGTTTTGAGAACAGGGACGATAATTTTTCTTTCAGGGCATCAAACATAATTTTTTCCTTCCTCCTTCTCGTTTAATTTCAAGCGAAGTGCTTCATTTTCCGCCTCAAGCTCCCTGATTCTCGCTTCCAGCTGACGGATATTAACAGCAAAACGCAATTCGTTTTCAATCCCTTCAAGTTTCTTCATTACGTTGCGGGCCAGAACATAGACGGCCTGCCTGCTTACGCCCAGAACTTTAGCGGCTTCAGAAAGCGTAAGATCCGAAAAACATAATGTCTCGTAAACTTTCCTCTGCCTCTCGGTCAGTAAAGGCGAGTAGAAATCATAAAGAAGATTGAAATGTATTCTACGTTTCAATATTTCATTGTCGTTATCTTCGCTGCCAATCATGATTATGATTATATGAAACGCGTTTTTACCTGTCAAGTGTTTTTGCTTTACATTTGCTGAATGTTCGGCTTCGTAATTTAAGTTTAAGAAAGGTTTTCGCTTGCTGTTCTCTTGTCAAGATATTCCATAAGCAGCGGGCTTAATACCTTTATGTAAGTTCCCTTCATGCCGAGACTGCGGCTCTCAATAAGCCCTGCACTCTCAAGTTTGCGCAGAGCGTTCACGATTACGCTGCGTGTTACGCCTACCCTGTCGGCAACTTTTGAGGCAATCGCAACGCCTTCAAAGCCGTTAATTTCAGCGATTATATGCCTCATGCTCTCCAGTTCCGAGTATGAAAGCGCACGCATTGCCATTTGAACGCTGAGACGGTTTCTTGAAGTCTCTTCAAAAATTTTTGCACGTTCGTTGAGCATTTCAATACCTGCAAGCATTCCGAGATATTCGGCAAGCAGGACATCATCGACTATGAACGGGATTTTTTCGCGTACGAGCATTATTGTACCCAGCCTCTCTGCACTTGCCCCGATTATCGGAACATACATCAGGTGCTTGTCGGGTTTTTCGCCCTCGTAATCGTCATCAAACAAAGAGGCATCCTCGTCATGAATTTCCGAATCCCTGCATCTGTTCATTCTGATTACAAATTCATCAGGCATAACACCGTCTTTGAAACTTTCTGACAGTGCCTTTGACGTGTACTCGGGCACCCAGTTATAACCCAGAAGCTGCCCGGACTTGTCAACGATGTAGACATTAGCGGTTGAAAACTCCGAGAGCATTTTAGCGAGGTGCGAATAATTCAGCGGTTCGCCCTCATGTTTTGCCTGCATGGCACGGCCTACGCGCCTCGTCTTTTCGAGAAGCGCATTCATTCTTTTATCTGTATCATTTTTCATTTTTTGATCCTCCTAAAAATTTATAGCAAGTAACGTCTAATATCGCGGTTTTCAACAAGACCGCTTAATTTTTCCCTTACGACATCGCCTGTAATTTCAATTTTTTCTTTGTCCGTATCGGAAACGTTGAAACTGATTTCCTCAAGTAACTGCTCCATCATTGTATGAAGTCTTCTTGCTCCTATATCTTCCATTTCTGAGTTCATTTTGTGCGCCAGGCGGGCAATTTCCTGAGTGGCCTCGTCCGTGAACGTCAATTCAGTGCCTTCTGTTGAGATTAAAGCCTCGTACTGTTTAGTAAGGCTGTTTTCAGGTTCCGTTAAAATGCGCTGAAGATTTTCAATCGTGAGCGGCTCAAGTTCAACCCTTATCGGAAATCTTCCCTGTAATTCTGGGATTAAGTCCGACGGTTTAACGCCGCTGAATGCGCCTGCAGCGATGAAAAGTATATGATCCGTCTTGACGGGGCCGTAACGTGTCTGGACTACAGAGCCTTCAACAATGGGCAGCAAGTCCCTCTGAACACCTTCTCGGCTTACGTCAGGGCCGTGAGAACTTCCGCCCTTGACTACGACTTTATCTATCTCATCAAGGAATACAATTCCGTCCTCCTGCGCGAGGTCAAGAGCTTCTTTAGCCATTGCCTCAGAATCGATAAGTTTTTCTGCTTCTTCCTGCTGAAGAACTCTGAGAGCCTCTTTAATATTCATGCTGCGTTTTTTTGTCTTCTTGGGCATTATTCCGCCTAACATTTCATTAATATTTATGCCCATGCCCATTATGTCCATGCCGGGCGCGCCGAATATTGAGATAGGCGACGTGCTGTCGTTGACTTCAATTTCAACATCGCGGTCGTCGAGCTTTCCTTCACGCATCATTTTGAGGAAACGTTTTCTTGTTTTGTTATATTTCTCCTCAGCAAGTGCAGCTTCTTCGGGGTTTTCGGATTTGCTTTCATTGTCATCATCTTTTGCTGCTCCCGTAAAAGCCTTCATGAACTCAGGCATTGAGAACTTTTTTTCGCGTCTTGGGAGAATAACATCGAGTAATCTCTGTTCAGCGCGCTCAAGTGCCGGCTGCTGAACTTCAGAAATCATTCTCTTTCTTACCATTGAGACGGCAAATTCAGTCAAATCACGTATTATCGTCTCGACATCACGGCCTACATAACCGACTTCAGTAAATTTAGTGGCTTCGACTTTTACGAACGGAGCATTTGAGAGGGTTGCGAGCCTTCTTGCGATTTCAGTTTTTCCGACACCCGTAGGGCCGACCATGAGAATATTCTTCGGCATTATCTCGTGGGCTATTTCGGGAGGCAATGCGCGTCTTCGTATTCTGTTCCTGAGTGCTATTGACACGGATCTTTTAGCTTTTTCCTGACCTACGATATAGCGGTTCAGGTGTTCGATGATTTTTGCCGGAGTTAATTCCGGGCTGAGCTTGTTTTCATTTTTTGCTGCTATCATTATTATCCAGTACCTCAACTGTAATATTATTATTAGTGTAAATACAGATTTCAGATGCAAGTTCGATTGAACGCCTTGCGATGTCTTCGGGCTGCATGTCTGTAGCCTCACACAATGCCCGTGCCGCCGCGAGTGCATAGCCTGAGCCTGAGCCTATAGATGCTGCATTGCCTTCAGGTTCAAGGACATCACCGGCACCGCTGAGCAGGAGCGTCATTTCAGTATTTGCCGCCAACATCATTGCTTCGAGCCTGCGTAATGCCTTATCTAGCCGCCATTCACGGACGAGCTTTACTGCACCGCGCATTAAGTCGCCTTTTTCCTGTTCGAGGCAGTCTTCAAACTTTTCAAGAAGCGTCATTGCATCAGCCGTTGAACCTGCAAAGCCCGTTAATATTTTGCCGCCCAGAAGAGTTCTGACTTTCCGCGCTCCTGATTTTATGACCTGAGAGCCTAAAGTTACCTGACCGTCTCCGGCCATTGCAACGCGTGAGCCCCTGCGTACACAAATTATTGTAGTTCCGTTAAACAGTGTTATCATTCCTTCCAGAATTTTAATTAATAACGCTAAATGTATATTATCTCAATTTGTATTTATTTTGTGAATATATGTTATAAGTAAAAAATAAAAAATTTATGTATATAAAGAGGCAATTAATATGATACCAGACCCGGACAAGATTTTTCCCATTCCTAATTTTGACAGTTTGACTTACATTAAGCCGACAATAACGAGGCCGAATATAATAGTCGGTGATTTTTCGTATTACAGCGGGCGTAATTTTGAGGAACATGTAACTCATCATTATGAATTTATAGGCGACAAATTAATAATAGGTAAATTTTGCCAGATAGGTGAGGGCGTTGAATTTGTCATGAACGGCGCGAATCATCAAATGAACTGTGCAACGACATTTCCGTTCTATATCTTTGAGGGCTGGAATGAACAGCAAAGGGAGCCTGAACTTTCAGATTTGCCGCTTAAAGGTGATACAGTTATCGGCAATGACGTATGGATCGGCCAGAATGTTACTATTATGCCCGGTATTCATATCGGAGACGGGGCTGTTGTAGGGCTGAATAGTACGGTAACACGAAATATTCCGCCGTATTCTGTAGCTGCGGGCAATCCGGCAGTGATTATAAGAAAGCGGTTTGATGATGAATTTATCGAATTAATGCTGAGGCTTAAATGGTGGGATAAGAATATTGAGGAAGTGCGGAAATTAATTCCTGTACTGACGTGTTCAGACTTGGAAAAAGTAAGGAATGATATAAAGGTTTATCTTGACATAATATAACGCTGTATAATTTCATAAAAATTTAAGGGGGATTTTGAAATATGCCGGAAAGATATGAACTTGTTGAAATCTTCAAAGACACATTGAATTTTCTTGATGAAAATGAAATTTTGCGGGAAGCGGTAAAGAAAAGCACAGAGGGAACAAAATTTTACCCGTCCGATTTTGCCAAAGAAGTAAACCTAAAAAAGAAGGGCAATATCTGCGTAATTGAGGGCAGGACACTTCAAACGGCAATAAAACTCAGCAATAAATTTCCAGAACAAAAAATTACCGTTCTGAATTTCGCGTCATCAACAAAGCCGGGCGGAGGAGTTTGGCACGGAAGCAGAGCGCAGGAAGAGAGCATCTGCCGAAGTTCGAGCCTTTACCCTGCAATTAACACTGAGGCCATGAAAGAAGCATATTACAGCCCTCACAATGAAAATTACAACTTCAGGGGCTGGGACGACTGTATATATACGCCTGACGTTATTGTATGCCGTGATGATTCTGACGAAATACCGAAAAGATTAACGCCTGATAAATTCGTGAAAATCGATGTAGTTACATGTGCCGCTCCGCACATCAGAGACGACATTATAAAAGCTGAGGAACTTTTCAACATTCATGTTAAGCGTGCAAAACACATTTTAAGAGTATCAGCTTTCAATGATACGGATATTTTTATCGGAGGAGCATTCGGCTGCGGAGCGTTTCACAATGACCCGTATATTGTAGCGTGGGCATGGCGCGATGCTCTGAAGGAATACGGGGAAAAATTCAACATGACAGCTTTTGCGATATATTCACGAGGGGATAATGAATTAAACAGTTTAAGTGCATTCAGAAACGAGTTTGCGGGATAACCGTTATAATGTCAACATAAAAATAACAGGAGGAATAATAAGAAATGGGAGTAATGAAACATTATCGGGAATTATTGCCCGTAACAGACAAAACGCCTGAAGTAAATTTGGAGGAAGGCAACACGCCGTTAATCTATCTTCCGAGAGTAAGTTCAAGGCTCGGCATAAAGTTATACGGAAAATTTGAGGGCTGCAACCCTTCAGGATCATTCAAGGACAGAGGAATGTTTCTTGCTGTTGCTAAGGCTCTCGAAGACGGAAAACGCGCAGTAATATGTGCGTCAACCGGCAACACAAGCGCAAGCGCGGCAGCTTACGCGGCATCACAGGGCATTCCGTGCTTTGTTTTACTGCCGGCCGGAAAAGTCGCACTCGGAAAACTTGCCCAAGCCCTCATGTACGGCGCAAAAGTCATCGCCGTTAAGGGAAATTTCGACCGCGCTCTTGAACTTGCCAGAGAAGGTGCGGAGAAGACGGGCTGCGCAATGGTAAACAGTGTCAACCCTTACAGGCTCATCGGCCAGCGTTCGGGAGCATGGGAGATCTGCGACGTTCTGGGAAAAGCCCCCGACTGGCACGCAATCCCCGTCGGAAACGCAGGGAACATCAGCGCATACTGGGCAGGTTACAACGAGTACAAGCGCATCGGAAAAATTGACAAATTGCCGAGAATGATGGGATTTCAGGCTGAAGGTGCGGCACCTCTCGTATATAACAGGCCATGTCCTAACCCTGAGACGGTCGCGACGGCAATAAGAATCGGCAACCCCGTGAGCGCACATCTGGCACGTGCTGCGGTCAGCGAGTCGGGCGGGGAGTTCAACGCCGTAACTGATGAGCAGATTTTAGAGGCTCAGAGGATTTTAGCGGCTGAAGGGGGAGTTTTTGCCGAGCCTGCGTCATGCGCGCCGCTTGCGGGACTTCTCAAACTTCAGAGAGCAGGAAAACTTCCCGAAGGCATAACAGTAACAATGATTCTCACCGGCAACGGCCTTAAAGACCCCGACACGGCCATGTCTCAGGTTGGAAGGCCGACAGAAATTAATGATAATCTTGAAGATTTGATGCGCGTACTTGAAGGAAAATAACGGATGATACGGTTAAAAGTTCCTGCTACAACGGCAAATTTAGGCTCAGGCTTTGACACTCTGGGAATGGCATTGAGCCTCTATAACATTTTTACGGTCAAAGAAATCCTGCCCGAAGGCGAGTATACGTGCGAAGTATGGGGCGAGGGTGTCGACATTTTGAAGGACGCGAAAAAGAACATGCTGGTTACAAGCTACCTTAAAGCCTGTGAAATTTGGGACATTAAACCGAAGGGCTTTGCATTCGAGAGCTGTAACGCCGTTCCGTTAAATCGCGGTCTAGGCAGTTCATCAACAGCTGTAGTAGCCGGAGTAATGATAGCTAATATCCTGTCAGGCTCAAAATTCCAGGAGGCCGAATTACTGCGTGTAATGACGAAAATTGAGGGACACCCTGATAATGTTGTTCCGTGCTGTATCGGCGGTATGACTGTATCATGCTGGGACGGTGAGTCGCTGCGTTATGTTAGGCTGCCTGCTTTGCCCGATGATTTGAATGTTATTGCTGCGGTTCCTGATTTCGAGGTTCACACGGAAGATGCAAGACGTATTCTGCCTGAAAATGTCCCGTTCCGCGATGCTGTTTTCAATGTAAGCCACGCGAGTATACTTTGCGCCGCTTGGGCAATGGGTAGATGGGATCTGCTGAGGGTTGGAATGGAAGACAGGCTGCATCAGGCACACAGGGCGAAACTTTTTCCGGGCAGTACGGGCGAGAAGTTTTTGAGTGAGATAGCTAATCACCCTGATTGTGTCGCTACGGCAATATCAGGGTCAGGGCCTACGATGATTGCGATAGTTCACGGGAAGGCCGGGAAACTCTCTCAGGCAATGTGCAGGATTTTCACGGAGGGCGGATCGGCTTCACACTTTTTTGTCTTGAACTGTTCAAGTTACGGGACTGTTGAGGAATAAAAAACGAACTTGAAATAATTACCGCCGGTTTTAAGCCGGTGTTTTTTTATTATTATCATTGAGATGGTGAATGCTTTGCAGACATTACTTTTAATATTGAAGCCGTCAGTCCAGTTTTTCCCCGTCATAGGGATAATTAAACATAATTATTATTCTGATGTTTCAAATACTCTATCGCTTATGTATTTGCTGAACTCATCAGCAGCCGCAGGTTTTAGATGTGTAATATAGTCAAAGCACTTGAAAAAGCATAAAATTTATTGTCCACTTTTGAAGCGCTTACGAAATGGCAATATTTAAATTAGAACAGAATTTAAGACAATCGGCTGTAGTTTTCTTTAGCCAATGCCAGAAATGTTCTATTATTCGTAATTTTTTACAATTATTATTAACAAATTTTATCACATGATATATAAATTTCGTAGGATTTAATCACAAAGTTCATGTTATAATCTTAACATTCTAAATTTATAAAATCAGGTGGCTGTAGTTAATTATGTTCAACGGTGAAAATTTCATCACTGCAAAAGGCGTAACCCTATCGCGGGAACAGTCAGGCGAAAATAATTTGTGGGTCAGGCTCTTTCTGAAAGATGAAGGAATGGTCAGCCTGTCATCGAGAAATTTCAAGGGCGATTCAGAACCTTTCTTGTGGTGCATATATAAAATACAAAAAAAATCCAGAAGTACAAAATATTTTGTTCAGGATATTGAAGTTAAAGATGACATGCTTTCACTGAAAAGAAGCATCACAACCCTGAAAACCGTATTAAAATGGCAAAAATTGCTTATAAGATACCTTCCTCATGAGCAGCCTGACAATGAACTATTGACATCTTTATATTTTAATATGAAATTATTATCTTTATCGTCAATTCCTGATTATGTTGCCGGTTGGAGATTTCTATGGCAGTGGCTTATGTTATGGGGAATTGCTCCCGATATTGTAGACTTTTTTCAATCAAGGAATTTTAATAATGACGAAATATCGTTGCTTATAAAAACCGTAAATCTTACCGCTGCAGGAGTAACTAAACTTTTTGCCGAGCCAATGAGTACAAATATACGTGAAAATATCTTCAAAATTGCTGCAAAATTAGCTCCGCAAAGGCTAATCTATATAATTTGAGTATAAATCAAGCCCCTGACGCTTTTATTTATCAGAGGCTTTTATTTTATCATTACATTTCGCCGCGCTCAATCGCAACAATTCCCGTCCTCGCAAGCTCAATTATCCCGAACTCTTTCAAGAGTTCCTCAAAAGCCTGAGTCTTCTGGTCATCTCCCGTTACTGAAAGCGTAATAGTATCCGGCGTAATATCAATAACCGAGCCTCTGAATATATTACCGATCTGTATAATCTCATTTCTTGAGGCCCTGTCAGCAGCATGGACACGGACGAGCATTAATTCACGCCTTATTGACTTTGACGGATCGAGAATCTCAACGTAATGTATCGGGACAAGTTTCCTTAACTGGCTGCAAAGAAGTTTTATTCTTTCCTCATCTGAATAAATCTCAATCGTAAATCTCGTTACGTTCTGATCAACCGTCCAGCCTGCAGCGATCGTCTCAATGTTATAGCCCTTTCGTGAAAACAGGTGCGCCAGCTGTGATAATACCCCTGCTTCGTTGTCCATTGCCGTAACTATCGTGTAACGCTTCAAATTCTTGTTATTCTCTTTTGCCTGCATGTCTTTAACTCCCCTCCCGTCTAGTACAGCATGAAGTTTGTAATAAAACTGTTCCCGCCGACCATCGGCCTCACCATCTCATCAATATCTATACGGCAGTCAATTACCCAGCCTAAACCGTCAGACCTTGAGTTCACTGCGTCTGTTAATGCCTTTCTTAATGCCGTCTCATCTCTGACTATAACTCCGTGTACCCCGTAAGCTCCGGCAAGTTTCGCAAAGTCCGGCCCTCTGTCTAACGTCGTCTGTGAATATCTTTCCTTGTAGATTAAGTGCTGCCACTGTCTGACCATTCCTAATGTCGAATTGTTGAAAATCAGCGTTATTATGGGCATCTTGTAATATTCTTCAGTTGAAAGCTCATTGCAGTTCATTCTGAAACTTCCGTCCCCCGTAACATGCAGGACGGTCTTTTCAGGATTCCCGGCCTGTACTCCTATCGCTGCCCCAAGTCCGAAGCCCATTGTCCCGAACCCTCCCGAAGTTATCAATTGTCCGGGATAATCAAACTTGAAGTGCTGTATTGCCCACATCTGATGCTGTCCGACATCGGTTGTAACAATTGTATCCTGCGGCAAAATCTCTGCTGCTGCCGACAAAATCTGTTTGGGCGTTAATGTCCCGTTTTCAGGATCATCGTATTCAGTTTCGCGCCTGAAAGAAAATACGTAATTTTTCCACGCGTCATTTTTCTTGTCGTTCTTTAATTTTGATAAAAGAAGCGTCAGTATTTCCTTCGCATCGCCTATTATGTGCAAGTCTGTTTTTATGTTCTTGTCAATTTCTGAAGGGTCAATGTCAATATGTACGATTTTTGCATTCTTTGCGAAACCTGCAGGATTAAGCGTTACCCTGTCCGAAAACCTGCAGCCTACAGCGATTAAAAGATCACACGCATCACAGGCCATGTTTGACGCCTGCGAGCCGTGCATTCCTATCATGCCCGTTTTAAGAGGATCATAGCCCCCGAAAGCTCCTCCGCCCATTACCGTAATTGCAACAGGTGAATCCATTCTGTTTGCAAGCGTCCTGAACTCTTCGGAAGCGTTGGCACGGACAACACCGCCCCCGCATATTAACAGCGGCTTTTCTGAAGCGTCTATCATTTCTGCAAGTTTTTCTACTGCTTTTATGTCAATCTCAGGATAGCCGATACTGGGGTGATGGGTTTCAATAAGCCGTGAAATTCTTTTGTTCAAACCTGATCTGTATTCGTCAGGAGTTACGGGTGAATATTCGTATTCATCAGCCGTTGCATTTTTCTGAATGTCAATCAGAACAGGGCCCGGCCTCCCTGAACGCGCTATGGTAAAAGCCTCTCTTACAGTATCCGCAAGATTTTTAACATCGCTTACAGTGTATGTGCATTTAGTGATCGGAAGCGTTACGCCCGTAATATCAACTTCCTGAAACGAATCGCGCCCGATTAAATCAGAATTTACGTTGCATGTTATGAACACAACAGGTGAACTGTCCATGTAAGCAGTTGCAACGCCCGTAGTTAAATTTGTTGAACCCGGCCCCGATGTTGCGAAACAAACGCCGACTTTTCCCGTTGAACGTGCGTAACCGTCAGCAGCGTGAGATGCTCCCTGTTCGTGTGCCGTCAGTATATGGCGTATTTCAGGGTGATCGTATAATTTGTCGTAAACATTTAGTATTGCTCCTCCGGGATAGCCGAATATAGTATCTACTCCCTGCTCAAGGAGACATTGTATTAAAATCTCTGAACCGTCAAGTTTCCTTGTAATTTTATCCATAAATACCCCTCTATGAAAAATTTTCCTGCAATTTTAGCACAGTAATTATAGAATATACTAAATATTAACATTGTAATTGGAGATGAAATAATGCAAAGAAAAATTTTAACGTTAATATTATGTCTGTTAATATCATCGTCGGCAGGTGCATATGACATCATAATTGCAGGCGGAGGAATGGGAGGAGTTTCAGCGGCAATTCAGGCTGAACGAATGGGAACAAGCGTACTCATAATCGAACCTACGGGAATGCTGGGCGGTCAGGCAACGGCTGCGGGCGTTTCGACAATGGACGACATGAGCAGATTAAATGACAGCGGAATATACCGTGAATTTATTGAGCTTGTCCGCGAACATTACAGAGGAAAAAGAAAATCAATCGGGACTGCTTACTGGAAAACTAACTGGAAAGCTTTCGAGCCCGTTATCGGTCATCAGATACTCTCAGACATGGCCGAAAGTGCTGATATTCTGTTTCATTCAGAAATTTTGAGTGTTGATATTAATTCTCAGGACAAAGGGCGCGTTGTAACCGTAAAAACTCCCGAAGGCGTTCAGAATTTCACCTGCAGAATATTAATTGATGCTACTGAATACGGGGATATTATACCTATGGCAGGATTGAGATACCGTTCAGGAAATTCAATATCGCCCGACATTAACCAAAACTCAATGATTCAGGATATAACATGGACGGCAGTAATACGGAAATATCCAAAGGGAGTGCCTGAAAATTTACGGCCTAAAAATCCCCTTCCCGATTACGAAAGGGCAAGAAAGAATTACATGAATTATGTAATCCGCGATCAGTTCAGCAAAAATAACAGATCTCCTTTCAAACTGCCTGCAGAGTTTTCAACCCACAACGCTTACAGAGCAATACCAGATTCATATCTTCCGGGAAGTTACACGGGAGCGCGCAAGGACTGGAAGAGAATTACAAAAACCGGCGTAAACTGGGGAAATGATTATCCAGGCCAGTACAAATGGGAAGGAAGATACGGCCTTCCGACAGCTTATCTTGAGGACAAAGATTTAAGGTTTGAAATTAACCGTCAGGCATTAATAAAGACATTGAATTTCATATATTATGTTCAAAACGAACTGGGCGAGTCATGGTCAGTTGATGACAGGGAATATAACGCTCTTCCCGACGAAGCTAAAGACCTTCCGCCCGAATGGCAGGAAATTGCAAAGCACATGCCCCCGATCCCTTATGTCCGAGAATGCCGCAGGATTTTAGGCGGATACACGTACAACGCAAAGGCAATCTACGAAAATTCACGAAGTTACAGGGAGGGCAAAAAGAATCAGGAACTTCAGGATTCAATAGCAATAGGAGGATATATATTAGATCTTCATACCGGTGATGATGATGATGATTTTGAACACGAGCTTGGCGAATGGCAGTCATCAATGAGGACTGATGAACCATGCGGAGCTTTTCAGGTGCCTATGAGAATATTAATCCCTGAAAGTGCCGATGATTTTCTTGCTGCTGAAAAGAATTTGTCAATGTCAAGGCTTGCTTCAGGGGCTTTGAGGCTTCAGCCGATCTGTATGATGACCGGTCAGGCTGTCGGAGCATTAGCGGCACTGTCAGTTAAAACGGGGATTAAGCCGCGAGATATTCACGCCCTTCATGTTCAGCGTGTACTTTCTGATTCAGGCGTAAGATTATCGCTTGCTGATTATTCGGATGTTCCTGAAGGAAATAAATATTACGGTGCAGTACAGATTGCGACACTCTACAGGCTTATTGAACCTGAAAAATATCCCGTTTACCCTAAACAGAGAATCAGCACCCCTTCAAAGAGTAAAAGCGTTTCGGGACGTTTCGGAGTGAACAGCATAGTTAAGAAAAAGGAACTTGAAGACATGATTAAACGCGCAGAAGAAGTAATGAATAAAAAATTAACTCTGCCAGTTTTAAGCAGAGACATAAAGCGCGGAGAAGCTGTTGAAGTTATAATCAAAGCAATGGACAATGTATAAAATAGAAAAAGCCGCCAAACTCACACGGGAATACGGCGGCTTTTCTTTTAGCATTTCTAATTCAGCTTATTTTTTCAGGACTTGAGGAAGGTATTTAGCGACTAAATATTTCCCTGCCCACCTGAACGGTACTACAAGAACCGCAAGGACAATGCAGTTAAGCCACGAATCAAGGCTCAAAGCCTCAACGCTCAGAACTTCACCGCCAAACTCAACAAATGCCCACTGCATAATGAATATAAACAGCATAACTATAACGCAGTTTTTCGATGTTGCCATTGCAAGCCCGTTGAAAGTTATCGACATCATGAAAACGGCGAATACTGCGGATCTCAGGTAAACAATATCGGCAGCCCCGAATAATCCCCTTACCTTCGGAACAAAAAGAACGGCAAGGCATATCACGGTTATATATGCTGCACCCGTAAGAATCTCGCTGAGCATTTCAGGCGTTATTATATTTGCGTCTCTCGGTATGGGCTTCTCGTTCATGTATTCATTTCTCGGAGGCTCTGAGCCGAAAGCTATCGCCGCTAACGTGTCCATTGCAAGATTAATCAGCAGCAGCTGTATTACGGTGAGTACGACATTCTGCCCGAACAGCGGCCCCAAGAAACATATCAGAACGGCAGCAACATTAACAGTAAGCTGGAAGACCAAGAATTTACGTATGCTCTTGAACATCGTACGGCCATAGAGTATTGCTTTTGCGATTGACTTGAAATTGTCGTCAAGTATCGTTATGTCTCCTGCCTCTTTCGCAACTTCAGTCCCTGAACCCATTGCGAAACCGACATCAGCTTTTTTCAGTGCAGGCGAGTCATTAACCCCGTCTCCCGTCATTCCGACAACAAGGTTTAATTCCTGTGCAATCTTGACAAGTCTGCTCTTGTCTGACGGCAAGGCTCTCGATATAACTCTGAGATTAGGAAGGATCGCTTTTAATTCCTCGTCAGTTTTTTCGGCCATTTCTGCGCTCGTCATTGCGATTTCTTCAGGCTTTGAGATTAACCCGGCTTCTTTTGCAATTGCTACAGCCGTTTCTTTTCTGTCGCCCGTTACCATTACAACCTGAATACCTGCGTTGCGAACCTGCCTGATTGCGTCAACAGCTTCTTTTCTTACGTTATCCCTTATGCTGAGAACACATACAAGCTCCATTCCTGAGCCTGAGTCTTTAGCTACGGCAAGAAGACGCATTGCACGTTCAGCCTGAGCGTTAATGTAACTGTCAATTTTCTTTTTTGAAGTTACGTTGACGCACTGAGGGATGATTTTTTCAGGCGCACCCTTAACGTAAACGGTGCCGTTATTTAGTGTCATCGTTGACATTTTGTTATCTGAATTGAAAGCCGTGAACTCTTTTACTTCGCGTTTCTTTGCCTCAATGTTCCTGATAATGTCATCACGTCCCATAAAGAACGACATTAAAGCCCTGTCCGTACTGTTACCGCCGATTACAGAACCGTCTCCGACACTTGCACTGTTGTTCACGCCCGCACCGATTACAATATCTTCAAGGCTCTCTGAATCAAGTTCATCAATTGACTTGCACACCTGCATACTCGGAAGTGCAATCTCGGCGATCGTCAGTCTTCCTTCTGTTATTGTCCCCGTCTTGTCGCTGAAAAGAAGGTTAAGGCTTCCTGCAGTTTCAAGGCCGTTAATCTTTCTGACTAAAACATTATCGCCGGCCATCTGCATTGACTGAAACGACATCAGCATTGATGTAAGCATCGGCAGACCTTCAGGGACGGCACAGACAACTATAGTTACGGCTACAGTTATAGCGTCAACGATTAAACGTATCCAGGCGTAACCGTCAGGGGGTAAATTTCCCGTTATGAAAGTACGCGCTAGAATGCCGACAACAATAGCCGTTGCGCCGGTGTAACCGAAGACTGAAATTTGATGAGCAAGTTTGCCGAGTTTAACCTGAAGGGGAGTTTTCCTCTGTGCTTCCTGAACTTCAAGGGCAAGTTCACCGAACAAAGTTTTATCGCCGACAACTATAATCTTCATGTAACCTTCGCCGGAACATACAACAGTACCCCTGTAAGCGTAAAACTTGTTAAGAAGGTCTTTCGTGTCGTAGGCTTCGCTATTTTGATTCGGGAGTTTTTCAGCTTCTTCAGTTTCGCCGTTCAGTGCTGACTGGTCAACTTTTATTGAACCGCTGATAATTTCACCGTCAGCCGGAATTTTGTCTCCTGCCTGAAGGTAAATGACATCGCCCGTAACTACCTCGCTTACGTGGATTTCGTGAATTGTCCCGTTGCGTATGACTTTTGTAGTTTCGCCGGCTTCCTGCTGTGATTTCAGGAGTGAGGCTTTCTGTTCCTGCCTGTACTCAGTGAAAGATGATACGCCGCCCGCGATTAAAACCGCTATTAGTATTCCGACCGGCTCGAACCATTCCGCACGTCCCATAAAGAACAGTACGAGCTGAATCGCCAATGCACACAGGAGAATTATTATCATCGGGTCTTTGAGGCTTTCGAGGAACTTTGCGCCTAATGATTCTCCAGGCAGTTCGGTGAGGGAATTTGAGCCGTATTTTTCGCGGCTTTCTTGGACTTGTGAATCTGTGAGACCTTTAATATCAATCAATGTAAATTCCTCCAATTTTTGTTTGTTAGAATGTAATATTGATTATATCGTTATGGCTGAAAAAAAGAAATTAAGCGGCCGGTCTTTTTTTGTAATTAACCAACCGCCTTTGATTTTGTTACCGTTAAAAGTTCAATATGCTCATTATTGATTGTGAGTTTTGATTTGCCTGTGAAAGCATTGAAGTACCTGACTGGCTCAATATCTGCAGCTTGACGAAATCCATATATTCAAGTGCCATATCAGTATCCCTTATCCTGCTTTCCGATGCCTGTAAGTTCTGGCTTGTCTGAGTGAGGCTGTTTGAGTTGTATTCGAGTTCATTCTGGTATGAGCCGAGTTTTGATCTTTGAACGTTGACTTTGTGAATTGCCCTGTCAAGAAGGGTTATTGATTTTGAGGCGTTCTCCCTTGTCGAAACATCAACACTGTCAAGCTCCAATGCCTCAGAGCCCATATCAGCTATGTTGATGTATATGTCCTCACCCTCTCTCTGGCCGATCTGAAATGCCGTACTCCTGTCATGTATATGAAGTGTCGTAGTGTATGGCTGTGATTCGCTGTTCAGTACGTAGCATTTTGAGCCTTCATCCCATGCTGCTTTGACATTGGCCATGCCGTCAAATTCTATGCTTGCGTTAGGGTGGATTGCTCCGTTTATGATATTTCCGTCAGTTGCGATATTCTTGGCCAGAACTTTGCCTGAATGGGCATCAAAGATTGACGCGGTGAAAGTATTTTCCTCAGCTTCAGTAATTGTATTCAGTCCCAGAGCGTTTATTAATCCTTCATTTTCGGAACTGAATGTAAGTTTTCCTGCCTCTCCTGCAATTGCGCTGCGTATTAATATGGTTCCTTTTGCTATCTGTACAGGAGTTCGAATTTCAACGGGGGAATTAGTATCAGGGTCAAGAATTAAATTCCCGTCTGAATCTCTCTGGTATGTAACTTCTTCAGCGTCAGTATACGGCGTAAGTGTAGGATTATTTGTTGAAACTGATTCGGAAGTTCCCGGCGTTCCGTCAGAAATCGTGCAGAAGTTTTCGCGGTTATCGACATAAGCAGCCTGCCCCAAGTCGTCAGCAATTGCATCGTTTATTTTCTTTCTGACATCGTAGACCGTATCGCCTCCGTATACAACTATGTCTGCTGTTTTCCCGTCACCCTGAGTTATTCTTATCATTTGTGGTTCAGTGAAGTATGATACTCCGCTGGCAGATCTGAAGGCTTTTATGTTCTCAAGCGTTGCCGGCTGAAGTCTCTTTTCGGTTACTATTCTTGTCTCGGTTGAGCCTGAAACTTTTTCTTTTGTCGTCTCCTCCTGCAATACTTCAAGATCGATTATGCTGCTTTTCTGAACTTGTCCCTGTCCTGCCTTCGCACGAATTTCAATCTTGTAATTCCCTTCAGTTGCTTTTTTCTGGCCGTAACTGTCAATTGCCGTAATTGCTCCTGAAAGTTTGAGCTTTGTGCTTGCCTCATCAGAAGACCATTGAGCCGTTGAGCTCCCGTCAAGAAGTCTTTTGCCGTTGAATGTAGTAGTTGATGCAACGCTGTCAACGTTTTTTCTGATTTCGTCAATTTCGTTCTGAATATAGCTTCTGTCCTGCTGGGTAAGTGTATCGTTGGCTGCCTGAACTGAAAGCTCCCTCATTCTCTGCAGCATTGAAGTAATCTGGCTTAACCCGCCCTCTGCCGTCTGAAGCATTGAGATTCCGTCCTGCGTGTTACGTATTGCCCTGTTCACGCCCGCAACCTGAGCCGAAATGTTCAGCCCCATTGCGAAAGCTGACGCATCATCGGCCGCCGTAGCAGCCTTTAGACCGGTTGACAACGCGCGCGCTGTCTTCTCCATAGCTTTATTCGTGGCAGTCAGGGCGTTATATGTAGTGTTAATGATGTTGCCGTTATTGCCTATCATCATGATAAATTCCTGCCTCCTGCTTTAACTTGTAAATCTGCTTTGATTTTCGGCGCATTGAGATATAATGCTTAATGTTAATTATGAAAATTATAAAGGAGAATGATTTTTATTATGATGAGGTACCTTCAGAAAATAGGAAGATCTCTGATGCTCCCAGTAGCGTGTCTTCCTGCTGCAGGAATACTCTACGGGATAGGTTACTGGATTGACCCGGTCGGATGGGGTACTAACAGCATTATTGCTGCATTCTGCATAAAAGCGGCTTCAGCAATAATTGACCAGATACCGTTGTTATTTGCTATCGGCGTTTCTATCGGCATGGCCTCAGAACAGGACGGCGCGCCGGCTCTTGCAGGTCTCGTCTCATGGCTCATGCTGACGACCCTCCTGTCGCCCGGTGCCGTAGCAATGTATGAGGGCGTTGACCCTTCACAGGTTCCGGCGGCTTTCGGGAAAATACAGAACGCCTTTATCGGTATACTTTCCGGCTTAATCGGTGCAGGCTGTTACAACAGGTTCAAAGACGCAATGGCTCCCGAATGGCTTTCATTTTTCAGCGGGAAAAGGTGCGTTGCAATAGTTACGGCGTTTACGTCAGCGATTGCAGCTGCAATCCTGTATTATGTGTGGCCCGTAGCGTACAACGGACTTGAAAAATTCGGAATTTCAATCGCTAAGCTCGGCCCTATAGGTGCAGGGGTTTACGGAATTTTCAACAGGGCTTTAATACCTCTCGGACTTCATCACGCATTGAACGCCGTATTCTGGTTCGATACTATAGGCATTAACGACTTGGGTAAATTCTGGTCGGGAACGGGAGAACTCGGAGTAACGGGAATGTACATGACCGGATTCTTCCCCGTTATGATGTTCGGACTTGTCGCAGGGGCTCTCGCAATGTACAAGGCCGCAAAGCCTGAACGCAAGCCGATAGCTGCAAGCCTTCTTCTTGCCGGATCATTCGCGGCGTTTTTCACGGGAATAACTGAGCCTCTTGAATTTTCGTTCATGTTCCTTGCGCCGGGACTGTATTTAATTCACTCTCTGCTTACGGGGATAAGCATGACCGTATGCGCCTATCTCCCTGTAAGAAGCGGTTTCAATTTCAGTGCAGGAATGGTTGACTGGATACTGAGTTTCCGCGCTCCTATGGCCGTTAATCCCTGGCTCATTATCCCGATCGGTCTAGTTTTTGCGGTTATATATTACGTAGTCTTCAGCTGGGCAATAAAGACTTTTGACCTGAAGACTCCCGGCCGTGAAGATGATGACAGTTCAGTCCCCGACAGTGAGTTAATCGTCCCTGTAAAGAAAGCTGACAAGAAAGACTACACTCACGCAGCGGCAGCAATTCTTGAGGGACTCGGAGGCGTTGAAAACCTGAAAGATTATGATTACTGCGCAACGAGAATAAGAGTTGAAGTCAAAGACGGCTCGCAGGTTGACGAACACAAAATCAAATCAGCCGGCATTCTCGGCATAACAAGACTTTCAGCAACAAATATTCAGGTCGTAATAGGCACAAAGGTACAGTTTGCCTATGACGCAATGAGGAAAATTATCGAAGCAGCAAAATAAGAAAACATGAAATATTCCGCTCTCTTAATAAATATCAGGGGAGCGGATTTTTTTACACTCAGAAAATCATGAAAGACATAATAATTTCAAACGGAATAATCTTCATGCCTGATAATGAATTTCACAAAGGCACAATAGCAATTAAAAACGGGAAAATAACGAATGACATTCAGAATATTAACAATGACGATACGGAGATAATAAACTCTGAAAATTTATATGTCATTCCGGGATTGACTGATATACATTTTCACGGATGCAAAGGTCATGACTTCTGCGAGGGAACGAGAGAAGCATTTCATGCAATAACCGATTATCAGGCCGTTAACGGAATCACTACGATATGCCCGGCAACAATGACACTTCCCGAAAATGAACTGACACGGATAATGAAAGCCGCAAAATCTTTCAGTGAAGAATCCCCGTCATTAATCGGCATAAATTTAGAAGGCCCGTTCATTTCACAGAAAAAAAAAGGCGCACAGAATCCGAAATATATAACCCCTCCTGATGTAAACATGCTCAGGCGTTTACAGGACGAATCGGGAGGATTGATAAAAATTGCAACTGTCGCGCCTGAAACTGAAGGGGCAATGAAATTCATCCGTGAAGCAAAAGAAATCGCAAAAATTTCAATCGCTCATACTGCCTGTAATTATGAAACCGCAAAGAAAGCATTCACTGAGGGTGCAGAACATGTTACACATCTTTTCAACGCAATGAATCCCATAAATCACAGAGAACCGGGTCCGGTTATTGCCGCACTTGATGATGATAACGCTGAAATTGAGATTATCTGCGACGGAGTACACATTCACCCTGCTGTTATAAGAAGTACCATGAAATCTTTCGGCTCTGACAGGGTAATATTCATCAGCGATTCTCTTGAAGCTGCGGGAATGCAGGACGGTTATTACACTCTCGGCGGTCAGAAAGTCATCAAGAAGGGCAGAATTGCAACGCTTGAAGACGGCGTTACGATTGCAGGGAGCGTTACAAATTTAATGGAATGTATGAGACTTGCCGTACGTGAAATGAATATCAGGCTTGAAGATGCCGTTAAATGTTCAGCCGTAAATCCTGTAAAATCTATAGGGCTTGAAGATTTTTACGGTTTCATAAAGGAAGGCAGAACGGCTAATCTCTCAATGCTTGATAAAGAGTTAAACCTTGTCTGTGTAGTAAACAGGGGAAAAATAATTTTCAGGAGGAAGGACTGATTTTAATTCATGAAATTAAAATATATTGCACTGTTTCTTTTATTGCTTGCATTAACCGGCCATGCTCAGGCAGCAAACACGCGCGCCCCCTTCATAGTTATAGAACCTCAGTATCAGGCTGCAGGGGACTTTCACGAGGGATTGGCAGCCGTAAAATCAAATGACCGCTGGGGTTATATTGACTATTTGGGAAGGATAGCGATTCCCTTTGTTCACCGTGTCCCCGAAGCAGGCGATTTTTCCGAAGGTTTCGCGTTCGTCGGGGATCACTACATCGACACTGAAGGGAGGCCGGCTTTTGTCCGAATTGATCCTGATACTGATGAAAGAATAGAAAGATTTTTCAATAACGGTCTTCCTTTTTCTGAAGGAATGGCAGCCGTTCAGGTCGGGGGTCAGTGGGGATATATTGACTTAATGGGTAATTATCTCATTGCCCCGTCATTCGAGAGAGCAGGGCAGTTTGTTGACGGCATTGCACCGGCACGGCAGAAAGGCTTATGGGGTTACATCGACACACGCGGACGCTGGGTAATTGAACCTAAATACCTGAGAGCAAGAGAGTTTCACGAGGGATTGGCAGCCGTTTTTATTCGCGGCCTCTGGGGCTATATCAACAGAGAGGGAAAATACGCAATAAAGCCGCAGTATTATGAAGCCGGAGATTTCTATGACGGTGTTGCGCCCGTCAGAAAGCGGACAAGCTATCGGGGCTGGGGATATATAGGACACTGGAATAACTTTTCGATTCCCGTACGTTACAACAACGCAGGGAATTTCAGCGAAGGCCTTGCTCCTGTTGCTGCCGATACAAGATGGGGTTATGTCAATGTCCGTGCCGACTGGGAAGTTACAGGGCAGTATGAAGACGCAAGGTCATTAAGCGAAGGTCTTGCTGCCGTCAAAATCGAAAATAAATGGGGATATATAAGGCCGTGAAGATTTACGGAAATTCTCAGGTTAAGCATACTTAATCATACTTATTAATAGAAATTCTCTTTGCGTGTTATAATTTCTATACAAAATTTTAGTATTCATTCGCAAATTTACAAAAAAATTTCAGGGGAAACGGCGGGGATATACGCCGACAATGCAATCGCTGACCTGAAAAATAATAAAAATATTTATGAGGGGGTATATTCAGAATATGATTAAACTTTATGATGAAGGCGTTTATCTCGTCAACGGATCTAAAGTAGTACCTGAAAGCCAGGCAGGCAACCAGTACAACAAGGCTGAAGCAAAGAAAGGCACAATCGCTTACGGTATCCTGAAGTCACACAACACGGCAGGCGATATGGATCACCTGAGAATCAAATTCGACTCAATGGCATCACATGACATTACGTTTGTCGGCATAATCCAGACAGCAAGAGCATCAGGAATGAAAAAATTCCCGCTTCCCTACGTAATGACGAACTGCCATAACTCACTCTGTGCAGTCGGCGGAACAATCAACGATGACGACCACTATTTCGGCCTCAGCGCAGCGAAAAAATACGGCGGTATCTATGTCCCTCCGCATATCGCAGTAATTCACCAGTTCATGCGCGAGATGTTCGCGGGCTGCGGAAAAATGATTCTCGGCTCGGACAGCCACACCCGTTACGGCGCACTCGGGACAATGGCAATCGGTGAGGGCGGCGGTGAACTTGTCAAACAGCTCCTCGAAGATACGTATGACGTAGCATATCCCGGTGTCGTTGCAATCTACATGACCGGTAAGCCTGCACCTTACGTAGGGCCTCACGATATAGCACTTGCAATCGTAAAGGCAGTGTTTGAAAAAGGCTACGTAAAGAACAAAGTTATGGAATTCGTAGGGCCGGGCGTTGCGTCAATGACGACTGACTACAGAAACGGCGTTGATGTTATGACGACCGAGACTACATGCCTCTCATCAGTCTGGAAGACGGACAATGACACAAAGGCATTCCTTGCCGAGCATGGCCGCGAGGGTGATTACAAGGAACTTAACCCGGCTGATGTAGCATACTATGACGGCTGCGTTGAGATCGACCTTTCATCAATCAAGCCGATGATCGCCTTACCGTTCCACCCGTCAAACGCTTACACAATTTCAGAGTTCTACGAGAACATGAAGGACATTCTCGCAGACACTGAAAAGAGAGCCGAAAAAGTTGCAGGAGGACGCGCACACTTCACACTCATGGACAAGATTACGCCCGACGGGAAATTAATGGTACAGCAGGGAGTTATCGGAGGCTGCGCAGGCGGAAACTACACGAACGTTGTAGAGGCTGCACACGCTCTCAAGGGCAAGACATGCGGAGTTGACGAATTTTATCTCAGCGTTTACCCGTCGTCACAGCCCGTATTTATCGACCTCGACAGAAAAGGCCTTCTTGCTGACCTCATGGACGCAGGCGCAATCATCAGGACTGCATTCTGCGGACCTTGCTTCGGAGCTGGCGACACACCTGCAAACAACGCACTTTCAATCCGTCACACAACACGTAACTTCCCGAACCGTGAAGGCTCAAAGCCCGGCAACGGCCAGATGTCAGCAGTTGCACTCATGGACGCACGTTCAATCGCGGCAACGGCAGCAAACGGCGGAAAACTTACATCAGCAGAAGAGCTTGACTGCTGGGGCGATATTCCTGCATACCACTATGACGACAAAGCCTATAAGTCAAGAGTTTACTGGGGATTCGGCAAGGCAGACGCAAGCAAAGATATCCGCTTCGGCCCGAATATTAAGGACTGGCCGGAACAGGAAGCACTCGCAGAGAATATATTACTGCGCGTAGTTTCAAAGATTCTTGACGAGGTTACGACAACTGACGAGCTTATACCGTCAGGCGAAACGTCTTCATTCCGTTCAAATCCGTTAGGGCTTGCAGAGTTCACGCTCTCACGCAGAGACCCTGAATATGTCGGACGCGCTAAGGAAGTCCAGAAGATCGAATATGCACGTCTCAAGGGTGAGAACCCGGCAAAAGGCGAACTTGCCGAAGTCTATGCTGCAATCAAGACAATACCCGGACAGGAAGGCGTAAACCCGATGGAAATCGAGTTCGGTTCAACGATTTACGCGAACAAGCCCGGCGACGGTTCAGCACGTGAACAGGCTGCATCATGCCAGAGGGTACTCGGCGCACTTGCAAATATCACTCAGGAATACGCTACAAAGCGTTACCGTTCAAACTGCATGAACTGGGGAATGATTCCTTTCCACCTTAAGGGTCAGCCTGATTTTGAAGTGGGCGATTACGTATACGTTCCCGGAATACGTTCAGCACTCGACAAGAACGAACTGAAGAGCATCAAGGCATATGTAATTAAAGGCGGAAAAGTCAGCGAGGCAGAACTTTACATTCAGGATATGACGGGCAATGAGCGCGACATAGTAAAGGCCGGCTGCTTAATCAACTTCAACCGCAACAAGAAAAAAGCATAAGCATTAAAGGCAAAAATTCCCCCTGACGCAAAAATCGGGGGGATTTTCAGATAATAAAAATTAAAAATTCTGAAGGGAGATTGATTCACCAATGGGCAAGATTAAAATGGCAAACCCCATCGTAGAGATGGACGGCGACGAAATGACGAGAGTATTATGGCAGATTATCAAAGATGACCTGCTTTTGCCGTTCGTTGACCTCAACATGGAATACTACGATTTAGGATTGCCGGAAAGAGACAAGACAGGCGACAAAGTAACATGGGCAGCCGCTGAAGCAATCAAGAAGCATCATGTCGGCGTAAAATGCGCAACGATTACACCGAACAAGCAGCGCGTTGAAGAGTACAATCTTCATGAAATGTGGAAATCCCCGAACGGAACAATCAGGGCAGTCCTTGACGGTACAGTATTCCGCGCTCCGATTCTGACGAACTGCATCAAGCCTGTTGTCAAAAACTGGAAAAAGCCCATAACGATTGCAAGACACGCATACGGTGACGTCTACAGGGGTACAGAGTACAGAGTCCCCGAACCGGGCAAGGCTGAATTACTTTTCACCGGCAAAGACGGCGCAACGTTCCGCGAGACAGTTTACGATTACGAGTGTCCCGGCGTTTTACAGGCCATGTACAACAAGGATACGTCAATAAAATCGTTTGCTCGTTCATGCTTTGAGTATGCTCTTTCAACAAAACAGGATCTCTGGTTCTCGTCAAAAGATACGATTTCAAAGCAGTATGACCAGACATTCAAGCTCTTATTCCAGGAAATATTCGAGAAGGAATACGAAGAGAAATTCAGGAAAGCCGGAATCACATACTTCTACACTCTTATCGATGACGCTGTAGCACGTGTAATGCGTTCAGAGGGCGGCTTTATCTGGGCCTGCAAGAACTATGACGGCGACGTCATGAGCGACATGGTATCAACGGCTTTCGGCTCACTCGCAATGATGACAAGCGTACTCGTTTCACCTGACGGCAATTTCGAGTACGAGGCAGCTCACGGAACTGTAACGAAGCATTATTACAGATACCGCGATGAGGGCAAAATGACATCAACGAACCCCGTTGCAACGATTTTCGCGTGGAGCGGTGCATTACGCAAGCGCGGAGAACTTGACGAAAACGGCGAACTTGTACTCTTCGCAAACAAACTTGAGAAAGCAACAATCTCAACGATTGAAGGCGGAGTTATGACGAAAGACCTTTCAGGGCTTTGCGAGGGAGTTGTTCCTCAGGTTGTCGACAGCAAAGAGTTCATAAAGGCAATCGCAGCAAAATTATAATCTTGATTCAAGCGTTATAATTAAATTACAGCCTCGCAGGACTTTTCGGGGTCTTGCGGGGTTAATTTTATATTAAGGGGTGAACTTTTCATCATGGAAGCAAGAGCAGAAGATAGAGTAACAGAGAGCATCGACTGGGCGCGCGCTCCGGCAGATACGCTTGTATGTCCTGAAAAAGAGATATATTTGCGCGACATAGTGCAGGGCATTCTTGACGGCTTCGAGACGAAAGAGGCCGTAATGGAAGAGTTATCGCTGATAGAAGATGACGAGGGTACGGAAGATATTCAGGCAATACTTGATATTTTCGTCCCCGTCATTAACGCTTGGAAATCCGGAAGCTGCGGAATGGGCTGCGCAGGCTGTACGGGATCCTGCGGAGGTTAAAGCCGTAAAAAAACTTCCCGTTCTCGTAAGTTTCTGCGATTGCGGGAAGTTCAATTTTTTTTATAACTTTGCGATTATTGCATCTCTCATCTGTGAGCCTGTAATTAATTTCGTCCCCTCAGTGTAAATATCACCTGTTCTAAGACCGTCATTAAGAACTTCATCTACGGCGTTTTCGATTTTGTCGGCCTCTTTCGACATTCCGAATGAATATCTCAGCATCATTGCACCCGCGAGAATCGTACCGATCGGGTTTGCTTTGTCCTGACCTGCAATATCGGGGGCAGATCCGTGAATAGGCTCATACAGTCCGCGATTGTTATCGCCGAGACTTGCGCTCGGTATCATTCCGATTGAGCCGACAATCTGGCTTGCCTCGTCAGAAAGAATATCGCCGAACGTATTTTCAGTTACGATTACGTCAAATTCTGACGGAACGCGTATTAACTGCATTGATGCGTTGTCGACATAAAGATGATTTAAGCTGACTTCGGGATATTCTTTTGCTACATCTTCGACAACTTCACGCCATAATCTCGATACCGTCAATATATTGGCCTTGTCTATTGATGTTACGATTTTGCGCCGTCCCATTGCTGCCTTGAAAGCTACGTGAGCAATGCGCCTGATTTCGTGTTCCGAATACTCCATGACATCGCGGGCAGCCCTTTCGCCTTCAGGTGTCGTGAAAGCCTCGTGCTTTCCGAAATATATTCCGCCCGTAAGCTCACGGATAATCACGAAATCAATACCCTTGTCAGCAATATCTTTTCTTAACGGACATGCTGACGCTAACGGTGTAAATATTTTCGCCGGACGAATGTTAGCAAAAACTCCAAGACCCTTGCGAACTCCGAGCAATCCGCGTTCAGGGCGCAATTCAGGAGGCTGATTGTCCCATTTAGGGCCGCCGACTGCTCCGAGTAATGTAGCCTCAGCGTTCTGGCAGATTTTCAGGCTTTCAGCGGGTAAAGGTTCGCCGTATTTGTCGATTGCATTTCCGCCCATTGCGACACTCTGGAAATCAAAAACTTTGGGCGCAGCTTTTTCAAGAACTTCAAGGGCTGCTCCTATAACTTCAGGGCCTATTCCGTCGCCCGGTATTACTGCAACTTTTTTCATGATTTAAGCTCCATTCTTTCTTTTATTTCTTTCATTTCTTTTCATTTTTTTTCTTTTTCAATGAGGCCATTAATCCGCCGTCAGCAATCATATTTTTAATGAACTCAGGGAACGGCTCAGACTGATACGTTTTTCCTTTTGTTTCATTAGTGATCAAGCCCGTATCAAAATTAACGCTTACTTTGTCACCATCTGAAATATCTTCGGCAGCTTCAGGACATTCAAGAATTGCGAGGCCGATATTGATTGCGTTGCGGTAGAAAATCCGTGCGAAACTTTTTGCGATTACGCATGAAATCCCTGATGCCTTTATTGCAACGGGAGCATGTTCGCGTGATGATCCGCAGCCGAAATTCAATCCTGCGACGATAATATCTCCGTTCCTGACTTTTGAGTGAAAGCCCGAGTCTATATCTTCCATGCAGTGTGAAGCTAATTCCTTTTCGTCTTGGCTTGCGAGATAGCGCGCAGGTATTATTACGTCAGTGTCTACGTGATCGCCGTATTTGTGTGCTGTTGACATTTTACATTACCTCCTCAGGGTGTGAGATATGCCCCGTTATTCCCGATGCTGCAGCTACGGCAGGAGAAGCAAGGTATACTTCGCTCTTTACATGTCCCATTCGTCCGACAAAATTCCTGTTAGTTGTTGATACACAGCGTTCACCTTCGGCAAGAATGCCCATGTAACCGCCCAAGCAGGGCCCGCACGTAGGAGTTGAGATGATACAGCCGGCATCAAGGAATATATCAGTGTAGCCGAGTTTCATACACTCCCTGTAAATTTTCATTGTTGCCGGTATTACTATACCCCTTACGCCGTCAGCAAGGTGATGATTTTTAAGAATTTCAGCGGCTGCCTTCATGTCCTCGATTTTTCCGTTAGTGCATGAGCCGATTACAATCTGGTCGATCTTTATATCATGCCCTTCACGTGCAGGGTGGGCATTTTCAGGGAGATGAGGATATGCAACAGTGCAGTCTATATCGTCAAGATTAAGCTCTATGACGTTCTCATATTCTGCGTCAGGGTCGGGGCTGTATGCCGTCCATTCGCGTGAAACTCTGCCTTTTAAGAAATCGCGTGTAATATCGTCAACGGGGAATATTCCGTTTTTTCCGCCTGCTTCAATGGCCATGTTTGAAATCGTCAGACGGTCAGCCATAGAAAGCTGACTCAGTCCGTCACCAGAAAATTCAAGAGATTTATATAAAGCTCCGTCAACTCCGATTTTTCCGATGAGAGTTAATATTACGTCTTTGCCTGAAACGTAAGGGCGTTTTTTCCCCGTAACGTTTACCCTTATTGCCGCAGGAACTTTGAACCACGTGTAACCTGCTGACATTGCCGCGCCCATGTCAGTTGAGCCGACGCCGGTTGAAAACGCGCCTAATGCACCGTAAGTACATGTGTGGGAATCCGCGCCGATTACGGCCTCGCCCGGAGCAACAAGACCCTGTTCAGGCAATAAAGCGTGTTCGATTCCCATTGTTCCGACATCGTAATAATGTTCGATTCCGAATTTCTTTGCGAACATCCGGCACTGTTTGCACTGAGTTGCCGACTTTATGTCTTTGTTCGGGACAAAGTGATCCATAACGAGAACTACTTTTCTTTTGTCGAATATGCTGCTGAAACCTGCTGCCTCAAACTCGTTTATCGCTACGGGTGAAGTTATATCATTGCCGAGAACTAAATCAAGCTGTGCCTGAATAAGCTGCCCAGCGTGGACTTCGGGAAGCCCGGCATGTTTGGCAAGGATTTTTTGTGTCATTGTCATTCCCATGAACTTATTACCCCCTTGAGAATTAGATTTTTTTATTTTACAACGCGGAGAAGTTAAATATAACTATTCGCATGACAGGAAAAATTTTTCACACCCTCATCTGTTTTAAGAATACGCGATTATGTTATACTTCCGAAAAACACACGATTTAAGGAGAATTTATTATGGCTGTTCCATTGCTGGAAAGAATCAGGAACTTTATTCTGACAAGAAGAGATATTGCGCAGAGAAGCCCGCTTGTCTATAACGTCAGAGAATACACGCAGAATGAGCGCATACGTCATTACATGGAAATGATTGCAGCACCGTTTGTGTATCTTAAGTCTTTTTTCGTTAATACATCTATCGAAGGGCGCGAAGGGTTAGCATTTGTACTGATAGCAAAAAATGAAGCTCCTTATATTGAAGAATGGATAAATTTTCATCACAAGCAGGGAGCATCTCACTTTTTCATATATGACAATGAAAGCACTGATAACCTTATTGAAGTCTTAACACCTTACATTAAGCAAGGGCTTGTAACTTACCGGGCGTTAAAGGGCAAGCTGAGACAGAATGATGCTTATAACATGGCAATTCACAATTACGGCCGGAAGTTCAGATATATGGCATTTGTTGACACTGATGAATTTGTGTATGTTCGTGATGAAAGTTACAGGGAAAAAGGATTTAATCTTTACGATTTCGTTGATGACTTCATGAAATCCCATGAGAACGCGGGCGGTATGGCTGTAAACTGGTGCATATTCGGTTCAGGCGGACGCGAAACAAAACCAGACGGCGGTGTTCTTGAGAATTACACTATACGTTCAGAGGACAATTTTTGCAAAAATCTGCACATAAAAACAATCTGCGACCCGATGAAAGTTTTTTATTATGGGCATTGCCATTTTCCGACATACCGTAAAGGTTTTTACAGTCTTAATGAAAACGGCGAAATAGTAATCGGGCCGTTCACAACTAAAGTTAGTTTTTGTAGGATACGAATTAATCATTATTTTACGAAATCAAGAGAAGAATATATTCTCAAAAAGAATCGCGGGAGAGCAGATGCTGATTTAGAAAGAACTATGGAAGATTTCTACGAATATGACCAGAACATAATACACGATACTGAAATACTTTCACGCATTTAGCCTAATGCAAATAAAATATTTGCGGGTTGTGAATTGAACAACACAGCCCGTTTATTTTGCTTTTCTAGTTGAATGCTTTTTCCAATGCTTCAAGACCTTCACGCGCTTTCGTCAGGCTGACGATAAAAATTGCGCTTTCAGATGTCGAGTTGATTATCTCAATATTTGCGTTTACAGATGCAAGAGACTTGAACATTTTTGAGAGGGTATGCGCAGATTCTTCAGGAGATTCCATAGGAACGGTTATAGCCGCGATTTCGGTTGTGAAAGAAACTCCCTGACCCCCTACACGTTCGGAAACTTCACGGCAAAGCGCGATCATATCATCAAGCCTGTCTTTGCCGATCAGGAACGACAAATCAGAACGTCCGCCGCGCATCGTGTTTTGAGTTACCATGCTGACACCCACAGAATGAGATGACAATTCGCCGAAAATCTCCGCCGCAATTCCCGGAACGTTCGGAAGTCCGAGAAAAACTACGTGTACACACTCATCGTTGCAAGTTATATTACTCATTAAAAAATTTATTCTCCCTTCAAAATCAAAATACAGTCAGGTTCTCCCAAGTTTAATATTATTTTGCTAATTTTACATGCTTTTCACAAAAACATGTTGTATAATTACACATGAAATTTTAACGTAATACCTGCAGAAATTCATAAAATATATCCATAACCCAAAGGAGATATGCAAAAACAGATGCTAATTAAAAGGTTTACAGCGTCATTAATCCTATTACTTGTAACATTCACAGCTTCATTTGCTGCCAGCAATGAAGACCCCGCGTTAAAAGCATGGTCGCACGAAACAAGCGCGACTACAAAAGAAGGCGATCAGAGCATAACCATAAAGGCTACGTATTATTCAAATGATTATGTCAATGCCCTTGTAAATTCAGAGGCAGAGCGCAACTTATGGACTGCTGACGAAATGGAAAACTACAAGTACGCACTTCTCAAAAATTTGAACCTCGCCGAATGTATTCCGTTCCGTATTGATATGTACGTCAGGGGAACACCCCTGTATGCAGGCCCTTTCGACAAACGTTTTACGCTGAGGATCGGAGGAAGGAAATACACTCCTGTAGATTACGACAAACGCTTCAATTTCAAGATACTCGGTGCAAGGGACGGAATGATATACTTTCCGCGATATGACCCGAAAACCGGCAAAGATGTTCTTGAGGGCGCAAGAGATATAAGATTGATTTTCGACGGATCAATAAGCCACGCACTCGCAGGAAGAGGCGATGTCTTATGGGTTTGGGATTTGACGAAAGACAGGGGAAAAATTGCCGGCGGAAGAGCTGCCGACAGGCTTGAAGCTGACAGGCTTATAAAGAGGTCGGCTAAGATTAAGGCTGACAGGGAAGCACTTCAGCAACAGATTGACGCTCTCAATAAAGAATATGATGAAGTAAATGCGCGAATAGACGAATTACAGTCTAATTAGCTAAAATTATTCGCAGTAACACGAACACGAAACACACGAAAGGAAGTTGTAATTAAAATGGGAAAGATGGACCGTATCGCCGTACTTACAAGCGGAGGAGACTCGCCGGGCATGAACGCAGCCATCAGGGCAGTTGCCAGAACCTGCATGTTCAATGACAAAGAGTGCATCGGAGTACGAAGAGGCTATGAAGGCCTGATTGAAGGCGATTTCATCACCCTTGACCGTGCAGCAGTTGGCGGAATAATCCACAGCGGCGGAACTATATTAAAAACGGCACGAAGCGAACGTTTCAAGACACCCGAAGGCCGAGACGAAGCCCTCATGAAAATGCGCGAGGCAGGAATTGACGGCCTTGTCGTAATCGGCGGGGACGGATCATTTCACGGCGCAAAGGCTCTCCATGATATGGGATTCCCGACCATAGGAATACCCGGAACAATCGACAACGACATAACCGGCACTGATGAGACAATCGGCTTTGATACAGCCGTAAATACCGCGCTCGAAGCAATAATGAAGCTCAGGGATACGGCATCAAGCCATGAAAGATTGTTTGTTGTCGAAGTAATGGGAAGAAACGCAGGATTCCTCGCACTTGAAGTAGCCGTTGCAACAGGAGCTGAATATGTCGTTGTCCCTGAACTTCCGCTGAGTATCGGGGATCTAACAAAAAGGCTGAAAAGTTCATATGCCGAACACAGAAGCCACACGCTTATTATTCTCGCTGAAGGCGTTATGACTGCTGCCGAAATGCGCGAACAGTTACAGGATTCCGGCGGATATGACGCAAGAGTTACGGTTCTTGGGTACATTCAGAGAGGAGGTCACCCGACATCGTTTGATGTAGTTCTCGCAACGAGAATGGGAGCATTCGCAACGGAAAATCTCATGATTGGAAAATCCGGCATGATGGTTGGAAACATAAATCACAAACTCGTACTCAGCCCGCTTGAAAGAGCATGGAGCGAGCATAAATCATTAAGTCCGGAGATGTTGAGCCTCATAAACAAAATGAATTAGTGTTTTATTCCGGGAGAGTTTTATACATTCTCCCGGCCTTATCATTTAGTATTCATTCAAAATCAATAAGGAAAATTCAAAAGGAAAAGAAAATTTCAATGCCGAGAAAACCAAAATCACAGGAATTAGAATCAGAAGAAGCATTATCAATGTTACAGGAAACAACAGCGCAGAAAAGAAGACGTACGGCCTCATCTCAGGCTGACGGCGTTAAAAAGACCCTTTTAACGGGAAAGAAAGACGACATAACCAACATATTACTCCCATCTTCAGGCATTTCACCTGAAGACCTCAGCGAGGAAATACGGGTTATACAGCAGGAAGCACAGTACGATGATGACATGGATCTGAATATGAATGACGATCGCATAACGGAAGACAGAGACGACGATTACGAAGATTCTGAAGCGGATGAGCAGGACGAACAGGAAGAGCAGGACAATCAGGACGAACAGGATGAACAGGAAGAATCAGAAGAAGCCGATGAATCCGATGAATCAGAAGAGCCTGATGACTCGAACGAATCATCAGAAGGAAGGCCGTTAAATAACCGTTCGAGAGGCAGAGATTTGATTCAGCACCCGAAACCGAAGTATACGTATGCCATGCTGTCTTCAAAGAATACTGCCGAACTCCGAAAACTAGCAAAGGAACTTGATATTAATATTCCTGCCTCGCTGCGTAAGGACGATATAATCATAGCCATTCTTAAAGCACAGGCCGAGAGCATGAATTACAGGTTCGGCGGAGGAACTCTTGAAATACTGCCTGAAAATTTCGGCTTTCTCAGGCCAAAAGGAATGCTGCCGACAGACAGCGATGTTTATCTCTCATCATCACAGATAAGGCGCTTCGGACTGCGTAACGGCGATGTTATCTGGGGATTAATCAGACCGCCTAGAGATCAGGAACATTACGAGGCATTATTAAGGGTTGAAACGGTGAACTTTTCTGACCCTGAACACTCACGAAAAAGGCCGATGTTCTCACAATTAACGCCCATATTCCCAGATACAAGACTGAGCCTTGAATATGATTCAAAAGACTTGGCAACGAGGCTTGTTGACATGTTCACGCCTATCGGGCTTGGTCAGAGAGCGTTAATCGTCTCACCCCCGAAGGCCGGGAAAACTACGCTTCTGAAACGCATAGCACGTGCAATCGCCGCAAATTCGCCCGACATAATCATAATGGCACTTTTAATCGACGAAAGACCCGAAGAAGTTACGGATATTTCGCGCTCAATTGACGGTGAAGTCATAGCGTCAACTTTTGACCGCCCCGCCGATGAGCATATAAGAGTAGCGAATCTTGCACTTGAAAAAGCAAAGAGGCTTGTTGAGGCGAAAAGGGACGTTGTGATTCTGCTCGACAGCATAACGAGGCTTGCAAGAGCTTCAAACCTGACTGTACCGCCTTCAGGAAGGACGTTATCGGGAGGGCTTGACCCTTCAGGATTGTATTTCCCCAAGAGATTTTTCGGAGCAGCAAGGAATTTTGAGGAGGGCGGCAGCTTAACGATAATCGGAACTGCCCTTACTGATACCGGCTCAAGAATGGACGATGTAATTTATGAAGAGTTCAAGGGAACGGGAAACATGGA
>CAJOCL010000003.1:194587-228795 GCA_905233565.1 uncultured Synergistales bacterium
GTTGACGAGGCAGGAGCATTGAACTTAATACTTGATAAGCTGAGACAGACGGAGAATAACAGCGAATTTCTTAACTCTATAAAGCTGACTTGATTCCCGTGACATTAAACGGCTTCTGACGGTGTAACAACAAAATTATTTTGTTGAAAAATAAAATTATTGCTGTTTGTATTAGTGAAGGTTATGGATTAATATTCAGCATGTCTACAAAATAATCACCGTAAATGAGCTAAAAACAATGTCAGTAGGAAAAAGAATTTACCTCAAGCGCAATATGCCTGACCCTTCACTTGTCGAAGAGTTCAAAAAGATACCGGCCTCAAACACTGCAGATGTTATGGGCAGGAGCTGTGCAATGAATCCGCGCATTCACCTTGTGAGCAGTCCGAAAGCTCAGATGATGGCCGGGCCTGCCTACACGGTTAAATGCCGCGCAGGGGATAACCTAGCACTTCACGCAGCCTTGAACTTTTGCAGTGAGGGCGATGTTTTTGTTGTATCAAACGAGGAAGATTCAACACGCGTCCTTATGGGTGAAGTAATGATGGCTTATCTGTATATTTCTGTGTATCTGACAAGCTCCTGTATAAATATTACGGCGATGATATTCAGGCATTGAAGGATAAGGCTTTTAACGACGGTGCGGATCTGAAGAATTTTTCAAAACTTCCTTTCCTTATAGTTTCACCGCTCGGCAGAATGGGAAAGAGAATAGCCCGGTGCTTCAATGAGGCAGGATACGAGCCGAATGTCTATCTCAAGGCAGGTTACACAACAATAATGGCTCCTTTGTGCAATGCAGCACTTGCAGGGTGTTTCACTTCACATATGAATCTCGCAAGATGGCATTACCAGATGAATGACGATGTTAATATTTTTCCGTTGTATCTCAGAGCCGAGCCGGTACTGCTGAAAATCAACGTTATATACAGCCGTCAGAGATATTTGAATCATCACTGCAGATATTTTATAGACCTTCTTGAAGAGCAGTTCTCAGTAATCGGAGGCGAAAAGCTCAAGAGAATAAGCAGCGTTAATTATTAATCCTGCTGAACGTGCTGACGAATGCCCGTACTGTTTTTGATGTGTATTCGCGTCTTGGCAGTACGGCATAAAATAATCTTTCAGTTACGGGCGAATCAATTTTGTAGAAGTTAAGATTTTTTTCGTCAGCCGTAATCATTCTGTCGCTAACGAAAGCCGCCCCGAATTTTGAACGCGCAAGATAATAAGACGTTGCGAGCTGTGAAATCTCAAGTTTAATTTTAGGTTTAATTCCAGCCGTCAAAAATATTGCTTCTGCCCTGTCATGAAGATTATTGCCTTCAGAAAGCAGAATATATTCAAGCTCATTCATGGCCTCATGCGAAATTGCCGGACATTCTGGTGATAAGTGCTTCCCGGCGATGACATCACCTGCCGACAGGGAACAAGGGAGGTTCAAAATTTCAGGAGATACGGCAAGAATTATATGATCATGGAACGCTGGATAATGCGCAAAGTTTTCGACAATATCACCCCTGCATGAAAAAGTTAAATCGATTAACCTTTCTTTGAGCATTTCAGCGAGTACTGCTGAACTTGCCTCGACTAATTCAATTTTGATACCGGGATATAATTTGCTGTATTCCGTCATTGTTTCAGGAAGTATATACGCGTTTATGTAATGTGAACCGCCGATACACAAATGTCCGGCCTTCAGTTCCTGAATATCCTGAATCTGACTGTTCATATCCTCTTCGAGTGCTGATATTTTTTCTATTGAGCTGATATATATTTTCCCTGCCTCTGTAAGTTCAAGCGGCCTTGATGTCCTGTCAAATAACGACATTCCTATTGAGGCCTCTATTTTTTTTACTGCAATGCTCAAAGCCGGCTGAGTAATATATAAATTTTCAGCTGCTTTTGAAAAACTCCCTGCCTTGTAAACCGCGTAAATATATTCAAATTCCTGCTGCATAATAAATATTATTAATCGACTTATAAAAAATAATAATTTGAATTTATGATAGGCATATATTAACATAATTTTAATCAGAAAAAAACATGATGTAAAAATTAAAACGAGGGGGAAAATTTTTCAATGAAGATTAACGCGTTAATAATTGACGATACAGACAACGTTGTAACCTGCGTTGATGAAGTTTCTGCGGGTTCGGAAGTCTGTTACAGAAAAGGCGATGAAATTCTCAGCCTCAAGGCACTTGAAGACATACCATACTGCCACAAGATAGCACTGAAAGATTTTTCAGAGGGCGATGAGGTCATCAAGTACGGCGAAATGATAGGCAGGACAAACACGGCAGTTAAAAAGGGCGGCTGGCTCTGGGACAAAAACGTTTACAGCGTCCCGAGAGATTACGACAGTGAATTAGTTGAAGTTACAGGAGGGAAAAACTGATGCAGTTCTGGGGTTACAAGAGAAGCGAGGGAAGAGCAGGAATAAGGAATCACGTCTTAATACTTCCGACATGCGTATGCGGAAGCGAGACGGCGAGAATAGTTGCAAGTCAGGTAAGGGGAGCAGTAAATATCGTTTTCAACACGGGCTGCTCTGACGTTCAGGCAAATACCGACATGAGCCAGAAAGTTTTGACGGGTTTTGCGTGTAATCCTAATGTTTACGGCGTTGTAATTATCGGCTTGGGCTGTGAGACTGTGGGACATAAGCCCCTGCGTGAAAAAATTCAGGCCATGACATCAAAGCCCGTAGTTTCATTCGGTATTCAGGAAGAGGGCGGAACTCTGAAGACGATTGAGAAGGCTGTACGTGCTGCGCGTGAAATGGCCTCAGAAGCAGGAAGACAGCAGAAAGAACTTTGCGACATTTCAGAACTTCTTTTGGGGATTGAATGCGGCGGAAGCGATGCAACGTCGGGAATAGCGAGCAATCCGGCAGTGGGAGAACTCAGCGATCTTCTTGTCGACTTGGGAGCGTCAACGATGATGAGCGAGTCGATCGAATGGATAGGCGGTGAACATGTCCTCGCAAAACGTGCCGCAACTCCTGAAATTCATAATCAGATTATAGAGGTCTGCAGGAATTACGAGGAACATTTGAAAGCTGCGGGGCAGGACTGCAGGGCAGGCCAGCCGACACCGGGAAACAAAGCCGGAGGACTTTCAACGCTTGACGAAAAGAGTTTAGGCTGCATACGCAAGGGCGGAACGCGTCCGATCGTTGAAGTTCTTGAACAGGCAGCAAGACCGACAAAAAAAGGTGCTGTAGTCATGGACACTGCCGGATTTGATATATCGTCAATAACTTCAATGGCTGCAGGAGGGTGCAACGCGATAATCTTCACGACGGGAAGAGGAACACCGACAGGAAATGCAATAGTCCCCGTCCTGAAAGTTACGGCCAACGCAAGGACATATAAGGCAATGGAAGACAACATGGACGTTGACTTGAGCGCGATAATCTCAGGCGAAAAGACATATAAGGAAATGGGACGCGAACTTGTCGATGTCATTCATGATGTCTGCAACGGGAGAATGACAAAGGCTGAAGCTTACGGTTTCAGTGATATAGCAGTTGATCACGTTTGCAGATTCGTATAAAGCAAAAAGCCCCCGTAACTCTGGCGGGAGTAAAGGGAGCATTAAAAATAAAAATTTACTAAATTACTACAGGAGGAATTATATATTATGGGTTACATATTTAAGCCGTGGAGGAACTGGAGCTTATTCACAAGAATAATGATAGGCTTCGTGCTTGGAATAATCGTTGGTCTTTTCTGGGGGCCGGGCGCAAAAGTGCTTAATCCTCTGGGTACGATACTGACAAGACTGCTGACAATGGTAGTTGCACCGCTGGTGCTTTGCCTTCTGGTATGCGCGGCTGCAGATGTCGGTGACGGCAAGAAACTCGGACGAATGGGAGTTAAAACGGTTGTATGCTTCCTTCTTTCAACGGCGGTAGCGATCGTTCTCGGCCTCGTAACGTCGAACATAATCGGAGTAGGGACGGGGGTAACGATACAGCAGACGGTTGCACAGACGGCATCAAAGGCGAATGAAGTCTCAATGCTTGATACTCTGATTAACATCATTCCTTCAAACCCGTTTGAAGCATTATCAAAACAGAATTTGCTGCAGATAATATTCTTTGCTCTGATACTCGGTTTTGCCTTAATGAAAATCGGCGATCCTGCGAAGCCTCTGCTTGACATGTTCAGGGCAGGCCAGGAGGCAATGAAGGAGATTACAAACATAGTTCTTGAGTTCACGCCTTACGGAGTTTTCGGGCTTATGGCTAACGTTGTAGGCTCAAACGGACCTGAAATTCTTATCCCGTATATAAAGGCAATTGCAGCAATGTACATAGCCGGAGCAATATACGTCATAGTCGTACAGGCCGGAATAATGGTCGGAGTTATAGGGCGCGTTAATCCTTTCCGTTTTCTTCGTGAAATGAAAGAAGCTATGGCGTTTGTATTTGCGACATGCTCAAGCGTTGCAACAATTCCGCCTAACCTTGAATGCACAAAGAGGGTAGGGGTTGACAATGACACGGCAAATTTCGTTATACCTTTCGGGGCAGTAATGAACATGAACGGAACGGCAATATATGAGGCAGTTGCAGTTGTTTTCACGGCGCAGATATTCGGCATAGATCTGAGTTTCACCCAGCAGGTTATGATTATGCTGACGGCTACTCTTGCATCAATCGGAACTGCGGGCGTTCCGGGCTCAGGACTTGTAATGCTGACGATCGTATTATCTTCCGTTAATCTTCCTATGGAAGCTATAGGACTTCTTGCAGGTATCGACAGGATATTGAACATGGGACGGGTAATCCCGAATATTGTCGGCGATGCTGCGTCAGCCGTAATAGTTTCAAGAACTGAAGGAACGTTCAAAGACGCTTAGAGATTTTACATAATTATAATTAAAATACTCCCCTGTAATGCTTATAAAAAATCGGGGAGTATTTTTTATTTTATACGTTCGAAATTTTAGAATGGTGCATTCAAAGCAGAATCCAGCAGGCCTTCATCTCTAATTCCATGACTACCGCCGTAACGTTCGATTAATTTTTCATGCAGCAGAATAATCTGTTCCCGTGAGAGAATAATCATTTTGCAAGTTCTTTGAAAGCGTCATCATACATGTTCATGAACTTATCAGCAGAGGCCAATACATCTTCCGTAGGGGCAGTTTCAATCTTTTTTCTGACATACGTATATTTAGCGCGGGCAGTCTTTGAGAATTTCTGTTTAATGTCAGTCTTCACAAAAATTTCCTCCTAGTCAAGAATTTTTCTTTTCTTATCTTAAATAATAACAGATAAGAAAAGCCGGATACTTTTAACGGTACCCGGCAATATTATTTTTTTCTGACTGACTTACTTTATGAATCCTACCTGCTTTGATATTTCTGCAACCTGCTCATCTTTGCGCTTATTGTATTCGATTTTCTTTTCCTCGAAGTAATTTCTTCCCTGAGCATCAATCGAAACGATAAGCGGCCCGAACTCCTTAACTCTGCAGTTCCAGAGCGTCTCAGGCATTCCGAGATCTCTCCATTCAGCCTTGACGATCTCTTCAACACAGACGGCAGCAACTACGGCATTACCGGCAGGAATAACACAGTGTATGCAGCCGAAATCCTTACAGGCGTTTGAAGTATTTTCCTTCATTCCGCCCTTGCCTACGATTACGCGGACTCCTGTAATTTTCACGAAATCGTACTCGAATTTTTCCATTCTCATTGACGTTGTCGGCCCTACCGAAACCATCTCGAACTTGTCATTTTCGAGCGGACGGATAATCGGCCCTGCATGAAGTATCGCGTTGTTCCTGACATCGACGGGGATTTCCCTTCCCTCTTCAACAACGCGCCTGTGTGCAACATCACGGCATGTTGTAAGGCTTCCTGAAAGATATACTATATCGCCTATCTTAATATCTTTGAGATCTTCCGCGCTTATCGGAGTTACCAGAATTTTCTTGCCGTCCCTGATTTCTACTGACATTAGAACTTCACCCCCGAATGTGATAATACCTCGCAGTTGAGGTCTTTGTCGAATATTATATGGCCTCTCCTGTGGCTCCAGCACCCTACATTAACGGCTACTCCGATTGCTGAGGGATGCCTTGCAGTGTTCTCGATATTAACGCCCATAACGGTATATTTTCCGCCCATTCCCTGAGGACCTATGCCGATTGCGTTTATACCGTCCTCCAGCAGCTTTTCCATTTTTGCAGCTCTCTCGTTCGGATTGTGTGAACCGATCGGGCGCATTAATGCTTTTTTTGAAAGTAACGCTGCCGTTTCGACTGACGTTGCAACACCGACACCGACAAGAAGCGGAGGACATGCGTTAAGCCCGTAAGTCGTCATTCTGTCGAGAACGAATTTTGTTACGCCCTCATAGCCTTCACCCGGCATTAATACCATTGCATGACCCGGAAGCGTGCAGCCACCTCCGGCCATGTACGTGTAAATTTCGCACTTGTCAGAATGCGGTACTATGTCCCAGAATACTGTAGGTGTACCCTTGCCGACATTTTTGCCCGTGTTGTACTCGTCAAAAGTTTCAACTGAGTTATGACGCAGAGGCGTTTCAAAAGTTGCTTTGATTACGGCCTCTTTCAATAACGCTTCAAGATCATCAATGAGCGGGAATTTAGTTCCGCATTTCACCCAGAACTGAAGTACACCGGTATCCTGACAAGACGGCCTGTTAAGTTTAACGGCAAGTTCCTGATTCCTGAACATCGTGTCATAAATGACTTTTGCCATAGGGCTGTCTTCTTTTGCGCGCAGTTCCTCAAGTTTAGCGATGACATCATCAGGAAGTTTCTTGGCTGTGTGTCCGATGAACTTCGCTATCATGTCAGTCATCTTTTCGACCTGATTCATAAAAATTTTACCCCCTTGAAATTAATTTATATATTAAGCTGCCGGAAAGAACGGAAAAGCTATCGGCAGTAATATCATGCTTATTATTGTTGCGATTATGATTAACGGCAATCCTGATTTAACGTAATCCATGAACGTATAATCACCTGCACCGACTACCATTGTGTTTGCCGGCATTCCGATCGGCGTTGCGTATGCACATGAACCGCCGATTACACAGGCCATTAATACTGCTCTCGGGTCGGCGTTCATTCCCTGAGCAATTGAAAGGCAGATCGGAGCCATTAGAGCCGTAGTTGCGGTGTTGCTCATAAAGTTAGTCATGACGCAGCACAGAATGAAAACAACGAATGTAAACACTGTAGGTGAAGGATTATCGCCTAATGCGCCGATTACTGTTTCAGCGATTAGCTTTCCTGCTCCCGTCTTGTCGAGTGCTGCAGCGAGGGATAAAGTACCGCCGAAAAGGAATATTGTTTTCAGGTCAATTGATTTCAGAGCGTCATTTTCAGAGATTACGCCCGTCAATATTAACAGAACGGCACCTATACAGCCTACAATGCTGAGTGAAATTCCTATCTGTTTTTCAAATATCATTCCAAGAAGCGTGAGGATGAGAATTACAAGCGATAATGTTTTTTTCCACTGAGGCACTAAGCTGAAATCTTTGGATGTGTCGAAAACTCCCTCGCTTTTCGGGTCATGATTAGGCAGAAGATAAAATCCTAATGTTGCATAGAATAATATTCCTGCGATAAGTATCGGACCGCCCACTATTGCATACTCAAAGAACCCAAATATCGGAAGACCTGCATTGTTCAGGGTGCTTTGTGCTATCATATTTCCCGGCGCGCCTATCAGAGACAGGTTGCCGCCCATAGCAGCTGCGAAGACTAGGGGCATCAAAAGCCTGGAACGCTTGAACCCTGACTTTGCGGCTATACCGATTACGACAGGAATTAATATCGCTGCCGTTCCCGTATTCGACAAAACACCGCTCATTAATCCGACTATCGTCATTATCGCAACGATTAACATTCTTTCACTGCTTGCGAATTTCGTTACGATTCCGCCGATTTCGTTCGCCATTCCCGTTTCAAACAACGCACCGCCTACGATGAACATTGCCACAAAAAGAATGACGTTGCCATCAATAAAGCCTGAAAACGCCGTCTTCATGTCGAGAACTTTCGTAACAACAAGGCCGATACAGACGATCATTGCCGTAAGGCCGAGCGGTATTTTTTCAGTTACGAACATGACAACCGCAAACGCAAGAAAACATAAAGTAATAACTGCCGGACTCATATAGAAAAACCCTCCTGACAAACTTTAGATTTTAGATTTGAAATAATGTATCCATAAATTAATCGTAATGATAAATGCCAATGTCTAAATTGTCAAGAGGGGAATCAAAAAATTTTATACGTATCTAGTTAAAATATCGTTCATGCTTCGGATTATGTGAATGTGCATAGCTTCATAAGCTGCTGAATAATCACGTTCTTTGAGCTTTGAAAAAATATTCAGGTGTTCGGCATGTGAAATCTGGAAGTATTCAGCCCTTGTAGTCTTTAATCCCAAAGATAAGCCGTTCCATAATTCGGAGAGCATGTTCAATAATCTTGTGTTGCCTGACGCGAGCCAGATATTATAGTGAAATGATTGATTATAATCCGGGTATTTTTCAGGATTAGTGAGCAGAACTTTTCCGGCGTTTTCGATGCAGTGTTCTATACTTTCCAATGACGCTTTATTCTCGCAGACAAGCCGGCATGTTTCTGATTCAAGAGCTGCCCTGATTTCGTAGTGTTCGCGTATGTTCTTTTCGTTGAAACCTAAGACTACGGCACCGCGATTTTGTGATAATTCAATTAATCCGTCACGCGCTAAAATCTGGAATGCTTCGCGCACCGGAGTTGCTGAAATCCCGAGAGCGTTCGCCGTAGCCTCAAGCGTAAGGACTTCACCCTGTTTCAAGTTACGGCTTATTATTGCCTCGCGTATTGATGAAGCTGCCTGCTCCCTGACAGGCATTAACTTAACGGGTTTAAGATTGAGCATTATTAATATTACTTCTCCTTCTTATATAAATTAATTCAGATGCTAAAACTTCAGCATAAACAGCGTAACCGGCTCTTAACATGCTGAAATCCTGCAATGATAATCTCAAGTTCTCAAAGACTGTATTTATATTGTTATTATCAGAATGTTCAAGGACAAATATTATGTAAGTCTCAGTAATTATTTTCAGGAAAGCTTTTCTTAACGGTGAATTTGTGTTCCTGTATAACTCCCTGTGAAATTCAGCCTGGCTTTTTATTGACGAAAGATAAGCCAGAGTTTCAGTTGAAAGATTTTTTATTGCTTCAAGTTCGAGCAAAGACATATCAGAAAATATATCTTTTATGGCCTTGCTGTCAATGTCTGTGATTTTGACGTGCTGATTTGGAAATTTTTCAATTAAGCCGCTGTATTCAAGTATGATTAACGCTTCACGTACCGGGATTCTTGAAACCCCCAGACTGTCTGCAAATTCATTCTGTGCTATTTCGCCTGAAATTTCACCGCTTAATATTGCATCTCTGATTATTTCTGCTGCGCTGCCTGATTTATATTTTTTGCTAAGTTCAATTTGTAACATGATAATATAAATTGTATCCATTATTTGAATTTTTGTAAATAAAATCAAGCATATATAAAATCAAGCATATATATTAAGAAAAAAACCGCCTTGCGAGCGGATTTTTATATTTATAATTTAGAAAGGTTTTACTATTATTATATTCTGGTGGGCAATACTGGATTTGAACCAGTGACCTCTTCCGTGTGAAGGAAGCGCGCTAACCCCTGTGCCAATTGCCCGATTAATCAATATGAAAATTTTACAGCAAGAAATCACAAAGTCAAGAAATACGCTTATTGACTTTGAAAAATATTAATTTTCTGATAATCTTACGGAAATTTTATATTGTGGAAGGAGTTTTATTTAATCATGTACGAAATAGTTTTAATACGTCACGGCGAATCAGCCTGGAACAAAGAAAACAAGTTTACCGGCTGGACGGATGTACCATTGTCGGAAAAGGGAATCGAGGAAGCCCGTTCAGCAGGAAGGCTGTTAAAAGCAGAGGGCTTTGCGTTTGATTACGCTTTCACGTCAGTATTAAAGAGAGCAATCAAAACACTCTGGCTCGTTCTTGAAGAGATGGACAGAATGTGGATCCCTATTCAGCATTCATGGAAACTTAACGAGAGGCATTACGGAGCTTTGCAGGGTCTGAACAAGGCAGACACTGCCGCGAAATACGGCGATGCACAGGTCAAAATCTGGCGCAGAAGCTACGATATTCAGCCGCCTGTACTCACGAAAGATGACGAGCGTTATCCCGGCCATGACCCGAGATATAAGGGGCTTTCTGAAGCTGAACTTCCGCTGACCGAGTGCCTCGCTGATACGGTTGCGCGTGTCGTCCCGTACTGGAATGAAAGCATTGTCCCGGCTATAAAGTCAGGCAAAAAAATAATCATTGCAGCACACGGAAATTCATTGCGCGCACTCGTCAAGTATCTCGATAATATTTCAGAGAAGGACATACTTGAACTCAATATCCCGACAGGTGTACCGTTAGTTTATGAGCTTAATGATGACTTAACGCCGAAGTCACACCGCTATCTCGGTGACGCTGAAGCAATCGCTAAGGCTCAGGCAGCAGTAGCATCACAAGGCAAAGCAAAATAGCATAGCAGTAAAACAGCAAAACAGAAAGGAAGAAGATAATATGCACTTTTCAGACAGGATACAGGCATTGAAGATCTCGCCAATACGCAGGCTCATTCCCTACGCTGACGAGGCAAAGGCTAAAGGCAAGAAAGTTTATCATCTTAATATCGGACAGCCCGACATAAGGACACCTGATGAATATTTCGAGGCGGTCAGGAATTTTCACCCCCGTACAATAGCGTATCAGCCTTCACAGGGCATTCCTGAATTACGCGAGGCAATTTCAGGTTACTATAAGGCTATGGGCGTTCCTTATGAGCCTGACGAAATATACGTAACTTGCGGCGGCAGTGAGGCTTTGCAGTTTGTTGTGATGATACTCTGCGATCCGGGCGATGAAATTTTAGTCCCCGAACCGTTCTACGCTAATTACAACACTTTTGCTAAACTTGCACTCGCAAAATTAACGCCGATTCCGACAAAAGCTGAAACGGGTTTCCACCTTCCGCCTGAAAATGTCATCGAGAGCCTCATAAACTCAAAGACACGCGCATTCTGGATCTCACACCCCTGCAATCCTACAGGTGTTTCATACACGCCTGATGAGATTCACATGTTATGCAGGCTTGCAAAGAAGCATGATATATTCATAATTGCCGATGAAGTCTACAGGGAATTTATTTACGAGGCCGGAGTTTTCATGAGTTTCGGAGAAGTTGAGGACGCAAGGGACAGGGTTATTATGGTCGACAGCGTCTCAAAACGTTTCAGCGCGTGCGGTGCAAGAATAGGCTGCATTGCAATAAAGAATAAACCGTTCCTCGCTGAAGTCATGAAATTATGTCAGGGAAGACTGAGCGTCTCGGCAATCGAACAGGTCGGAGCAGCGGCACTCTACAAGACACCTAAGAGCTATCTTCAGGAAGTCAACAAAGAATACAAAATGCGCCGCGATGTCCTTTACAAAGGCCTGAAAGAAATTGACGGCGTAGTGTGTCATGAGCCTAAAGGAGCGTTCTACACAATGGTAAAACTTCCTGTAGATGACGCAGAAAAGTTCATAATCTGGATGCTTCAGAATTTCGACATAAATGGCGAAACTACTATGGCAGCACCGGGAAGCGGATTTTACGCGGAGGCCGGTATGGGAATGGACGAGGTCAGAATGGCTTATGTCCTAAAGAAAGAAGACTTGGAAAAGGCGTTGAACATTCTCAAAAACGCATTGGCAGCTTATCCCGGAAGAGCCGAAGCAATAAAGGCATAAACTTAATAAGTTAATAAAGTAGCAACAAGAATCCCCGTTTGTAATTACAGCGGGGAATTTTTTTGCATGAAGTGTATAATAATTACATTAAAAAAGGAGTGAGAATAAGCCATGCTCGGCGATTATACATGGAGCGTAATAGAAAAAGAGGCCGAATGCCTTGCACAGAGATTTCAGGCCGTCAGCAAGAATGTTGCAAACGCAAACACACCGGGTTATGCGCGTCATAATGTTTCATTTGAAGACCAGATGCGCGAGGTTATGGAACAGGGAAAGCACCTTCATATGACCGTAACAAATTCGGGGCATATGCCGTCACACCCTTTGAAGATTAAGGACGTTCACGCGGCAGATTTCAAGATAATGGACGAACAGTACAGGCTGGATCTGAACAACGTAGACCCCGAACGCGAAATGGCTGTACTCGCTGAAACTCGAATGATGTATACAGGTTTCATGAGGATAGCCGCGAATAAACTGGCAACCCTCAGATCCGTAATAGCAGGGAGGTAATATAAAATGAAAATATTTGACAGTCTTGAAGTTGCGGGAAGTTCGTTAACCGCCCACCGCTTATGGATGGACACAATATCATCAAATTTGGCAAACATAAACACAACGAGAACTAAGGCAGGCGGCCCGTATAAGAGAAGAGTACCTGTGTTCGCAGAAATGCTTGACAGCACACTCGGAGGTTACCACGATATAGGGGGCGTTCGTGTTCTTGGAATTTCTGAAGATCAGGGCGCGCCGAGAATGGCATATCAGCCGGATCACCCTGACGCAAACGAACAGGGTTATGTCGCTTACCCGAATGTAAATCTTGTCCGTGAAATGACGGATATGCTTGTGGCAAGCAGAGCTTATGAGGCAAATTTGAGCGTTGTTACGACAGGGCGCGACATGTGGAACGGCGCACTTGATGTTATGAGAGGTTAAAATTTTTCCCGGAGTTTTGATTCCGGGAATTTTTGTTTATGCTTAATTTTTGTTGCACGTCAGTTTCAGCTTTACGGAGTTTTTGACGCTTTCAAACGGTTTCAAACTCAACAGTCTTCCTTCTCTGCGTTCGCGTTCACGTCCCATTATGTAACATGTTGACGGTTCAAGACCCAAGACGTAATTGCCGCTGTTCATGTTTTTCCATTGAGCAAGTATAGGCAGGGTATCAAGAGACCATGAAAGCTCCGCCGTAATTCCGAGTTCAGGATTTACAAGACGCGCTGAAGGTTCGTTTTCCATTTCGTTAAAGAAAACCTGCTCTTCTTCACCGTTAATGGGTTCACAAAATTCACATTGTTTTGAAAGCCCTGTTTTTGCGTATTCAGTTCTGGGAGTAACTTTCCGTTTTTCAGGAAGCTCAAGCCTCGATTTTCCGCTTAACATCGGCCAGCCGAAATTCATGTGATAAAGCATCATATATTCAGATTCTGATGATGAGAGATTAGTTATTTCGTCCTCGATCAGAATTTCACTTCCCCATACAGGTATGGTGTAATTTCGCCTGACGCTGAAACAATGCTTTCCCTGTTCAGCTTCCCTGACTTCACCGCCGACATAAATATTTGCGTTATCAGAATATCCGTAAAGCCCTTTTGCGCTGAGACCGTGAAAGCGTCCGTGTAACGGGTGAAATTCGCCGTCATTGTCGGTGTTTTCAGGGCCGGCGGATAACATACCGCATGTGAAAAGCATTCCGCCGGGAAAATATTTTCCGAACTGTCCGGGCATCGGCAGAAATCTTGAGGGCGAGTCGTAACCGCTCTTTGTCATGTAGCTGATATTAACGCCTTTGAATTTCAATCGTCCCATGTCAAGCCCCGAATCAGGCAGAATATCAAGCTCAAGTCCGCCCGCCGTAGTTACCTGATAGATTGTTATTCCCTTCGCGTTCCCCTCATCGAGAGTTACGCGCCTGACACTGTAAATCTGCTCTTCGTTTCCGACGTAACTGTAAAATTTATTGCGTTCCATTATGAAGATTGCCCCTTTCTGAAAATTGCCTTAAACATCTTTTTTGAAAGACGCTTAAACGCAGAAATTGCTTTCTTGATCCGAATATCCCGGATAACTGCAGCGGGATTTTCTGCGTAATGACTGCCCAATCTCAAAGCGTAAATTCTTTTTCTGTATTCTTTAAGAATATTTCTGTTTTGTTTAACTCCGCCGAAATTTATCCCGTTGATTTCGCGTCCAGTCTCTTTTTCCTTCAGCTTGGAAAAAAAATAATTTTCCTGCCGCTTCTTTAGCTTCTGGCTCGTTATAATTTCATTTCTGTCTGATTCGTGAACTTCAAACCTGTCTGATAATTCCTTCCAGACCCGTAAGCCTTCGTCCGTCCTGATTATAATACTGCTGCTGCCTTCAACTCCGCCGTTCCTGCCGGTGTAATTATCTCCTGCGGAAATATCAGCAAATATATTTAATTTATCCAAGCAGTAAAGGCACCTTTCAGGCTGAAAATAATCCTTAACTTTCATGCGTTCGGAATTTGGCAGATCAATAATATTTCCGTCATTCCCAACTAAACGCATTCCGCCCGGCCAGCCTCCCGAATCTTTCGTCCTGAAATATAATTCTTTCAGTCCTGACGTTAAGGCACGGTGATTTTTGAAATAGCGTATAACATTCATGCTCATTGTACGGTCGCAGAAAAGCCCGATTATAAAATAATTCTCACGTTTTAATCCGTACATTAAAATCAAATTCATAATCCCGTGAACAAAACAGCCTGTTCCGACAAGAATAATTTTCTGTTCAGGATGTGAAATAATATATTCTGCACATTTCTGATGAGATATGATGACGTATCTTGATTTTTGAGAATCATAAAGCTCTGATGCACTGCTAACTATTTCACTGCACGGAACATCAGCGTAATCATGTCCGCGAACAACAAAGGCAGATTTATATTCACTGTTCCCGTCAATAAGACCCGATATTATTTCAGTAACAGCTCCGCCGCTGACTGCATTTTTCAGGATACTTTCGTTTTTTGACCTGACAGTATATATCCCCTTGACATCATGAAAATTAAAATCAAGGTTTAATTCCCCTGAATATTTACTGTAATTAAAACCTTTGCCCGGACAAACGTTAAAGCATTTTCCGCAATGAACACAGTCAGAATCGTTGATTGCCGGGAGTCTCATTCCGTTAAAATCCTGAAATGTTATGCACTTTTCGGGGCATACAGCGGCGCAAATTCCGCATGAAATACAGAGATTATTCTGTCTTGTGAATGAAACTGTATCCATTAATTAACTGCTCCTGTTTTCCTCAAGTCTTCCTCGAGCATATCAAAACAGTTACGGCTCTGAATCTCTGCGAGCTTTTCACGTATGGTGATTTTTTCAGCCTCGTAATTCTTGAGCAGACAGGACAAGCCTTTAATGATTCCTTCAGTGTCAACATTTTCTGATGTAATGTCAAAAACATAACCGCTTTGTCCGAGAACGTCTGCAAGATTTCTGTATTTCAATGCCCAGCCGAGAGCAACACAAGGTATATCGTTTTTGTAAGCGTGAACTAAGCCGTGATACCTTGAACAAATAATAAACTTGAATTGTTTGACAAACTCATTATATTCCAGGCAGCTGAAATCATTTTCAAAAAGCACTATGTTTTCACTGTCAGGATAAAAATTCTTGAGCGTCCTGCATATCTCTAAATCCTCGTGAGAATGCCTGAAGATTACTACCCTGTAACCCTGCCCGGAAATATAATCTATGATTTTTCGGTAACACTCCAGGATTTTATCCCCATTACCGTGCTGAAAACATCTTTTGTTCGGAATAACGGCGGCATTTTCAATATTGCCGGTAATTTTAGGAACTGACAACGACGGCTTAACCCTGAATATATTTTCAGGATTTACCCCCTTGTTCTGCAAAACTAAATCTGTTGACAGATATACATTCTTGAGGCCGAACAGCTGTGTCAGGTAATCATACCCATCTTTTTCACGGGCAAATATCATTCTGGGGTATTGAAGTTCTGCTGAAAGAAGCGGTGTTATCTTCTGCATTATCTCAGGCTCATAATCAAAAGGCCCGAATGACTGAGGCATAAGGTAAACAGGAACATTATATTTTTTTGCTAATTTGATTTTCATAATATAACGTTCAGGAGATTTTACGCCCCATTTGCTGCCGAGCGTAAAGCCGCTTATATCAACAAGTGCAGTCATTGAAGACATATGTGAAGGCAGTCCGCAATACTCAGACAGAAAGAAATTACGTTCTCCGTGAATTAACTTGACGGCATCAAGAATTAAGCCTTTGCAGAAAGCCTTAAACCGTGCCTCCCCTCCTCCTGTATATGCGCGCAAAACTCTGGATGAGATACCTTTTTTGAAAACGTAATCGCTTTCATTGTATTTGCCGTCTGAAACAAAATACACGCTACATAACGGGAATCTTTTGCGGAGTTCATCTGTCGTAACAAACAGCATTGACTGAGCTCCCTTGTTCCCGAAATTAGCTCCTGTGATCATGAAATTGTAAGCTGAATTTTGCATTCTTAATTTATTACCCCCTCTGAAAATCTATCAAACGCCGTCAAACCTTCAGCATTACGCTTATAAACTCCGCTGTCAGTCAAAACCTGTGCGAAAACATGGCCGACTTCGTAACGCAGCATATTTTTTACTTCATTTTCACCCTTCAAGCCCTCATACTTAGAACGCAGACCCTTATACCAGACTTCATGTGCTTCAAGTTCTGACGGCAGATTTTCACGCCCTTCAAGCCATAATGAGCGGATCTTCTCCAACGCCCCTTTAAGCCTCGCAGGAAGTACCGCAAGCCCCATTACTTCAATCAATCCTATATTTTCCTTTTTTATATGATGTACTTCTGAATGAGGGTGGAATATTCCTAACGGATGCTCTTCGCTTGTCCTGTTATTTCGGAGAACTAAATCAACCTCGTAATCATTTCCCCTTCTGCGCGCTATCGGTGTGATCGTGTTGTGCGGTTCGCCGTCTGAGTATGCAAGTATCCCTACACTTTCATCGCTATATTCCCTCCATGCCGATAATATTCTGTCGGCCATGTCAACAAGTTTATCGGGATTTCCTGAACGCAGCCTTATCGCCGACATCGGCCACTTCACGCGCCCGGCCTTTATTTCAGGGTCTGAAACTCTGTATTCTTTCTCAACCGGTGCAAGTTCCATAGCAAAGACGTAACGTCCGCCCTGATAATGATCATGTGAAAGTATTGACCCTCCGACAATCGGCAGATCAGCATTTGAGCCGACAAAGTAATGAGGAAATAACGAAATGAATGCAAAAAGATTCCCGAACGTCTCACGCGAGATTAACATCGGAACATGATTCTCATCAAGAACGATGCAGTGTTCATTGTAGTAGCTGTAAGGTGAATATTGGAAATACCATTTTCTGCCCTGAAGTTCAACAGGAACAAGCCTGATATTCTGTCTTGCAGGGTGTCCGTGATGACCATAGAAGCCCTCATTTTCACGGCACAATAAGCATTTAGGATAACCCGTTGACTTTACCGCACGCGCTTTCGCTATATCGCGGGGATCTTTTTCGGGTTTTGACATGTTGATTGTTATGTCAAGTTCGCCGTAATCCGTTGAAGTCTTCCAGCAGATATTCTTTGCCGTCCTTTCTGAACGTATATAGTTCGATGACACTCCTAAATTGTAAAAATAATTCGTCGCGTCAGCCGGCGATTTTTCCCTCAGTGCCTCAAATTCTGATATTACGTCAGACGGGCGGGGCGTTAATGCTCCCATTAATTTAGTGTCGAGTAAATCCCTCTCCGTTTCAGTGTCCTCAATGAGCTTGTTTTCTGCCGACCAGTCCAGTATTTTTGAAAGTATCGAATCAGGTGAAGCCGTGAAATCTTCGCTTATTTTTTCGGGTTCAAAGGAATTAACTCCAAGTATGCCTATAAGCGAGTTTGCTGCCCAAGTTTTATCTTCAGGCGTTATTAATTTGTGATATAACGCAAATTCTATGAGCCTGTTTATTTCGCGGTTTAACATGTGCAATTTACCCCCTTGATTAAATTTTTATTGCTGGAATTTGTCATAATAATATTGTAAAACTCAGAGTGTTTCAATCCCTCTTTTAAGGGAAAATATTTCGTCAAGTTCCATAGGCTTCCCGAAATAATATCCCTGCGCCTTGTCAAAGCCTATCGAACGCAAATATTCAAACTGTTCTTCAGTTTCAACACCTTCTGCAAGTGCCTGCATACCCATTAATCTTGCCATTTCAAGATTTGAGCTGATTATGTATTTTGCCTTTTCTGATTTGTGAACGTTAAAGCCGTGCAGAAATTTCATATCAAATTTTATTGTGTCAAAATTATAATCTTTCAGGACATTAAGCGATGAATAACCCGATCCGAAATCGTCCATCCATACTTCATAGCCCATTGCCCTGAATTTCTCTATTCCAAGCGTTAAGACCGTCATATCTTCGTCGTTTACGCTCTCGGTAATTTCAATCTTCATCATTTCACGGGGTATGTTATTGAGGCTGATTGAGTTTTCTATTTCGCTGATTATGTCGCAGAGTTCAAAGTCAAGACGTGAAATATTTACGGATACCGGCAGCAGCGGCATGTCTGATTCGCTTCTCTTCCTGTAGTCAACACAAACGCGCTTCATTGCGAAAACATCAAGTTTATGAATCTCCCTGTATTTTTCAAGAGTCGGTATAAATTTAGCGGGTGATATTATGCCCAGTTCGGGATCGTTCCAGCGCGCTAAGGCTTCAGCCTCGCAGATTTTTCCTGTTGATACCCTGATTATGGGCTGATAAAGCACTGATATATGCCCGTTGTTTATGGCATTGTCCAAACTGTCAAGTATATGCTGCTGCAACGCTATATCCCTGCTCATATCGTCATGAAACATGCAGGAGCTGACGGAATGATTTTTCTTGATATTGTCACAGGCCAATTTTGCGCGGTCGCAGGAAGTTCTTATATCTTCGTCATTTGAAGGGAAGTATATTCCAGCTCTTAATCTCAGTGTTACATTTTCATGAAGTGAGTATAAATATTCCTGTACCGTGTCGATATCCATTTCAACTGATGACCAGTTAGTCAGTATTACAAAATTATCATCTGAAAATCTGGCTGTAAGATTGCACGCGTATTTTTCAGGCGAAAATATAACGTTCAGTATAAGCGCGATTTCTTTCAGAAGCTCATCGCCCTTGTCAAAACCGAAACGCTTATTGAACATTTTGAAGTTGTCCAGATTGAACCAGACAACAGAAAGACCGCTTTCGCCGGAAATCATGATCTTTCTTGAACATTCATGAAACCCGGCACGGTTAAGCAGGCCGGTTAAGCTGTCATGTGAATCAATCTCAATCAATGAACTCAAAAAGGTTCAGGCCCACTTCATCACTGAATTTTCGTTCAACTACAAAACCGTTTGTATTACCTTCTGATATATCATCCACTACCATTTCGCAGGTTGCGCTGACTCTGGCATTATTGAAGTGTCCTCCGAAAACATGGCCGTTTTTGTCTGCCGCGCTCATATGAATGTGAGGGTAAAATTTTCCGTCCTTAGTCGTTACCGTCCCCCATAAGCTGACTATTTCGGCAGGAAATTCAAAATGATTAGTATGATACTTCTTTTCAGCTACATCAAATAAACCTACGTTGAAATCATCAACTGCTCCGAGTGCTTTTACTTCTGCAAGGGTAATTTTTTCCTGTTCGCAAAACTTCTTGAGAGTTGACATTATCTCTTCGCCCTTGTCTATCCTGACAAAATATTTATTCCCGAAACGCCTGAACTGCATTGTAAAAATCCTCCTTTAGAATGCTTGAATGCCGACATTATACAGCAAAACAGCCCCTAAAAAAGGAAAATGCCGCTTCTTTCAGCGGCGTTGTAAATTATTCCTGATTACCCGGCACCCTTCTGGCCTTTCGTCTCTCTAACTCGTCAAGAATTGCCTTCCTCAATCTCACTGACTGCGGAGTAACTTCGACAAGTTCATCGCTTTCTATCCATTCCATTGCCTTTTCTAATGACATTCTGCGTGGAACATCGAGTTTTGTTGTCAGTTCTTTTGTTGCTGAACGGTGGTTAGTCTGCTGCTTCTTTTTCGTGGGGTTGCAGGGAATATCGCCCGGCCTTGAATTTTCGCCGATAATCATACCGTTATAGACTTGTTCAAGCGGTGAAATGAACAAAACTCCTCTGCTCTGCAGGTTTTCAAGCTGATACGCCGTAGCTTCTCCCGTATCCATGCTGACAAGCGAGCCCCTGCTGCGTGTTATTAAATCTCCTGCCCATTCTTTATAGCCGCTGAAACAGTTTGACATTATCCCAAGACCTCTTGTATCGGTCAGAAATTCACCCCTGTAGCCTATAAGCCCTCTTGTCGGTATTTCAATCTCAATTCTCAGTAATCCCCTGTCAGGATTGTCAATATTGAGTACTTTCCCTTTCCGCTTCGTCATCTTTTCAAAGACTATACCTTGATACTCTTCAGGGACATCAATGGTAACAAGTTCATACGGTTCACATTTAACGCCGTCTTTGTATTCGATTATTACTTCAGGTTTTGAAACGCAGAACTCCATACCCTCGCGCCTCATTTCCTCGATTAAAATTCCCAGCTGCAGTTCACCGCGCCCGGAAATCTTAACGCCGTCCGGCCGTCCTAAATCTTCCATTCTGAGAGATACATTAACGTGCATTTCACGCTGTAATCTTGCCTTTAACTGCCTCAAAGTTACCGCCTGACCTTCACGCCCCGCAAAAGGCCCTGAATTAACCAGAAAGAACATTGATACCGTAGGCTCTTCGATTGAGAGGGGCTTTAACGGGTTGTCTGAAATTTCCTCAGCGCAGAACGTATCACCGATGTTAATTTCGTTCGGCCCCGTTATCCATACTATATCGCCCGCGCTGACTTCCTCAACTTCCGTCCTGTCGAGGCCGCGAGTTACCCAGAGCTGCGCTGCCTTTGCGTTTTCCTTGCCCGTAATCTCCCAGTCATCGCCTGAATGATCCGTTGTGTTCCATTTTGTCGAAACACGGACAAAAGGCTCGCCCTTGCGTATATGTCCCTGAAGTATTTTTCCGCAGCCTATACGCCCGACATATTCATTCCAGGCAAGCGTACTGACCTGCATCAAGAACGGCTTTGACGGGTCAACGTCAGGGGCAGGGACGTAATCTATAATGGCCTGAAATAAATCATCCATATTGTCGCGTCTTGGGTCAGACAAATCTTTAACAGCCCAGCCGTTTAAGCCTGAACCGTAGAGGACGGGGAAATCTGCCTGCTCATCGCTTGCCCCGAGTTCAAAAAATAAATCAAATGTAAGATTTAATGCCCTGTCCGGGTCTGCTCCTTCTCTGTCTACTTTGTTAATAAAAACTAAAGGCTTCATGCCGATTGATAATGCGTGCTGAAGTACGTATCTTGTCTGAGGCATAGGCCCCTCGTTAGCGTCAACAATCAAAATAACGCTGTCAACAGTAGATAAAATGCGTTCAACTTCGCCTGAAAAGTCTGCGTGTCCGGGAGTGTCGATAATATTAATCTGATAGCCTTTCCATTCGACCGTACAGGGTTTTGAGCGTATTGTGATGCCTCTTTCGCGCTCTAAAGGGTTATTGTCCATTACGCGCTCGGCGACCTGAGTGTGTGCCGCAAATGTCTGTGCTGCCCTGAAGATTGAGTCAATGAGTGTAGTTTTGCCGTGATCTATGTGGGCGACTATGGCGAGATTTCGGATATTCTTTGCGTTTTGTTGTTGCATTAAAATTTTCCAGTCCTGTTAATGAAATTTGTAGAGCAATTTTAGCACATATAGTTCTTCATTAATTATTATTAATTGCTGCCGTATTCATTTTCACAGCTTGTGATATTATCATGGACAATATAATTTTTTTGAAAGAAGGAATATTTAAGTGACGGAAAAAAAAGGAAAAGCGGTACTTGCTTACAGCGGCGGTCTTGATACTTCAGTAGCCGTAATGTGGCTCACTGAGCAGGGCTATGACGTTATAACAATGACGGCTGACGTAGGACAGAAAGATGTTGACCTTCAGGCTGCAAAAGCTAAGGCACTGCACAGCGGGGCGGTAAAAGCATATATTTTTGACTTGAAGAAAACTTTTGTTGAAAATTATGTTTATCCTTCACTCCGCGCAAATGCAATGTATCAGGGTACATATCCCCTTGTCTCGGCGTTATCACGTCCGTTAATCGCAAAAACTCTCGTTGATATTGCCAACAAAGAAGGCGCAATTGCAGTAGCTCACGGCTGTACGGGAAAGGGACAGGATCAGGTCAGAATCGAAGTCTGCGCGACTGCACTAAATCCGAAAATAAAAGTCCTGGCACCTGTAAGAGACTGGCATTTTACCCGAGAGGCCGAAATTGAGTACGCAAACAAGCACGGTATACCCGTAAGGGCGACGGCAAGTTCACCTTACAGCACTGATGACAATCTCTGGGGACGCTCGATTGAATGCGGACTTCTCGAAGATCCTTGGAACGAACCGCCTGAAGATGCCTACGAAATGACTTCTAACCCTCTTGAAGCTCCTGATACGCCGGAATTTATAGAGCTTGACTTTGAGGGCGGAATACCTTCGGGGCTTAACGGCGAAAGAATGAACGGTGTTGAATTAATCCAGAAACTCAACAAAATTGCAGGCAGGCACGGCATAGGGCGTATTGATATGATTGAAGACAGATTAGTCGGCTTCAAATCACGCGAAGTATACGAGTGTCCCGGCTCAACGGTGCTTTTAGCTGCACACAGGGCGGTCGAAACTCTGACGCTTGACAAACAGGTCTTGAAGACGAAACGCGAACTTGAGACGAGATTTGCTGAATTGACGTATGAGGGCTACTGGTTCTCACCTCTGCGCGATGCGATAAATTCATTCATGAACGACACGCAGAAATATGTGAACGGCACCGTAAAAATGAGATTATTCAAGGGTCAGTGCGTAGTCAGGGGCTTGAAGACGGCCAAGAGCATTTACAGGCATGATCTGGCGACATATTCAGAGGGCGATGCATTCGATCACTCTGCCGCTGTCGGCTTCATAAACATCTGGGGTCTTCCGGTCAGGACATGGACATCGACATGGCCGAGACAGGATGAGGCAGAAATCCCGATAGAGGCTTAAAAGGATTGACGGCAGCCCTGAAAATCTGCGGGGCTGTCTTTGCTCATAATCTTGACAAAATAAGCGTTAGAGTTATAATTACGAATTGTGATACGCGAACAGCGGGGCGTAGCGCAGTCTGGTTAGCGCACCTGCTTTGGGAGCAGGGGGTCGGAAGTTCGAATCTTCTCGCCCCGACCAGAGTGAAAATATGCGGGAATAGCTCAGTTGGCTAGAGCGATGGCCTTCCAAGCCGTAGGTCGCGGGTTCGAATCCCGTTTCCCGCTCCAAAAAAAGGTGAATACGCGCTCTTAGCTCAGCTGGATAGAGCAACGGCCTTCTAAGCCGTAGGCCGCGGGTTCGAATCCTGCAGGGCGCGCCATCAGGTTAAAATATGGTGAGTGTAGCGCAATTGGTTAGAGCTTCGGATTGTGGTTCCGGCGGTTGAGGGTTCAAGTCCCTTCACTCACCCCAGAAATATAAAAGCGTTCGTAGCTCATCTGGATAGAGCGGAAGACTTCGGATCTTCAGGCAGCGGGTTCAAGTCCTGCCGGGCGCGCCAGAGAATTGAAATTCAAATATGGACTGTTAGCTCAGTTGGTAGAGCAGCTGACTCTTAATCAGCGGGCCGTGGGTTCGAGTCCCTCACAGTCCACCAAATATTAATAATTCCCCCTTCAGAACAGATTCAAAGAGCCGCAGGAATTTGCAGCAATATGCCAGCACAGTGGAAATAGCTTCATAGTATAATATAAAAAATACATTAAGGGAAAATAAGATCAACATTATAGTTACTCAAAACATATAAAAATATCTATGCTCAGAGTTTTACGGTATAAACCGCTGGCGTACTACACACCTCTATCAAGTCCGCATTTCTGCATTCCTTACTACTTTTATATTTTTGCTTTTTCGCTTCGAGTGGTATTCGTAGTTTTTCGGCTTCACTCTCGGCGAGGCTGAACATTTTATGGACGAAACCTTTTCTCCGTCCAACCTTCTATATTCAGTTTTCAATATACTTTTTTACTTCATTCAATGCCTTGTTCCTCGCCTAGAAACTATGTGATTCACCAAACGTGCTAGATATTAGCATATGTTCACATATACAACAAAGATAAAATATAAAATAAAGATAAAAATTTAATACTTAGCGGTTTTGCTTTGAAAGAGAAAATATGTTAAAATATTTCTATTCTGACTATGAATTAACCTTAATAAGGAGGATGTAGCCGTGAGTATTTCTAAGAAAGTGCTTAGTCTTTTGTTGGCTGTACTTATGGTTGTAAATTTTGCTGTTTGCAGCTCAGCAGCAGAAGCTGACGGAACGCCCGCAGATCTCGTTGTTTATGGCAAGATTTTCACTTCCGAAGGCAATCAGATTGTCGAAGCGTTCGCGGTCAAAGACGGAAAGTACGTCTATGTTGGCGACAGGAAAGGCGCAGAAGCCTTTGTTGAAGCCGGCAAGACCGAAGTTATTGATTTTACGGGGAAAGGTCTGGTTATGTCAGGCTGCGGAAACGGCCACGCACATTATCTGTCTGCTTTTGCCGTACAGTCATTCGGAACAATGATCGGCTTTGACGATACTGTGGAAAAGTTCATGACTGAAATCGTTCCCGCTACTGTCAAAAAAGCAAGGGAAACAGGGGCAAAAGCTGTATATGGAATGGGCTGGGAGTTCCAAACGTTTAAGGATAATATGCCTACCCGCCAGCAACTTGATGCAATTTGCAGCGACATTCCCATGTTCTTCGCAGATGAGGAAAATCACAAAGCTCTGGTAAACAGCATTGCTCTGGTTAATGCAGGCATTATTAGTACGGACGGTACTGTTCTCAAAAAGGGCAATGACATACGCGGCGGCGAAATCGCTATGAGCTCAGACGGAACTCCTAACGGTCTCTTGAAGGAACAGGCAGCAACTTATGTGCGTTCATTTCTCGACAATGAAGCTCTTTTTTCCGTTGACATGGCAAAAGCAAGCCTTGAAAAAATTCAGGAGCTTATACTGTCAGAGGGTTACACGATGTATCTCGACGGCTACTCATCATACTTCTTTAACGATACTTACTATCAGGCCGCCCATCAATTGGACGAGGCGGGCAAACTGCACTTCATTTTAGGCTTCAGCTACGAAATTGACAGCTGGATGGATGTCGATGCAGTTTTGGAGAAGGCTGTCGCCGCTAAGAAATTTGCTTCCCCTAAGATAAAACCGTACTGGATTAAGCTGTTCATGGACGGCACTGTTGAAAGCGGTACGGGCTTTATTGAACCTGTATATCCTGACGGTCATCAGGGAATCGTCAACTGGACAGAAGAGGAACTCACAGAGATGACGAAGAAAGCCAATGAGAACGGACTAATCATGCACATACATGCACTGGGCAACAAGGGCGTTAACCGCGTTGTCAACGCATACATAAACGGCGGAAAGCCTGAAATGCGCAATACGATCGTACATATCCGTAACGTCATTGAGCCTGATTATAAGCGTATGGCAGATAATAATATTTATGTTACCTCAGGTATGCTTTGGCACCACAATACTAATGAAACAGCTGAGGAACTTAAAACTACGCTCCCTGCAAACATGGCGGACAAAGGTTATCCCATGAAATCATTTTTTGATAACGGTATCACCGTGTCATTTCACACGGATTACCCTGCATTGAGCAACAGTCCTGATGATCCTTTCGGAGTTATTGAAATTGCTTTGACAGGTGTTTATCATCGGGAGAATGGGAATCCCTGGTGGCCCGAAGAACTCGTAACACGCGAGCAGGCACTCACTGCCATGACCATTAACTGCGCAAAGCAAATGTTCATTGAAGATGAGCGGGGCAGCATCAAAACAGGTAAATATGCGGATTTCTTACTCGTTGACAAGGACATATTAACCTGCCCGGTTACAGAGATTCACAATGCAAAGCCCGAAGCAACTTACTTTGAGGGCAAAAAGATTTTCAGCAGGTAGTATGCTGAACAAATTATAGGCATATAACTAAGAGGGAGATGTGAACAAAAACAGCATTATCCCTCTTTATATTTTCCCGATAAGATTTTTCAAAACGTTAAAAAAATTGACAAGCCGGAGAAAAACGGTATTATTAGCGGCAATTTACAATGAGTATAGTACAACTAATTATATGTAACGGAGGAATTAATTTATGAAGCGTTTGATTAGTATACTAGGGTGCATTTGTATACTGGCTTGTATTTGTGCAGTCGTGCAGATGAGTAACAGTCCGTCAGCCACAGAGAATGCAGCAAATTTTTCCGGGTTCAAATACTGGACACCTAATTCTCCGGCAATGAAATCCATTATGGATTTTGTCAGCGCGGCAACAGATGAGAAATCCAAAGGCTACATACCGAAAGAGGCCCGTATAGCTTTGTTTGATATGGACGGTACGCTCACATGTGAAACATACTACACCTATTATGATACGATGATGTTCATTGAATTTTGCCTGAAGGATCATCCGGAGAGGGTGTCGGAGGAGTTGAAGAAAGCGGCGCGTGAAATAAAACCGGGATATACTGCCGGAGAAGCACTTGCCCGAAATTTTGCGAAAGCCTACGCAGGAATGACAGTGAAAGAGTTATATGACTACGCTGTGGAATTTGGGCAGAAAAAAACAGACAGTTTCAAGAATATGCGCTATATAGACGGATTTTATCTGCCTATGGTTGAGGTAGTAAGATACCTTTACGACAACGGCTTCACTATCTATGTTGTCAGCGGAACTGAACGCACCACCACAAGAGCCATTGTTGCTAATTCTCCAATCAAAGATTATGTTTCTCCGGCTCATGTTATCGGGACTGAGTTTGAAGTGAAGGTAAAAGGTCATGAAAATGTATCTTCAAACATGGATTATAAGTATGTAAACGGAGATGAACTTGTATTCACCGGCGGATTCATTCAGAAGAACCTGAATGCTAACAAAACAATCTGGATAGAGCGTGAGATCGGACAGTATCCTGTGCTTGCTTTCGGAAACAGCGGAAGTGATACCAGCATGATGAATTATGCGCTTGATAAGAGAAACCCATATCCATCGGCAGCTTATATGGTAGTTGCTGATGACAGCGTTAGGGAATGGGGAACTCAGGACTGGGAGAAGAAATCAAAGGATTACAAAGAACAGGGGTATGTGCCGATCTCGATGAAAAATGACTTCAAAGAGATATATCCCGAATCCGTATCCAAAGCGGATAAACAGTATACTGCTCCTGAAACGGTTGAAGAGGAATTAGAAGAAGCGGCATAGTGAAAGACTGTCGCTTAAATCATCGAATCTTGCAGGAGGTGTTATCTCCTGCAAGTCAAAAATTTTTATTGAGAATATTTCGGAAGGGTTTTGTTTTATAAACTTGGAACTTAAAAGTAATAATATTTTGAAAAGCATTTTCAGGACAGCACTTGTTGCAATGATCGTTGCGGATCTAGCAGAAATAATTGCTGCTATGATTGATGGAATGCTGACAGGGCGGTTTCTTGGAGCAGAGTCAATAGCCGCTTTCGGAATAGCTAAACCTTTTTTCTCTATAACAGGCGTGTTAAGTGCTGTACTCTCGTTAGGTTCAATGATATTAGCTTCTCATTTAATCGGAAAGGGAGACAGGAGAAAAACAAATCAGATATTTTCGCTTACATGTTTTTTAGGAATTACGTTATCAATCGGCTTTTCTTTTCTTGGAATTATGTTTGTAAATCAATTCGCCGCTGTTTTAGGTGCAAATGGAGAATTGTTCCCGATAGTCAGAAAATATCTTGCGGGACTGCTTTTAGGAGTTCCTGCAATCGTCATGGGCAATATATTAGTTGTTTTCATGCAGCTTGAAGGCAAATACAATAAAGTAAATTTAAGCGTCTTTGCAACGATTACAGTAAATTTAGGCGGTGATTTGTTTAATATTTTCTATTTGAACGGCGACATGTTCGGAATGGGACTTGCTACATCAGCAAGTTATTACGCGGCATTAGCTGTTTTGATATACGGCTTTGTAGCAAAGCATTCTATGTTTCAGTTTTCTTTCTCTGATATTAAATGGGAAATGCTGACAGAACTTATCAATAAAGGACTCCCAAAAGCTACCAGAAGAGTGTGCAATATTTTTCGTCCTGTAATTATCAATCATTTAGTATTAATGATTGGCGGAAGTCTTGCTATGTCCGCTATGTCTGTTCAACACAGTGTAGCGGAATTTCTTGAGCTGCTTGGAACTTGCTGCGGTGATGTTGTTGTTTTAATGTGCGGTGTTTTTTACGGTGAAGAGAATGAGGACGAGCTGTCAGAAACATTAATACTTTCGTTTAAGTACGTGTTGTTTGGGGTAACAGCAGTAACATTAATGAGCTTCTTCGGGGCGCACGGAATTGCGTCTTTCTATTTAGGAAATCAAATAAAGGCAGTAGAAACGGCAACACTATGTATTCAGTTTTATGCTCTTAAACTTCCGCTGCTGGCTTTTAACGAGATTTATATGAATTATTTTCAGGCGATAGGAGATAACAAAAGTTCGCATTTGCTCTCAGTTCTTCACAGGCTGATTTATGTTGTTGCATCAGCGTTTGTTCTCGGGTATTTTTTTGGTATTGTAGGAATATGGGCGGCATTTCCTGTGAGTGAATTATTATTGACACTGACAATTATAATAATGGCAGCAATTCATGAAAAGCAATTTCCACGAACTATTCGGCAAATGTTATTTCTTCCTGAAGGTTTCGGGATTGATTCTAAGTATCGGTTCAGAAGCCAGATATTAACAAAAGAAGATGTGTTAAATGCCTCAGAACGCGCTTATAATTTTTGCTCTGAAAATGGAGTGAGTAAAAAGCAAGCGTTATACGTATCTTTATGTATAGAAGAACTTGGAATGAATGTTGCAAACTATGGTTTTTCAAAAAAGAATCAAAGTGCTGAAATTAATCTTGCGATTATAAAAGATGACTTAATACTTCGTTTCAGGGATAACGGAAAGACTTTTGATTTGACAAAATGGATCAGTATTTTTCACAGCGATGATCCTGCCGCGCATATTGGAATACGAATGCTGACAGGACTTGCAAAAGAAGTTACATACACAAACTCGTTGAATACGAACAATGTGTTTATTCGATTGTAAACTAAAAAATGAGAAAGAAGGTTGATAATGAAAGAAACAGATATTGAAATACAAGCCTTAATTGAGAGGTATAAACACTTAGAAAAATTTGTCAGCGAACGTCTGCATAATATTTTTGCGGACAGCGGTTTTATGATACACGTTACACACCGCATAAAAACAATAGACTCCATTAAAGGAAAACTTGAAAGAAAGCCCAATGAATATAGCAGCATTTACGAAATTTACGATATACTCGGCTTCCGTGTTATTTGCTATATGTCACCTGATGTAGATTTAGCAGCTAAATTAATTGCTGATAATTTCCGTGTTGATTGGAACAGATCAAAGGACAAAAGAAAAATTATTGATGCAAGGTCATTCGGTTATCTTGCCCTTCACTATGTATGTGCGCTTCCTGAAAATGAAAGTGAATTAAGCGATTTATGGTTTGAAATTCAGATTAAAACAATTCTTCAGCATTGTTGGGCCGAAATAGAGCATGATCTGGGCTACAAATTAGAATTTGAAGTTCCAAGAGACATCAGAAGGAGCTTCTCAAAAGCAGCGAGTTTGCTTGAGACAGCAGATGATATTTTTGTTTACATCAGAAAAAGTCTGAATGAATACAGAATCAAGATAAAACAAGATATTGAGAACGATAAACTTGACGAATTGTTCTTTGACAAAATAACTCTTGCTGAATTTACTTCCCACAACATTGCTTACCGAAATTTATTAAACGAAATAGCAGCTGTAACAAACGCACGGATATTAGAAGGAAACTCAGAAAGTCAGCTTCCATTAATTAATTTTCTGGAAATCCGCTCTTTCAGAGATATGGTAAATCTTATCAATGAAGAGCATGATTTAGCATTAAAGCTGGCACAAGAGTTATTGCAGGATTCAGAAATTGATGAGCTCGCTTCTACGGCAGCATATCATTTTCTTTTCAGAGCAAGACTTATCAGCGGCAGTTACAGCAGAGAAAAAATACGTGAATTTTTCATGCTTACTACGAAAGATGAAAAACTCATAGAGAACAATACGAAGAAAATTATAGATATGCGCAAGGAACTCTTAGGATTACCTGAGAGCAACAGTTAAGCAAAAAACATTTTTCATATTAATCATCTGCCTTAAAGAAAGATTGTCGATTGGGAGATAACCTATTTTTCTGATAAAATAAATTATATCTGAATAAGTTCACAGAAAGGATTATGTGCGGATGAAAAAGAAAGTTTTAGCATTAGCAGTGACCTGTGTTATGGTTTTGTGTCTTACGGCCTGCGTCAGTTCAGCAGCAGAGACTGACGGAACGCCCGCCGATCTCGTTGTTTACGGTAAGATTTTCACTTCCGAAGGCAATCAGATTGTCGAAGCGTTCGCGGTTAAAGACGGCAAGTACGTCTATGTTGGCGACAGGAAAGGTGCAGAAGCCTTTGTTGAGAAGGGCAAGACTGAGGTTGTCGACTATACCGGGAAAGGTCTCGTTATGCCAGGCTGCGGAAACGGGCACGCCCATTATATGCTGGGTTATGCTCTCAAAACGATAGGCACAACCATAGAATATGAGGATAATGCGGAAAAGTTTATGAATGAAATCCTTCCTGCTGCGGTCAAAAAGGCAAGGGAGACGGGAGCAAAGGCTGTATTTGGTCAGGGCTGGAATCTCATGCACTTTGGGGATCATATACCTACACGTCAGGAACTTGATGCCGTATGCAGTGATATTCCCATGTACTTTTTGGACGATGAATGCCATAAGGCTCTGACTAACACGCTTATGCTTGTTAAAGCAGGCATTATGAGCGCAGACGGTACGCCGCTCATGACAGAAATACGCGGAGGCGAGATTCAAACAGACGCTAACGGCATTCCTACAGGTTTCTTGTCGGAACAGGCTCAAACTTACGTACGTTCATTCTTAGACGACATTTATACTCTCGACATGGCCAAAGCTAACCTGGCAGACATCGAGAAGCATATGTTGTCAGAAGGTTACACGATGTACACTGAGGGCTGGGGTAACTATTTCGTCAACACTAATTACTATGAGGCTCTTCAGCAATTAGACAAGGCCGGCAAACTGCACATTGTTGTTGGTCTGCCCTATGAGTTTGAAAGCTGGATGAATGTTGATGAGGCTCTTGCAAGAGCAGTTGACGCTAAGAAATTTGCTTCAGCACGCGTAATGCCGAGATGGATCAAGCTCCTCATGGACGGCACTGTTGAAAGCGGCACGGGATTTGTTGATCCGCTGTATCCTGACGGTCATCAGGGTATCCCCAACTGGACGGAAGAAGAAATTACGGACATAACGCGAAAAGCTAACGCAAACGGTTTGACTATGCACATACATGCTTTAGGCAACAAGGCCGTCAATTGTGTTGTCAGTGCCTTCGTCAACGGAGGTCAAGACGAAATGCGCAATACACTGGTGCATGTCCGCAACGTCAACCCGGAAGATTACAAGCGCATGACAGACAATAATATTTATGTCAGCTCGGGCGTAACTTGGCATCATGGCCCTGCCGGAATGGCTGAGTATTTGCGTGAACATAAATCAACCCCTGTAGGCCAAGAAGACGAATCTTATCCCTTCAAGTCATTTTTCGATAACGGTATCCCCGTGTCAATACACTCAGATTATCCGGCATTGAGCGGAAGCCCTGATGATCCGTTCGGAATTATGGAGATTGCTGTTACTGGTGTACTTCACTCTGAGAACGGGGCTGCTTGGTGGCCTGAAGAACTCGTTACCCGTGAACAGGCTCTCACGGCCATGACTATCGGCTGCGCAAGGCAGATGTTCATTGAAGATGAAAGAGGCAGTATCAAGCCCGGTAAATATGCAGATTTCCTTCTCTTGAATAAAGACGTTCTGACCTGCCCGGTTATGGAGATTCACACTGTCAAGCCTGAAGCTACATACTTTGAGGGGGAAAAGGTCTTCACTGCTCCGGATTCTGACAAAACACTGAATGAGGCTAAAGAGGAACTCAGAGCGCAGTACGGTGAGAACAAGAAGATTACAGACGGCAATTATGACAAGTCCTTAGCAGTCAAGTGCATTAACGGTACATTTGTCGGCAAAAAGACTGATGATGTCATAGCCTACAAAGGTATTCCGTTTGTCGGTAAACAGCCTGTAGGAAATCTTCGCTGGAAAGCTCCCGTTGATGTCGTCCCTGATAATGGCGTATACGAGGCGTATTACAACGGGAAAACTCCTATACAGGGTGAAGACATATATGAAACTGCTTCCCTTTACGTTCAGGGCGAAGACTGCCTGTATTTGAACATCTGGAAAGCTGATGAAGCCTCTACAGAGAAAAAGCCTGTAATGGTATGGATACACGGCGGAGCTTATGAGATGGGCGGAACGGCTGACCCTACGTATGAGTTACATAACTTCGTCAAGGAAAATCCTGATGTAATCGCTGTAAGTATCGCGTACAGAGTCGGCGTGTTCGGTTTCTTCCACTTGTCCCATCTTCCTGACGGCAAGGACTATCCTGACGCTCAGAACTTGGGCCTCATGGATCAGATAATGGCGTTGAAATGGGTACATGAGAACATTGCGAGCTTCGGCGGGGATCCTGACAATGTTACAATCTTCGGCGAATCCGCAGGCGGCGGCAGTGTCAGCCAGCTTCCATTAATCAAAGGCTCTCACAAGTATTTCAAGAAGGTCATTGCTCAGAGCGGCGGAATCGTTTTCACGAGGTCGAAAGAACAGGCTATCGAGTGTACGAATGAATTGATGGAGATACTCGGCTGTAAAACAGTCGCTGATCTCCAGAAAGTAGATGTCCGTAAGTTTGTGAAGGAAGCAGCGGTACTCGAATTGCGCGTATTGCCGGAACGGGACGGAAATTATCTGCCCCTAGACCCGTATGAAGCGTATGCAGACGGCGCGGCAAAGGATATAATTTTCATGCAGGGCTGCAACAAAGACGAGATGAACTACTTTATGGTCTCAATTGGCGGAATAGAGCCTTTCATGGATTTCTACGGTAAACGCTGGGCGAAAAATATCACACAGCTTACGGACGAGGAAAAAGTGCTTGTTGAGAGCTTCTGCAAGGACATCAAGGGAGATATTTACGAACCGCTTTGCAGACTGTACGATCAAATCTGGTTTATCGCGCCGCTGTTCAGGATGTCTGAGAACCAGACCAAAGCAGGCGGAAAATCCTACACCTATTTATTCACGGTTGAATCCTCCGTGCCTCTTATGAAGAGCGGACATGCTGTGGAGCTTGCGTCAGTATTAAATCACCCGGAAAGCACCTTAGAGACGGGAAGAGCATTTGATGAGACGTTCTCGAAGACTATGCGTAAGATGTGGGTGCAGTTCGCCAAAACCGGCAACCCTTCACTCAGCGCGGACATTTCCCCTGACGGCAAGGCACATAATTGGCCTCTCTACAACTTGAAGGACAAGGAAATTATGGTCTTCGATGAGTTCAACATTCACCCGGAAAAAGAGTCGAAGTTAAAAATTCTTGATTGGGAGAGATGCTATTTCCTGACTAATTATTACTGCATGTAATAAGTTTACAGAAAGGATGATACAAAAATGAAGAAGAAAATTTTAGCGTTGGCAACACTCTGGGTTATGGTCTTCAGTCTGACGGCCTGCAGCAATGGTTCAGCTAAAGCAGCTGACAAAACACTGAGCGAGATTAAAGAGGAAATGAGCGCTTTGTACGGCGAGAACAAACCAATCACAGACGGCAATTATGACAAGTCGCTGGCGGTCAAGTGTATCAATGGTACATTTGTCGGCAAAAAGAGAGATGGTGTCATAGCCTACAAAGGCATTCCGTTTGTCGGTAAACAGCCTGTAGGCGAACTCCGCTGGAAAGCTCCTGTTGACGTTGTTCCTGATGACGGAGTTTATGAGGCATACTATAACGGCAAAACCCCATGCCAGGTGGATTATGATGCGCAAATTGCTTCAGTTTACGTTAGAGGGGAGGACTGCCTTTATCTTAACGTCTGGAAAGCTGATGACGGCAGGACAAATAAGCCTGTAATGGTATGGATTCACGGCGGAGCTTTTACAGTCGGAGGGACGGTTGA
>CAJOCL010000004.1 GCA_905233565.1 uncultured Synergistales bacterium
TCCCGGAAACAGGCAGCAATATATTAGTCTTACAGTCGACGCTGTAACTGACGGGAAGCCCAGAAACGGAAAGATAACACTCAAGTCATCTGACGGCGAAATCTGCATTGTCGAAATTATGCAGAAAGGCAATTAATTAACTGGCTGTATCACTCAGACCCTCAGCGAATAAGCATGTAACAGGGAAAAAATAACGGCAGTAATCACTGAAATTGAACAGGAAACATCGAGTAAATTAAAGGCTCTGAGAATATCATAAATCTCAGGGTCTTTTGCTTTCTCGTTCAGGAACGGACGTTTAATAAATTTACCGCCGTAATACGCTCCTCCCCCAAGCCTTACACCTAAAACCCCTGAAAATGCGCTCTCGCCGTGTGCGCTGTTCGGGCTGTCATGCTTGAGCCTGTCAGTCATGAAAATTTTGAAAGCCTTGCGGAAGTTACAGCCCGTTAATTTTCCGGCCATGACGATAATTATTCCGCCTAACCGTGCAGGTATGAAGTTCAGAAAATCATCAAGCCTTGCGCTTGCCTTTCCGTAATTTCCGTAAGCCTTGTATCCGAGCATTGAATCAAGGGTGCTTGCTGATTTGAAAAGCCATACGGATATATTCATTCCGTAATAAGGGTTAATGACATGGCCGATGAGAGCAAAGAAAATAACGGAGATTACGCCGTCGGTTGAATTTTCGCTGATAGTTTCAATTACTGAACGTGTTATTTCATTTTGATTAAGATTTTCAGTATCACGTCCGACAACAAAGGATAAATATTTCCGTGCGCTGATAATGTCATTTTCTATGAGAGATTGAAAAATATTCCGCGTTTCGTCTTTCAGGTCTTTCCATGCAATGGCAGAATATAAAAAATAAACCTGAACAATAAAATTATAATCAGAAATATAAAGTATTAACGCAACAGTAAGCCCCATTGTGCTTAAAGTCAAAATACACACAGCGAGGCCGTTAAAAAACGTTTTTTTTTTCAGTGAAAAGTAATTTATGCCAGAAAGTTATAACTCTGCCGATTAATTTAACGGGATGAGGAAATTTTCTCGGATCTCCGAATGCGGCATCAATAATAACGGAAAGGCATAAAATGAGCGGAAAATTAATAATCCCGTTCCCCTGTTCTTCCCCTGTAAAGTTCAACTAAGATAACCTGACCTTCTTTTTCACCGTCGTAACGCCTTTCAGTGATTGAAAGGGTCATATCCCTGTCAGCAAGTTCAAATGAAAGAATTGTTATCTCGGGTTCATCGTAAGGAGTTTCACGCATTGTAGGAGTTCCGAGCTTTGATCTTACTTCGGGCTGCATCATGTCGATTAAGTCAACGCCTAGAAACTTGCTGCATATGTCGTAGCGGTCAGTCCTGAAATATATATCTTCAGTGCCGTTTTTACCGCGTATGACCCTGAATTCTGCGCCGTCAGTTGTGTAAACAGTAACTCTTCCTTCACTGCCTGATGTCCAGCTGCCGAGCCTGTTCATTATTTTTCTGCGTGCTGAAACATAATTCCTGTAAATGTTTGAAGCTGATTTGCTTTTTCCGCCCATTTTAAGGCGTATGCCGTTTTGAGGGAGCCAGCCGCTACGGCCGTTGATTTTGACGCTGTACCAGAGATTATTATTCCGGTCACGTACGGCACTGGGAACACTTATCCAGTTTTCGGGCATATCCATTTTTTTATAGCTTGAATTACTGTCTGCCTTAGCGTGAAGGTTCATGACAGGTTCAAGAGCTAAAGCCCATTGCCCTTTTGAAGGGGGATTGGTGGCTGCGGATGATATTGACGCTGAAATTAAGATAAACATTACAGCGAATAATAAGGCTTTTTTTGACATCAGTAATCAATCTCCTTTTTGTTATGTTTTTCAGGAAAATTATACATCGAGGCAGCTACCGCCGATAAATTCGCGTATTACAGAGTTGTTCGGGATTCCGTCATTATTCAGAGCCGGTACAAATCTGAGTATGTTCAGAAGCCTCAAAGCCTCGCTGAATACGCTTGAGTTCTCGTCAACCGTATGAAGCAGCGGTTCGACATAAGGCTTAAGAACGCCGAGTTCATACGGAAGTGATGAGTTGAAAATCGCATCGGCGCGGCTTCTGTAAGGGAATATATACTTTCTTGCTCCCCTTATGACTTTTGGATAAACTTCAAGAGTTACCTGAGCTGATTTTCCCCTAGTCCTGTAATCACGTATTATTCTCCGCAATAATCTGTTGTCGCTCGTACTCGTCCTGTTGTGAGGGTCTATACATATTCCCGTTAAAGGCGAAACAAAAACACCGTATCTTGAACTTGCAGGAAGCATTGAGAGAATACTATCATTAAGACCGTGAATACCCTCCATTATAAGAACGTCAGAAGGCTTGAGCTTGATGACTTTTCCAGGTTCTTTTTTACCCGTAATGAAATTATATACAGGCGTTGTAACTTCTTCTCCCGCTAAAATCCTCATCAGGTTATCCCCTAAAAGTTCCAAGTCTAAAGCGTCAAGACGTTCATAATCATATTCGCCCGTCTCGTCTTTTGGGCTGTCTTCGCGTTCTTTGAAATAGTTGTCAAGCGGCAAAGTTACCGGCGTTTTTCCGCAGACCATTAACTGAACTTTCAGCCTCTCGGAAAATGTAGTCTTCCCGGAACCTGAAGGCCCTGCAATCGTTACGACTTTTACGGGACGTGCGGCGATGTCTTCGGCAATATTTCCCAAGCTCTGGGAATGGAAAGCCTCAGCAATCAGTATTAACTCCTGTATTTTCCCTTCCGTAACCCTGTGATGCAGTTTATTCAGATAGTTCAAATCCAATACTTGAAGCCAGTGTGCATAGTCAAAAAATACTTTGCCCATTGACGGCTCAAGTTTAAGCTCCGGCATCTGTTCAGGGGCATCAGGTCTGGGGAATCTCAATAACATACCCTGTTCATAAAGTACAACATCGAACATTCTCAGCGCACCTGTTGATGAAGCTAACGGCCCTCCGCAGAAATATCCGTAACGTTCCCCGCACCTGTAGACTTCAACGGGATCAAGATTAGCACGTACAAAAAGCTCCGCGATTTCTGGTTCGCCCTGACGCTGGAATACGCGCCTTGCCTTGTCAATCGTCAGGATTTCGCGGGTTATTGCACTGTCACGGCGTATTATGTCGCTCATTTCAGCTTTTATCTTGTCAACGTCCAATTGTGTTACGGAGCCGTCTTCAAATTCCCAGTAATGGCTGTCGGCTATTGAGTGTCTGAGAATTGCTTTGCGCCCTAAAACTCTTGCACATGCTATGATTAATACAAATCCTAATGTACGCTTATATATCCGCTGGCCTGTCGGAGATGTCGATGTTATGAACTCTACTGTTGCATCTTCATCGACAATCCAATCCAAAGGACGCGTATAATTATTCACAAACCATGCTATAACGCGCCTTTGCGGCATGTCGTGCTTTGTTATCATTTCGTCCATAACGTCATGGCCGGTTACCGGTTTTTCACCGGCTATGTAACTTGCAATATAAGTATCTCTTTTTGCTGCTGCAGTAAGAACACAAACTGTAAATGCCATAATTAATCTACACCTTCTATAAAATTTCTGTTATTATAATCTATATGTGATTTCAGAGGTGATTTTATGCTCGTACTTCAGGGATATTACAGCGGAGGCCGTGTTGAAATATATGATAAAGTACCTGAAATAAGCGGTAAAGTTTTAATTTTGTTCACTGAAAATAATATTGATGACAAGGAAATGACTGAATCTGACTGGAAGTTATTCAATGAGTTCAGCGGAAGTATCACACGTGTTATTGACGTTAAAAAAGAATTAGCTGATGTTATGTGCATATCTTAATAAACTTGATTATGTCATTACAAGAGATATTGAAGACTTCAGAAGCTCTAAAATTCCCGCAGTTTCACCGCACAGTTTCATCGAAAAATCAGGAGAGAATTTTTTATCAGAACAGCAACGTAAGAACGGGTACGCTGAAGAGTGATATTACCGTCGAGACGACTACACAGCGTGCAGCAAAAGCGTAATCTTTCCCGTACATTTCCGCGATTATTTCAGTATTCGCAGCTGCAGGCATGGCCGTGAGTGTTACGGCAACCTGCCATAAAATGTCCTTAACTCCAAGTGATCTGAAAAGAAAAAGAAATATTAACGGCTGAACGGCAAGTCTTACAAATGTTAATTTGAACGCGTCAATATCAAAAATCCCGCTTAAATTTGATTCCCCTAATGCAGCTCCGATTATCATCATTGAAAGAGGCCCCGTCATGTCTCCGATATTCTTTATTGCCGTTGAAAGCACCGAAGGCAGCCTGAACGGCATAAACATTAACGCAATGCCGATAAACACGACTACAAGGCTTGGTGTCTTTGCAAGTATTATTAAACGTTTCTTTATGTTCCTCTCGTCAACAAAAAGCGAAAGTCCCACAGTCCATATCAATATTCTTACCGGCAAAAGATAGAACGAGGCATAAAATACCCCTTCAGTTCTGAATACTGACGCAACTATGGGCATTCCTGCATTCCCGGCGTTTGAAAATAATGTGGAAAATTCAAGAACGGCTTTGCGGTTCTGGGGCTGACTGCGCCAGAAAATTTTCCCCGTTATCCAAGAAATTAAGACGCATACGATCGAGATAATCATAATCTGCCCTGCCGATATAAGTTCATTTATGCCGATTTTAACGTTGAATGAATTTAATATCATGCACGGGAGCGTTATATCAAGCAGAAGATTAATGAAACTTGAACGCCCCTCGTGCCTGAGTATTTTTGTCTTTGCCATTATTATGCCCGTTAAAACATAGACAAACATTAACGCCTGTGTGTTGAGCATACGATCAAATACGTTCATGTTATTTTACGCTGCAGGAATTAGATTCTGTATCTGCAGTTCCTTTACTGACGCTAAAACTGACATTACGCCGTTTTTTTCGGGATCCTGCCCCTCGTCTTCCCTTTTAACCTGTTCGATTATCGGGGTACCTCGTGCAACGGTTTCAGTGTGTTCCCCTCTGTCTTCTCTGCCTTCAAGCCTTTCTGCTCTTTCCTGCGTGATTTCACTTCTTGCCTTTGAAGCCAGAGCCGCCGCCTTTGCCGCAACCTGCCTGTCCTGACCTGACGGATCCGCCGGAGCATTGGCCGCCGACTGAACCTGCTGCATGTTCCTGAGAGTTTCTTCAGGTGTAGCACCTTCCCTGAAATGTATAGGGACTTCTCCGCCCGTTATATAACTCTTACCGTCCGGGCCTTCCGTGTAAGTGTAGCTTACTCCCCCTCCGAACTCTCCTGCAGCTGCCTGATGTGCCGCCTCATGAGCAATAACTTCATTTTCAATCTGTTTCAGCTCACGGACTTGGGCATCTTTTTCATTTTCAGCCTTGTCTTTCTTATCTTCAGCTTTCCGCTTGTCTGTCTCGGCTTTTATTACAGTCTGGTTGTGTTCGGTATTCTCGTCTTTCTTTTTGAGGGCTTCCTGAGCCTCCTGCCTCTGACTTTGAAGGTCTTCGGTTGCGATTCCTCCGCCTACACGGTTAAGATCCTGTTCGCTTCCTTTCATGGTTACTGACGCGCCCGTTATGTAGCGTCTTCCGTCAGTCCCCATCGTGTAATGATAGACCGTATGAACCTGTGCCGAACTTCCTAATTTTGCCTTTAACGCCTGCTCTTCCGCTAAGATTTCCTGTTCTTTCTGTTGTTTTGACTGATCAGTTTCTTTAACGGCATCGTTTAATTTCTGGACCTTTGAAATGTTCTGCATAGGCTCCAAATACCCTGCTGATAACATTGACGTAATCTGCATGACAATACACCTCCTTGTATTCTTGATGTAAATATTTATATTATACTATTTGATACAATTATCAAAATTAAAATTAAATGGAGCGTGAAATTTTTTGAGCAATGAAATCAAGGATAATATTTTAGAAATACGAAAGTACCCTGACCCCGTACTGAAGAAAGTATCAGAAGAAGTTACGGTTTTTGATGATGAGCTTTCAGACTTCGTCAAAAAATTATTTGCGTCAATGCGCGTTCATGACGGTGTGGGCCTCGCAGCCCCGCAGGTCGGCGTTCTGAAAAAAATTGCTGTCGTTGAATATGACGGAAAAAGCTACGTCCTCATTAACCCTAAAGTTATTGACCAGAAGGGAATACAGGAAAGTGAAGAAGGCTGCCTCAGTTTTCCCGGAATTTATGCAAATGTCATGCGCCCTCAATGGGTGAAAATCGAGGCTCAGGACGTAAACGGAAATATTCAGGTCTTTGAAGGTGAAGGCTACACCGCCCGCGCTTTCCTTCATGAAATGGATCATCTTACGGGGAAGCTGTTTATTGACTATCTCTCTAACCTGAAACGAAACGCAATAAAAAAGAAAGTCAGCAAGCACACGGGAGGACACTTTTAACTTTGAATATTGAAACGTCAAAATTCTGGTTCATAGGTACGGGGCAGTTCGCGGCGTTATGTCTTCAGGGCTTAATAAAAAACGGTATAAATTTCCAGCGGATAATAACGGGGCTTCCGACGCGTTCAGGCCGTAACAACAGGGAAAATCCATCAGCCGTTGAATTAAAAGCAAATGAAATCGGCCTCAGCGTCTCAAGAACAGGAAAGCTCACGGAAAATCAGGAATTAATCAGCTCATTAAACAGCGAAAAACCTGACATCATTTTTGTTATAGATTTCGGGCAGATTATACGCGATCCCTTTCTGTCGTTTTTGTGCCTGAACATTCACCCTTCAATGCTTCCTGAATACAGGGGGGCAGCTCCGATTCAGAGGGCTTTGCTTGATGGAAAAACTAAAACGGGCGTGAGCGTTTTCAGGCTCGCAAAAGCTATGGATGCTGGAGATATTTTAACCCAGTCGGAAATTGAAATTTCACCCGAAGACTGCGCGTCAGATTTATATATAAAACTTTCTGATTTAGGCTGCAAAATTTCGTGTGATGTGCTGAAAAATGAAACGCTGAAATTCACGCCGCAGGATAATTCACGCTCTTCATATGCCGATAAGTTAAACAAAGATGAATTTTTGATAAATCTGTCAGATTCAGGAAGTGCCGAAAATTTCATAAACAGAGTGCGCGCTCTCGACATGTCCGGCGGTGCTTATATTATAAATTCGGGAAAGAGGCTGAAAATCTGGAAAGCAGATCTCAGGAATGACATAAAATCAAAAGAGAAGGGAAATTTATTCATCGCTGACGGCAGGCCGTTTATATCATTCAGTGACTGCTGCGTTGAACTTTCAGAAGTTCAGGGCGAGGGAAAAAAGAGAATGACGGGGCGCGAATGGGTCGGCGGTTTAAGGATTTAATCACATTAATATGTGTAAAGTTTGAAGTTATGCGCTATAATTAAACCAAATCTCAGCAATATAGAAAAGGGCAGGTGTTCTTATGCCGAACGAAAAGAAATCCAAGATTGAGGAAGTATGTGTTAAAGAAAAGAGAATCTTTGACGGTAAAATCCTGAATGTAAGGTGTGACGATGTCCGTACTCCTTCAGGTCATATCGCAACGCGTGAAGTTGTTGAACATAAACCCGCAGTCGGCATGATCGCATTCACGGAGAACAAGACGGTTCTTCTTGTCAGACAGTACAGGTATGCAGTACATGAAGAAACTCTGGAAATCTGCGCAGGACTGATCGAAAAAGGAGAAGACCCCTCACAGGCAGCCGAGCGCGAAATGCAGGAAGAACTCAACGTCAAGGCAGACCGTCTTTACCGTATCGGCGAGTTTTACGCGTCGCCGGGTTTCTGCACTGAGCTTTTCACTCTCTATCTCGCCGAAGGACTTACAAAGTCATCACTCCCGCAGGACGAGGACGAAAACGTTTCGGTATTGGAAATAAAATTAAGCGACATACCGGAACTTATACGTGCCGGAAAAATAAGGGACTCGAAGACTTTTGCGGCTCTTTCGTGGCTCATGGCTAAGGAGGGGATTCAGATTGACCCCTGAATAATTTTGCTGTAAATTCGCGTTAGGTATTTAAGTTATTTAGTTTAATTTTTCAAGTTTAACAAGTTTTAGCAATAATATATTTTATTAACAGGAGAGATATTTTTCATGTTAAACAATTTCAAGATTACGGGCAAGCTCACAATAGGCTTCGGGATTGTCCTCGCGCTTTTCGGTTTTGCGGTGTTCTTCTCATGGACGAGCATTTCAGCAGTTCAGTCGGATGTAGCATACCTTCAGAAGGTTGTTGACAGCACGGTAAAACTTGCCGTCGAACTTACTAATCAGATAAGCTGGATAAGGGCATGTGTCAGGGATTTGAAGTTCTCAGAAAGCGACGAAGACATCGAACGGCTTACAGGCTACATGTCCAGCCTGCGAACCTTACTGGAAAAAGGAAAGCAGATGTATGCTCAGGATCCGAGCCTCACAAGCCTTTCTAACCTCGCTGAAATGGAAAACATCATCAGGAACACCGAGTCGACAATGAACAAGGCTTTCCAGATGATCCGCACGAAGAGAACAGTATCGGCAACGCTCAACAAAGAAATCGACAAGATGATCGATCTTCTTACAAGCGTTGTTAATATGCAGTATCAGATAACGCTTGACAACCTGAAGACGAATGTTGAAGGCACGAACTTTGAGACCGACATCAACAGAATCAGGCAGGCCGAAGCACTCACGACAGCTTTTGCAGTAACCGCAAGGAATTACGCCGTTGCACTCGACACAAGAGACTCAAAAATGATGAATGACATAGTGCAGCAGCTTGTCAACGGCGAAAATCAGTACAACAGGTTCTATGAAGGCTCGCGCTTCAAGGAAGTCAAAGACCTCATGTCTCAGGGGCGCAGCACATTCACGACGCTGAAAAACGGATTTAATGACGTTCTCACCTCGTTCACCCAGACAGAGCCGGCATTCGCGGCATTACTTGCTGACGGTTTGAGCCTCGTTACAATCTCAAACAAGATAACTGACGCAGGAACTCAGAGAATCGTAGACCTCTCACAGGGCGCGTATGACTCACTGGGCAGCACAATGACGCTCGTAATCGGGCTTGCAGTTGCCGCAATCGTAATCGGTATAGGCATAGCGCTTTATATCGCTAAGGCAATCTCAACGCCTCTGGGACGCGTTGTCGAACTCTGCGGAAACGCAAGGGACGGCGATATGTCGATAACACGCGCTGACTTCAATTATGAGGGCAAAGACGAACTCGGACATCTCGGCGATGCGCTTGCTGAAATGTTCGCGGCTCTCAGCACGGCAATCGGAGATATCCGCGGGCTTGCTGTAGAAAGCCACGATAAGGCCGGAGCAATGAAAGACGATGCGGGCAAAAACCTTGATTACGCTAACAACGTACGTTCAAGCGTTTCAAACGTCGTAAAACTCATGGAAAGCAACTCTTCATCGCTTCAGGAGTCAAACGCAGGAACTGAAGAGATGTCAGCAGCTTCAATGACGAGCGCACAGGCCGCAACGGACTGCGCAGAGTTCATTTCAAACATGACGACCGTAACGGGCAACGCAGTCGACACGGTTAAAGAGGCAATCGCAAACATCGTAGTCTTACAGAAAAAGACGAAAGAAAGCGGCATAAAACTTCAGGAATTAGTCGAAAGCGTCAACAAGATCAGCGAATTTATCGGCGAAATCACATCAATTGCAGACCAGACGAACTTACTCGCGCTCAACGCAGCTATCGAGGCAGCAAGAGCAGGCGAGGCAGGACGCGGATTTGCAGTTGTCGCGGAAAGCGTAAGAAAACTTGCCGAAGATTCAAGCCGTGCAGCCGAGAACGTCAGGGGCTTAATCGAAACGCTTCAGGAAGCCGCAAGAGAGACAAAGACATCAAGCGATGAGACCGCAGTACTTCTTGACGAGACGACAGAGAAGGCTAACGGCGCACAGGATTCACTTGCTGAGGCAATCAGCCAGATCGACAAGGCAAATGACAGAATCCAGAACATCGCCGCAGTCGCTGAAGAGCAGGCAGCCTCAAGCCGTGAAATCGCTGCAGGTATCGACAACGTAACAAAGGCAACAACTGAAATTCTCGAACACCTTGAGAGTATCAAGAACGATATGGACGAGACGGCATTAATCGCCGAAAGAGCCGCTCAGGGTGCAGTTGACCAGACAGGATTAGTTGAAAGCATTACCGAGTCACTCTCACAGTTCCATATTGAGGACGAGGGAACTTCAGCAAAGAAATCAAGCCCGGCGCGTAAGGCACTCCCGGCAAAAGCTCCCGCAAAGAAAAAATAATTTAATCAGGGAAAAATTTACAGGCAGGGTAAAAAAGTAAAAAAATTGCCCCGCCTGTTTTTTTGTGCCAAGCGAGGCAGCTTTATTAAAGATTTTTATGACTTCCCTTTGAGTTTCAAAGCCTCTCCGAATGTTGCCGACTGGTCAATATCATCAACAACTCTTCCGTGTTCAAGAATTATCTTTCTTTGAGCAACATCTCCGACTTCAGGGTCATGAGTAACTATTATTATCGTTACGCCTTCATCATGAAGTCTTCTGAAAATGTCAACAACAATGCTTTCATTCTCCTCGTCAAGATTCCCCGTAGGCTCATCACCGAGCAGAATTTGAGGCGAGTTTATTAACGCCCTCGCTATACATACCCTCTGCTGTTCTCCTCCCGACAACTGAGCCGGAAGGTGCCTCGCCCTGTCAGCAAGCCCGACTTTTGCGAGAGCCTCCATAGCTTCTTCCTCGTCAGGCATACTGTGATAATACTGGGCAACCATTACATTTTCAACGGCAGTAAGATAACTTATCAGGTGGAACTGCTGGAATATAAGCCCGATTTTGTCCCGTCTTATGCGCGTAAGGTTCACGGAATTTTCGCGGCTTATGTCCGTGCCGTCAAGTATTACGCTTCCCGTTGAAGGCGTATCCATGCAGCCGATTATGTTTATCATCGTTGTTTTTCCCGAACCTGAAGGCCCCATTATAGATAACCAGTCCCCCGCGTTCACGCTGAGATTTATATCTGCAAGTGCCTTCAAATTCCCGTATATTTTCGAGACGTTTTTTAACTCTAAAATTTTCATGTTTTTTATTCTCCCTTCAGGACGATCGCCGGGTGTATGTCCATTACCCTGCGGACAGGTATTATTGACGCTGTTACGGTGATTATTATGAAAACTGCTATGGTTATCGGGATTAATGCTATCTGGAAGTTTATTCCTCTTCCGAAGACGTTAAGGCTCACCCTCAGGGCAAACTCAAAGCCCAAGAAAACGCCTAAAGCTCCGCCGGTAAGACCCAATAAAACGCCCTCGCCCAATAATTCGCCCATAACTAATTTATTTTCAGCTCCAAGTGCCTTTTTAAGTGCGATTTCACGCCGTCTTTCAGCTACCATTGCCGTCATTGTCGTGTAAACTGAAATCATCGTTATTATTAGGACTACAACGGTAACCAGAAGTACGAGAGCCTGCAATTTCCCAAGCACTATATCTTGAGACTGCGTTAATCTTCTGACGGCGCGGGGCTGCAGTTCAGGTATTTCACGCTCAATTTTTGCCGACAGTTCTGAGAGTCCGGCTGCATCCGCTACTATGCTGCATTCGATAACATCAGCCCTGAAAGTGTCGCTTATTAATTCGTCAAGCATATCTATATCGGCAAATATAAAGCCCTCTTCGGCTCCTCCGGTTGAAACTATGCCCCTGACGGTCAATTTTTTGTGAAAGTTCTGACGCGCAAGGTCTCTTTTCAAATTTTCCTCAGCCGATAAATCCTGTCTTGAAGCCTCAGCCTTTTCACCGTAACGGACTCCCTGAACAGTGAAAGAATCGCCGATTTTAAGTCCTAACGTCCGTGCAATTTCGCTGCCGACCATTACCCGTGAAGTTTCCTGAGAATTTCCCCATTCACCTTCAACGTACCAGAAAGGGCTGTTTTTTTCAGCCTGTGATAAATCAGTCCCGGCTATGATATAAGGCTGTTCGTTGATTTTTACAGTCTGGTATCTGTAAGGAGCCATCCCGACGATTTTGTCAGTGCCGATTAAATTCCTGAGTTTTCCGAGAGTTTCACGGGTAATTTTTGCCTCACCGCGCGGCAGGACGATTAAATTTGCGCCGTATGACCTGAACTCTCGGCCTAATTGTTCGGGAATGTCGTAATATATCGTTACCAGCCCTGATAATATTGTCGCTCCTATTGCTATTGCAAGAACCGCAATTATTAATCTTGATGCACGGCGTATCAATGAGCCTGCAACCATTCTCATATACATTTTTTTGCGGCTGCCTTTACGTTTTCTATTTTCCATGAAGTACCTCCGTAGGACGCAGAGCCGTTAAATATCTTATTGCGGGAATGCTGCCGATTAACGTTACAAAGAATAAAATTACGGCAACGATAAGGATTACCATTCTTGCAATCTCAATATATGATCCGAAAACCGTCTGGCCTATGATCTGAGCGAATCCTATTCCCATAAAATAACCGATTATTCCCCCTGCAAGCCCCGTAATCATTACTTCAGCGAGTACAAGCAGGACTATTTGCCAGTTGTAAGCCCCCAGTGCCTTTAACAGTCCTAATTCCTGGCTTCTCTCAATTACGCTTGCGGTTATTAAATTTGAAATTGCGAGGGCTGAACCGATAGAGCTCAATATTGTAATCAATACCATTAACAAAGTAGTCTTGTTTAATATTGTCCCTTCGGATTCCGCAACCTGCCTGACTGGCTTTGCCACACCGTCCCTTATTACCTCCTGAATCTGATGACATATCGCGCTGACGTAAGCCGTACAGTACCATGTTTCATACTCATCGGGCGATAAACTTCTGGGGTCTTGAGCCGCTTTTCTTGCCAGATCGTTATCAGGTGTTGTCAAAGCTGAAACTTCAATGCTTGAAATTTTTCCCGGCAAATTCAAGAGCTTCTGTGCTGTAGGAAGTGTCATCAAAATTTTGTTGTCAAAATTTCCGCCGTCGTTGAATATCCCTTTAACCGTAAAAGTCTCTGAGTTCAGCGTTATTTTACTGCCGACATTAATTTTATTCTGAGACGCGAGAATATGACCGATCATCACGCTTTTATCATCGCTTTCACCGAGCCACTCTCCCGAAACTTCCCACCATGTACGCAGAGCCTTCAGGCCGGTATTTAATTCCTCGCCTGTCGGTAATACCACATGTTTTTCCGGCCATGTCCCTATTATTCCAACGTCAACGCCGTTCATTAACGCTTTGCCTTCAAGCATGGGCGAAAAATCGAGAATGTTGAAACCCCAGAATATCGACTTTAATTTCAAAACATCATCTTCATATAAAAACTTGTCATTAACTCCCTGACCTTCAAGGCCGTATAAATCGCTCATCAATGCCGCGTCCTTGTGCCTGACGGTTATATTCGCGCCGTAGACTTTTAATTCCCTGTTGACTTTGTCGCCTACGCCCAACATAACATTCATCATGGCCGTTGACAGGGATACGCCAAGAACGACAGTGAAAGCAATCATCAGCATTTTGCTTTTCTGACGTATAAGCGTCTTAATTATCATTCGCCAGAACATTTATTTATCTGAACCTCTTTTCATGTTTTTCAAGCTCTTTAACGTCAATATATATTCTCCCTGCCCTGAGCTCATATTCAAACGGCACGGGATTGCAGCCGCCCTTGAAACCGATCGTGTTTTTGTTCATTACGACATCACAGCGGCGGCAGACAACTTCATCATCTCCGCGCTCGTAATAGCCTGCAATTCCGCAGATCTCGCAGGCATCGAGGCCGACCCCGTAAGCTGTCCCCGCAGGTTTTTTTACGACAAGAAATCTGACATCATATCCGCCCGGCGTAACATACGAAAATTTGTGTAAATGTCCGTCTGATACTTTCGTTAATTCAATGCTTATTATTCCGTCCTTGATGTCATAAGGCTCGGGCTGGATTTCTGCGGGCGGTTTGGTGTCGTAATAATGCAGGACAATGACGATAAATACTGCAATAAATCCGAAAGCGCAGAGGCTCCATGACCATCGGCGGCAGTCCCTTAACCTTGCCTTTTCCTTTCTTAACAATGCCTTATTCGGGAACGTACCTTCAGGCTTCAGGTGTATATAAATGACAAATAAAAGCATGATTAACGCAAGCCCTAACTGTGCGAATAAAAAAGCGTTCGGGTTAGCATCGCGCCATATCATAACGTCAAAAACTGATATTCCCATGAAAGAATCAGCCGTCTTTAAGATTTTCAGCCTTTGAAGTGCCGCAAATGATGACGCTGAAAACTCAAGGGCAAAAATCATCAGTGACAATAACAAAAATATATTTTTCTGTCTCTCAGTGTTAAGTGAGCGGTGGACTTCATATGTGCTTAACGTCAGCAGCAGACAGACGCACAGCCCGAGAGTAAATCCCAATGCCCTCAACATTGCATTAGTGCTTATTCCTGCCTCGCCGAAATATATAAACTCTCTCGTATACTGCAGTATCGGGGGAAATAAATACATCAACGATGATAATGTAAGAATTGAAAGGACATAGAAATTTACGAGACGTAAAAAATTATTTTTTGACACTGAATAAAGAAAAGTTACTGCAAGCGAGATAAGCGCAATAACGGCAACCGTAACAATTAATTTCCTGTTGAACGCTATTAAAATTAAATTCATTCCGCGAGGATCATAAAGCCTCACGCAGAAAACTGACAATCCGGCAAGCATACCGATTATTACGGATATAAGATTGAATTTTCTGCGCGAAAAACTGATTATCATTCCGATTAAAATTGAAAAAGCTGCCAAATGATCCGTAACGGCAACAAGATATTTAAGTATTTTTAATCACTCCTCTGACATAATAAAAGCGGAAGGCTCCCGAAATTTCAAAGCCTCCGCATTTTTTTGGCACTAGGGTTTAAGATTATTAGTTCTGTAACTGTTCGCCCGTATAATTCCAGTCAAATTCTACCGTGTGTGTCTTGAAGAAATCTTTTGCGCCGTCTTTTGCCGGTACACCCGTCTCAGGGTCAGTGTGGAAAAGATAATCGCTCGGCGGTTCAATTATGAAACGGAGCTTGTAGGGGCCGACGGGAAGGCCTTTAGCAATGTTCGCGCCGTAGTGGGGGCCGTCGTCTGCATTCATGGGCATGAATGAGCCTGACATTACGACTTGTCCGTCAATCTTCGCAATCTCGTATTTCACCGTGAGATATGACGGCCAGATGTCCTCGCCGTTTCCGTAACCGTAAGCAATTGCCGCTTCAGGTTTCAGGTGAATATCTGCCTCAAGGTGCATGTCCGACTCTTCGCGTGAAAGTCCCTTCCCAATCGGGTACATGTCTACGGCCTGGAAGTAGACTGCTGCAACGTTGTAAGGGCCTACCTGAGTTTCGCCGATCGGGATTTCCTCAAAACCTGCCTGACCTGGCTTGACTGATACTGCCTGAGCGCCGAAAGCCGCTGCCGATAATGCAAGCGTGAGAATTAATGCTGCAAAAATACATCTCTTCATGATAAAAATTAACCTCCGAAATTAAAAATTAATTTATAAACTCCCCGTCAAAAAATTAAACGGGGCATTTATACAAGTTTTTATTTATTCTTTTTCCTGAACATATGGGGAATCATTATCCATAAAGCCGCAATGACTAACATAATCTGAGGGATTAAAGTTTCTGCCCTGTCGTATATGCTCAGAATTTCAATGCTGAATCCCTTCATGGCCGGTATTACCGTTCTGCCCGTTATAACGTCAGCTTCGGTCAATTCAATAACTCCCTTGCCCATGAATGAAATACACATCAGGAACAGCAGAATACTCGTGAACATGAAAAACGCCCTTAACGGAAGTTTCACGCTGAAATACCTGAAAGCTACCCAGACGATGACAAGCACTAAAATCCCCGCGCCTATTCCGTAAGCTATATAAACAGGGCTGCTCATTCCTCCGGTGAACGCAGCAGAATAGAAGAGTATTAACTCTGCTCCTTCCCTCATTACAGCTATGAAAGCGGCAAATATTAACGTCCATTGTGATTTTGTGTCGATTGACTGCTGTACTTTTCCGCTGATGTAATTTTCCCAAGCTATAGTATCAGCCTTCGACAACATCCAGTTGCTGACGTAGAACAAAACCGCAACGGCAAGGAACATCGTCCATCCCTCTAAGAGTTCACGCGCAACGCCTGACGCATCGCCCATTATGTAATCCAAGAACCACGCAAGAATCACGCTCGCAATAACGGCTGCTAATGATCCGAGATAAACGCCTTTTAACATGTTCTTGTTGCCCGTCTTTATGAGATATGCAACGATCGCCGCAATAACGAGTATTGCTTCAAGCCCCTCACGTACTAAAAGTCCGAAAGCCGTCAGGAACGTAAGCCAATCCCTGTTTACGGGTGCTTTCTGTGCCTTTGTTGATGATACGGACTCAGGAGTTGACGTTACGGGCTGAGTTGCGGGTGTAACTGCTGACGCTGATAATGCTGCAGGTCTGGGAGTTTTTGTCTCAGAATAAATTTTTTCACCGATTGAGTCAGCGTCTGCAATTTCGGCCATGCCGTCAAGAACCATTGCATCTTTGTATACTTTTATTTTCAGATCCTCAATCTGCTGAATCAGCAACGATTTTTCTTTTTCCTGATTTCCAAGTAAGACGTGCTTAATATCCCTGAACTGTGCTTCTATGTGATTAACTCTTGCAGCTGAAATCGCGTACATAACCGTGCTTTCAAAGCCCTGAACTTCATAATATTTGAAATAAGCATCGTTGACGTGATTATAAGCGTCCCTGTATTTGTCATTTATTACATCTTCGATTGCAGAGTTAAATTCAAGTGCCATATCTGCGGCAACTCCGCGCCAGTCGTCATAGTGCTTCTTTTTTTTCGCTGCCTCTGAACTTTCAGTTGATGTGAAAGTTAAAATCAGTAACATTAATACAAGCCCTGCAAAATAAGCAAAGCCGTTTCTTGACTTCAGCAAGTTATCTCAAACTCCTTTATATATTTTTCTGTTTGAAAATTATGTTAGTCAAACTTTTCTGTTGATATGAATTTTACCAGCGGTTAATTTTGTGTCAAGTTTTTGAGTTGTAAGTTACAAACTTTTACGTATATTTTTATATTTACAGGATGACAGGTTCGGGAAGTTCTTTCCGTCCTTCAAGTTCAAGTACTGCAAGCGTTCTTAAATTCAACATGTCCTGTTCAAGCCTGAATGAAGGCATATATTTATACACTGTATCAAGCCCGTGAAGTTTGTTGTGCTTAATTCCTGAGAGTGAAAATATTCTCTTCAATCTGTGATTTCTTACCGTTCCTCTTACGGTGCCGGGATTGTCGATCAAAACTTTTAACGGATATGGAGTTATGACGATATTTATTTGACTGTTAAAATTATAATCAGAATGTATCAAAGCATTTATAAAAATCTCAGTGAACGCAAGGGCGCAATCACCCGACAATTTCGCCGTTAGTCTGGGGAGCATGTCATTATATGCCCTCCAAATGTTGGAGGACACAATCTCAGCATGTCCGCCGCTGTAATCAAGAACTGCCCTTATTTTCAAAATACCGCCGAACATCAAAGCCCCTGCAAAAGTTAAATATTTCCCTGAGTAAATCCCGCAGCGTCTAAGAAATTCATCACGGTCATAAAATGAAAAATTCTTATGACGTTCAATTATTTTATCGTGAAATTCATTCAGGCAGTCTTCATCAAGATTTATATTGCTGACTGGGAAATCATCGCGTGAAAATTCGAGAGCATCAAGAGCCATTATTGATTTTGCCGTCAAACCTGAGATCACGTTCACGCCCTCTATACGCCTGTAGACTTTGCCGTCAAGAGTTAGCGGCCTTTTGTTCCATTCGAGGGGAGAGATATATATTTCAGTTGTAGAGCCGGTAATTTTTGAAGTGCGGGGGATTTCAGGGGAGATTAAATTTTCAGGATTAAAGCCGCTGCAGATTATCTTTCCGCCTGATGAGTTGGCGAAAGCATTGGCAGTTTCGGGGATTTTATGGGCGTTATCCCTGCTGAAAGATTCAATGTCATAATCTGCAAATTTCATTCGTTTTAATACTCCGTTCACAAAATCACAACTACTCGTATAGTATAATAACATTCAAAATTATCATTACTTAATAAAAGGCGTGAACTTATCTTGTTAATACGCATACGTAGGTTTTTATGCAGCATGTTAATATTTTCGGCGGTCGTTTTGCTTCCGTCTCAATCGTCGGCTTCTGTATCCATGACGCTCCCTCAGTATATCAGTGAAATTCTGCTGAATAATCATTCTCTGAGGGCAGGGGTTAAGAGAGTTGAAGCTAATTATTATTCAGTCTTAGCGTCAGTAGGCTATCAGAGGCCGAGTACAAACGCATCCTTCACGGGGTCTTATGTAACTAAACAGGGATCAGAATCAAACGTTTTTGCAGGGAATATCGGAGTAAGACTGTCTCAGCGCATAGACATAAACGGAAGCTACAAACTTGACGAACAGCAGAATATTCTCGGCTATGAGGCAGAACGCGCAAATTTTGACAACACTATAAACACGATGATAGCAAATGCTGAAGAGATATGGTGGTCGGCAGTGCTTGCCCGTGAAAACATGAAGTTACAGCGCGAAATTCTGCTGCAGCGTTCGGAAAATCACAGGGTAACAACGGAAAAATATAATCAGGAATTAGTCCCGCGACTTGATATTGTCCGCAGTGAAGCTCAGGTTGTCGAGGCTGAAACACTGGTTAAAAACGCTGAAACGACATATCTTAACTTGATTGCTGAATTGTCGCTCTTGGCAGGGGGGCTTGATGTTGAGCCGGTTGAAGAGGAGCTGAAAGTCCCTGAATTTGACGTTGCACTGAATTTTGAGGACGCTTTGAGTTACCGCCCTGACGTAAGGGCAGCAAGAATAAACCTTGAACGCGCACAGATAGTCAAGAAGCTGACAGCTAAAGGATTATCGCCCACTCTTGATTTTGCGTTCCAGGTAACTCCCTGGTCCGATCCTGAAGGTTACGCAACACCGAACAACCAGCAGGCAGGAGCATCGTTAGTCTTCACTCTTCCGATTACTGACGGCAAAGAGACGAAATACAGAGTTTTCAACTCTGACAGGCTCATTCAGGCAGCAGAGTCAAATGTCAAGGCAATAGAGGAACAGACGAGGCGCGATATTACCGTAGCAATGAATAACTGGCGCAACGCTGCGGCTTCTGAACAGGACAAAAAAAGGCAGGTTGAACGTTCCGAAGAAGAACTGAGAATCACTGAATTAATGTACGCCGAAGGAATGGGAGCACAGATCGATTTGATTAACGCCCAGACAGCTTATCAGGCAGTAAGAACTGAATACCTCAATGCCGTAAAAGATATGTATGTAGCTCTCGTATCAATGCGCAAAGCCATCGGGGATTATTCACCCGAAGAAAACGGAACATGGAATGAAGCTAAATCGCGTTACGGAAAGGGCAACGACATTATCGGCGAAACCGGCCTGAAGACTTTGAGGACAACTCATAACAAAAAGAAATGAGGCTTTACATGAGAGAGAGAATTAAAACACTAAAAATATTATGCCTGTTTATATTCGTTTTTGCCCTTGCAGCCTCAAAAAACGTTAATGACAGTGACAGGGCAAGGAATATATATCAGCTTTTCACGGAAGCAAATCCGAGACTTCAGCCGAAAGACGCTAAAAATTATGCTGAAATAATTCTGCAGGCAGGGAAAAAATACAAAATTGATCCTTATGTTATAGCCGCTCTGATCGTCAATGAGTCTACGGTTGAAAGAACTGCTAAATCAAGGGGCGGTGATTACGGATTAATGCAGGTACGGTGGAAAGTACACGAAAAAGCCATAAAAAAACAGTTCCCGAAAGTAAAAAGTGCCAAAGACATGTTCGACCCTAAAATCAATATATTTTACGGGACTGATATTCTTGCATACTGCATGAAAAAAGCCAAAAACAGCGTCAGGGGCGGAATACTGCGTTACAGTGCAGGAAATGCCGAACTTGCCGACAGAGTTATATCAATAGTAAACAGGTTGAACAAAAAGGGGAAATAAAGTTACAATGAAAATGAAAACAGGAAAAGTTTTATTATTTCTTACGGTAATATTTATATTATCGTTCTGCGCATCATCGTGGGCTAATATCGCCTACACAAATTCAACGGGAAATCTTGGATTAATACAGGTCAATTCATCCGAAGACGTAGAGGCACCGTCAATAAAATATTCAGCTAGTATTGCCGATCCGTTCATATTCTCGTACTGGAGCGGAAGCAATGCGAGAGTTGTCCTTACTGACAGGAACAAGACAGAGTCGGGCGACAGGCTTTATATTTTTGACCCGGTGGACTTCTCAACAGTTCAGGCAAGCAAAGACCTTGACGGAATACGGGGAATCAACGCCGCCGGATATTCCGAAAACGGGAGAATGATATTCGTATCGTCAGGCTCAAAAATATTCGGCATTGAGACAAGCAGCTTCAACACGGAAGTTTCTTACGACTGCGAACGCATAATCAGCACTGATGAGTATGTAACTGAGATTAAAAGCATAGTTGTTGACGCTAATACCGTAAACGTTCTGGCAAGTTCGGGAGGCTTGGACAGATATATCAGGTTTGACGGACAATTGAAAGAGGGCGTTACGTTCTTCATCAGCAGGGACGTAACAAGCGGTGCCTCAACGCTTGCAATGGTAAACGGACTGATGCTCCTTGCTCACCCTTACGGCATTGACGCTCTGGGGACTGACGGACAGTTCGGGCGTATCATAAGCACTGATTACCCCGTTACGGCCATGTGCGGAGATGACAGCTCAGGAGTGTATTACGCTACACAGCAATATATTAACGGGCAGTACGTGAACACAATCACAAATTCAGCGAACACTGACACGGTTTTCAAGTTTCAGCCGGTAACTTTGAACAGCTCATCACCCTATATTCAGCTTGTCAGGGATACCACTCACAACATGCTCGCAGTAATGACCGCCGAAAATATATTGATTTACAGCGTCAGCAACGGAGGATTAATGAGGAGTTTCGGAAATTCGGAATTATACGGCATCCCGGTAGGCATAACAGCAACTTCAGCTTCAGGATATAATCCGAACAGCTCTTCAAGCGGCTGTAACGCGTCAATGTCATGTGCAGGATTGATATTCTGTTTGTTAATGATGAAGTATAAAAGAAAGTGAACTACCCCTTGAAGAAAAGCTGATATAATTATTATAAATTCAAAATTTTCATAAGGAGGAGTTAGCTTTGAAGCTGAAACTCACAGTAATATCATTGCTCGTATTTGCTTTATTCGCAGGAGCAGCATTTGCTGAACCGGCCAAGTTCCATATCGGAATCATGACCGGAACCGTCTCACAGTCAGAAGATGACCTCAGAGGCGCGGAACTCATGATCAAGATGTACGGCGACTCAGCAAACGGCGGAATGGTTACCCACATCACCTACCCCGACAATTTCCCGTCAGAGCAGGAAACTACAATCAGCCAGATAGTCGGGCTTGCAGATGACCCGTTAATGAAAGTCATCGTTGTCAATCAGGCTGTACCCGGAACGGCTGAGGCATTCAGGCGCGTCCGCGAAAAAAGGAAGGATATTCTCCTTCTTGCAGGCGAACCGCACGAAGATCCCGGCGTAATTACTGAGGCTGCTGATATAGCTACCCACACCGACCACATCGGCAGAGGCTACACGATTCCGTTGGGGGCTCAGAAAATGGGCGCAAAAACTTTCGTCCATATCTCATTCCCAAGACATATGAGCTATGAGACGTTAGGGCTCAGACGCGCAATCATGGAAGAAGCATGCAAAGATCTGGGAATCAAGTTCGTATTTGAGACGGCTCCCGACCCGACAAGCGATGTAGGCATGGCCGGAGCGCAGCAGTATATTCTTGAGAATATGCCCGCATGGATCGAAAAGTACGGCAAAGACGCGGCATTTTTCTGCACGAATGACGGACATACGGAGCCGTTGTTACGTCAGGTCGCGGCACTGGGCGGATTTTTCGTTGAAGCCGATCTTCCCTCGCCTTTAATGGGTTATCCCGGTGCTTTGGGTATTGACCTCTCGAAAGAGCAGGGAGACTGGCCCGCAATTCTCAAGAAGGTTGAGGAAGCCGTAGTCAAGGCAGGAGGCGGCGGACGTATGGGAACATGGGCTTACTCATGGGGCTATACGACAACAGCGGCACTCGCTGAATTTGGCAAGCGCTACATTGATAACGGCCACGACAAAGACCCGAAATATATCGGTTCGGCAAAAGCCCTCAAGGATATGAGAGAAGCATATGATGCTTTCTGTCCGGGCGCACACTGGGGAGCAAGCTACTTTATTGAAGCAGCAACAGGCGTTAAAAATGCAAAGTTCATTCTCCTCAGACAGGATACTTACGTTCTCGGCGGCGGTTATCTCGGACTTGCAGACGTTGAAATACCCGAAAAGTATTTCCAGATTCGCATGACCCCTGTAAAGAACTAAGCTGAAGTAATGTAATTATGTAAAATGCAATTTTTCACGGGGAGTGCGGAAAAAATATAACGCATTCCCTTTTTTCTTTTCTTACACTATAAGAGCTATAGAGGTGATTTTTTTGTTATTACGGCTTGACCACGTAGGCAAAGAATTTTACGGGAACCGCGTTCTGTCAGATATATCTTTTGACATTGATGCAGGTGAAATAATTGGTCTTGTCGGCGAAAACGGCGCGGGAAAATCCACCCTTCTGAATATATTATTCGGAATGCCCGTTATTGCGTCAACAGGAGGTTACGAAGGTACAGTACAGGTTGACGGGAAGACAGTTCATTTTACGTCGCCGAATCAGGCGTTGGCAGCAGGAATCGGAATGGTACATCAGGAGTTTTCACTGATACCCGGTTTCACTGCAACAGAAAATATTTTGCTGAACCGCGAAGTTTTAAGAGGCTCTTCAATGAGTTATGTTTTTAGCGACAGAGTTTCAACACTTGACCGCGAGGCGATGAACTCAAGGGCAATCACGGCGATCAACACGTTAGGCGTTAATATCAGTCCCGATATGATAGTCAGTGAAATGCCCGTAGGTTACAAGCAGTTTATAGAGATTGCGAGGGAAATTGATAGAAAGAATACAAGATTGTTATTCCTCGATGAGCCGACAGCAGTATTAACTGAAAGCGAGGCAGAAATACTTATTACTGCGCTGAAAAAACTTGCACGTTCAGGAATTGCAATAGTGTTCATATCTCACAGGCTCAGCGAAGTAAAAGAACTATGCAGCCGTATTCTTGTACTCAGGGACGGAAGATTGATCACGGATCAAAAGGCCGAAGATCTTACAACGAGGCAGATTGCTTCTTTCATGGTCGGACGTGAAAGCGAGAAGCGCGAAGTTCAACAGCCTATAGAGATTCCCGATAATCCGATAGATACTATAAGTGCAAGCGAAATGCTGAACCCGTCCCCAAAGAAAAAGAGAAAGAAAATACGTCCCGCCCTCAAAGTTGAACATTTATGGGTTGACATGCCCGGCGAAACTGTCAGGGATGTCTCGTTTGACGTAATGAAGGGTGAAATTTTCGGAATCGGCGGCCTTGCAGGTCATGGGAAATTAGGAATCCCAAACGGCATTATGGGGCTTTATCCTTCAGGCGGAAGAGTAAAACTTTTCGGAAAAAGGCTGATCCTCAACAAGCCCAGAGCAGCATTAGGGCGTAAAATGGCATTCGTCAGCGAGGACAGGCGCGGAGTAGGATTGCTTCTTGATGAGCCTCTTGACTGGAACATCACTTTTACGGCCATGCAGACGCAGGGAAGATTTCTATTCGGTATCCCGTTCATATTCCAAATGAGGAACGAACGGGCAATGTCAAAAGAAGCCCAGAAATTCATTGACCAGTTAAGCATAAAATGCACGGGGCCCCATCAGTTAGCAAGTGAATTGTCAGGAGGCAATCAACAAAAAGTCTGCCTCGCAAAAGCATTCGTCCTGAAACCTGATATATTGCTCATCTGCGAGCCTACAAGAGGAATTGACATCGGCGCAAAAACCCTCGTTCTCGACACTCTCAGGGAATATAACAGGGAAAATGGAACGACAATAATAATTACAAGTTCCGAACTTGAGGAACTCCGCTCGGTCTGCAATAGAGTGGCAATAGTTGATGAGGGCAAAATCGCGGGCATTCTCCCGGCCTCAAGCCCTGCTGAAGATTTCGGAATGCTCATGATGGGTCAGACAAAAAATAATAATGATAATAATATTGATATTGAAAATGTAAATGTAAATGTAAATGGGGAAGGTGAAATATCGGCATGATAGGAAGATTTATACAGAATGCGGGCTGGCCAAGAATAATTATAGCCCTGTTTCTGCTCGGACTGTTTATCGCTGCTCCGTTTGTCGGAGTTCGTGTTGACACGTCATTGTCGAATACTCTCGTACGTTTCGGAATGAACGGGGTTATGGTTCTCGCAATGATTCCGATGGTACAGGCAGGCTGCGGATTAAATTTCGGGCTTCCTTTGGGTATTATAGCCGGACTTCTCGGCGCAACTCTCTCAATCGAATGGAACACTGAAATTCTGGCCAAACTTGTTGAACTCGGAACAGTGTATAAAATTTCATGGCTCAATGAAGTTTTTGTTACGAACTGGCGCGCGGCTCTCGGCTTTGCGTCGGCAATAATAATCGCCGTACCTATTGCGGCTGTTTTAGGCTGGTTCTACGGGAAATTATTAAACCGCGTAAAGGGCGATGAAATGATGATAGCTACGTATGTCGGCTTTTCGTCAGTTTCATTCATGTGCATTGCGTGGCTTCTTCTGCCTTACAAACACCCGACAATGGTATGGGGTTATGCAGGCAGGGGGCTTAGAACTACAATAAGCGTTGAGGGTTACTGGCTTCACGTTCTCAGCGATGCCCTTGCACTTGATATACACACTGAAAATATTCACCTTTATATACCGACAGGAATGTTAATATTCTTTGCCGTAATGGCCTTCTTAGTCTGGGTATTCATGAGGACAAAGACGGGTACTGCAATGACGGCTGTAGGTTCAAATCCTGATTTTGCGCGGGCTTCGGGCGTTAATGTCGACAGAATGAGGACGATCGCAGTTGTAATGTCAACAATACTCGGAGCGGTCGGAATTATAGTTTACGAACAGAGTTTCGGCTTCATTCAGCTTTACATGGGGCCTTTCTACATGGCTCTGCCGGCTGTAGCGTCAATACTGCTTGGCGGTGCAAGCGTGAACAAGGCAGGAATATTAAACGTTGTTGTAGGTACTTTCTTATTTCAGGGAATACTTACGATGACACCGAGCGTAATTAACAGTTATCTTCAGACGGATATGTCAGAAGTTATAAGGCTGATAGTTAGCAACGGAATGATTCTCTATGCTCTGACAAGAAAGGTGCGTGCCGGAAGATGATTCGCAGATTATTCGACATAATAGCAAACAACGCAGTACCGGCAGTATTCATAATAATATCTGCTTTTGCAATCCCTCTTTCAGGGTACTCGGCAAGCTATCTGATTCAGGAACTGCTGACGAGAATCGGCCGTAATTCCTTCCTTATACTTTCGCTTTTAATTCCCATAATGGCCGGAATGGGATTGAATTTCGGAATGGTACTCGGAGCAATGGCCGGGCAGATAGGCTTGTTATTCATATGCGACTGGGGAATTGTAGGCATTCCCGGAATAGTTTTAGCATGTCTCATAGGCACGCCCATAGCAATAATCTTGGGCATATTCTGCGGTCATGTCCTGAACCGTGCAAAGGGGCGCGAAATGGTAACATCTTACATTCTCGGTTTCTTTATAAACGGAGTCTATCAAATGGTAGTGCTTTACTTAATGGGCTGGATTATCCCTATAACAAACCCTGCACTTCTCTTATCACGCGGCTACGGTGTAAGAAATGCCGTCAGCCTTCTTGGAATCAGGGGAATACTCGATAACTTAATCCCTACGGTAATAACGGGAACTCAGGGGGCAGGGCAGTTCTTTAACGCTCAGGGCGGTAATCCGTTTATATTACTGCAGATACCGTTAATTGACGGCTCAATAAGAATACCGCTTGCAACGCTGATAGTGATTGCGCTGTTCTGCGTTTTTATAATCTGGTTCAGAAAAACAAAACTCGGCCAGGATATGAGGGCGATCGGACAGAATCAGGCTGTTTCTGACAGTGCAGGAATCCCCGTAAACAGGACGAGAATTATTGCTATTGTAATTTCAACGGTCTTAGCGTGTTACGGCCAGATAATATACCTTCAGAATATGGGAACGCTTAACACATACAACAGCCACGATCAGGCAGGAATGTTCTCGATTGCCGCGCTGTTAATCGGCGGAGCAAGCGTATCACGTGCAAGCATTGCAAATGTCTTCTTGGGTGTAATACTGTTTCATCTGATGTTTATCGTTGCACCTGTTGCAGGGAAAAACTTAATCGGAGATGCACAGATCGGCGAATATTTCAGGGTATTCGTGTCATACGGAATTATTGCGATTGCGCTGGTTTTACATGCCTGGAAGCGTAACCGTGAACGTGAGGCGGCACGGCGCAGTCTTCGCGGAAACAAAGGAGGCGAATAATCAATGTCTGCTATCTTCAATGAATACTGTGAAATATTAACGGAATTTCTGGCACAATGGGGAATAAGCCTTGAATTAGGTTTGCTGATTGCTGCTTTGATATTATGGCTGCTGCTTTATATCGGCAGGGGCTTGGCGTTTTTCAGGTTTTTGATGCGCTGGTATCAGAGGCTGATTATTCTTGCCGGTTTAATAGCTTTGGGATTCTGGCTTTTCTACATCGGGCGCGAACATAAAATATATCTCGACAACAAGGCCATGAATGATTACAAGCCCTTTGAACAGGTCAACGTGAGCATTAATGGCGGCACTTCTGCTGAGTTAATGGCAAGAGACAGGGATTTAAGAAAAGTTGTCGGGCCTGAATTTGAACTGAAGGCAGAAGTTCTTGACGATAACGGCGAAATAGTCAGCACAGTAACTAAGACTATAAATCTCGGATTCAGCAAGGACATAATGATAAATCTTCCTGTTCTCGTCGGAGGGTCAGGAGATTTCATTGTTCCTGCACCGAGATAGAGTTATGGTAATAACGCGGAAGGTTCAAGAATAACGGCCTTCCGTTTTTTATGCTTAGCTTCCGTATGTTATAATTTGCGAAATTTTAATTTTCATTCTTTCTAAGAAAGGACATTAATTAATGTCTAATAGTGTCGAACTTTGTGATGCTCTAAAAATTCTTGTATGCTACTACGATTCTTACGGTCTGCCTTATACTGATGACGGTATAATGGTGCCTATTCAAGCAGGTAAATCAATCTCAGATAAACATCTTAATATTCAGGGTGATAATGAAGTCAACGGCAAGCCTTGCGACAACATCAGCGATAAAAATGCTTCATACTCAGAACTCACGGCGTTATATTGGGCATGGAAAAATCTCAGGAAATTATATCCTGATGTCAAGTATGTAGGCTGGACGCATTACAGGAGATTTTTTGCGTTTGACGAGAATAAATTTTTTGCAGACATAATCCCAAAACCTACAAACTCTATAAAAGATTACAGGGTTAACGTTGAAAAGGCTGTAAAAATTCTTGAAGCCGGAAAGATTATAGTTGCGAAAAGAATGTTCTTTCACTATACGATTCATAATCATTATTGCCAGTGGCATAACAGTGAGGATTACCGCACTCTCAAAAAAGTAATTAAAGAAAAATTCCCGGATTACTATGACAGTTTCACAAAATTCATGGAACATAACAACAAAATCTCTTTGTATTGTATGTTCATAATGAAATATGATGATTTCGTTAAATATTGTGAATGGTTATTTGCTGTCATATCAGAACTTGAGACAAAAATACCGTATCAGTATTATAATCCGTATCAGAAGCGTGTACTTGCATTCATGGCCGAGCGGCTTATGAACGTATACATAATCAAGAACAAAATGAAGCCCAGATACTTAAATGTATACTTTTATGAAGACAACGTGAAACATAAAAGTGTTTTCAAAAATATGCTGAGATATATACTGCGTTGTCTTGCATTTATAAAAGCTGAACTGATATTCAGGCTTGACACATTCAGCGCAGGCAGTGTCATAGAAAAAAATTCCCATTGAAGCCTTAAAACCTCAAGGGGAATGATTATCTTCCTGCTTTATTAGAAATTAGAAATAAAGAACGTGTTTAATATAATTCGGCCATGAGAGCATAACAGGCCTGTTAAGCAGTGCAAACGCCGAACTGCCCGACCCTGAAACGCCCCACGCATAAGCCCCTGAATCTTCAAAGAGATTGAAAAGCTCATTATATTTTGTGTTTTCTTTCGTCAGGACTTTCAGAAAATCATTCGGCAGCAATCCGACTTTACGCCCCGCGTTAGCATGGTAAATATCACGCGATTCAGTCCTTGCCAGCAGCGTATCAACCTGAAATCCCATAGAATCAAGTTCGTTATACGCATTCTTCGTGTCAGTCTCCCAGTTCGGGACAGCTATAACGCCGTGAGGAATTTTTTCTTTCACCGGCTCAATATGATCCCCGATCCCTGAGACTAAGGCAAGATTTAACCCTGAGCAAAGAAACGGAACATCAGCCCCGATTTTTGCTGCGATACGTTCAGCACCGAAAAGCCCGAGTACCGCCGCAGCATTCCCCGAACCTGCTCCAAGCCCTGAACCCGGCGGAATGCTCTTGTGTATCTTTATGGTCAACGGTGGAATCTTGAAACCGTTCTCACGCGCCGTATTCAATGCCTTAGACACGATATTTTCACCCTTTATAGGTATATTCGCGTTCACTATGTCAACCCCCGCCGTCGAATCTGAAATATAAAGAACATCTCCTGACGGTATCTTCAGGAAAGTTGACACAAGATTGTGATAACCGTCTGTTCTCCTGTTTATGACGCGGAGAGTAAGGTTAATTTTTGCGAAAGACGGGAGAATTATACGCATTCCGTCCATCCGAACGGGTCAGGCCGTGTCCCCCACTGAATGCCCGTTAACTCATCGTAAAGCCTCTGTGCCGTCTCGCCTATCTTGAAACCGTTGACGGTGTATTTTTTGCCGTTGTAGAACAATTCGCCGATCGGTGAGATTACTGCAGCCGTTCCCGTCCCGAAAGCCTCTTCAAGTTCGCCGTTCTCGGCAGCTCCGATAAGTTCATCAACGCTGAGCAGCCTTTCTTCCGCAGGAACGCCCCAGCTTTTCAGAACTTCAAGGCATGATTTACGCGTAATTCCTCCGAGTATTGAGCCGTTTTCAAGAGACGGGGTTACGACAGTGCCCTTAATCTTAAACATGACGTTCATTGCGCCGACTTCCTCGATGTATTTTCTGTGAACTCCGTCAAGCCATAAGACCTGCGAATATCCCTTCTCCATTGCGCGGTCTCCTGCCCTGTTTGAAGCCGCGTAATTTCCTCCGCATTTCGTGTAGCCGGTTCCGCCCCTTACGGCTCTCACGTCTTCAGCTTCAAGCATTATTTTGACGGGCTTTAATCCTTCAGCGAAATAGCTTGCACTGGGCGAGCATATTACCATGAATTTAGCCTGATGAATGCCGTGAAGTGCCAGCTCAGGATCAAGCGAGAACAGGAACGGGCGTATATACAGTGATGTCCCGTTTCCTGAAGGAACCCACGAAGAGTCAACTTTTACAAGTTCCCTGACTGCCTGAATGAACATATCTGTGGGAACTTCCGGAAGTCCGATTCTTTCGGCTGAAATGTTAATTCTCTTTGCATTTTCCATAGGCCTGAAGAGGTGTATTGAACCGTCAGCCCAACGGTAAGCCTTCATTCCTTCAAAGACTTCATTTGCATAATGAAGTACGCTGGCGGCCGGGTTAATTTCGATAGGGCCGTAAGGGACTATTCTCGCATTGTGCCATTTTTCAGCGTCGTTATAATCCATGACAAACATATGATCGCTGAAAATTGATCCGAAGCCTAATTTATCGCTTGGCGGCATAGTTCCCGGATTAGGGTTCTTAGTAATAGTAATCTGCATGTAAAAATTCTGCTCCTTTTTTTTGAGTATTAAATCAGCTTAATTTTAGCTCATTTCCTCAATGTGGTGAATATAATCAAGCGTACGCAGTGCCTCTATAATATCACGATGCTTTTTGTATTTCTTGAAATCGCGCTCGCTTATCGTCATTGAAACTGAATAGACGCTCAATCCCGAATTTGAATAAGCAGGGTTTGACTCTATATCGTCAATTTTAAGCCCAAGTTTTCTTATTGTCGTAATAAAATCCTGAAGGTTATAGCTGTTTTTAAGTTCCAGGTGAATTTCAAAATGATTTGACCTGTCCTTTAATTTCGCCTCAGCTCTGGGAAGCTGCGATATACAGAATAACAGCGCAAAGAATGATATTAAAGTTATCGTGTAAAGTCCTCCGCCTGCTGCAAGCCCTATGATTCCGCAGGCCCATAAACCTGCTGACGTAGTTATCCCCTTAATCTGGCTTTTCGAACTGAAAAGTATTGAATTTCCGCTTAACATTGCCACTGAAACGATCGAAGCAGCCGAGATTATCGGTATTCCGTCAGGGTGCATATCGAGTATACATACATCGATCATTGCGGAAACAGCAGAGGCCATTGAAACAATAATAAAAGTTCTGAGGCCGGCTGAATGTCTTTTGCTCGAACGTTCACAGCCTATCAGTGAAGCTAGGACGATAACAATAAAAATCCTGAACAAAACAGAATAAACGTTAATGCCTACAGACCATTCGCCCAGAAACTGAGCTATATAATCCTCAGAAAACGGGTTATTCATGCAGAGTTACATCTCCGTGTGAAAGTGAAAATCTGTATTCAATGAAATATTTTGCTGTCTGTCCTGCTTTTATTATGGGGCTTGGGAATAACGGTTCATTTACGGCGTTCGGAAACTGCTGGCACTCAAGGGCGAATCCGTCAAAATTATTGTAGGCTACTCCGTCTTTCCCTTTTGCATGGCCGATCATGTTTCCCGTGTAAAACTGCAGTGCCGGCATGTCTGAGCATACTTCGAGCCTTATTCCCGTAACATCGCCTGTAACGGCTGCAGAGGGCTTGTCATGGCCTGAAATTTCGTAACAGTGGTCAATTCCTCCGCCTGTGTTAATAATTTCGGGTGAATATGAGAATAAAGCATCGGCGATTTTGTGTTCATTCCTGAAATCGAACGGGGTATCTTTGACGCTGACGGTTGGAGCTGAAGCGATTAATTCACCGTCTGCCCTGCAATATTTTTCGGCATTGATTTTTACCCTGTGATTCAGAATGCTGCCTTTTCCGTGTCCGTTCAAATTGAAGTAGCAGTGATTAGTTATGCTTGCCGGAGTATCATGGTCGCAGGAGTATTCATATTGCATTTTCAGAATGCCGTTTGAGAATGAGACTTTTACTTTCAGCGTGAAATTTCCGGGAAAGCCTTCGTCAAGATTAGGGCTTTTCAGCGTGAAGAGGACGTAATCATCATGGACTTCTGAGGCAAATAATTTTTTGCTGAAACCGTTAAAGCCTCCGTGAAGCGTATTATTCCCGTCATTCTTTTGCAGTCTGTAAGTAACGCCGTTTAACGTGAATTTTCCGTTTTTTATCCTGTTTGCGTAACGCCCAACGGTTACACCGAAGTTTCGCGTGTCGTTAATGTATTCGTCCAATGAATCATAGCCGAGAACAACATCGTTGATTTTCCCGTCTTTGTCTTTAACGTTAATTTCGAGAATTGAACAGCCGTATTCAGATACTACTGCGCTCTGCCCGTGTTCGTCAATGAATGTATAATTATGTACAGGCTCTCCGCTCGGCATAAGCGAAAATAAACTCTCAGCAATCATAAGAAACAAGCCTCCTGATCAAAATATATTTTTTTATTATACTATTTAATATTAATATTCTCTAAGTCTGCTGCCCACAAAGCATTTTTTTTGCTATTATTATCAAGTAAAATTTACAGGAGATGAAATTAATTGACAGTACCAATTCTTGATTTAACACGTTCATTCAAAGAAATAAAACCCGAAGTTTTTTCAGCACTTGAAAGAATATTCGATGCTCAGAATTTCATTCTCGGCTCTGAAGTTGAGACGTTTGAAAAGCACTGTGCAAAATATCTTGAAATCCCTGAAGGTTCATGTGTCGGCTGTGCATCCGGAACAGATGCCCTTCTCCTTGCGCTCATGTCATGCGATATTCACGAGGGCGACGAAGTAATAACAACACCTTTCACGTTCTTTGCAACTTCAGGAGCAATTGCAAGGTTAGGCGCAAAGCCGGTATTCGCTGACATTGACCCGTCAACATATAACATAAATATTGAACAGGCCATGACAAAAATTACCGACAGGACAAAAGCATTCATGCCCGTTCACCTTTTCGGCCAGATGTGCGCTCTTGAAGCCGTAATCCCTGAACTTCACGACAAAGACATAAAGATAATCGAAGATGCAGCACAAGCGTTCGGATCTTCAAGAATCTCTGACGGCAGAATACACCGTGCAGGGACGGTCGGCGACATAGGCTGTTATTCGTTTTTCCCGACAAAAAATCTAGGAGGCTGCGGAGACGGCGGAATGGTCGTAACTAATGATCCGGAACGTTCTGAAAGGCTCAGGCGTCTGCGCGTTCACGGTGCGGGGACAACGTACTATCATGACGAGATCGGCATAAATTCAAGGCTCGATGCAATTCAGGCGGCCATACTCGACATCAAGTTAAAGCACCTTGAGGAATGGAACGAGGAACGCAGAAGAATAGCTGAATATTACAGGCTGTTATTCAAAACTAACGGGCTTCATGAATTTATCACGGCACCTTCGGAACTTGACGGAAATTATCACATTTACCACCAGTATGTAATACGCGTCAAAACAAAACGCGATGAGCTTATGTCATGGCTTAATGAGCGCGGTTTCGCCGTAAGGGTCTATTACCCGCTGCCGCTTCACCTTCAGCCGTGCTTTAAGTATCTCGGCTATAAGGAAGGAGATTTCCCGGAAAGCGAAAAATTATCCCGCGAGGCTCTTGCCCTTCCCGTTTTTCCAAGATTAGAGCCGAAGGAACAGGAAGAGTTAGTTAAGAACATGGCCGATTTTTTCAGGAGATAAAAATTTATGTGGCACGGAAGATTTAAGCATGACACAGCAAAGACCGTTCAGGATTTCACGCAGTCCCTTGATATTGACTGGAGAATGTACGAGTGTGATATTCAGGGCAGTATAGCTCACGTTAAAATGCTCGGTAAAACAGGAATATTGAATCAATCTGAGGCCGTCAAAATTGAGGCAGGCTTGATTAAAGTTCTTGAGGAAATAAAAGAAGGGAAATTCAAACCGTCAGAAAATCTTGAAGACGTTCATATGAACATAGAGGCAAGATTGACGGGAATTGAACCGCTTGGAGCAAAATTACACACAGCACGTTCAAGAAATGATCAGGTTGCAACGACAACAAGGTTATATCTCCGTCAAAGGCTTAATTCACTTAACGAAGATTTACGCGGTCTTCTTAACGTCTTAATCTCAAATGCTGAACGTCACATAAACATAATCATACCCGGTTATACGCACATGCAGCAGGCTCAGCCGATTTCAATGGGTCATTACTGGCTTTCATGGTTTGAGGCTTTCAAAAGGGACGCTGAACGCCTGAATTTTGCCATTAACGCCCTCAATGAATGCCCGCTCGGTGCAGGGGCTTTGGCCGGGTCAACACTGCCGATTGACAGAATGATGACAAGTGAGCTGCTTGGCTTTTCGTGTCCGACCCGTAACAGTTTAGACACCGTAGCAAACAGGGATTACATGACTGATTATCACTATTTCGCGTCAGTTTTCATGATTCACGTTTCGCGGCTCTGCAATGATCTGATTAACTGGAATACTCAGGAGTTCGGATTTATCATACTTCCTGACGAATTCTGCACGGGTTCAAGCATGATGCCTCAGAAAAAAAATCCCGATGTCCTCGAACTTTCACGCGGAAAAACAGGACAGGTCATAGGACATATGATCGACATTCTGATAAATCTCAAAGGTCTGCCGATGACTTATAACAGGGATTTACAGGAAGACAAGCGCGGTTTATGGCAGTCATTAGATACGGTTGAAAGCGTAATGAAAATTATTGCTGAATTGTTATCAAGCGTTGAAGTTGACGAAAAAACAGCACTCTCAGGACTCGAAAAAGGTTACTCACTCGCTACGGATATTGCTGAATACTTAGTAATGAAAGGCGTACCCTTCCGGGAAGCTCATATGAAGGTCGGCCGTCTGGTCGGCTGGGCTGTCGAAAACAAAATAAGTTTTAATGATATTTCGATTGAGCAGTGGCGCGAACATATCCCGGAAGCTGATGAAGAAATGCTGAAAATATTAACCCCCCATGAAAGCGTAAACAGGCGCAACACTTACGGGGGAACAGGATTCTCGCAGGTCAGAAAACAAATTGACGAGGCAAAGAAAAGAATCTGAAAAAGAAAAAAAAAATAGCCCCCTGCATTTAGGGGGTTATTAATTTTTTCTAAAATCTCTCGACCTTGTACTTCTCTTCGAGCAGCTTTCCTTTTGCCTCGATTGCCTCCTGAGTTTTCTGTTCCCTCAAGTCCTGAAGTATTCTCGCCTTGACCTGCTCAAACGGGATAACTGCCTCAGGCGTTTTTCCCTCAAGTTTGATTATGTGCCATCCGAACTGAGTTTTAACCGGCTCTGATACATCACCTGAATTTTTCAGCGCAAACGCAGCCGCTTCAAACTCAGGAACCATCATACCCTTTGAAAATTCAGGAAGTTCTCCGCCGTTTTCTGCACTGCCCGGATCCTGTGAGTATTCTTTCGCAACGACATCGAAGGATTTCCCGGCCTTCAGATCGTCCTGAACCTTCCTGAGCAGTTCATCACCGCTGACAAGTATATGGCGTGCGTGAACCTTTTCGGGCTGTGTGAACATTTTAGTATTCTCATTGTAAAATTTCAGTGCCTCGTCATCGCTCACAGTAATGTTCTTGATTACATTGCGCATTGCAGCCTCCGCGAACATTGCCCTTTTAGCGGCTGCCAGCTTCTCCTGAAATTCCGCCGTCTGGTCAAGTTTTTCCTCCTCGCCCTCAAGCGCGTAAACCCTCATGAGAATTACATCATTGATAATCATTTTACGCCCCTGTTCGGACGCGTAGAGCATCAGCGCCTGCTGTCCGTAAGGCCTTATGAACTCAAGGACTTCTGCTTCGGTTATGTCCTGACTGCCTACACGTGCCAAGACTTTTGATTCCCCCGTTTCAGCTGCATATGCCGATAACGAAAGAACCGTTACGAGAATTAAAGCCGTAAAAATTTTTTTTGCCATTAAAATATCACTCCTGAAATATTTTTATTTGCACAGTTTATCACACGTTCTGCGTTCTTTCACGAACAGCAAAAACGCTAACGAAATAACTCCTGCAAGTCCTCCGTTACAGCCTGCGGAAGTGCTGCGTTTTTCGGATTCTGATTCAGCGTCTTCAATTTCCGCAATTTCTGAAACTTTGACTTCTGAATTACCTGCAGTTTTTGCGGCGACAACGGGCCCGTAAGTTATACCGGCTCTCAGCCATGCCGAAACGCTGACTTCATGGCCGTTGGGAATTTCTGAAATTTCCGCGCCTTCTGAGTTCCTGAAAACTGCTCCGCCGTCATCGTCTGAAATATCCTCGCCGTTAAGCGGCATTGAACGCCACAAAAGTTTTGAACCTTCAGGGACACTCTTGTCAAGCGATATGCTGAAGTCATACATTCCGTCTTTCGTAACCTGAACTTCAGGGAGTACGGCCGCGATTACGTAACCGCCGTCAGAAAGTTTGCGGAGGGCTTCAGAACTCGGCGAATTTTTATCGGCCTGAATGGATGACAGACTGCGGTTTTTCCCGAACGTTATTGAGCTTTGATCCGTTTGTTCCTGATTTTGCTTCTGCGTCCCGTCAGTGCTTTCTGTTGTCGGAGCCGTTGACGGTGCAGAGCCTTTTTTCGTTGACGCTGCTGCTTCATTAACTTTGAGGGTCAAATATTTTTCAGCGTATAATCCGTTAGGCGAATTAGCGTAAAAATCAATGTCGCTATATTCTCCGCTATGCCAAGGAGTACCGCTTATGACACCTGAAGGTGAACACGTTAAACCCTTCGGCAACCTATAGGCTATCCATACAAACGAATCCGCACCATTGGCTTTTAGCGTTGTTTTGTATGCTTTGCCTGCTGTTGCATCTGGCAGTGATTTAGTGGTGATTTTTAGGCCTTCATTAACTTCAAGAGTTAAATTACATTTACTGACATACAGGCCGTTAGGGGAATAAGCATATAAATCAACGTAACTATAAGTTCCGCTGTTTAACGGAGTACCGCTGATAACCCCTGAGGGCGAACACGTTAAACCCTTCGGCAAACCCGCTGCCCTCCACACAAAAGAATCCGCACCGCTGGCTTTTAGCTTTGCGCTATACGATTTGCCTTTTGTTGCATCAGGCAGGGAACTTGTAGTAATTTTCAAGCTACCATTAACTTTGAGTGTGAAAGATTTATTGACGTATTGGCCAGTAGGCGAATAAGCGTATACATTAATAGTATATGTTCCGCTTGATAACGGCGTACCGCTTATTACTCCTGAGGGCGAACACGTCAAACCTTTCGGCCAATTTCCCCAATTCCCATAAGCTTCCCACACAAACGAATCCGCGCCGGTTGCTTTTAGCGTTGTTTTATATGCCTTGCCTAACGTTGCAACAGGCAGTGATTTAGTAGTAATTTTTAAGCCTTCATTAACTTTAATGGGGAGGTATTTATCAACATGTAGCCCATTAGGTGAATAAGCGTATAAATGAATGTCGTTATTTGCTTCGCTTAGCGGAGTACCGCTTATAACCCCTGAGGGTGAACACGTTAAACCCTTCGGCAACCCCACTGCCCTCCATACAAAGGATTTTGCACCGCTGGCTTCTAATGTCGCTTTATATGCCTTGCCTAACGTTGCAACAGGCAATGAAGCCGTTTTTATTGTCAAATTATTGTCCACAGTCAGCAAAATCCATTTATAAACAGATTTTCCTGCCTCATCTTTCAGCGTCGCCTTGATTCTATAGACCCCTGCGACTGTAGGAGTTCCAGTAATCGTTGCATACGGTCCAATTGAATCCAATGATAAACCATTAGGAAGTTTTGGGCTTAATGTCCATGTTATAGTCCCTGAAGACTTCGGGAATGATACAGAGAAGTTTTCTTCGTAAGGAGTATTAACTGTCGCATAACTAAGACGCTTTGCAGAGTTATTATCATCGCCGCCGACTGTTAAAGTCAGTGTTTTATAAACATATGTTCCGTACGAGTTTATGGCTTTTAATTTAATACTATAACTGCCCTTGCAGGCAGGTACACCGCTCAAAATTCCCTTTGATGAAAGAGTTAAACCTGACGGAAGCCGAGTTGTTGAATACCATGATACAGCAGTTGAGCTTTTTGCCTGCAATACAACTTTGTAACTTTTCCCGACGGTTGCATCACTTAGAGATTCATTAACAATTGACAGATTATCAACAATTTTTAATTCCAATGTTTTGTCAACGTATGCTCCGTAAACGTCAAGTACTCTGACATGAATACTGTATGTTCCAGCTTGTCGAGGCGTACCGCTTAAGACTCCTCCTGATGAAAGAGTTAACCCCGAAGGAAGTTTTGTTACTGCATACCATGCTTTTGCTGTTGCCCCCGATGCTTTCAAAGTAACTTTATATTTTTGGCCTGATATAGCATTTTTTAGAGCTGATGTTGTGATTTTCAAGTCGCTTACTATGTTCAGCGTCAATGTTTTATTGACATATTCCCCGTAAGTATCAATCGCTCTGACATCAACGCTATAAGTTCCAGCTCGTTGAGGCGTACCAATCAGCTGTCCATCTGCAGAAAGCGTTAAACCAATAGGAAGCGTTTTTCTTGGATACCATGAAACAGGAACTGTGCCTTTTGCCTTCAAAGTTGCGCTGTATTTTTTGCCGACAGTTGCATTTGATAATTTCGTAGTGCTGATTGACACAATGCCGTCTTTTACCGTCAGCGTGAACGATTTAGCAAAATATGTTCCAGTCTTGTTAATGGCTCTGGCGTAAATTGTGTAAGTTCCTGACTTTTTAGGCGTACCGCTGAGGAGACCGCTTTTTGATAGCGTCAGACCCGGAGGAAGCGCTGAAGTCGCTGCCCAAGCTCCGCCCGATATGTTCTTCGCTGATAGCTGTTTACTGTAAGCAACGCCAACTCGAGCATTCGGGAGTGATGAAGTTGATATAATGGGGTCGCCTATCTGAACAACAAGCGTAAATTTTTTCGTGCTTGAACCTGCTGAGTTTGTTGCCTTTATTGAGAATTTGAAAGTCCCGGCCTTTGTCGGTTTACCGCTGAGAACGCCTTTTGACGATAGCGACATCCCTACAGGGAGGCTCGACGATGCCGCAACGCTCCAAGACGGGGCAGGTGTACCCGATGCCTGAAGGGTTACGCTGTCGTACTTGGTGTATGTGTAAGCTGCCGGGAGATCTGCCTCAGTAAGGATAACGGGCTTTTCAGACATTGTGATTGAAAAAGTTTTTTCACGTTTTCTCAGCTCATTTTTTGCGGTTACATTGTTGAACGAGTATATAGAGAGTCCGCCGTTTGTTGCTGAATATGAGTACCGTGATGATAATGTATTCCAGTCATAATAATTGCTTGAACATTTGAATCCGCAAATGTTTTTTGAATCTTTTTCGACATGGGACTGAAAGAACGTAACGCCGTTCTCGTCAATATCGTTAATTAAAGCTGTGTGCTGAGTGTTCCGGCTGCTTCCGCCCCAGTGCATTTGAACGACATCGCCGGATTGCGCGTTTGCGAAAACTGCCTTAACTTCTGCTGAGGTCGGCCCCCTGTTTAAGCGTTCATCTCCGTGTACGTCATTGAGCCACTGTCCGCCCTCTATCGGGGTGAGGCCGTTGAGTTCACGGTGTGCTCCGCCGTTGTATTTGGGAAGTTCGCCCCTGTCCTCACTTAAGCATACGTGCCTGACGAAATATATACAGTTTCCGCCGTAATATCTGTCAGGAGATTCAGGGGGAAAGCTGGGGACTGCGACTTGATCCTCGATGTAACGCCAGTCATCGGGATTGTATCTGTTTGACGCATGAGCAGGGGGAATGAAGAGCGTACAAATTAATGCTGCGGACAATATTAACGCTGTTAATTTTTTCATGATTTAGACCTCCTAATGTAAATAAACCAATAAATAATCCCTACAAGCCCTGAACCTCCGATAATATTTCCGATTGTTACGGGTATTAAATTGCCAGTGAACATGCTGCACCAGTTCAGAGCGTCAATTGAAGCCTGTGATGTTCCTAGTTCAATAGCTTTTGTAACGTATAACGGGTTACACTTTGCGATTATTCCTGCCGTTATGTAATACATGTTAGCGACACTGTGTTCAAAGCCTGACGCTACGAAAAGCCATATCGGAAAGAAAACACAAACGGCCTTGCTGATTCCGTCCTTTGCGCCGAATGACGACCATACAGCCAGGCACACAAGCCAGTTGCAGAGAATGCCGAGAACTAACGCGCTACAGAATGAAAGATTTATTTTTCCTGCAGCAGCCTTAACCGTTGAGCCTCCGAGCAGACCGCCGCTGTAATCAAGCTGTCCTGACCATAATACGAGATATGCAATAATCACCCCTCCGATTAAATTTCCCAAATAAACGACAATCCATGAACGCAATAATTTATACAGCGTAATTTTGCGTTCAGCAAGCGCGATTATCATTAAATTATTGCCCGTGAATAATTCTGCTCCGGCCATAAGAACGAGCATTAAACCGGCAGGGAATATTAACCCCCCGATTAATTTTGCCGTGCTTACGTCTTTTATAGTGTGTGAGGCCATGTTTGCAGCTTCAGCCCCGAACGCTATGAAAACTCCTGCGAGTATTCCGAGAATAAATTGATTGATGACGGTCATATTTGCTTTTTTGATGCCGACATTAACGGTAAATTCGGCGATTTCTGACGGTGAAAGAAAATTACTGTTCATGATTTTATGTATGCAGCCCCTTTAATTATTAAAATATAAACATATTGTGAAATTTTAGGGAATTATATATGGATACAACAAAATAAGGCAAGTACTATGTGCTATAATCTATTTATATTGTCGGAACTTTAAGCACTGGCTGAAAGTTTATTTTGACTTGCCTTGCTTTAATTATAACATAGCGCGTCTAAAGATGTAGTTTTGCCGTGTGCTGAAAAGTTATCTTAAACGGGCTGTGTATGAACAAAAAAAGTCATCACGGCACGTTTTTTTATTCAACGCAAAACACACCTAACCTTACTGTTTGGATAAATATACTGGATTCAAAGACTTAAAGGAAAGGTGTTAATTAATGTCAAAGATGATGTCATCAATGAGAATTGAACGTCTTAATATGCTGCTTGAGGTTTTGCGTTCAAAGCCGTATATCTCACGCGGAAATCTCATCAGTGAATGCGGTTATCAGTCAGAAAGAACTCTTGAAAGTGATCTGCGTTTCCTGAAGCGTTCGTTCGGCGTGAAAATACGTTACAGCCGCAGCAGAGAAGGTTATCTCCTTTTGAGCGGGGGAAAATATATATTGAATAGGGGTATATAAGATATGAAGACTTACAATCTGAGGGCGGTACTGTCCGACAAGTGCAATTACTCCTGTGTTTTCTGCTCACATGATTTCAACAGGAGCGTTAATCTTGATATTGCTCCCGATTTCCTGAAAGAATGCGTAAAAGTCTTTGCTTCTCTTGGCGGAAAAAAAGTTACTTACACGGGCGGAGAGCCTTTAATATATCCTGCACTCTATGAAATTATGAGGCTTGCAAAATCTCTCGGCCTCAAAAATTCAATAACAACTAACGGTTCAATGATTTCAAGGCAGACTGAAGAGTTTTACGGGCTTGCAGACGCTCTGAATATTTCAATACCTTCATTTGAGCCGGAAATTTATAAAAAATTGACAGGTTCAAAAATTCCGCTTGAAATCATAAAAGAAAATGCCCTGAAAGCCTCTGAACACGGGCTGAAAGTCAAAATAAACACCGTTTATACGCGTCAAAATGAAAAGATGATTAACATGATGATCGATTTCTTTTCGCCTCACGGAATAGTCATAAAGTTAATGAATGACATGATAGCCGGTGAAGATTATTACATTGAATTTCTTAAGTTTGCCGAAAAATTCAGGTGCGATTCACGGGTTGAGATTGAGAGCGGAAAGAATCCGGGATTAGAAATCTGCCGCAGCTGTAAAATCCCTCACCCTACAGGCTGTCCCTCTTGCCGTTCAATATGGGTATACCCTGACAAAAGAATAACTTTATGCCCGTTCGATAACACGGGATACGATGATATATTTAGTCAAATTTCAAAGTTAATGAAATCATAGAACAGGAGATAATTTCATGACGGACAGGAAAATTATAACTGAACTTTTCATAAAAACGCTTGAAAAAAATATAGCGTCATCACAGGAAGGAATCGAAATGCAGAAAGATTATCTTGCAGATCAGCCCGGCCCTATGCAGAGCCGTTACGACAGCGCATTGGTTGAAGGTCAGTGGCAGTTGTCGGAAATGAAAAAAAGCCTTGACGAAATGCAGCGCGCTTTATCTTTAATGAAGGAACTTGAAGACGTTAAGAGCGACATAATTGTGAGCGGTTCACTTGTCATTCTCAATCAAAATAATTCGCATAACGGTTATTTCATTCTTGACGCAAAAGGCGCGGCGGGTGCATCGGTCATTCATGAGGGCAGAAAGTACACGGTCATAACCCCTCAAAGCCCTTTGGGTAAAGTCCTTATGGGCAGGAAATCAGGCGAAACGGCGGAGTTTAAGACCTCGCGTGTAATGCGCTGCAAGATTGAGGAAGTCTGTTAAATGCTTATAACACTTGAAGGAATTGACGGAACGGGTAAAAGTTCAGCAGCTGAAATGCTCGCAAAAGAACTCGGCTTTATCTTCACTTCAACGCCCGGCGCGGATTACTCAGCCATAAGGAACGCAGCAGCCTCGAACAAATATTCAGCTTATCACTATTATTTGTCATCATGCTATTACATTTCAGACATGGCCGGAAAGTTTAATATAGTATGCGACAGATATATACATTCGACGATCGCGTATAACTGGCCTTATTCTTATAGTTACCCTGAAGATTTGTATTCTTGTTTTGAAGGATTGAGACGGCCTGAAAAGAGCTTTCTTTTATGCGCGTCTGACAGCGTAAGGCTTGAACGGATGAACAGCCGTAAACAAAAAGGGGGAATTATTTCGGAACTTGACGAGGATTTTCAAGGTCAAAAGAGGGCTCAGGAAGTTTACATGAAATTTCCTGAACTTATAAGGATTGAAACAGAAGGAATGAGCCTTCAGGAAGTCGTCAAAAAATTAGTGCATGAAGCAAAACACGCTTAAAGTGTCGTTATGCCTGATTATAATTTCAGCAAAAATTAAAGCGAAAGGATAAACGCGGTTATGTCAAAAGAAATTCAAAGCATTGATGATATTGACCCCAAGTATTCAAAGGATTACTCAGAAGATTCTTTCTGGGACAAAATCAAAACCGTACTCAAAAAAGCAGGTCTGCCGTTAATCTACAAGGCACTTCAGCTTTATTACGTCATGCAGAGGCCGGATTGTCCGGCAGGAATAAAAGCGGCAATAATCGTAACGCTTGGATATTTCATTTCGCCGATTGATTTCATACCTGACTTTATTCCCATTGTCGGCTTCACTGATGATCTTGCTGCGGTTGTTGCTGCCTTAGTAATGGCTCAGATGTATGTTGATGAAAAGGTAAAGCGTCAGGCCCGTGAGGCGATTGACAGGATTTTCGGCGCAGGAACTTCAGACGAGCTTGATTAATGTTTGAGTGCAGAAAGTGCGGAAAATGCTGTACACTCTTCAGGTTTTTCCCGGAAGACAGCGAAATACGCCTCGCACTCGACAGCGGCGACGGGACATGCAGATATTTCGACAGGGAGTCAAGGCTATGCAAAATCTACGGCTCCCGTCCGATAATCTGCAATCACTCAAAGTATTATGACGAATGCTTAAAGGACAGTATGACGCGTGAAGAGTTTGAAAATTTTTTGAATGTTTTCTGTGAAAAGATAAGGAATGATGATTTTGAAGGATTGGGTTAAAATTAATTTCCTCAAAGACAAAAAGACCGCTGAAGATGAGGCAAAACACATTAAAATGCTCATAGAAAGTTACCTTTACCCCGACAGGTTTACTATGCCGCTGACATTGCAGTTTGAATTGACTTCACACTGTAACGTTCACTGCAAACACTGTTATAACGTTTCAGGGGAAAATAATTCAAAGCCTGACCCTATGACCCCTGAAAAATGGAAAGATTTTTCGCGCTATATCGTCAGTCACGGCGGGATATTTCAGTGCATTATTTCAGGCGGTGAACCGCTGCTGCTGGGTGATAATTTATTTGAAATTATGGATATTCTGCACGATGACGGCACGGCCTTTCTGGTAATCTCAAACGGTCTTTTAATGACAAGCGAAAAGGCAAAGCGTTTCACGAAATACCGTTACAAATGGTTTCAGGTCTCAATCGACGGCGTAACAAGTGAACGTCATGACACTTTCAGGCAGAGGCAGGGAAGCTGGGACGCGGCAGTTAAAGCCGTATTCATGCTCACGAACAACGGAATACCCGTAACAGTTGCACATACTGTAACGCCCGAAAATCTTAACGAGGTTGATTCAATGTGTTCACTTGCTTATGAACTTGGAGCATCAGGGATAATTCTCGGTGAAGTAATGCCGAGCGGAAGAAGCTGGCTTAACCCTGAAATTTTAATGAACCGTGAACAGCGCAATATTCTCAACGAGTTAATAACATTGAATGTTCAGAAATATTCGGGGCGGATGTCAGTTCAGAGAAGTTCGGGAACAAAAATACAGCTCATGCGCGGAATGAATACCCCGACCAGCGGCGCAATTATAAGGCCGAACGGTGATATAAGGCTTGACTGCGTTGCTCCGTTCGTTATCGGGAATGTTATTGATAATGATTTTTATGAAGTCTGGAACTCAAAGGCTCATGACGCTTGGAAAAGATCGGAAGTGTTAGAATACATTAACTCATGGGAGAATGAAGACGAAATTAATCACGGTCTGAAAAATTATTTTGATTCTGACGTGAGATTATAGGAGGAACGTACTGGTATGAAAGAATATAAAAAGCCTGAGGTCATTAACAGCACGGGAGACAGGGGAAGGGCTTTCCCCGCAATAGGTCTGGCACTTATTGGGGGATATGCCGCAGCCAGACTTGCAACGTCAGCAGTAAACGCCGTTACAAATGCACTTGAAGGCAACGTAACATCTGTTGAGAGCCTCCCGGTTATTGATGCTGTTTTCGAGGAGTGAATAAATGAATATTGCTTTTAACATGATGATGAATTATATTCCCGTTCATAACGCTTTGAAAGTAAGAAAAAACGGTGAATTTTTGATAGCCTCAAACCGTAACTGCGAAATATATTATCTCAACGAAATAGCAGGGGAAATGTGGAATATTATTGACGGTCATAAAACTGTTGAAGATGTCTGCAATAAAATTTTTTCCGAATATAACGTTGAACGCGGAAAACTCGAAAGCGATGTAGTAAACTTCATACGCGACATGCAATGGAAAAAGTTAATACGTCTGAAAATATCAAAATCAAAACAGGAGGATTAATATCATGAAAGAATACGTTACCCCGTCAGTTACGGGACATAATGAAAACAGCTTCCTTGCTCCTGCAATGGCTGTTATCGGATTGAGCAAGGCTGCGGCTTTTGCTGTAGGGGCTGCTGCCGGTCTCGTTGCAGCGGCTTTGAGCGGTGATAAGAGCGTTACAAGCGGTGCTGCAGGACTTGAGCCCTGCTTAGAATAATGAAAAATAACATATTACTGCCTCTACTCCTCGCAGCAGGGGCAGCCAATAACAATCACAAAAATAATCATAAGATAAAGCCTCAAAACGGCGATGTCCTGCGTGTAAATCGCGGTCTATATTCTCATTACGGCGTATACGCTGCGGATCTCAATCACGTTATTCATTACACGGGAGCAACAGGCCCAGACGATTTTAACGGCATTGTCCGCGAGACATCTCTCGATGAGTTTTTGAACGGCTCAAAAAATTTCAATGTATGCCCGTTCCCTGAAAATCCCAATAATTTGCACCCCTCTTATTTGCCGAACAACAAAAAAGGCGGTCTCTTTGAGTTATGGCAGATAATAAAATCAGTAAGGCTTAAAGATTATCATTTATATTCAGGTGATGAGACAGTTGCACGCGCCCGCAGCAAATTAGGACAGGGCGGTTATAATCTTGCCCTCAACAACTGCGAACATTTCGCCGTCTGGTGCAAAACGGGCGTTAAGGACTCATCACAGGTTAATCACGTTCTCGACATAATAACTTATCTTTTAAGCTGAAAATGGGACACGATATATCTTCAATAAGAATAAGGCGGCTCCTGAAACTCGCTTCCTACCTCCGCAAAAAAGGCGAAAAAGGCGCGGAAGTTCCAGACATTCTGAATCACTGCGAATATTCAAGCAGGCGCGCACTTCAGGACGATATAAGACTGTTAAAGGACGAATACAAAGCTGAAATTACGTATAAAAGAAGTTTCCCGAATCGTTACTGCATGACTTATGAAGGCGAGTTCCTTTTGTCACTCAGCTTAAATATTGATGACATAAGCGCGCTGAGCATAGGTCTTGGAATGGCAAGCCATTTCGTACCCGATTTCAAGAAACACTGCAAAAAATTGTGGCACAAAATCGCCGAGCTTGTTCCCGATTCATTCGTTACAATGGGCGAATGGCTCGCAGCTTTAACAACATTGCAGTACCCGGTTTCAGGGATAAAATCGTGGGTCTTTGAGACGGTCATTGAGGCAATACACGACCGTGAAGTCATTGAAATTGATTACGTTTCGCCTTATAAGGACAGACAGAAAAAAACTCATAAAGTTTCGCCGTATGATATTTTTTTCAAGGCTCATTCATGGTACATGACGGCGGGCGAAAAGGGAATCGATGACAAAATTCTGATGTTCAAACTTTCAAGAATAAAGAAGATAAAAATTTCAGAAGATGATGAATTTCTGCCTCCTCCTGAAGATTATAACCCCGAAGTTTTCAGGGAATCTTCATGGTACGTAAAAGGCGGTCAGTTAAAATATGATATAAATCTCGAAGTCCGCGAACCTATGGCATCAATGATAAGCGAAATGAAAAGGCACCCAACTCAGCGAATTTCAAGAATTGATGACGATACGGCAGAACTTTACGCCTGTGTCCCGGATCTTGAAGAGGCTGCAAGGTGGATATTATCATGTTCACCGTACATAAAAGTAATAAGGCCTGAAGAGCTGCGCGCCCTTGTCCGTGAACTCGCTGAAAAAACTATCTCGCTAAATTCCAAGCAGGAAAATACAGCCTCAAGTGAGTAACATCTTTTAAGCCGTCGTCAACCTTTCCTGAAACTTCCGGCAGCATTTCCCAATTACCCCCGTCCCTGCGGCATATAACAAGCGGCCTTCTCCCGTAATGGCTGAATATATCGGGCAGTTTGTCATCTAATTGTGCGCCGGGAACAAAAGCACTCTTGAATAACGGCGGTGTCCCCTCAAGGTCAGGCATTCCGGGCAGCGGTGCAATGATAAGCCATTGCGTTAATTTCCAAGCGTTCAGCATTTCAGGCGAAGTTAAGGCGTGTTTCAGCGGCATAATCTGAATCCCTCCGAGAAAATCACGCGGAGCAGTTGCGGCATCAATTACGCCTGAGTGTGATGCCCTTATTCTCCCCCTGTTCTGGTAAATACTCCCTCCGAACCTCCCTACGCCTTTAACGGGATGAATTACGCGGGCGATTACCTTTTTCCCGTCTTTCCCGTAAGCAATCACGCGCCCTGCTGGTCTGTTCTCAATATCGGCCATGTAAATTTCTGGATTTTCGGGAAGTTTCGTTCTTATTATCAGCGTATCGCCCTCAACCGGAGTATCTTCAACGGGCTTTTCAATTCCTTCATGTTCAACAGTTACGGGAGATCCCGTAAAAGGTGCAAAGGCTCCGAATATTCCCGTTCCTGCCTTCATGTTCAGGCCGAAAAATGCCCCCTGACCTGCTGCGGGTGCCGTCGTAATCATCGGTACAAAGCTGATTATTCTTCCCCTGCCGTTCTCAACGCGTATCAAAATGTGAATTGCGTTTACTGCCGTTGCGCATACTGTCGAAGGTGAAGCCCATTTGCTCGCCGTGTAAGCCGGCCAGTTTGTTTTTGAAGGAGTCATGCTTACGGTTCCGAGTTTTGTAACTTCTCCGTCCGGCATAACTGCTTTGACTTCTCCGCCCGTTTCGCACGGTATACGAAGCTCGATTAAATTTTCAGCATTTGATTTTGATATTGATACGTTCAGCAATAATATTATTATGATTAATAGTTTTTTCATTTTATATTTACACTCCCGGAAGCGGTGAGAACCATACAGCCCAGACGTTGCAGACAGCATGATATATTATTGACGGCATTACGGAACCGTTCCTTTGTTTCAAAGCTGCCATTACAAGGCCGGGAAAAAACGTCGCTAATCTGAAAGGACTCGGATTTGCGATTAAGTGTATCGAGGCAAATAACATTGTTGAAATTACAATCCCCGTATAAACCCCGAACTTTCTTACGGTCAAAGTCTGAAGCCATCCCCTGAAAAATGTTTCCTCAATGAATGCTGCTGCCACTCCGCCCCCGAGTATGTTCAACGTGTCCCAGAATGACGGTGTTTTTATTCCTCCTCCCCATGAACGCGGCATGTACATGACTATTATTGTCAATGGAATTAAAGTAAAGGCAAGGGAGATAATGACCTCAGTTTTTGCCTTTTTCGTCAAAAACCATTTGAGGCCGTAATCTTCCTCTTTTTCATTTTTCCATCTGCACCACGTGTAAGGGAAATAAAGCATAAACGCGGCGGCAATGAGGCCGATCAAGTTAGCCAGAATGTAACCTGACATGACTATAATACTTTCATTGCGTCCTGTATGAACTGGAAAGCGTTATTTATGTATGTCGAAATTTGGAAACGGTTCACATATAAAGCGGCTGAAATTTTCCAGAGCAGCAGTATTACAGGGACGGCGACTATTACAACGCCCGTTTTGTAGAGGATTTTGGCGGGTATTTTGCCCCATTTTTCCGACAGCTCGCCGACAAGCCAGCCCATAACCATAAAGGCAAATCCTAAAATCCATATTGAGAGGCCAAGTACTAACTGAGTATTAACGATGCGCAAAGTAAATCAGCTCCGTAAATTAATATGTGAGAAATTTTTATTATTATACGTTAATTTTGAACGGAAACAAAAAATGATTTACGCTTGTGATAAAATTTCATGTATATTAAAAAATAAATCATTTTTCGGGAGGCTGAGATTCTAAATTGTCCCCTAAAGGTGTTCACTATATCGTTGAGGTTTCAGGCTGTGATAATACTATCACGAACGTTGCAAGACTTCAGGATATTCTTGTTGAGGCCGCTAACCGTGCCCATGCGCAGGTCTGGTCGGTATCGTTCAACAAATTCCCCCCAAACGGCGTAAGCGGTGTAGTTGTGATCAGCGAGTCGCATTTGTCAGTTCATACATGGCCGGAAGTTAATTATATGGCTCTTGATATTTACACTTGCGGTGCGCACACTGAACCAATGCTCGCAGTTGATTACGTCCTCGAAAAAGTGAAAGCCTCACACATTCACGTTACGGAAATTACACGCGGGCTTGATGATAATGACGAAAAATATTATCACTCGTTCATAACTTGGGAAGAAGACAGGCAGGACGGCCACAAAAAATAAGGAGTGTGAAAATTAGTAAATGGACAGATTTTTCGACAAACTCGCACCCAGTTACACTTTTGAAATTTTCCCGCCCAAAGGGAATAAAAGTACAGAAGGAACTTTCGGCGTTATCGACAGCCTCGTCAGTTTCAACCCCGATTTAATCAGCGTAACTTACGGAGCAGGAGGAACGAGCCGCGATAATACCGTAGAAATTGCATCAGGCATTCAGAACAGGTATAACACAAACGGCGTTGCACATTTAACCTGTGTGGGAACGACAAAAGCTGAACTGAAAGAAATTCTCGACCGTCTGAAAGCAAATAAAGTCCGAAATATTCTCGCTCTAAGGGGCGACCTGAAGGACAAATCAGACTTGGGAGATTTTCATCACGCGTCAGAATTAATATCTTTCATTCATGAAGAGTACGGAGATTATTTTGACATTTTTGCGGCGTGTTACCCTGAAAAGCACCCGGAAGCAAATTCAGTTGATGATGACTTGTATTATCTCAGGGAAAAATGCAAATTGGGCGTTAAGGGCTTAATTTCACAGTTATTCTTTGACAACGACATTTTTTGTAACTGGCGCGAAAGGGCACGTTCAATGGGAATAACACAGCCCATAATTGCCGGAATAATGCCGATAACTGCAGCGGCACAGATTCCCAAAGTCGTTGAGATGTGCGGCGCGTCAGTCCCCGAGCGTGTAAGGCGTTTTGTTGACGCTTACGGACATCATCAGGGGGCTGTCAAAGAGGCGGGAATAGCCTACGCAACAGAGCAGATTATTGACCTTCTTGCCAGAGGTGTTGAGGGCATTCACCTTTACACAATGAATCAGGCTGACACAGTCAGAAGAATAGACGCCGGAATACGCTCAGTTCTCTATACAAAGAGATATGCAGTTCGAGCTGACGGATAAAATAATAACTGATGCCCTGCGTTACATGCGCGTACCTCCTGAGGGCCGTAATGAAGAGTTGGAAAAAACGGTTTCAGAGGCTTTCAGGAGGCTTGAAGGGTACGCAACTCCGCGATGTGTCTGGGGAAGATTCAAGATTTTACATTTTGACGGCGGATTTGAAATTGAAGGGGCATATATCCGCAGCAAAAATCTGGAAAAATTAACATCAAGAAGCAATGAATGTATATTATTGGCCGCAACTCTGGGGCATGAAACTGACAGACAGATAACTATTGCACAGAACAGGAACATGCTTGAAGGGATCGCGCTTGATGCGTGTGCAAGCGTCATAATTGATGATTATATTGACAGGTTCATAAAGAGCGAGATTGTTCCGAGACTGCATGAAGGTGAGCGGATGACTTCGAGATTCAGTCCGGGCTACGGCGATTTGAGTATGACTGTTACTGAGGATATTATTGCGATATTAAACGCGGAAAAAAGAATCGGCCTCAGCGTTACGCGGTCGCTTATGATGTCGCCGATAAAGTCAGTTACGGCCATTGCGGGATTGTTTGTTTCGTGACTGTGTGAAAAATGCTGTATACTTATCAGGGAAAAATTTAACATGAAAATTTAAGGAAGTGATTAAACTGGCTAGGGCAGCTAAGAAATCAGGACAGGCGACCCGTGAACAGGTACTTGAAGACGCAATCGGCGATATTTGCAGCAAGTTCGGTGACGGGGCAATAATGCGTATGGGTGATGTTGCGAACAAGAACATTGAAGTAATTTCAAGCGGTGTACTTCCTCTTGATGTTGCACTTGGTATCGGCGGTTATCCCAGAGGACGCGTAGTTGAGATATTCGGTCCTGAAGGTTCGGGGAAAACTACTATCGCATTGTGTGCGGTTGCCGAAGCCCAGAAAGCAGGAGGCATAGCGGCATTCATAGACGCAGAACACGCACTCGACCCGAGAATGGCGAAAATGCTCGGAGTTAATCTTGACAGTCTCTATCTTTCACAGCCTGACAGCGGCGAACAGGGTTTATATATTCTTGATCAAATGGTAAGAACCGGAGCTGTTGATATTGTTGTAGTTGACTCGGTTGCGGCATTGACCCCGCAGGCTGAAATTGACGGGCGTATAGGTGAAAGCCAATTAGGATTGCAGGCGCGCTTAATGTCATATTCACTGAGGAGACTGGCATCAATAATCTCAAAGACTAACTGTATCGTTATATTCATTAACCAGCTCCGCGCAATGATTTCGACAGGATACGCACCCGGACCGAACGAGACTACGACGGGCGGAAGGGCGTTAAAGTTCTACGCGTCAATAAGGCTTGAAGTCAGGCGCGGAAAGAAACTCGAAAAGAGCGATGTTACTATAGGCCATGAACTATATCTGAAAGTAGTGAAAAATAAACTTGCTCCCCCTTTCAGGACTGCACATGCAAGTTTGATTTACGGAAAGGGCATACCCGTTGGAGTCAGCGTTGTTGACATGGCTATTGACGTCGGAATAATAGGCAAAAAAGGCTCATGGCTCACGTATAAGGGCGAAACTCTCGGGCAGGGCAAAGAGACAGTAGCAAAATTCCTTTCTGAAAATCAGGCGTTACAGGACGAAATAATGAAGGCTATTATGGCTAAAGTCACTGAAGGTATGGGAGATGTTCCGGAGGGCGGCTCAGGTATAATCAGCACTGAAAATGATGATCCTGCTGTGTCTAATTCTCCTTCAGATAAAGAAAACGCCGCAGAAAATGAAGACGATATATTAGATATTTTTGACAGCGATCCTGATTCAGATAATTACACGGAAAATGAATAGTTGATGATTTCAAGTCCTCCCGTTAATATTTACGGGGGGATTTTTAATCCATATTCCGGCCATGTTTAACCCGCTTTCAGGCATATTCAATCATGCTTAAAGGCTCATCAGGAATATCAGCTGATTTGCCCATCTCGTCACAGAATGAAAGATAATCATCAACAGCACTGTGAAATTCTTTAATAATGCCCTCTATTGATTCACTCTCAAAATTTACAAAATCACGGATGCCCTCTAAGCGGCCATGTAATATATGGCTTTCAAAATCTATTTCTATTTCTGTGTAGTAACCTTTGTATTCAAGTACGTTATTCAATTTCCCCTGCCTCCGTATTTACGTAAAATTTATATCAGCTCCATTAAGTTATTAGAAATTCAGGGGGATTTTTTATTTACCCCCCTGTAAAAATTTCTTTTATTTGTTTAATCTTTCGCCCCGTAATACGTTTTTCCCGAAATCCGTAAACTCAGCCTGTTTATTTTCGTCTGCAGGTTCAGTTATCACTAACATTGTCTGTGATGAGTACCCTGCTTTTTTCAGGACTTCAAGATCTACGCGTATTACCGGCTCACCGGCTTTGACTATATCGCCCTGTTTTTTGAGAACGGTGAAGCCCTCGCCTTTAAGATTTACGGTGTCAACGCCGATATGAACAAGCAGCCCCGTACCGTCAGCCATTCTCATTCCGAAAGCGTGGCCGGTCTCGAATATCATTTCAAGTATTCCGTTTGCAGGTGCCGAGATAGTTCCGTCTGAAGGTTCGACAGCGACGGTCTGCCCCATTGCCTGCTGTGAAAACATTTCGTCTTTCATGTCCTCAGGGCCGATAAATTTTCCGTTTGCAACCGCAACGAGAGCATCATCGGGCATTTCTGGAACAGCCTGAATTTTTCCCGTCTCTTCGGGCGGTATTTTTCCTTTTTTCAGCCATATATCATAAAGTACGTTACAGGCTACCCACGATCCTACAAAAGCAATCACTACACCGCCGATTATCGCATTGACAAGGTTTGTCATGGTGTAGCCGAGTTCCGCAGCTTCAGCAGGAGGAATATACGCAGGAAGTACCAAAAGTCCCGGTGAACCGCCCGCAAATCTGACTACCCTTGTCAAGCCCAAGTAAAGACCTCCAAGCCCTCCGCCTATCATTGCTGCATAAAGGGGAAATGTAAATCTCATGTTCACGCCGTACAGTACCGGCTCAGTAATTCCAAGAACTGCCGTCAATCCTGCCGATGATGCCTGCTGTTTAGTTTCAGGATTCTTTGAGCGCAGGGCTATTGCAAGTCCGGCAGCACCCTGAGCAACGTTTGACGGAAGCATTCCGATTACTACGGAGTCCCATTTAACCGTAGCAAGATTATTCGTCCCGATTGGTATTAATCCGTAGTGCGTCCCGGTCATTACGAGAAGCGGCGAGAATATACCGACAACCGTAGGAACAAGCCACGGGATTGACGCATTCATCCACGTGAACAGCGAATTTATTAACCCTGATACCCATGAGCCTATAGGGCCTAGAACCGTTATAGTTACAGTTCCGCCGACAAGAAGGCTGATTAACGGAACTGAAAAGAATTTTATTGCTCTGGGCGAAACTTTTTGAACATATCTTTCAACATATGACATGAACCAAACGCCGAGTATTATCGGAATTACTGACGAGACGTAAACGGCCTTAGTTATCGGCAGAAATCCCAAGAACGTTACGGCATCTTTACCGCCTAAAAGCTGAATGAACGCAGGATAAACGAGAATACCTGCAAGAGCCATAGCGTTGCCCTGATTGCACTTGAACTTACGGGCACAGGAGGCAGCGAGCAAAACGGGCATGAAGTAGAACGCAGCATCTGCCATAGCATTTAATATTATGTAAGTCTGAGTACCGCTTTTTAATATTCCGGTTGAGGAACACAGAGCCATAATGGCTTTCAGAAGTCCTGCGCCTGTTATTGCCGGTATTATAGGCTGGAATATGCTTGCTATGCTTTCAAGAATTTTGCTGAGTTTTGAACGGTTATCCGCTGCTTCAGCCTGTGGATCGTCAACAGGAGCTGCGGCTTCAAAGCCTCCAAGCGATAAAACTTCCTGATAGACCTGCGGAACATCAGGGCCGATGACGATTTGATATTGTCCTCCTGCGTTGACGACCGAGAGAACGCCTTTTGTTTTTTTCAGCGCGTCAGTATCTGCCTGTTTTTCGTCCTTGAGCGTAAATCTCAGACGTGTTGCGCAGTGTACTACGCTTTTTACGTTTGTCTTTCCGCCTACATGCCTGAGAATTAACCCGGCAAGTTCCTTGAAATCCATTAAAGATTTGCTCCCTTCATTGAAAAAAATTATTATTATTATTATTTGAGTGTAATTATTGTATCAGAAAGGAGCTTATTTCAAAAAAAATTCCCCCTTGATTTTTTCAAGAGGGAAAAAGTTAAATATTTTCAGCCTGTTATTAATTTGCTGCCTTTAATCATGTAATCCATTCCCGACCAGACTGTTAATATCATTGCCAGCCACATGAGTGTCATTCCGCCCGGAATTTTCAGGATTAACATTATTAACGCTATTATCTGACATACGGTCTTCAGCTTTCCGCCTTTTGAAGCCGCTATGACGACACCTTCGGCAGCAGCAACAAGCCTCAACCCCGTAACGATAAATTCACGGGTTATTATGACCATCACTATCCATGCAGGAAGACGACCCAGCTCGATTAATGCAAGCATGGCCGCTATTACGAGAACTTTATCGGCAAGAGGGTCGATGAATTTTCCAAGTGTAGTAACAAGTTTATAACGCCGTGCAATATAGCCGTCAAAAGCATCTGTAAGTGAAGCGATTATGAACACTGCAGCAGCGATCGCATCACCCCAGCTCACTTCAGGCAAAAACGATGCTATGGGCTTGTCAATTCTCAGCGACAGAAAGAGAAGCACAAGAGGCGCAAGAAATACGCGTATAAGGCTCAATGTGTTAGGGACGTTGAATATTTTAGACTGCATAATTTTAGAATTTCACCTCCGCAAGGAATTAAGGAATTAATGAAATTATAGACTGTTTATGAAAGTCTTGAAAGCTCTTCCCATAATTCTTTTTGTTTTGAGTTTATGTGTCTTGGGATTTCGACTTTTACCCTGACGAACAAATCGCCGTTAGTGCCGTCTCTTTTCGGCATCCCCTTGCCTCTCAGCCTTAATTTCTGGCCGTCTTGAATACCGGGAGGCATCTTCAAAGTTACCTGACCCGTCAAAGTTTCAACCTCTAAATCTTTTCCGAGAACAGCATCATAAACGGGGACTTTTATTTCACGCGTCAGATCATGGCCGTTAATTTCGTATATTTTATGAGGCTCAATATGTATGGTTAAATGCAGGTCTCCGCCGCCTTCAGATTTTCCGTGAAGCGTTAATTTCGTTCCTTCAGTTATGCCCTTTGGGATATTAACTTTCAGGGAACGCGTCCCGATTCTGAGATTATAAGTTCCGCCCTTAACAGCTTCTTCAAGTTTAAGCGTTAAATCTGCCTCGCTGTCCTGCCTCATAGGGTGATGATACTGTCCTGACGAACCGCCCCCGAATAAATCCCCGAAGCCTCCGAAGCCCCTCGCCGAGCCTCCTCCGCCGAATAATGTCTGAAAGAAATCGCTGAATCCCCCTCCCATGTCGCCCATGTTTCCGCCAAATTCGACATGCTGCCATCCCGGAGGAGGGGTGAAATCCTGCCCGGCCTGCCAGTTCATTCCGAGCGTGTCATATTTCTGTCTTTTGTCAGGATCTTTTAAGACTTCATAAGCCTCGTTTATTTCTTTGTATTTTTCCTCAGCCCCTGCATCTTTGTTCACATCAGGGTGATACTGTTTCGCTAATTTTCTATAGGCTTTCCGTATATCGTCAGTCTTTGCATCACGCGATACGCCTAAAATTTTATAATAGTCTTTATATTGCATAATTAAAATTTAATCTCCCTTCTCGATTTATTACTGACTAATTTTAACCTTTAGTTTATATTTTGCAAGTATGTGCGTAAAAAAAATTCTCCCCTGCTTTGCAACAAGGGAGATTTTTTGCAGATGTCTTTGTTACCTGCGCTTAATTACGAATGCAAGAGCCATTGCAGGAAGTATCAGCCCGAGACCGTTGCAGCCTCCGCCGCCTCCTGAACCCTTAGTGCTTGTTGTTCCGCCGTTACTGTTGTTGTTCGTGCTGTTATTGCTGCTGTCGTTATTCGCGGCACCCTGCTTGTTGGCAAGCCACATGGTTCCGTAGATTGCCCCGTCAGTCCCTGAACCGTCAGGAACAACAAGAAGGCTTGAGCCCGTACCCTGAATAAGCTGTGAACCGTCATTGTTCCCTGAAACTGTCAGGTTGCCCAAGTAAGCGGTCATTTCAACTTTCAGACCCTTTCCGCCGTCAGCCGTGCTCAGTGTCAATACTCCTGCTGACCTTGCAGAAGCTGCAGTTACACCGCCTGAATTTGTATCGGTCGCCGAAACAGCCCCTGAAGATATGACGGGACGCGATGACGTTGCACCCTGAAAATCAATGCGCATTGTTGAAAATATCTGATTTGCAAGATCGTCTGTGATTGCCTGCTTTGCCAGGTTGTAGCCTAAAATCTCCTCAAGCTCTGAACCTGAGAACGTCCAAGAGTATACCAGCGGGAATAAATCTCCGTTGTTCCTGCCCCTGAAGTTTATGTTTACTCCTGCATTCTTTGAAGCCTTCAGCCCCTCAGTGTTCGTGTAGGCCGTCTGAGTGTTAAATGCCAAAGAAGCATTTGAAATATCCGTAACCTGTGAGGCTGTTGCCCCTGTCCAGACGCTCGAAAAACGGTTCTGGAATGATGACGAATTTACAGCCGTTGAGCTAGCATCGGCAAGCATTAAAGATATGTCATACTCTGCAATCTGTTCAACATAGCCGTTAAGATAATTAAGTATTGATGGCGATGTGTTGAGATAACTGTATGTGTACTCAGTTACCCTTATCGGCCGGCTTGCTGATACCTGATTGCCTGACGAGTCTGTGCGCTGGGTTGTTACGGTTATTGTAACGTAGGTGTTTCCCGGCGTGTAATTCAATACCGTAATGTCGCCCGTATCCTCGTTTATGCGGATTATATTGGGCTTATCGCTTGACCATTTTACCGGCTCTTCGTCAGTTCCCGATCCTCCGAGTGCAGGACGGCCGTTTGTGTAATAAATTGTTGCAATGAGGCTGGCCGTCTGTCCCACGCGTCTCAGATTATTAGGTACTCCGCTTATTTCGATTCTTGAAATCGAGTACGACGCTACGGGAGACGGGGAAGGTGAATATCTCGTTCCGTCAAAGAATACCGCGCCGATGTCAAGATTTACGCCCTCACCGCCCGAAACACGGCTCACCCCGCGTTCGTCAACGTTCGGGAAACTCGTACGCCTCGAATAAGGAATAATATTCGTTGCCCTGTCAGCCAACGGCAGTTTTGCATCTTCACTGAGCATAAGCGTTAAAAGCCTGACACGTCCTGCGCGTTCACTGCCTATATACGGGGGTATCGTATCGCCGATATCCGTACGCGCATTAACTGCCAATTCATTGCTTCCAAAGAATGTTGATTTTGACCAGCCCTTTGAAGGGTATGAAGTTCTGTCCGTGTCATTCCTTGCCTCCGAGTAAAAGTCAGTAACTCCGCTTCCCGTTCCGTAAACGCCGATTCTGTTATATCCGCCTGATGATATATCGCCGTCCGACCATATGTCATAAACTCCCATTCTTGTGTTGCCGACAACTATGGTTCCCGAAATCGTCATGTTCCCTTCAGCTACGTAGATAGCTCCGCCCTTGTACTGCGAGCCGTTTTCACTGAAAGTGCAGCTTACTACCTGTGTCGAACTCTCGCTGTGAAGGCTCAAAGCTCCTCCGCCTGAAACTTCCTGACCGTCATCACTCGGGGATATTCCGTCATTAAGGGAATTGTTATAGAACGTGCAGTTTTCGATCCTGTTCGGCCCCGTCTGGTATGAAGCCGTGTTGATGTACACAGCTCCGCCCTCTCCTGAATTTCCGGAAAGATTAAGGTAGTTTTCCGAGAACGTACAAGCCCTTATCGTTACCCTTACGGCAGCCGCGTACATTCCTCCGCCGTTGCCTCCGCTGTTTCCGCCGTGAGTGCCGTTGTATCTGAGCATTGAATTTGTCATAGTCAGTGATGAATTGTTGCTGCTGCTCTGTGACTGGTCATAATACACGGCTCCCCCGCTTCTGAATGAAACGTTTTCAGTGAAGTAACAGCTGCTTATATCAATAGTTCCCTGTGCGTAAACCGCTCCGCCGTCAAGATATGTGCTTGTGTTGTTGTTGAACGTTGAGCCTGATATTGTTGTCGTGCAGTTGTTATGAAAGTTGACTGAGCCGCCGTTCCCGTTTGTTGCGAGGTTGTCATGGAAGTGTGAATTTCTTATCGTTACTGTTGCAGTGTCAGCATAGATGGAACCTCCGCCCTGATAAGCCGTGTTATTAGCGAACGTTGAATTATTCAGGGTTGCAGTGCTGTTAAGATATACACATACAGCACCGCCGTCACCGCCTGATGCCTGATTGTAAGAGAATGTCGCATTGTTTAACGATAATGAACCGTTAGAGGCCGTATATATTGCACCGCCTCCGTGATGTGCGCTGCTGCTTCCCTGACTTACGTTGGGCAGGCTTTCAGAGCCGAAATCAGAACTTGTTACAACTACATTTCTAGCCCATATTACACCGCCTGAGCCTTTAGTCGCGTACTGATTCATTATTGACGAGTTATTGACGGTTATAGTTCCTGAATAAGACGCTGCGAATCCTCCGCCTAATTCCGCCTCATTCCTTACAGTTATGCTTCTTGTACCCGTGTAGCCATCAATCGTAATATCGCCCGAATAGGTACAAATTGCACCGCCGTGATATTTTGCAGAATTTTTTGTTGTGAAAAGATAATCGCGTGTTGAGCCTATAATCGCGCTTGATGATGCCTCCGCGTAAATTGCTCCTCCGTTTCCTTCTGCCGGCCAGTCTTCAGCGGTAGGATTTGAGACCGTTGACGTATTGCCCGCGCTGTTGCCCTCAAAATAAATCGTACTTTCAGGAAGCTGTACGGCATCGGCAACCCAGAAAGCTCCGCCGTTTCCGTTTACTGCCGTGTTCCCTGAAAACGTAACTTCAGGTTCAAAATCCATAACTGCATCAGCTGCGGCATAAATTGCACCGCCTGAACGGTTCGCGCTGTTAGTTGAGAACGTAACATCGTAAGAAGTCCCGGTTATGTTGAGGGCTGCTGCCCTTCTTGCCTGAGCGATATAAATTGCACCGCCGTAATCTGCCGTATTTCCGCTGAATGTCAAAGCACCCGTAAGATTTACCGTACTTCCTCCGGCCATGTAAATTGCACCGCCGTAACCTGCTGATGCCTCGTTCTCAGATATTGTCGCTGAAGTGTTCACGGTTACTGTTGCGCTTGAAGCCGCGTAAATTGCGCCTCCGTTGCCGTCCGTTGCAACGTTGCGGGTTATTGAAGGATTTTCGCCGGTTATGCTGAGCCTTGCATTAGACGCTACATAGAACGCTCCGCCGTCATTTGATACGACGTTCCCGGTAAAGGCAACATCAGAGCCGCTTATTCTGAGAGTGCCTCCGTTCACGTAAAAAGCTCCGCCGTAATCCGCTTCATTCTCCGTAAATTCCACGTTTGAGCCGGATACTGTTGTAGTACCGCCGTTCATGTAGACAGCTCCGCCCTGTGTTGCTATGTTCGGTGAAGAGCGGCTTATGTTGTTGAATACTACTCCTGCGCCTATCGTCAGGCCTGAAGCTGCGTAAATTGCACCGCCCCTGTTTGCATTGTTGTCAAAGAAGGTTGTATTTGTCAGAGATACGCTGCTGCCTGATGAGAGCGACAAAGCACCGCCGTTTGAAGTTGCAGAATTTCCGCTGAACGTTGAGCCGGTAATCGTTGCTGAACCGCCTGTGAGTGCGATTCCTCCGCCGTTGCTCGAGGCCGTGCAGTTGTTGAATATGCAAGTGTTGACTTCTGCCGTACCGCCTGTAACGAGTATTGCTCCCCCGCTGTCAGTTGTCGTACATCTGCTGAATGTGCAGTTGTTGAAAATAACAGTTCCGCCGTCAACATCAACGCCTCCGCCTGAGTTTGAGCCGGAGAATGTTATATTGCTGAAAGTTACGTTTGATGTTCCGCCTGCTATGAAGTGCCTTGAGCGTGAAGGAGCCGTTAAAGTTCTTGGAGATGCGGTTATCGTTATGTCATTGATTGCCGAATATGAAGTGAAATCAACCGTACTTGTTATTTCGCCGGTCTCTACGGTTATCGTAACGCTGCTTATTGTAGCCTGAAGCACTGAATCATAAACGATATCATAACTTGCTGTATTAACGCCCTGAGTACCTATATAAACCTGCGGATTTTTTGCAAACTCAAGGGCATTTGTTACGGTTGAAAAAGTATATTTTTCCCTTGCCGGTGCCTGAAAAGTTACTTCGCCTTTTACTTCAGGGGTAACAACCTCATCACCGCTTTTGACTGCGGGTTCATATTCTTTCGTTACGTCAGGTGAAGCGATAAAGTCAGTCCCAGTAACATAAAGAGTTGTCGAACTGTCAGCACTGAATGACGCTGCCGGGAAACTGAGAGCGATTATCAGGACAGCAAGAAGGGTGAATTTTTTCCTGCAGAAAAACATTAACGCAGGAATAAACGCAAATATACCCAGAGCGTAATTGCATCCGCCCCCGCCTGAACCTCCTGAACGTACACCGCTGTTACTGTTGTTTTCTGTGTTGTTGTTTGTATTCCTGTTCGGGTTGTTCTGCCAGCCTGAAGGGGCAATAAAGAACGTCATATTCCAAATATTATCCGCGTCTCCGTCCCTGACAACAATATAATTATTTTCCTGTGATACTGAGTTGTCAGAAACTATGCTTAACTCCGGTCTAAGGCCGTCCCTTGTCCCGTCCATGAGCATAACGATTAAGCTGACAGTCAGAACGCCCGTGTAGTTGTCCTGCGTAAGCCTGCCCCTGTTCTCGTCAAAGAAAACTTTAATAAGATCGTTGTAGTGTCCCTTGTCCCTGAGTTCCTGAGTCAAATTCCAGACGTTATTCTCTCCTGCCCTGAGATAAAGGTCATATTTGTTTGCGAACATGTCCTCAATACGCCCCGTGTTCCGCCATATCTGCAGCATTTCATTCCACCAGAGGCTGTCATTAATCAGCGTCACTGGGATGTTGAATGTTATGTGCAGCGGGAGAATCCCTTCACTTGTTGAGCCTCTGACGCTTGAAGGTATATTCTGGTTTATCGTGAAATACTGCAGAACGTCATCAGCAATTACCTCACGCCGTATCGAGCTTGCAGAGAATATTGAAGTTGTCGGAACTTCAACAGTGCCTGAAGAGTTCGTTATTCTCGCAACATCTTCGTAAAATGTCGTACTTGCTACTCTCGGCTGAAACGCCGTAACCTCAAAGAGATTGAATCTTCCTTCCTGAGCCGGATATTTGTATGTCTCGCCGAGCCTTTTTCCGAACAGTATTTTATGATTCAGAACAAGATCATAATCTCCTATGTCGGGCGTATCTATCGGGAAGATGTGAAGAGGCGCTTTGTTCTGTTCGTTAATATTGAAACGCCTGTTATATACTGTTGTGAGGCCGGGCGCGATGTTGCTCCCGTCGTTAAGAAAGATTTCACGCGGAATATTCGTTGTTCCCTGCGGCCTGAATATGTCAAACTTCCATGAATTTGGGGAAACTGTTCCGCCCGTACTGTCAGGATAACGCGCAGCATATCTGTAAGCCGTATTGTTTGCAATTTCAGTAGTCAGGTAATATTCAATCCTTGTGTTGTCAGTGTTCAAATCGTCAACAGGGATAAATACCCATTGATTATTACCGACATTTTTATTCTGCGTCATTGCCCAAGTGCTGCGGTCATAAGCGATGATATTTCCGTCAGCAGTCGATGAATCGCGCAGCGTCATTCTCACTACAAGAGGGCTTGTCCCGTCAGCCGCCGTTCCTGAATATACGTTTGAAATGATCATAGGTCTGGGTATTCCCTGAGAGGGCGCGACATCTGGATTCTGCTGGAAATAGAACGACTGTATAACGGTGTCGTATTTGTTCCTGTCGTTCTGCCTAGCAACACGGAAATGATATTTTTTCCATTCTGCAGAAGTTTCGCCGGTCTGGTCAGGGCTTTTTGTGTCGATGTAAGGCGTTAAATTCTCGTTGACAATAGTACTCATTCCGAGATTAGGGGTACTGACGTCAAAATCGAGAGTCTGTGACCTCATGGCCATATCAAATTCTCCCTGTCCTTCGGACAAAAGAAGGAATAATGTCTGAAGGTTTCTGTCGCTGACGGTGTTTTCTGAATTTCCGCTGATAACGTTCAGAACTGCATCGCCCGTCGACAAAAGGTCAGCAGAGATTCTTATTGCCTCGCTGTGAGACGCGCCGAAAGTTTCAGCAGCATCGTTAATGACCACCCATTGGGTACTTACACCGCTGGGCCCCTGAAGGTCATCAACCTTGTAGTCAGCATAGCAAAAACCTGCTGAAAGTAACATAACCGCAACAGCTACAGCGGTTTTCCTGAAATAATGAAACAATTTAATACCTCCCAATAAAATAAAAATACATATATATCATTTCTCACGTGATGAAGCTCTGTGAGTTCTTGCACCCCGTCTTGCTGCCCTGTCAGCCCTTGCCGCTGTTCCCGAACTTTCGCCGCGTTCGGAACGTGCAGAACGTCTTGAGGCTCTTGCTGATTTTCTGTCCTCTCCGCCGTCTTCTTTTGATTCCTCATTAACGGCAGCTTCCGGCTCTTCCATGTTAAGTTCCTCATCAGTAGGCACGTGCTTGGGTTCAGGTTCAGGCTTTTTCTTCGGCTTGAACTGTTTCCAGAGTAAATCGGCCGTAATCATGCTCAGGCACCTCAAAGGATTTTCACGGGCATAATTCGAGAAGCACCCTATAATTTTACGCGCATAATCGGAATATTTCCTGTCTTCAATTATAAAAGCAAGTTCATTCAGCGCAACGGCAGCAAGCGCATTCAGTGAAGGGAATGAATTTATATCCTCGCATGATTTCATTCTTGCGTAAAGATTATTATCTTCACCGGCCGTTTGGAAAAATCCGCCGTCTTTTTCGTCGCTGAACTTTTCTATCAATATGTCTGCAAGCGTCTGAGCCGTCTTTATCCAGTCGCTTAACTGTTTTTCGCCCGCGTTGAAATGCTTTGCGGCCTTGTATATTTCAATTATTCCCCAAAGAAAATAGGCGTAATCTTCGGCCATTGCGTCAATTTCTGCCTTTCCGTCAATCCACTTCCTCCGCCATTTTCCGTCTTTGCCGGGAAAATTTTTCTGAATGAACAGCGCGGAACGTTCGGCAATCTCTCGCCATTCGGGCTGCTCAAACGACACTGAGGCACGGGCAAGCGCACCTATCATTAAGCCGTTCCAGTTCATGAGGATTTTATTATCGCTCATTAACGGATAGCGTTTATCTCTGGCATCAAGCAATAATTTACGGCACTCGTATAATCTCTGTCCGACTTCTGAGCCTTTAATCCCGTAACGCCTTGAAAGTTCGGTAACTGTTGAAGCCTCATAAAGAATATTCCAACTCATTTGAGAGCCTGCAAGTTCAGAGCCGAAATTACCGCTCGGAAGTACGGCATAAGCAGCGCAGAATAAACCCGCGTCACGTTCGGGGAGAATGCTTTTTATCTCGTTTTCGTTCCATAGATAATAACGCCCTTCGCCTTCTGGGGTGTCGCCGTCAATAGCAGATCTGAATCCCTGAGAATATGATGTGTTGTCGGTGAAGTCTTTAGTTACGCAGAAAATTATATCTTCAGCAAAAAGCCTGTGAAATGAATTTTGGACAAGTTCCTGAGCCATTGAGACAACCAATAACAACATGGCCTGATCACAGAGCAGCTTTTCAAAATGGGGAACAAGCCACTGTTCATCGACCGAATAACGGGAGAATCCTCCGCCTAAATGGTCGTGAATACCTCCACGCCACATTCGGCGGAGCGTAATATCAACCATAGTGAGAGCGTCTGACCTGTCGCGTTTTGATGCGCCTGAGTCTTCCCCTGCCTGTTCGAGCAAAAATAATAATTTGTCGTGTTCAGGGAATTTAGGAGACGGCCCGAAACCTCCCCAGCGGACATCAAATATTTTTCTTATGTCATTGAGTGCCTCATAAGCCGTGAATTTGCCTATGCGTCCGCCGGTTCTGTTTTTGTGTCCTGAAAGGACTTCGAGGCGTTCACGTATCATTGATGACAATTCATTGGCTGAACGTTCGACATCATCCCTCTGCATTAACCAGAGCCATTTAACACGCGGAAAAATATCAGTAATTCCCGGCATCTGCCCGGTTGTTCTCTTCGGGAGCCATGTGGTACAGAAAAACGGCCTTCCTTCGGGTGTCATGAAAATGTTCAGCGGCCACCCTGCACTTCCGTTCTGAAGCCTGCAGATTTCCATGAAAAGATTATCAATGTCGGGTCTTTCCTCCCTGTCAACTTTTACGGGGATGCAGGTATCATTCATTAAGCCGGCAACTTCAACATCGCTGAAGCATTCGCGTTCCATTACGTGGCACCAGTGATCCGACGAATAGCCGATCGATAAAAATATCGGTTTGTCCTCGTTCCTTGCTGCATTGAAAGCGTCATCACCCCAAGCGTACCAGCCTACGGGGTTTTTTGCATGCTGCAAAAGATACGGGCTTGATTCTCCGCCCAAATGATTTACGGGGACGGTTAATTTTTTTGAACTTTGCCCCTGAGCCTGAAATTTAGGCGTAACAACTACATCTTCGGAATATTCGCCGTAAGCAGAAAGAGGGCCGGCAATGTTCGCGTTATTCGTAAAAATATCAGCTGGACGCATCCTGTTCAACTATGCCTATGAGTTCCGAAAGTTCATCTATGGTTTTCCATGCTCCAAGACATGAAAAGTCTTCACGAGTGAAATTGCCCTTAGTTATCCCGATTCCCCTGACGTGTGCGCCGATAGCCGTTATTATGTCCAAGTCAGCATCTCCGACGTAGACAGTCTCAGTTGAATTAACGTTCATGTGCTTCATTAACTCGTTAAGCATGGCCGGATTCGGTTTATAAGGCAAATGCCCGTAAGGTTCCATAGCCCCGACAATCTCATCGAAATATTTTGCAAGCCCCGTATTTTCAAGTACGGTACTGGGGTGTTCACGGTTAGATAATACTGCGAGTTTAAGCCCCATATCATGAAGACTCGTCAAAGTCGATACAGTGTCATCAAAAGGACGTATTAACTTACGTTCATATTCGGCAATATGAGAACGGTATAACTTTACCCATTCAGGGCGGTATTCGCCGAGAAGCCCTTCGCAGAATGTCGGTATCGGAGCGGCAATGTATTTCATTGTCAGTTCATGAGAGACACGCGGGAGGCCCTCATGTTCGGCAACGTAATTAAATCCGGCCATGATAGCATAGCTTGAGTCTACTATAGTCATATCATGGTCAAAAACCATAAGTTTAATCACCTCGAATTAATCTCTCCTTTCAATATCAATATTATCAATATTTCAATATCTCAGTATCTTTAACGTCTGAGGTTATTGCCCATATTCCTGAGTACCTCATTTCTGTTCATTGTGCTGTGAGTAGTTTCAAAAGCCGGATTGGACCAGTAAGTTTTTGCGCGTGTTGCAATGGCACTGACCCAGTTAATTCCGAGCATCTCAAATATTATAGTAGCACCCAAGAACAGCCATACAAGAACGGCGAGGACAGCAATAATCCTGAAACTTGCCGATATGCTCCTGTCCGCACTCTGTTCAAGTTCTTTAACTTCGCGTTCTGCACGTGCCTTTTCTTCACTGGTTAAATCTTTTTCCTGCTGTCTTATGCTGAATATTCTCCATAAACTGGCACCGCCCTGCGCCCATTGATAAAGGCCGATAATAAATATAGTTGCAGCTACAAATGCAAGAATTGCGACCATTAATCTTTTCACCCCTCTAAAAATAATGCAATCTTTATATGATTATCGTATGATATTATAACTTGCATGAGAATTTTTAAGCATAATAGACAGAAATTAATAATTGCCGGATTAGGGCCGGGAAGTCCTGAGCTTGTTACTCTTGATGTTCTTGAACGTGCCGCAAATTCTCAGGTTATATTAATTCCCCATTCACATGAAAATGAAAAGGGATTGGCCGAAACAATAATGGCTCATCACATGCCCGACAGAATTTTAACGCCTCTATTATTTCCCATGATTAGGGATTCTGAAAAACGGGACAAAATTATTTTTTCACAGCTTAAAGATTTAATGCCTGAGATTGAAAACGCTGAAAATATATTCTTTCCCGTAATCGGCGATTCAATGCTTTATTCAACAGGTGCTTATCTCATTGAAGCAATGAAAAAATTAATTCCTGATATTGATTTTGAATTTATTCCCGGAATTTCTGCACATTCGCTCGCCTCTGCCTGCGCAAAAAGATTCATGGTCATGTCAGACGAAATATTCAGCGTTATACCCGGCACGGCAGACACTGAAAAAATCTCGGCAGTATTAAAAATTTCGGACACGGCAGCAATCTACAAGCCTACAGCAATAAATGACATTCAAAAAATAATAACTGAAACAGGCCCTTACACTAAGATTATACGTGTTGACTTTGCAGGAGTTAAAGACAAAGAAAAAATTTTCGAGGGCAAAGAGGCTATTAATGACATCAAAGAATATTTATCAATTATACTTTTATGGCATTAGCTGAAAATGAACGGTCTCTTAAAAGGTGAAATAACTCTCACAGTTGATATAATTCTCGGCCTTATTCTCGGCGAAATAATAATCAGCCTGAAACTCCCTGATATTCTCCTGAAGCGTTTAATTCCCTTTCTTGAACGAATGAATATACCTTCAGTTACAGGTCTTGCAATAGCGTTGAGTACAGCCTCATCACGTGCAGGGGCAGCAGTAATATCCTCAGCCCTTGAAAACGGCAAAATCACTGAGCGTTCTGCAATATGGTCAGTGTTAATGCTTCCTTTCCCGTCATATTTAAGGCGCTGGCCGTCAACATTCCTGCTTTCTTTGAGCATGGCCGGAAATGCCGGAATATTTTTCGCTTTATCACTTATTTTCAGGAGTACTGCGAGATTTTTCATTGCATTATTTTTTCTGAGGCGTGAAAATCATGAACTTTCAACAAATGAACATCATGAAATTAATTTCCCTAGATATTCATTTAAGATTGCCTCAAAAATATTTAAGACTCTGCCCGTTGCATGGGTATTTTTTGCGCTGTCTTATTCGCTTGTTCCGGTATTAAACGATTTCTTTAAGAATTTTTTCAGCGGTCATGATACTTTCATTCCATTGTCAGGCTGGGCAGTTTCGGCGGGGTCAATATCCCACGTTTCGGCAGCCCTTGCACTTGCAGGAGGCTCGATGTCATCAGGCGAACTGAACACGGCGCAGGCTGTATTTGCGTTAATTCTAGGCTCAGGACTTGGAACGGCAACGAGAATATTACGGCAGAATGCAGGTTATTATTTCGGCCTTTTCCCTTCAGGGACAGCGTGTAAAATGATGATTATGAATTTTGCTACTATAATTCCGTTAATCATGTTGAATTTGATTTTTGCGGGATTAGCTTTATTATTATAATTATGAATACGAACCTTATGAACCTTATAAACATATACATAACAGGAAAGAATCTTGCTGACATAATGAACGCAATAACGCCGCCTGCCGGATTGGCGTACAGTATAAACGTGCTTGAGGCCGGAACACGCATAAACCCTCACGCAATGAATATATTTATCCTGAAAAAGATACCGTCAAAAACTCTTGATAACGCAAAATATATACTTTGTTCAAAAAATTATACGGATATTGACCGCGAAACACTCAGCATGATTTATGATCTATGGCCTGAGCCGCTTACACCTTCACTCGTAAAATTCTATTTCAAAAAACTTCTTGACCGTATAAGCCGTGAACTTGAGAACACGTCAGAAGAGATTGAACACCGAAAAAGAATTATAGAAATGGCGCGTCAGGATTATCTGACAGGGCTTGCAACACGCTGGTACCTTCAGGAATATATCATGAAAAATGAGAATGCACAGAACGTAACATGTATATATTTTGATCTCGATAACTTCAAGAAAGTAAACGACACATACGGACATCAGGCAGGGGACAGGGCTTTGGCGGCTACGGCTGAAATGATGCAGAGAGAATTTACTGACGGATTCTGCGCACGTATGGGCGGAGATGAATTTATGATAGTTCTGCTTGGAGTTCATGAGCCTGACGACGTTATGCAAAAAGTAAATTCATTCATGGCCGGACTTCTTGAATATTACGCAGGGACTAAAACAATGAAAGCATTGTCAGTCAGTGCCGGAATTGCCCAGAAAAAACACGGCGCGGATAAATCAATTGACAGGCTTATACATGAGAGCGATATTGCGCTTTATGAAGCGAAGAAGTCAGGGCGTTCATGCTGCAAAATATATATTCCCTCAATGGAAGAACACAGGGAGGAATTGCAAAGGGTGAACGTTACGGACAGCGAAAGAAATTATTATCTTGTTGACTATGAAAACGTAAAATCCGAAGGTTTGAACGGCATACACAGGCTTGATGCTGATAACACCGTCTGTATTTTCTACAGCCGCAATGCCGACAGAATATCATGTGATATGAATCTGAATTTCAGGGAGTCTAAAGCCGAAATAACATATCATCATGTCGAAGTAGGAGTGAAAAACGCGTTAGACTTTCAGCTATCTTCATACTTGGGAAAAATAGTCGGCGAGAATATAAACAGCGGTAAGAACTGCAAATACTTCATAGTTTCAAAGGATAACGGTTTCGCCTGCCTGATACCGTTCTGGCATGACAATAACATTGATATATCAATGACTACGGATATAGCCGGAACCGTAATATATTCAGCAGAAAGCGAACTTACTCATAAAGTTTCAGCACTTACAGGCGAGATTCTTACAGCCCCTTTAATCGCTGAGATAATCACGAACTCAGCAACAAAAACGGAAGTAAACAACTCACTTCAGAAACTTTTCAGGGGAAATAAAAAATCAGGAGAAGTTTACAGAGCCATAAAATTCCTGATTGAAGATAAAGACGGCTCATAAGGCTCATAAAATGTTAATAGTGCTATAATTCCGTATTTGTAATTTATTATAAAAATATAAATAAAAGAATATGGAAAGAGGCATAAATTTTTAATAATGTCATTACTTCTCAGAACAGCTTTTGCACTATTCGCGGGTTTAATTATGACAAGGGCATTCAAATATACTGTCGGACGGAAGGGAATAATGTTCCCTGATGTTACGGCGTTTTTAATTGCCGGAGTACTTGTAGGGCCTTACGCGCTCGGACAATTAGGGCTGGGCTTCAGGACACCTTCAGAACTTGCCGGAGTCGGCATACTTTCAAATATTGCTTTAGGTTTTATAGCGTTTGACATTGGCAGCGAGTTCAGAGCGTCAAGCCTTAAAGAAATGGGAAAATCAGCATTATTTATCGGTATATTTCAGGCACTTGCGGCTACTGTACTTGTTGATATTGCGCTTATATTGCTGAGTATGAAACTCGGCCCGGAAATTTTGCCTTTACCGGCTGCAATAACTCTTGGTGCGATTGCTTCCGCTACTGCTCCTGCTGCAACGTTAATGGTTGTCCGTCAGTTCAAGGCTAAAGGCCCCGTAACAGATTTACTTCTGCCGATAGTTGCGCTTGACGATGCTGCCGGACTTATAATATTTGCCGTCTCAATCGGAATATCACAGGCCATGATAGGCGGGGCAATAAATCTTATTTCAGTTATAATAAATCCTGTAATTGAGATTTTATGCTCGGTTTTGCTCGGCTCGTTAATGGGATATATATTAACTGCGCTTGAAAAATTATTCTTTTCAAACTCGAACAGGCTTTCAATGACTATAGCATTTGTCATGATGACAATATCTCTTTCATCTCATGAAATATATATCGGTCAATTTCGTATAGCCTTCTCATCTCTGCTTGTCTGTATGACGCTTGGTACTGTTTTCTGCAACATGTGTGAATACAGCGCGGATATTATGCACAGATCCGAAAGATGGTCCGCGCCGCTTTATGCCGTATTCTTTGTGCTTTCCGGCGCAAGGCTCGAACTTTCAGTAATGCGCGATTTTTCCGTAATGTTAATCGGACTTGTCTATATTCTCGTTAGATGTGCAGGAAAATATTTCGGCGCGTCATTAAGTTCAACAGTTATGAATTGCAGCGAAAACGTTAAAAAATATCTCGGCATTACGTTATTCCCGCAGGCCGGCGTTGCTTTGGGTATGGTGGTGAGCGCACAGGCCTTAGGCGCGGAAATAGGAGCCTTGATACGCAACATAATATTATTCAGTGTCTTAGTTTATGAGCTTGTCGGACCCATTATGACAAGAATGGCACTTACCGCAGCAGGTGAAATTGAACAGAAACAGCCCGAACATGTGAACCGTGCGAGGTTTCAAAAATCATAAAGTCTATATAAACTGTTATTAAGCCTTCTTATTTGGTAAAATAAACGAAATCTTTTTTTAGGAGCGATTTATTTTGCGGAGGGTAATTCTCAGATTTGGTTTATTATGTCTCGTTTTAATCTTGACATTTAATATTTTTTGCGGAAGTTCTTACGCTTCAACAACTGGCAATACAGGATTGACGGGACTGTGGGAATACCCGACTGCTGAAATGCCTGAAGACGGCATTGGTCATTTCGGTTACACAAAAGCATCTCCTTATGCTTTTTATTTTATAGATATTGCGTGGCTTCCGTGGCTTGAAATTAACACGCGCCTTTCAGCATTCACAAGTGTTGAAACGAGCGTACACAGGCGTTATCTTGACAAAGCAATGGACGTTAAGGCCATATTATGGCACAGCAAATCACCGAAAAACTGGATCATGCCGTCAATAGCATTCGGTGTTGTCGATGCAATGGGTACGGAGCTTATGAAAGCATGGTACGGCGCGGCAACATGGCGTGTCGGGAAATTCGCGGCAACAATAGGTTACGGTACTGACAGGTTAAACGGAATATACGGCGGTATTGAATGGGATATAGCAAACTGGCTCACCTTCAAAGCTGAATACAGCCCCCTTGATTACGCAAATGACAAGGCAGGCAGGCAAAGAATACTCACTGACGACAAATTACCGTCAAGCAAATACAACGCCGGTATAGTCTTAAAAACACCTTGGGGAATGAACGGTTCAGTAAGTTATCAGCGCGGTAATGAGTGGGTATTCTCAATCTCACAGAGAATAAATCTTAAAGGGCCGTTCTTTGGCAGTGCCAGAAAGAATTACAAGACACTGGGCGATTTCAGGTGTCCCGACTGGGAAAATGTAGATTCACAGGACTTAATAGCACGAATAAAATCAGGAATTGAAAAATATATACGTGTCAGGGATGTTGACATAAAACTTGAAGAGTCCGATTCTGACGAAGGCGGACGCAGAGTTCTTTTATCATATGAAAATTACGGCTACTCATCACACGCTGAGGCCATGACCAGAGTACTCGTTGTACTTTCTTCCGTAATGCCTGAAACAGATGAACTTATCTTAATTCACAAAAATTCAGGAACACCCGTAGTTAAAGCCGTTTTTCCGGGCTTATTGCTTTTTGACATAAGAAGCAGGACTTTACGCGGTGAGGATTTAATACACAGTGCGGTCTTTACTTGGGCAAGCAGGGATATTGAAGAACCTGACGAATCGGCACTGCGTAACAAGGCAGTACACGAGTTCAAGGCCATGCTCGTTTATGAACCGAGAATAGACCAGACCATACGCGAACCCTACATGGACAGGCTGAATATTGACGCAATATATAACGGGCGTTACTATAACGGCTGGGGTTCGGTCATTGATGTACGTTTCCCCGTCTATACTCACGCAGATACTACGGATAATACAGGCTTATGGTGGGAAAAAGATTTCAACGATAAAATCCGCTTGCAGCAGGCAGCTTTGACATATGCAAACAAGTTAAACGAAAAAAGCAGAATGTGGGTTTTCGGCGAAGGCGGTTACCTCGATGAGGAATGGGCAGGCGGAAATTTATGGGGCAGATATTACGGCCATGACGGACGCTGGTGGATAGGCGCAAGATTCACGGCCATGCACGACAGAGACCCTTACTCGTTCGCAGGATTGACAAGCGGGCTTCTGACCTACAGAAACGGCGGTGTTTATGATATTGATGACGGTGAACAATGGAGGCACGGCGAATGGTTCCAGGCAGGTTATCACATTACTGATTTAGACCTTGATCTTCAGGCTGATTACGGACGCTTTATCGACGGTGATAACGGCTTGAAAGTAATGGCTACAAGACATTGGGACGATACAGCTATCGGCTTCTGGTATATGGACACCGACAGGCACGCGCCGGGCAGGAACATGACAAAAACAGGCGTTCATATGGAGCTGCCGGCTGATAAATGGTTCGGTTCATGGTTCGGAAATTCAAGCTCTCATATCTGGGAACAAAATACCATGTTAATTTCAACATGGAGAGTTCACTCGGGACGTGAGGGCGGAATCGTAAGAACTCCCGAAAGACTTATGAGCCAGCTGCGTCCGCTCGCAATGAAAAGAAACGTTGAGAGCCTTCTCCGTGATTATTGCTCTTATGACGGAGAGACTTCGGACTCGGAAGGGGATAGAGAAGTAACCAGCATTTTTGAATACATTTTCCGTAAAAAATAAATAAAAAACAGCAGCATAATAAAATTTTTGAGGTGATTAATATTGAAATCTTTTGCGTTCGTTAAAAAATTAGTGCTGTCGAAATTATTGGCAGCGGTTTTCTTTTTGCTTTCCGTCTGTATTGTCTGCACTCCTGTTTACTCAGCAGACGTTGCAGGCCCCGCAGTCCTTGCGGCTCCGTCTCCTCTTGGAACTCAGATGCCGGAAATTCAGGCTGCACCGTCTACCCCCGTTATGCCGTCAGTCCCAACAGTTCCGCAAAGAGGTCTTGACCTTTCAGGGCTTGACCCGACACAGCCTCAGACACACACGGAAAACGTAGACACTACGGATCCGTCAGCACAGCAGACCCCTACAGATCCAACCGCAGTTGATCCGACTACGGGCGAGAATGCCCCGACACTTGAGGCCGGTGAAATCACGGAAGATCAGATAAATGAGTATTTCGATGAGCTTCTTTCGCTTAGAACAAGGCGAGGCAGAGGCAATCCGATGAGCGACTTATTCAGAAGGCTCCCGAGATATGGAATGTCATTTTTCCGCAGGCCTCCTTCAACTTATGCGCCTATGGAAGCAGTCCCGGTTACTCAGGGTTACAGAATAGGCGTAGGCGATGAGATGACTTTGACAATCTGGGGCATTCCTGAAGAGGGAAATTTCAGATTCAGCGTGAACAGGGACGGAATGGCCGCAGTTCCACACATAGGGACGGTAAGGCTTGCAGGTTACACGCTTGCTGAGGCCGAAAGGGTACTCAGCGCGAGACTGAGCCAGTATTACACGGGCTTCCAGATGAATTTGTCAATGGGAAGATTAAGCTCAATTCAGGTCTACGTTACGGGAAATGCAGCAAGGCCGGGCGCGTACACAATTTCATCATTTTCAACCCTCGTTAATGCCCTCATAGCTTCAGGCGGTCCGACTTATAACGGAACACTCAGAAGGATTGAGCTTAAAAGGGGCGGAAGGACTGTTTCAGTTTTCGACATGTATGCAATGCTGCTTCAGGGCGACAAGACACAGGATGTAAGGCTTCAGGCAGGAGACGTTATATATATTCCGACCGTAGGGCCTCTTGTTGGGCTTGCCGGTGAAGTTCATGTTCCCGGAGTATATGAGCTTAACGGAGCTACGAGGGTTCAGGATCTTTTATACATTGCGGGAGGACTTAACGCAAGGACTTTCAAGGGAAGAATACAGTTTTACAGGATACAGAACAGCACATACGCAAGCGCATCTGAAGGAACCCTCGCAGATTTTGAGAACATGGAACTTCATGACGGCGATATTCTCAGGCTTTACCCGATATTCAACACGTCTTCAACCGTATTTATTACAGGTTCTGTATTATCGCCTGGAAATTACGCCATTACGCCGGGACAGACGAGAATTTCTGACCTCATAGTACGTGCAGGAGGATTAACCCCCTTAGCGTCAGACGTAATCGAAGTAACGAGAGTAACCCCCTCGCTTGAAGGCCCCGTAAACCAGCGTTTCAAAATAAACGCAGTTCAGGCAATGCAGGGCGACCCGGTACACAATATCGCGCTTGAAAATCAGGATCGCATTACTGTAATAATGATTCCTGACTGGAAGACTACAATAATGGTAAACATAGTCGGAGAAGTCAGACGGCCCGGACAGTATGCAATGTTTCATGGTGAAAAACTTTCAGACTTAATCGAACGTGCTGGAGGATTTACGCCCAAAGCATTTTTGAGGGGAGCAATTTTCACACGTATGAGTGTCGCCCGTGATCAGCGTATAGCCCTAAACCAGATGGCTGACCGAATGGAGCGTGAAATGCTCGAGGCATCTCAGAATTTGTCAGTATCAGCTACGACAACAGGTGCTACACAGGGCATTAACCAGGAATTTCAGAGACGCAGACAGTTAATATACAATCTCAGGAACATGGACATAATGGGAAGGGTAATAACAAAAGTTGACACCCCTAAAAACATAATCGGAACTCCCTGGGATTATGAGCTTGAGAACGGCGATACTTTGAGCATACCTTCAACGCCTCTCATTGTAAACGTAATGGGCGCGGTTTACACGTCAACAAGCCATGTCTACCGTCCTGGTATGGGCATAAACGCCTATATAAATGCAGCGGGCGGAGCTTTGAAGAGCGCACATAAGAGAATGGTTTACTTGATCAAGAGCGACGGCACTACGTTGAGACTTACAAGAAATACATCTCTTCTTTCAAGCAAGCAGTGGACACCTCCGCGCGGATATTCGGCAGTCGTTGAGCCCGGCGATACTATTGTCGTCCCCGTAAAATACATGGACAGGCAGGGTATTGAGTCATTGAGGGATACTATAGACGTAATATATAAAGTTGCCGTTGCTACGGGCGTTATAATCAGGGCAGTAGACTAAACGGGAGGAGTGTTGAGCATGAAGAAATTCATACTTGCATTAATCATGGTGCTTTCATTTTCAGCGTCTTCATTTTCTGCTGAAAAGGTGAAGTATGAATACAAAGTCGTACCGTTAGGCTCCCTGACATCGTTACAAAAGAGCAAAGAATCAGCCTCGAAAACTAAACAGGTTGAAGCATTGCTTAATGAACACGGCGGTGAAGGCTGGGAAATAGCCGAAATTTTCGCGGTCAGAACGACTTTTGATCCTAATGTTTTCTTTGTGATTATGAAGCGTCCTATTGATTAGCTTGACGGATTTTGATTTTGCTGTAAAATAGTTACCCGTTACGGGACGTAGCGCAGTCTGGCTAGCGCATCTGCATGGGGTGCAGGGGGTCGGAGGTTCGAATCCTCTCGTCCCGACCATAATTACAAGATTTTAAGATAAGAAAAAAACAGAGACTCTCACGGTTAAGCTGTGAGGGTCTTTTTTATGCTATAATCATAGCTGTTAATGCCCTGCCTTTCGTGAAAATCGCACAGACGGAAGGCCGAATAAGTCCAAAGGGAGGAGGTGCAGGAAAGTGCGAAAGTATGAGATGCTTGTCATTCTTGACGCAGGGAACGAATCCCAGAGCGAGGAAGTCTCCAAAATTGAGGAAGTCATAAAGAATCTGGGGGGTACTGTGTCAAAGTCAGATACATGGGGAAAACGTACCTTAGCTTATCCGATACGCAAGAAAACTGAAGGTTATTATGTTCTTTTCAACTTTGAGCTTGAGCCTTCACAGACATTTGAACTCAGACGTATACTCGGTCTGCGTGCCAATGTTTACCGTCATTTAACGATAGTTCTTGACGATTAGGGAGGACGTTTTGAAATGAGAGGATTTAACCGCGCTATTATTGCCGGAAATTTAACCCGCGACCCTGAATTGAGATACACGGTCAACAAAAAGGCTTACGCAAGATTCGGCGTTGCAGTGAACAGCCGCTGGAAAAACGCAAACGGAGAAATTCAGGAAAGTACGGAATATATTAATATCGTTGTATGGGGGCCGATGGCCGAAAACTGCGGAAAGTATCTTAAAAAAGGAAGCCCCATTCTCGTTGAGGGCAGTATACGGACAAGCAGTTATGACGCAAAAGACGGCTCAGGGAAGAGATACACGACAGAGATTAACGCCGATAATATCGTGTTTCTGGGGTCAGGACAGGGAAATACAGGCGGCGGAAGTTATTCAGCACCGGGTCAGTCTGTTTCAGGTTCAGCCCCGTACATGCCAAGCGATGAGGATTTCGGCAGAAGCATAGGGGAGAGCGGATTCAGCACATCGGGATTCGCTGACGGCAATAACGGAATTTTAGGGAACATGAACGAGAGCGATATACCGTTCTAGATTTACGGATAAGGAGGATAATTAGCAAGAAATGAACGAACGCGAAAATACAGAGCGCGAAAACAGACCCGCAGCACCGGCAAAAAACGGCGCTAACGGCGGAGGTATTCGCAGAGGAGCATCAAGACGCAGGCCGAAATTCTGCTATTACTGCGTTGAAAAACAGGAGCATGTTGACTACAAAGACGTTGAAAAGCTCCGCAAGTATATCAGTGAGAGAGGGAAAATTATTCCCAGACGCGTAACAGGAAACTGTGCAAAACATCAGAGGCTTCTCACTGAGGCTATCAAGCGTGCAAGGTACATGGCCTTGCTGCCTTACTCACTCGATTAATCAAGAAATGAAGAGAATAATTCCCTGCGTAATCATCACTTTAGCCCTGATACTCGCAGGGAGTTTTTTACCTGTCTTGGGAGTTGTCGGCCTAATGTTATGCCCGCTGCCTTTGTGCGTTCTGGGCTGTCTTGAAGGTCAGAAAAATATGAGCGTTGCCGAGCTTATGATAGAAGTTACGCTCTTTCTTGTCGTCTCGCCGTCAATGGCCGCTTATTTCCTTTTAGGCTGCGCGCCTCTTTCAGCGTCAATATTTTCAGTCTCACGCGAAGATATAAAGAACGTAAAGAAATTCACGGGTCCCGAAAGTTTATTGATATGTACGGCAGCGTCAATAATATTCAAGCTCATACTTGTTGCGTCATTCTGGTTCTTCACGGGCAGAAATATATTCATGCCTGACGTTCGGCAGATGAATTTAATCATGTACCAGTTATACGGAAATCAGCCCGAACTTTTAGCGGCCGTCGGAAGAGTTTTCGCAATTTTGCCGTATATGATGCCGTCAATGTTAGTTATTTATGCTGCTGCTGAAACTTACATGAATTATTCGATATGCCGTTCGATTATCAATAAATTTTTTCCAAAAGTTAAGAATTTCCCGCCCGAACTTCCCGAGTTCAAGCTATGGAGATTTCCGATTTCATTATTATTTGCGTCAGTATTCGGCTTTATTCTGGGCTGGTTCATTGATATTGACACATGGTTCAGCGGTGCAATGTTCATAATGAATTTGCAGATTGCCGCTAATGTCTTCATGTTCGTTGAGGGCTTGTCAATGGCTTTCTGGATTATGGCAGGTTTCAAATTCAAAAAGGGCGCGAAAATTGCAGCCTGTATATTGCTTTCAATACCGTTTTTCTGGCCCTGGCTTATAGTCATAGGCATGTGTGACATGGCCTTAAATCTCAGGGAAAGAATAAAATTCAAACAGCGTTGAATCCCGCAGTAAAATAAATATCGCTAGATTAACTCTATTTCTGAAATTATATAAAGTCTATAATTCTCATAATTAATCAAAATTTTTTATGAGGTGATATTTTCATGAAGAGATTTATTCTTTCACTACTCGTTGTTGTCATGGCGGCATCATGCGCCTTTGCGTGGACACCGTCAAAGAATGTTACCGTTATTGTTGCCTATAAAGCAGGCTCAGGAACGGACAACACAGCCCGTGTACTCTCAAAGTTCGCGGCTGACAAAATCGGAAAAACGATCGTTATTCAGAATCTCGAAGGCGGATCTGGCTCAATCGGCTGGACAGCGTTATCACACGCAAGGCCCGACGGTTACACTCTCGGATTCGTCAACCTTCCGACCCTCTGCTCAAACATCGTTGAACAGCTCGGCGATTACAAGATTGATGATTTTGTTCCCATCTGCAACCACGTCAACGAAACATCAATGGTAATGGTCAGCAAAAACAGCCCCTTCAACACTCTTCAGGAGTTAATCGCTTACGCAAAAGAAAATCCCGGAAAGCTCAAGGCTTCAACAAACGGCATGAAAGCAAGCAATCATATCGGCGCGGAGCTTTTAGCTAAATCAGCAGGATTCAAGTACATGGCCATACCTTACGGCGGAACTGCTGACCAGTTACTTGCATTGAGACAGGGCGAAGTTGATTTCAGCGTTGCAAAAGAGGCCGACATCGCGTCAATGGCGGGCGAAGTTAAAGTACTCGGAGTTTTCGCAGAAAAGAGAATGCCTTCATTCCCTGATGCTCCGACACTCGGAGAACTCGGACTCTATAACAAATGGTACGGCAGCGCAAGGGCTATCGTTGCTCCCAAAGGAACGCCGGCAGATGTCATAGCGTTTTACGAGGAAGCATTCAAAAAGGCTATGGAAGATCCCGAATACATAGCAGCAGCAAAGAAAGCAGGAGTTACGACGCTTTACATGAACGCTGAAGATACTGCGAAACTCATTAAGCAGCAGTACGAATTTTGCACAGATGAAGTCGCTAAACTCTGGGAATAAGCGTATAAGACAAAAACAACAATGAAAAAATCTGATATTTGCGTATGCCTCGTCATGTACGGGGTATGCGCGTTCTTTTTGTTCATGACGCTGGAACTTCCTGAAGCGGCGCAGATTTACCCGCTGTGTGTAATATCGCTGCTTGCAGGATTAACAACACTTCACGTCTTCAACATGATACGGGGTGCAATACGTGAAGGGGTTACGGGCGGCCTAGAAGGTTTCAAAGATTTTGTGCCATCTCAGTTTTTTGCAATTTTCGCAATGATTGTAATTTATCTCGTGTCAATGCCGTATATCGGTTTTTACGCGTCAAGCATATTATTCATGACCGCAAGCCTTTTATTCCTGCGCGTTAAATTATGGCAGATTATACTTGCTGAAATTGCAATTTTTGTACTCGTCTACTGTGCTTTTACTCTGTTCCTTGAAGTAAGGCTCCCTTCAGGGTCATTATGGGAGGTTTAACAATGGCTGAGACATTATCGTTAATGGGAATGGGATTTGTTGACGCTCTTTATCCCGTGAACATTCTGGCCATGATTGCAGGGGTAACAATCGGAATAGTAATCGGCTGTCTTCCGGGACTTTCAGCGGCTATGGGGGTTGCTCTTCTGCTGCCGATGACTTTTTCAATGGACGCTTCAACAGGCATGATTATGCTGGGTGCTATATACTGCGGAGCGATATTCGGCGGTTCAATTTCAGCGATTCTGATTCACACACCCGGAACTCCTGCGAGTGCCGCAACAGCTATCGAAGGCTATCAGATGACACTGAAAGGGCAGGCAGGAAAGGCACTCGGAACAGCGTGTATCGCGTCATTTTTCGGAGGTCTGCTGTCGTGCATATCGCTTTATTTCTTTGCGCCGATACTCGGTCAGCTTGCAATGAAATTCGGTTCGCCCGAATATTTCTGGCTGTCGATATTCGGACTGACGATAATTGCGGGCGTTTCATCAAAATCTATGGTCAAAGGCCTTATGAGCGGTGCTTTGGGTCTGCTTCTCTCAACAATCGGAATGGATCCCATGCAGGGCGTTAAACGCTTCATGTTCGGGCAGTCTTCACTGTATGAGGGGATTAACGTAACATGCGCTTTAATCGGTCTTTTCTCGATGAGTCAGGCGTTAGTTTTAGCTGAGGCAAAAATAAAGCAGAGGGCTCAGGCTGCAAAGTTCAGCGACAGAATGCTCCTTACAAAAGAAGAGATGAAGGAGATTGCCCCGACGATCGGGCGTTCCTGGATAATCGGAAATCTTATCGGCATTCTGCCCGGTGCAGGAGCGTCGATAGCTTGTTTCATGGGCTATAACACGGCGCGTCAGTTTTCAAAACATAAAGAGTTATTCGGTCATGGAAGTTATGAGGGTGTTGCAGGTAGCGAGGCCGCAAACAATGCAGTTACGGGCGGTTCATTAATACCTATGCTGACACTTGGAATACCCGGAGAGAGCGTTACAGCCGTTTTAATGGGAGGCTTAATCATTCAGGGATTAACGCCCGGCCCTAATCTTTTTGTCGGGGAGACGGCGAAAATGACTTATACATTTTTTGCCGGTTTCGTTCTGATACAGTTCTTTATGCTTGGTATAGGGCTGTTAGGGTGCAGGGGATTCGCACATATTGCGAGGCTTTCGGACGCAATATTAATACCGTCAGTAACGATTCTTTGCGTTGTCGGATCGTTCGCAATACATCAGAATTATGTTGATGTTGTCATTATGCTGATTTTCGGCGTAATAGGCTGGCTTGCGCGCAAGTTCGGACTTAACAACGCCGCAATAGTCCTCGCTCTGATCTTAGGGCCGATAGGTGAAAAGGGATTGAGGCGTTCTCTGCTTCTTTCAGGAGGAGACCCGAGAATATTATTCTCAACTCCCGTGTGCTGGGTGCTGATTGTTCTTTGCATTCTCGGTATTTTATCGCCCATTCTGATGGACAGAATGACAGGAAAAGCTGAAGAGTAGGTGATGTTAAATGTCTGTAAGGGAAAGTGTATATAACATTCTTGATTCGCTGCCTGACGAAAAAATGCGTGATGTTCTCAATATGCTTGTTAAATACGCAGGAAAGACGGCAGATCCGTTTTACGGCGATTCTAATATGTCGGTTCTTCGTCAGTCCATCCGTGAGGCTGAAGCAGGGAAATTAACTCATCACGAGCTTATTGAAGAGCAATATACTATCCCTTCACATTACAATAACTGAAATTTTGCCCTCTGGTCTTATACCGGAGGGTCTTTCTTCACTTTTAACTTTAACATCTTTGACATCACTCTTCATAGCCTGAACGCGTCATCTTCATTTTTTCAAGCTCACAGATAAACAATGCTGACGAAAGTACAACAGCACTCCCGTTAGGTGCGGATCCTCTTGAACGCAAATGTTTATCCATCTCAAAAACTGCATGAAGTCCGAGCGGCGTAATCATTCCCCCTTCAGAAAGAACCTTTTTAGCCTCGTCCTGAACTTTCATAAGTTCACCGATTCCGCCGTTAGCTGCCAAGATTGTGTCCTGATTTTCAGCTATTATCGTAATCAGCGTATGAGCCAGTCTTTCGCGAAGGTTTAACTGTCCCTGAGTTGCCTCAAGTTTCCGCATTACCTCAATGGCTTTCATTGTCTGAATAAATCCGTGTTCAGCTTCCCCCCTGCACCCCTCAAGCCCGTACGTAACGTAAGCCCTTTCGCTTGACGTTAAAATTTTGCCTTCAGCGTTCTCGGTTAAAGGCCAAAGCTCGCGTCTTATCATTCCCCTTACGAATGATGAGGCAGTCAATGACAGCGCACTCTGAGTTAAGATTCTTTTCTGTGCCGTCAATCTTCCCGCCGCCGCGCATAATAAACCTAGACAAAGTATATGACCCTTCATTGCGAGTCTTCCTCTTGTTGCGTATAAGACATCATTAATTCCGATTTTTCCGGGAGATCTGAGAATTGTAAACGCGTCTTCAGGGGCTATGCTTTCCGTGTCGGCTCCGGCTGAAGCGCAGTTCACAAAAGATTGAAACAGGGACATTGCACCATCAAGAAAACACGGGAAGTCAGCGGCATTCAGTGCGTTGCAGTCAATCGGCGTAACAAGTCCGGGCTTCGGATAAACTGACGCTACACTGATTATTGATTTGACGGCCAATTTTGCAATGTTGAATATATATATCTCGTTCAAATTTTTTCGTTTAACCTCTCATTTTGTTTTTTAACGGGATTTATTTTACATTACAACTTTATGATAAAGTTATAAAAAATAATATTCACAAAGTGAGGTAAAAGAATCATGAAAAAAATATTAATGTTATTAATCGTTTTGTCGACTGCACTGTCAGCAAGCGCAGATTTACGCACTGAAAGCCCAGAAAGCATTCTGCATTCAATGACACTGCGTGAAAAAGTCGGCCAGTTGTTCGTCATACTTCCGGATCACTTAGATCCTGCATTATCTCTCGACAAGATTAACGATACAAGAGCTGAAGGTGTTAAATCCCTGTCCCCTTCAATGATTGAAACTCTCAGGGATTACCCGGCAGGAGGCTTTATCTTTCTTGCCAAGAACATGGCCTCGCCCTCTCAGTTAGTCAAATACACTTCAGACCTGAAATCTGCAAGCGGAATTTATCCCGTTATGGCAGTCGATGAGGAAGGCGGAAGGGTCGCACGCATAGCAAATAAAAACGTCTTCAACGTCCGCAAATACCCAAGCACGGAGGCAATCGCTAAATCCGGCAAAGTCCGTCAGGCATCTTCTTATATTGCATCTTACATAAAGCGTTACGGATTTAATTTAGATTTCGCCCCCGTTGCCGACATAAATACTAATCCTGAAAACATCGTAATCGGCAGCAGGGCTTTCGGTTCAGACCCTCATTACGTTTCAAAAATGGTCAGTGAATATCTTGACGGCCTGCACTCTCAGGGAATCGCAGGAAGTATAAAGCATTTTCCCGGTCACGGCGACACAAAAGGCGATACACACGAAGATTATGTAGCTGTCTATAAGACATGGGATGAGCTTTTACGGGCTGAAATAATACCGTTCCGCGACAATCTCAAAAAAGCCGATACTGTCATGTCCGCTCACATAACAATGAAAAATGTAACTCATGACAATCTGCCCGCCTCTTTATCTCGTGAAATAATAACGGGAAAGCTGCGTAATGAATTAGGCTATGACGGTGTAATAATCACTGACGCAATAAACATGGGCGCAATCTCAAAAAATTATGCGTCATCAGAAGCCGCAATACTCGCCATTGAGGCCGGAAATGATATTGTCTTAATGCCTTGGGACTATAAAGAAGCCTTTGACGGCGTTGTTAATGCAGTGAAAAACGGGCGTATATCCGAAAACAGAATAAATGAAAGCGTCCTGAGAATTTTGAAACTTAAAGCTGAAATGCTGAAATAAAAAATGGCGGGTGATAGAAGATATAAACCAATAAACCGAGCTTCTGAGTGTTCAAGATGACAAGACAAAACGGCGGGTGATACGAAGATATAAATCAATAAACCGAACTTCTGAACCGTTCAAGATAGCAAGATAAAAAAGGGAGGGTGATACGAAGATAAAAAAATGGTGGGTGATAGAAGAATCGAACTTCTGACCTCTTCCGTGTCAAGGAAGCGTTCTACCTCTGAACTAACCACCCACATATTTACTTAAAAGCAAAACGGTAAGAATGATACCAGAAAAAATTATAAAGTCAAATTAAAGTCTCCGTATCTCAGACCGATAACTAACACGTGAGGGCAGGGAAGCCGGAACACTGCAAGGGAATGCAGCACAAAACCTAAAATCTGAAACTAAAATTTTGAGAGACGGGTAATTAAATTAAAAATACATTCCCGTTTGCAGGAGGCTAAATATTATGAGGATATATCACAACATACCGGCACTTACAGCTTACAATTCGCTCAACGGAACGAATAAAGCAATGGAAAAGACAATACAGAAGCTCTCAACCGGACTTCGTATAAATTCAGCAGCAGATGACGCAGCAGGTTTCGCAATTTCTGAAAAAATGCGTTCACAGATAGCAGGACTTGAAGTCGCTATCAGAAATACTCAGGACGCTACTTCAATGTTACAGGTTGCAGAAGGCGCACTCGGCGAAACTAACTCAATGTTACAGAGAATGCGTGAGCTTTCTGTTCAGGCCAGCAATGATACTCTCACCGCTCAGGACAGAAGCTATATACAGCTCGAAATTGATCAGCTTGAAGACCAGATCGACAGAATCGCAAAGACAACGCAGTTCAACAAGAAAAGGCTGCTTGACGGCTCATCAGCAGGCATAACATCATCAAGCAATCTCAGCGTCAAGGCTTATGTCAGAGGCTCACTCAGAGAGATTGACCAGTTCGGACAGAAAAAATCATTTGAGGGCAACTATAAAATTCAGGTAAAAGTCGATCCCAGCCAGACAGGTACGGGACAGGTTCAGAAGTCATCAGTCATGACGATTAAGCACCCCAACGTAATTACTGATATTGCTGTTGACAACGGCATTCAGAAAGTAGCGGTCGACAACGTTCCCGCAGCGGATTACTCGATTACAAGGGCGGTAACTCCTGCCGCTAACTGGACGGAATCTGCTTACACCAGTGCTCTGACCGATGAAAGTGCTATTGCTGCCGAGAAATCCGCATTTATGGATGCTGTTTCATTAGCGTTTGATACTACTGATCTTGATGCCTTGAATGAAAGATTAGACGCGAAACATTCGCAGACCATGTACTCGACATTAGCCTTCAAGGTTACAGCGGTTGATACTACTACAGCCGGTTCCGAAAATGTAACGTTAGAAATAACGGCGACATACCCCGATGGCACTAGTGGAGGACCAAAAAGCGTAACACTTAACGCTAGTGCTGCAACTACAGATATAGATCTTGCTGCAGATCTCGGCATGAGCGATACCGCTGGTGACTTCAAACTTACTTTCGACAAAGATAAAGTCGCAGCCCTTGCGAAAGCTACTGTGGCAGATTCAGTATTTACCTACACCGTAGCCGATCAGGCAACCTCAAAGCTGACGGGTTTTTACAACGCAGGTTCAGCCGATGACGCAGACGTAATCAAAACGATGAAAATCGGCGGTGATAACAGCCAGACGGCGAACGCAAGCATACTTTTCGAGATTACGGGCATTGATGATACTAACAAAACGGTAACACTGCGTGCAACATCAAACGTACTCGGCACAGACGGGAATGTCTCGAATTACCTTGAGGACTCAATAATCGTAACAGGAACAGCAAAGGGCATAGGCAAATCTCTCGGACTCGGAACGGATGATGCTTGCCAACTCTATCTTGATCTTACGAATGGAGATATAGCTAATCTCGAAGTAGGCACAAAATTTGCCTATAACTACACGGCATCAGGAAGGGCACTTGATATAACAGCAACTCAGGATCAATACTGGCCCGACAAATGGGGAACTTGGGATGATACTCAAACTCCTCCTGTAACAAGCGATGTTACCTGCAACAGCACCGGAGATTATACGAGCGGGGGTACTAATGCCGTAACGTTCGCCCTTGATGAGAAAGCAAATGACCTCAACAGCAAGGATATACATTTCCGCAATTTCTACATCAACGGCGAAAACGGCAACGTATACGAGGGTGATATTATCCTGACGACTAAGGACACTTACAGCAAGGATGTTTTAGAGGCTAAAAACACAGATAAACTGGCTTCTTTCACGGCTGCTTACATCGGAAAAACCGCAACGCTCGATACAAAGCTCCGCGACCTCAATACGTTCTGGAACACTTCAGGCGTTTTCATGCTTGACTCGCCCCAGACGCTCACGATCAATCAGGGAGACGGAAAGAGCGCAACAATAACGATTTACGGAACTGATACAGTACGCGAGCTTCAGCAGAAGTTCAACGATGCAATCGGCAAGGATCTCGGACAGGCTAAGTACGTACAGGGTGACGGCGCAAGCAAATTCTGCACTTTCGTTGAAAAAGGCAGCCAGAGTACTCAGGGTCTTGAGACAGTTCCCGGAACGTTCATTTTCAGGTCAATACTTCCCGGAGCTATGGGCGATCTGACATTCAGCGGTGACGAAGATTTAATCAACACATTCGCGCTCAACGTTGTACAGGAAAGTTCAACGGCAGCTTTCAGGGCTTCAATATATGACGCTCACACGGGAATCGCAGTGAACGGCGCAACAAATATCAAAGTTTCAGACAATAAACTCGTCGGCGTACTTCACCCGAATGTAGACATCGAGTTTGACGCAACTGCAAACATCAAGGCTACATGGAGCGATGCGGAGAAGAATTTCATTCTTGAGCCTGAAACTGAGTCATACGAGGCAATAATTCACATCGTCGACAGTTCTACGGTCTTCCAGATCGGCGCAAATGAGGGCGAGGATATCGCAATCGACATCGGCAACATGTCAGCGGCTTCACTCGGCGTAACGAACATAAACGTATCGACAAGGGAATCAGCCTCGAAATCAATCGGCCTCATTGACGCGGCAATCAACAAAGTATCCTCGCAGCGTGCAAAGATCGGCGCATACCAGAACGCCCTTGAGTACACAAGCGAGAACCTGACAACGACAATGACAAACCTGACGGCGGCAGAGTCCAGAATAAGGGACGCAGACATGGCACAGACGATGATGGAGTTCGTAAAGCTCCAGATCCTCAACCAGAGCGGTACTTCAATGCTTGCTCAGGCCAACCAGCTGCCTCAGTCAGTATTAAGCCTCCTCAACGGCTAATTACAATTTCAAAGTTTCAGGAAGTTATTTCAGATTCAAAATTCAAATTCAACACCCGGAGAGAAAATCTCCGGGTTTTTTGTTGTATTAAATTCTTTTACTTGTTTTATACTAATATATATGATAGCATTATAATAATTCTAAGGAATAAGACATCGATTTTCGATGAGTCAATTTTGGGGAAGCACTTTCCTCTGTCCGCAGCGTAGCATTTAGAGACTGGATGGTCTCTGGACTAGATGAACTATGACGGGCCAACAGAAAAGGTGCAGAAGTAACAAGTAGTCAGGAATGCTTGATAGAGGTGTGTAGTACGCCAGCAGTTTATACTGTAAAATTCGGAGCATTGATATTTTTATATGTTTCGGGTAACTATAATAAAGTCATTCGTGATTTATAGGAGGAATTAATTATTATGGCTGTAAGAGTTGCAATTAACGGCTTCGGACGTATCGGGAGACTTGCTTTCCGTCAGATGTTCGACGCAGAAGGATATGAAGTAGTAGCAATAAATGACCTTGTTGCTCCCAAGATGCTTGCTCATCTTCTCAAGTTCGACACGACACACGGACGTTACGGGAAAAAAGTAGATTATGACGATGAGAAAGGCACAATCACCGTAGACGGAAAAGTCATAACGATTTATGCAAAGCCCAAAGCTGAGGAGCTTCCTTGGGGCGAGCTTAAAGTCGATGTAGTTCTTGAATGCTCAGGATTCTACGCGTCAAAGGCAAAGGCTGAAGCACACATCAAGGCAGGCGCCCGCAAGGTCGTAATTTCAGCACCGGCAGGAAATGACCTTCCGACAATCGTTTTCAACGTAAACCATAAGACGCTCAAAGCCAGCGACACGATCATTTCGGCGGCATCATGCACGACTAACTGCCTTGCGCCTATGGCCAAAGCACTTAACGACCTCGCGCCGATTCAGTCAGGCTTCATGACGACAGTACACGCTTACACCGGCGATCAGATGATTCTTGACGGCCCCCACCGCAAGGGCGATTTACGCAGGGCAAGGGCAGCAGCATGCAACATCGTACCGAACTCAACGGGCGCAGCAAAGGCAATCGGCCTCGTAATCCCTGAACTTGCCGGCAAACTTGACGGCGCAGCTCAGAGAGTACCGACACCGACAGGCTCAACGACCATTCTTGACGCAGTTGTCAAAGGCACGGTAACAAAAGAGCAGGTCAATGCACAGATGAAGGCTGAAGAGACCGAGTCATTCGAGTACAACACTGAAGAGATCGTCTCATCAGACATTATCGACAGCACGGCCGGTTCAATCTTTGACGCGACGCAGACAAAATGCAAGCCAGTAGGCAATGATATGACGCTCGTACAGGTAGTTTCATGGTATGACAATGAGAACAGCTATACCACTCAGATGGTAAGGACGATTAAGTACTTCTCAGAACTCAAGTAGCCTGTTTTCAACAAACATATATTAAACAAAATATTTTTTCAAGGATACAATCCTGCCCACCTCCTTAATGTTGAACTTAAAAACTAAAGGGCAGGATTTTTAATGCGTTTTTTCTGTTATAATTTCAGGGCTGAAAAATTAAGTATATTTTGATTGTGAACTGCTTAAATCTGTTATAAAATTTGACAAATCGTTTTCAGATTCATTTTAAGGAGGCAAAAATTTATGAGTGATTGCATTTTCTGCAAAATAGCTAACGGCGAAATACCGTCAGATTTTGTATATGAAGATGAAAATATAGCGGCGTTCCGTGACGTGAACCCGCAGGCACCGGCTCATATTCTTGTCATTCCAAAGAAGCATTACGCCTCAGCAGCTGAAGTCACTGACGCTTCAGTATGGAGCAGTTTAATGAGCAGTGCCGTAAAAATTGCCCGTAAACTAGGCCTTGAAGAAAACGGCTACCGAATGGTCATCAATACAGGCGAACAGGGCGGGCAGACAGTCCCTCACCTTCACCTGCACATGCTGGCAGGACGTAATCTCGGCTGGCCTCCGGGCTAAGTGAGTTCAAGGCTGTACAGAGAACCCGAAGGGAGGGAATAATTATGACTACTGTAGTACGTAAGGACGGCGAACAGATCGAGGATACCCTCAAGCGTTTCAGGCGTGAAGTAGCGAGAGTAGGAACACTCAGAGAAGCCCGCAGACGTGAACATTACGAGAAGCCCAGCGATGCCAAGAAAATAAAGCGCGCAGAAGCAGCCCGTAAAAGAAAATCATTGCGGCATAGAAATCCAGGCTAGTAGGATTTATTTTTTGTATACTTTCGGGGGCTGAAATAAGCTCCCGTTTTTTTAATTTTTAAGGAGGAATTTTAATCATGTTGGTACAGGAAATAACGCACGATTTGACGCAGGCCATGAAAGAACGTGAAGAGCCTAAACTCTCAACGCTGAGAATGCTGAAAGCCGAACTTCAGAAACTGCAGGCCGACAAGGGCAAGGGCGTTGAAATTTCTGACGATGAAGTCTACGCAGTTATACGCAAATTAATCAAGCAGAGGAAAGACGCTGCCGAACAGTACAGGGCCGGAGGTGCTGAGGACAGGGCGGAAAGCGAACTTTCCGAAATCAGGGTACTTGAACCGTATCTCCCTAAACAGCTGAGCGATGATGAGCTTGATTCGATCATTTCAGAATCGGCAAAAGAAATTAACGCTGGTTCCCCGAAAGACATGGGCAGGTTAATGAAGGCCGTTATGTCGAAAGCTAAGGGGCTTGCTGACGGATCACACGTAAAAGAAAGAGTTAATTTGTTCCTGAATAAGTGAACTTAATTAACGCTGTGGAAGGGTTTCAAGCCGGCGGATTGCGATTTCCGCCGGCTGTTGTATTCCTGAAAGGTAATTCCGAAAAGATATTGTTTACATTCGCAATATGTGTCTGAATTGATTTGAGCCGGAATTTTACACCGCTTATTTTATTCTGTCAAATCTTACCTTAAAAATTCCTTATATCTACCTTGCAAAAACCCCTGTAATTATGCTAGATATTAAGCGATACACAAATTTTTGCTTCGGAGGTTAGCAATTTTTATGGAAACATTGACGCTGAATAACGGCCTCAAAATTCCTGCTATAGGTTTCGGAAGTTATAAGGCTGAACTTGAAAGCATTGTTAAGGCAATTCGTGAAGGATATATATATTTCGACACGGCATCGTATTACGGCACAGAAAGATACATTGCCGATGCCCTAGTATGTTCGGGCGTTGAGCGCGAAAAAATCCTCATTGCGTCGAAAATTTGGAAATCCGACATGGGCTACGAAAATACCCTGATGTCATTTCAAAGGACGCTCGAAAATCTCAGGACTGATTATGTTGATGTGATGATGATACACTGGCCGCGTCCAAATCTTGAGCTGAAGGAATGGGAAGAGTTAAATCTTGAAACTTGGAGGGCAATGGAATATTTATACTCGCTTGGGAAAATCCGGGCATTAGGATTGAGCAATTTCCTTCCCTATCATGCAGATAATATAATCAAGAACTGCAAAATCATGCCGTCAGTTTCGCAGCTTGAATTTCACGCAGGACATACGCAGGCTTTTGCGCTTGAATATTACCGAAAGAAAAATATTCAAATTCAGGCTTGGAGCCCTCTCGGAAGGGGAAGGGTTCTCGATGACGTTCTTATACGCGGTCTTGCCGAAAAATATCACGTTACGCCGGCTCAGATTTGTTTACGTTTCTGCATTCAAGAGGGAGTTATGCCCCTGCCTAAAGCCTCAAGCGTTGAACGTCTGCGCGAAAATCTCGGTTGCTTGGATTTCAGGATTGATGACGATGATATTTCGCGCATTGAGAACATGCCGCCTTTGGGCTGGAGCGGTGAACACCCTGACCGTGAGCGCGTGAAGGTTGTATAATTTATACATTCCAGAAAAATTTTACGGGCGGGGAGGATTTCTATACAATGAACGACGAATTTGTAAGAAAAGATGTTTTTGAAGCAGAAGTGCGGCGGCTTGATGAGCATTTTGATTCGGCAGTATCCAGAATGGAAGCGAAAATTGATGCAGGAATTTCTGAAATAAAGGCTCAGAATGCGACATTCCGTGAACACGTTACTAATGAGCTTTCTGGCATGAACGAGAAAATATTGGCTATGGACGGCAAAATATCAGCACTTCAAGCAAAAGTCGATAATATAAGCGGTAATGTTGTGTTAATCATGACGATAGCAGGGATTGTGATTTCGGGGTTAACGCTTTTTATACAGATATACATGAGGTAAGAAAGCATGAACGAAAAATTATTACTTTTACCGATATTAATCCCCGCAATTTCCGCAATGCTCATAGCAACGCTGAAATTCAAGGACAGAAAACAGCGCAATATCTTCATTGAGTGCTGTGTACTCTTGAATACGGCAATAATCTTAATGCTTGTTATTTATCCGCCGTCAAACACTTTGAGCCTTTTCAGATTTTCAGAACGTGCAGGATTCGCGCTAAGGCTTGACGGTCTGGGATCAGTCTTTGCCGTACTCATTTCGGTTTTATGGCCTCTCACGACTCTTTATGCTTTCGAGTATATGAGCCATGAACACAGGGAAACTTCATTTTTCGGCTGGTTCGTTCTGACATACGGAGTTGTCGCCGGTATTGCTTTATCGTCTGACCTTTTAACTCTCTATCTTTTCTATGAGGTCATGACTTTGACGACACTTCCGCTCGTAATGCACGAAATGGACGGCCGGGCGAGATATGCAGGACGGAAATATCTGACATATTCTGTTGCTGGTGCTGCCTGTGCTTTCATTGCTCTGACTTATGCAATGTCCAACGGAGGCGGTGAAACTTTCAGGCTTGGCGGAACGCTTGGAGTATGGCCGAATGAACCGGGCAATATGCTTCTTTGGGCGTGGTTCTTGGGATTCTTGGGATTCGGGGTAAAAGCCGCCGTTTTCCCGTTTCACGGCTGGCTTCCGAGTGCTTCGGTTGCCCCGACACCTGTTACGGCACTGCTTCACGCCGTCGCTGTCGTAAAAGCCGGAGTTTTCGCCGTAATCAGATTAACTTGGTACGTTTTTGAACCTGAAACTCTTTCAGGAACTTGGGCGCAGTATGCAGCTTTCACAATGGTGTGCATAACCATAATTTACGGCTCTTCAATGGCTCTTGCAACCCAGCACTTGAAGCGCAGATTCGCATATTCAACGATAAGCCAGCTTTCATATATACTGCTTGGGGTCTTGCTGCTTACTCCTGAAGGTCTTGTCGGGGCATTAACGCACATGGGAGGCCATGCAATAATGAAGATTAATTTATTTTTCTGTGCCGGTGCCGTACTGTGTCAGACTGAACGCGAGTATTTATTCGACATGCGTGGTCTTGGTCTAGGAATGCCGAAGACTTCGCTTGCTTTGCTGATTTCCGGCCTCGCTTTATGCGGTCTTCCTCCTTCAGCAGGTTTCATGGGAAAATGGGAACTGGGTATCGCTTCGGCAGCCGTGAATATCGGCCATGCAGGTATCTTGATGTTAATGATTTCGGCTGTCCTGACGGTGCTTTATGTCTTCTCGATTTTCAGCATATTCATAATGCCGGGTAAAAATTTCGATTTCAAGACGGCTAATGCAGGTGTCAAAGATCCGGGCTATGAAATGTTATTCCCGCTTGGAATATTGGCTGCCGGTGCGTTCGTTTACGGGTTATATTCAGAACCCATGATAAAATATTTCAGCCGGATAGCTCAGGGAGTGTTATAATTGCTCCCGTTGCGCCTGTAGCTCAGCGGATAGAGCGTCGGCCTCCGGAGCCGAAGGTCAGGAGTTCGAATCTCCTCAGGCGCGCCATTTAATTTATTATGATAAAATACATTCCAATAAATAATTTTCACAAGTTCCAAAAATTTTTTATCTCTCAGGAGGATTTGCATCAATGAAAAAGTTTGCGTTTGCTCTTGTTATGGTCATGCTGTTTGCAGGAATGGCTTCTTCTGCTGAGGTCGTCAAGGCCTATACAACAATGGAAGAACCGCTTGCAAAGGCTCTCTTTGATGCTTTCGAGGCAGATACGGGCATCAAAGTTGAATGGGTAAGGCTCTCAGGCGGCGAAGCGATCGCACGTCTTGAGGCTGAACGTGCCAACCCGCAGGCCAGTATCTGGGTCGGCGGAGTGGGAACACAGCACATTGAGGCAAAATTACGCGGCCTTTCAGCTCCTTACCGTTCGAGAATGGCGGGAAGTATACCGGCAAAATACAGAGACCCCGAAAATTATTGGACGGGGCTTTATGTCGGGCCTATAGCTTTCTGCATGAACACCGAACGCGCTAAAGAACTCGGCCTCGATATGCCGAAGAGCTGGGCAGATTTAATTAAGCCCGAATACGCAAAGAAAATACGCGTTGCACACCCCAGCACATCGGGAACAGCGTACAACATGATTACGACAGTAATACGTATTTTCGGCGGTGATGAGGACAAAGCCTTTGCGTATTTCAAGGAACTGGCAAAATCAGTCGAACAGTTCACACGTTCAGGCTCTGCACCCGGGAAATCCTGCGCACTCGGCGAAATCCCGATAGCGATCGGCTACCTTCATGACCAGATAAAATTACAGCGTGAAGGCGCAAAAATTGAGATCGCCATTCCGTCAGACGGTACGGGCTTTGAGACTGCCTCAATGTCAATATTAAAAGGCGGCCCCGATGCCCTCAACGCAAAGAAGCTCTATGACTGGGTACTTGGCCAGAAAGCTATGGATATTATTGCAAAATGGTACGTTATCCCGTTGTCTGACAAGGCAACTCCGACCGATACGGGATTTTCGCTTGCAAGCATGAATCTTGTTAATCAGGACGACCAGTGGGACGCAGCTAACAAAGAACGTCTGCTCGAACGCTGGAACAGGGAAATTTCAACCGCTCCTGAAAAGTAAGAAAATAAACAGCCCCCCTCCCCTTTTTTTTGCAGTATTCAGGCAGAGGGGGCTTTGTCTATCTTTGTTTATCAATGAAAAGGAGGTCAGAACTTGTGAACAAGAGAATAATTAACTTTCTTCTTACGTTAATATTCGTAATTCTCGTCGGTTACTGGATATATTCAAGCGTCAGCGATGAATTTATGAAGCAGACAGCGGCATCTCAGCGCAGGACAGTCGAAACGGTCGCAGCCGGTTACCCTTCAGGTAATGACGAAGTAATCGCGTGGCTTAAACGTCTTGCGGAAGATTCAAGCGTCTACAAGGTCGCATTCGTCCCTGAAATTCCCATGCCGGGCGAAAAATTAGCGTCAGAACCAAAAGGAGATTCGGAACTTTCGGCCTTAACATCGAAATCTGCATCAGACCCTGAATTTTCTAAAGGCTTCGACAACGCAGCATATGAGGAAATTTACAAGAGCGCGAAAAATTGGACTGTCGGCACGCATGAAGAGCAGGCTTTATTCTTTGCTCCGGCCATTGACATAAAGACTCATGAGGTTGAAGGGGTTTTAGTCTTTGCTTTCAGCACTGACGGCGAACAGGGGTTCATGAGAATGCTGAATACGCTGTTTTTATGCGCTTTCATTCTTTTTGCGGTCGTCATATGGCAGCTGATGATGAGCAGGGATCCCATTGTCGGTTTTGCGCTCGCCGGGCTGTTCCTGATGACGCTGATTTTCGTTGCTTATCCGCTTTTTGAGGCTCTGAGATTGTCATTCCTTGAGAACGGCAAATTTTCACTCTCAACATGGAAGACGATTTTGCAGTCAGAAGGTTACATGTCGGCATTATGGGGAAGTCTGAAATTAGGCTGCTGGACGGCGACATTCTCAACAATCGTGGGATTTTTGTTTGCCTTTGTCGTTTCGAGGACTAATGCGCCGTTCAAAAAATTAATTTCAACAATGGGAGTTCTCCCCGTAATATCTCCGCCATTTTCGCTTACCCTGTCAATAATACTGCTGTTCGGAAATAACGGGCTTATTACGCGCTGGCTCAGGGTTATAGGGCTTGACTTCTCGATTTACGGACTTCCCGGCCTCGTACTGGTTCAGACAATGGGAATGTTCCCGATTGCATTTTTAACTTTGAGCGGAGTACTTCAGGCCATAGATTCGACATTTGAAGAGGCATCGTTAAATCTTTCGGCAGGAAGATTCCAGACTTTCAGCAAAATTACATTCCCCCTTGCAGTTCCCGGACTTTTAAGCGCGTGGCTTTTAGTGTTCACGACCTCACTTGCTGACTTTGCTAACCCGTTATTACTCGCAGGAGATCTGAAAGTTTTATCTCTTGAAAGCTATATCGAAGTTACGGGAATGAACAGGCTCGGTTACGGCGCGGCGCTGTCAATATTACTGCTTCTGCCGACATTAACGGCTTTTCTTGCTCAAAGATTCTGGGTTGCCAAACGCTCATACGTTACCGTAACGGGCAAGCCGTCAGGAAGGATTACGGAACTTACAACGCCTTTGGTACGCAGGATATTAACTGGAATAATACTCTTGATAATAATATTCCTGATTATGCTTTACGGCACAATATTCGCAGGGTGCTTTGTCAAAAACTGGGGAATTGATTACACGTTCAGCCTTGAAAACATAACGGAGGCGATAACGCGTTCAACAGATGCACTTTTCGATACCGTAACGCTCGCAGCAATAGCAACGCCCATAGCAGGAATAATCGCAATGATAGCGGCTCTCTTGATCGTCAGGCGGAAATTTCACGGCAAAAAACTTCTTGAAATGTTACTGATGACACCTTTTGCGCTTCCCGGAACTTTATTGGGCATAAGCTATATATTAGCGTTCAACCATGCGCCTATAATTCTTGTCGGAACGGCAGCAATTATCATCATCAACTATGTAATACGTGAACTGCCTGTCGGAATTGAGGGAGGTATTGCGTCATTAAGGCAGATAGATCCGTCAATTGAAGAGGCTGCAACTGACTTGGGGGCGGATCAGGCTACAGTATTCAGGACTATAGTATTGCCGTTAGTCAGGCCGGCTTTCCTTTCAAGCCTTTCATATACTTTTGTCCGTTCAATGACGGCGGTTAGCGCGGTTATATTCTTGATTTCGGCAAAATGGTATCACATCACGGTATTGATTTATAACTTCTCGGAAAATTTAAGATTCGGACTTGCGAGCGTGTTATCAACCGTGTTAATCATAATAGTATTCGGAGCGTTCGGGATAATGAGATTACTTGTCCGCGAGAATGCTAACCTGATGAAAAACGTAACATGATAAACAGAAAGGAGTTATAAAGAAATTGGCAAGTAAATCTGTAACCTTTGACAACATAAAAAAGATATTCAGAGATCCTCAGTCAGGGCAGGACGTTGCAGCAGTCGGCGGAGTTTCATTCAGGCTTGAACCGGGCGAACTGGTAACGCTTCTCGGCCCTTCAGGGTGCGGAAAGTCAACGATTTTGAGAATGCTTTCAGGCTTTGAGCAGCCCACGTCAGGCAAAATAATGATCGGGGACAATGACGTAACAAATACGCCCCCGAACAAGCGCGATACAGCTATGGTCTTTCAGAGTTACGGCTTATTCCCTCACATGAACGTTGCTGAAAACGTGGGATACGGATTAAAACTCAGGAAAGTTGCACAGAAGGATATTGATGAAAAAGTGCAGAAATTTCTTGAGATGGTCGGGCTTGGACAAATGGGGAAGCGTCCGCCTTCCAGACTTTCGGGAGGTCAGCAGCAGAGAGTTGCATTAGCACGAAGCCTTATTGTTGAACCGTCAGTTCTTCTTCTTGATGAGCCTTTGAGCAATCTTGATGCCCTTCTGCGAGAACAAATGCGCGTTGAGATCCGCAGGCTTCAGAAATCTCTCGGAATAACGGCCATGTACGTAACTCATGACAGAGTTGAGGCAATGAGCCTTTCAGACCGGATAATCGTAATGAAACTCGGACACATTATACAGATCGGTACTCCGAGCGACATTTACAGGAATCCTGTTGATACGTTCGTGGCGGGTTTTGTCGGGAAAGTTGCGTTTTTCCCTTGCGTTGTTAAAGGGATTGACGATTCCTGCCATGTCGAAATAAAAGGCCAGAGCTTCAACGCCCCCAGATGGTCGGACAAATTAAAGGCAGGAGATAAAGCACTCGTCATGGCACGTCCCGAATCCCTTTCAGTCGGAGAACCGGGAGCAGGTGTTGAGGACGGCATAGTTACGGCAAATATTTATCTCGGCAACAGCGTTGAAACGTGGGTAAAAACGGATCTTGGAAATGTCCTCGTTCAGATCGACAATCCCGATGTAAAGAAAATCTGGAATGAAGGCGAAAAAGTTTCATTGTCTTTTGACCCGTCATTAACAAAAGTTCTTGTTGACGATTTAGAACAGGCATAAAGAATTAAAAATATAAATCCTCTCTCCTGTTATTTCAGGGGGAGGATTTTTTATTTTCTGCGCAAATGTCAAAATTCCTTCGTAAATGTCATTCTAAGCACCTGTATTTTTTCAGGCTCAAATGCAATAATTAATCTGTCTGTAAAATTGTCGCAAGATTAAACTGAAAGGCAGGCAGTATTGAATGAATACTATTGTTGTCTCAAAGTTCAGCGGTTCAGCGATGTCTGAGGCTGTTTACATAAAGAAGGCAGCAGAAGTCATGAAGTCAAAACCTTCACGCCGTTTCGCTGTCGTATCGGCACCCGCAAAGGGGTCGGGCGATGATATAGGCGTTACGGACATGCTCTATATATGCCACGCAAGATTTAACGGCAGGGAGAATTACGTTTCAATGCTTGAGAATATTCGCGGACATTACGACAGTATAATTCAAGATTTAGGAACGAATTACAGCATTGATAACGATATAGATTTACTGAAAGAGGAATTGGCTTCAGGGAAAAGCGCGGATTACATGGCAAGCAGGGGCGAATACATAATGGCCGGGATTTTCGCGGATTATCTCGGCTGGGAAAGAATAGACGCTGCAGAATTGATTTTTTTCAATGCTGACGGCTCTATCGACGAGGAAAAAACTTTCAGCACTGCAAATGAAATACTCATGAACACAAACCGCGCTGTAATTCCCGGATTTTACGGGACAATGCCGGACGGAAATATAAAGACGTTCCCAAGAGGGGGCGGAGATTTCACGGGCGGTTTAATTGCACGTTCCCTTAACGCAAAAATGTTTGAAAAATGGAATGCAACTACCGAGATTTTCCGCGCTGAGCCTTCAATCGTCGGCAATCCTGAAATAGCCAGAAATTTAACATATTCAGAAGCCATCGAACTAAATTACATCGGCATAAAAACCGTACTTGACGAAGTAATAAAGACTCTCAGGAAAGCAGCGGTGCCAATAACTATTCACAGCCTTTCAAATTCTGAAGATTCAGGAACGCTGATAACTGAGGAAATTCCCGAAGGCATTAAAAGAAGTCCGGCTGTCTGCATAGCAGGGCGCAGAAGGTACAGCATAGTTCACATGGATAAATACGCGCTCAACAAAGAATCAGGTTTCGGCGGAAAACTCTTCGGCGTTTTCGCAAAGTATAAAATTGCCTGTGAACACTGTCTATCAGGAATACACAGGCTCTCAGTTGTCGTTAAATCACCTGTCTTTGACGTAAGGCGCATGGAAATAATGGAAGAGCTTAAATCCGTATTGAATCTCGATTCAATCTCAATTGAAAAAGACTTGTCGATAATTGCCATAATCGGCAAGGAAATGGGCAGAACAATAGGGACGTTTGAACAGGCTTTCGCGGTACTCGCAAAAGAAAAAATCAGGATTAGAATGATAGATCAGGGTTCGGACGAACTTAATCTCATTATCGGCGTTGATGACAAAGACTATAATAATGCCGTGAAAGCTCTGTACAGTGCTATGATATTAGCCGCTAAACCGCTAAATATAAATTAGTACCGTTCATTAGAATTGGTTAGTTCACAAAAAGCGCGAGAGAAACCCCAGATGCTTTAGCGCTGGGATGAAATTGTGTATGCTATAATAACATAATTCCTTCGGTACAGGGAGCAGTGATGTTGAAATTTTGTGAGGGGGAATAAATTTATGAATATAGAAATTCAAAACGATATTATTACAATTTTTCTTGATGGACGCATAGATTCAAATAATGCAAATGAAATCGAAGCTCAAATTATGAATGCGTTATCTAAGAATCCTAAGGTTTCTAAAATTCAAATCGATGTTGAAAAACTTGATTACATTTCTTCAGCAGGATTGCGAATACTTCTTAAATTACGAAAGCAAATTAAAAACTCTTTGCCAGTTTTTAATGCTTCAAACGAAATTTATGAAATTTTTAACGTAACCGGTTTTACTGAATTACTTGATGTTCATAAAAAAATGCGTGAAGTTTCGCTTGAAGGCTGTGAGTTAATCGGTGCCGGTGGTTTTGGAAGTGTTTATCGAATTGATACCGAAACTATTGTGAAAATTTATAAACCAAAATTTAGCCTCGAATTTGTAGAACAAGAGCGTAACATATCCCATGAAGCCTTTTTAATGGGAGTTCCAACTGCTATATCATATGATGTTGTAAAGTGCGGTGATAGTTACGGTGTAGTCTATGAAATGCTGAATGCCAAAACCACAGCACAAATTATAAACGAAGATCCCGGCAAAATTCCTGAGATATGCTCTAAGGTTGCCGAACTATTGAAAGAATTGCATAAAATTGTTCCTCACTCTGATGCCGGATTACCAAGTTTCAAACAGCAGTTATTAAATTGGGTTGATTCAATTTCTGAATTTATCACAGAATCAGAAGCGGAAAAAATTAAGGCATTTATTTGCAGTATTCCTGACTGCAATACTTTTTTGCACAGGGATTATAATTTAAAAAATATCATGCTGCAAAATGGCGAGCTTAGATTAATTGATTTAGGTTCAGCCTCCATCGGAAACCCGATATTTGATATAGCTTGGCTGATAGATTGTTACAAGCCTATTTTTGACGTTTGGCATGACGTTTGGCAACTAAGTATTGAGATGTATAGAGCCTATTTGGGTTTTGATTTGAAATACGGAGTTCAGGTGTTGTCTGAAATGTGCGGAACATATTTTGGATTGTCATCTCAGGAGGAAATAGAAAATGTTACACAAAAGCTCTTACCATACAGTTTTTTAATACTGTCGTATGAAGCTTTTTTTTCAGCCGGCACTGACCATGTCTTGATTCAATCAAGAATAGAGAGTGCTGTTCGTAAACTTCTTCTGCCAAGTATAGACCATGCACAGCCTTTGAATTTTTGAACGCATAATAAATATATCAAGAGGGAAAATTTTTGATGACACTTGACTCCGTAAGAACAGGAACTTTAATAGAGAATAAATACCTTGAATATTTTTTCTCTGCACTTATAACAGGCGGAAGTTTTTCAATAGCTTACATAGTTGACAGAATAATGATAGGGAATCTATTAAGTACAAAAGCTCTTGCCGCAGCAACTTTAACGACACCTGTTATTTATGTAGTAAATATTATATTCGGTTTTTTCATTTATGGCGGTAACACAGTTGCTATGACATACAAAGGGAGGTGCGATGGAAAAACTGCGGATAAATGCTTCACAATATCAATAATTTTAGGCTCGTTAATAATGCTGTTGTTTGGAATTATCGGTTTTTTATATCGTGATTTTCTTACAGGGAGTGATGGGATATGGGATCATGAGTGCCGCATGGGCAACAAATATAGGATATTTTGCCGGACTGCTGCTCTTAATTCCTTATTTTTGCTCTGAAAATCGAAGTTTACATTTCACAGCGATTTCTTTACGGGATATAAAACTTATCCTTGAAGCATGTAGCAGAGGAATGGCTACAGCACTTTCACATATGACGGGTTTCATAAGAACAATAGCTATGAATACTATTATACTTGCAGCAGCCGGTACTGTAGGAATGCAAATTTTAGCGGTTTGTATGTCGGGATATAATCTTGCATATATTTTCTACACAGGAACGAGCCAAACGATGCTTCCGATAGGCGGAGCTTTATATGGTGAGAAGGACTACAACGGACTTCGTACTCTCATGATAACAAGAATAAAAATTGCTCTTGGAATTTGCAGTGTTATCTTTATTCTGTTTGAGATATTTCCCGAACAAATCGCAGGAATTTTTGGGCTTCATAATCCTTCCGTTATGCCATTATTGAACATAGTGTTCAGGTTATTTGCCCTAAGTGTACCGGCAGGCGGTCTTGCTTATGTAGTGAGGGCATATTATCAGGCAACCGGTTATCAAAATACTGCGTCCGTTTTAGCTTTGCTTGAAGGCGTAATATTTTTTGTGCCGATTCTGTATCTCCTCGCAAAAATCAATTTCGGTGCTGTTTGGCTGTCTTTTGTTTTTGCTCCGATGCTTTCAGTGTGCGTAATTTTGATTTATATGCAGTACAAAGCTAAAAAAGAGGGCAAGAATAATTTTCTGATGCTTGGACATGAAAAAGAAGCTAAGGTTATAGATTTTTCTGTGGAAAATAAGATAGAGAAAGCTATAGAAGCCTCAGAAAAAATTCGTAAAATTTGCATACAAAACAACATTTCAAGCCGTTCTGCAAATATATTATCACTTGCTACAGAGGAACTATGCACAAACACAGCTAAATTTGCTTACGGTAAAAAGTCCAAGTTTATTGACATCTTTCTTAAGGTTTATGCTGACGAGATAATTTTGAAAGTACGAGATAACGGTGCAGTATTTAATCCCACTGAATATATTAATGAGAGCGGTCAGGAAATTTCCGGGTTAAAGACTCTGAATAGCTTACCTGTAAAGATTATTTATAATCGTGTAATAGGTTTTAACACGACGATAATAATTTTACAATGTAAGTAAAAAATAAAAGAGCCTCTGAAAAACGGAGACCTTTTTGTTAATTTTTTATTTTACTCTTCGTGATATTCTACTGGTATAATTTTCATTTGAGTTAGAGAATTAACAAGAACATAAAGGAGCTTGATTTATTTATGAAAAAAATATTTTGCGCGTTAATTCTTGTTTTGTGCGTTGTAACTCCTTCATTTCCCGCAAGCCGTCAGGAAATGAAGCGCATGAGTACATTCCTCAGCAACTTCACTGAGCTTGGAATGTATAACTTCAATGTCGACACCGTCCCTTCAGGCGAGCTTGTCAGGTTCGGGATATGGCACAACTACATAAACAACAACAAATCCAGAATCGAAGAATGCCCCAGAGGACGGAACTGTCAATACGGTTACAGCGTAATCAACAAGAAATATGTTGCTGAATCGGTCAAAAAATATTTTGACATTGATCTTGAACATGAAAGCATTGAAAACGGCCATTATGACGGCAGATATTATCACTTCATGCCCGCAGACGGCGAAATACCGTATTATGCGGATGTTCAGGAAGTTTCAAGTAACAGCGGAATAATAACGATGCGCGGAGAACTGTACTCATCTGAAGACGAGGACGACAGGCCCGCAACATTTACGGCACGTGCAAAGCCATACAGATTTAACGGCAAAGACACGTGGTCAATACTTACACTTATAACAAAATGGAGGGAATAAAAATCATGAAGCGTTTATTTGCAGCATTAACATTAATATTCATTCTAGCAGTTCCGGCATTTTCTCTCAGTGATGCTGAATATCTGAAAATGAAGAGGGGCAATGCTGATTTTGCGAGAGCCGACAGACAATTAACACGTGTCTGGAACCGTCTCAGGGACGAAATGCCCGGCCGTGCTTTCAGGATTTTGCGCGAGGAGCAGCGCGAATGGATTGACGGCTGGCGCGACGAAGATGCAAGAATGTACATGGAACGCGGTTATTCACGCGTTGAAGCCTACACTATGGCAACATATGACCGTGCGGATTATCTCCCGAAGAGGGCACGGGCAATCATGAGAGGCGAATAAATCACAAGCGGAGCGGGGATACATTGAGGCTTAATATTGCTGTTGTCGAAGATGATTCGGCAGAAAGCATGAGGCTTATTGCGTTTATACGTAACTGGTTCGGCATTCATGATTCAAATGAACTGGGCACGCTTAAATCTTACCCGAACGGAATTGAAACCGTAAAGGATTTCAGGCCGGGCAGTTTTCATATTGTCTTCATGGATATCATTATGGAAGGGCTGAACGGTATAGAGACGGCAAGGCTTCTGCGACAGTTGGATTCAAGGCTGCTGATTGTTTTCACGACAACTTCAAGGGATTACGCTTTCGATACTTTCCCCCTCCACCCTTTCGATTACCTTGTAAAACCCTATAACCAGAAAGATATTAACTCTCTTTTCGATGAGATTATACGTTTCCTTTCGGCTGATGAGGCTGTAATAACGTTAAAGGTAAGACATTCAGAACAGAAGCTGAGATTAAGCAGTATAAGTTCAGTAGTTTCTGACGATCACAATGTAAATATTTTCACGGATGACGGCAAATGTATAACTGTTCCGATGAAATTTTCCGATGCTGAAAAACTTTTCGCCTGCGATTCACGTTTCATACAGTGCAACAGGGGAATAATAATAAATATGTCCCGTGTTTCGGCCGTAAAGCTGGGGTCTTTTGTCATGAAAGAAGGCCATGTTTACCCCATGAGGGTACGCAGCCGGACGAAATTAGAAGAAATCTTCTCACAGTATCTCATATCTCAAATGAGGAACTTGGGGGGAGGGATTAAGTTTTGAATGTAAATATTCACATGGATGGCATTGACAACGCATATTTAACTCTGCGCTGTGTTCTTGATTTTGCAATACTGATACCCGGAGCAGTTTTTTCATTTCTTCCTTTTTGTACATATTTGAAAAATAAATCAAAGTTTTCATTATTTACGACTGCGATAACATTTTTATTTCTTATAATTGCCGGAATATCAATCAGCAGAATATATTTTATTCTCCCAAGACTGATAATGATACCTTTGCTTTTAATTTTGTTCACGCTTTATATATTTATTGTCGATGATTCGACAGGCCGCAAATTATTCTGTTTCTTTAATGCTTATATGCTCTGCGTTTTCTGCCGTTTGTATACGCTTTTCATTATGGCACCTTACGAAACTGAGAATAAAATATGGCAGTCTTCAGGGCTTTTTACCGTTAAATCAGGCGTAGTCTGCTTAGCTCTCGCACTGATAACGGGATTTATATTTTTCAAAACTCTTTACGTTAAAATCCCGATGTTAATGAATCAGGAATATATTTCATCAGTCTGGGATTTCCTGTTTATTGCGCCGATGATGATGACGGTTCTAATGGGCTGGTCGATACCGATTCACCCGGATCTCGCAATGGCCGGGAGGCTTCGGCCTGCTGCGCTGATTTTCCTTGCGCTGATAATGCTTGTCATGCTGCTTCTTTATCATGTATTCTGGTGGACTGCCGACAAACTTACGGAAGGTGCGAAACTTCAGAATGAAAATATGCTCTTAATGATGGAGGGCAAAAGATACCATGAACTGCGGGCATATATGGACGATACGCGGACGATAAGGCACGATTTCAGGCAGCATATTTTAGTAATAACTCAGCTTGCCGGTTCGGGACGTAATGACGAACTCATGAAATATCTTGAACAGTTCACAGAAACATCATCAGGATATACGGGTTACTGCGCGAATGCTTATGTTGACGCGATTGCCTCATATTACAAGTCATTTGCTGAAGGCCAGAAGACGGAAATTGACTGGCATTTGAATCTTCCTTCAAAGCTGCCCATTAATGAAACTGAATACTGTGCGCTTCTTGGAAATTTAGTTGAAAACGCATTGAACGCCGTCAAAAAAATTCCTGAAAGCCGCAGAAAGGTAAGAATAATATCGTCAATGATGTCTGACACTATGATCGGAATTTCAGCAGACAATCCGTTTGACGGGAAAAATTCAAAACTGAAATTCGGCAGGAACGGCCTTCCCGTTTCAATGAAAGAAAGACACGGAATAGGGCTTACATCAATATACAGCACTGTAAAAAGATATAACGGATCAATGAAAATAAGAACTGAGAATAATATATTTTCTGTGGATATAATACTTCACTGCAATGATTAAAAAAAAATGGTCGGGGCGAGAGGATTCGAACCTCCGGCCTCATGGACCCGAACCATGCGCGCTCGCCAGACTGCGCTACGCCCCGTAAAACGTAAGCATTCTACCACGCAAAATTTAACCCGTCAAACGTGAACAGCCCGGACCCTTAATAATGCTTGTTCCCTCGCTTTTTCGTATGACATTAATCTGAGCCCTGATTCTGTCGCTTATGCCTGAAACGTGGGATATTATCCCTATCATTCGTCCTTCGCGCCTGACCTCGCCGAGTGCCTCAAGTGCCGAATTCAGTGCTTCATCGTCAAGAGTTCCGAATCCTTCATCAAGGAACAAAGAATCAACACGTGCTTTGCTGCCTGAAATCTGCGAAAGTCCGAGAGCAAGTGCAAGGCTGATTATGAATCTTTCACCGCCTGAAAGATTATCAGTCGGGCGGATTTCACCGGCCTGTTCGCTGTCTATTACGCTGAGATCCAGATTATCCCCGTCATTTGATGGCGCAATGAGCGTATATCTGTTATTCATTTTTTTGAGCTGATTATTCGCAAGCTCTATCATCATCCGAAGGGTTATGCGCTGTGCAAATTTCCTGTATTTGTTACCGTTTTTCTGTCCTAATCTTTTATCAAATTCAGACCATTTTGTATATATTTCCTGTTGAGTATTATATTTTTCGTTGAGTTCATCAATTTCTTTCTGAAGGCTCTTTCTGTCCTCAAGTGCCTTTTTGAGCAAGATTTCTTGTCTGTTCAGCTCTTTTAGTTTATCTTCGAGCGTCTTAAATTCCGGTTCAAGTTTATCGAGCGTTTCTGATGTTAACGATTTTTCTTTTTCGTCATTGAGGCGTTTTAAGCATTCAGATTTTACGGCCTGAAGTCTGTTCATTTCGTCATCATAGCTTTTAGCTTTTTTCTGAAGTTCCGAAAGCTCTTCAGGTTTGATTGAAGCTGCAATGAAATCATCTTCATTTCTGAAATTTTTTGCTTTCAGGGATTCCGCAAAGTTCCTTTCAGTTTCTTCAAGCTCTTTGCTTAGAATATTAAAGTTTGATTTTTCTTCAGCCAGATTTTTTTTATTTGTTCCTGTACTGCTTTCAAGCGATATTGTCAGATCTTTCATGTCTTTTATTTTTTGACTTATTGAGTCTGCATGTGAATGCCACATGTTTATACGCGCCGTGATTTCGTTGCAGCTCTTTGCATTATATATTCCCAGAAGTTCGATTATTTCAGTTACGGCTGATTTTGCTTCCAGTGTTTTTTCCGCGTTCTCCTCAAAATCCTTTATGCACTGTTCCCATTTCGCCATACACTTTACTTTATTATTCTGAGCCTGTGAAAAATTTTCTTTTGCCGTATTTGAATTTTTGAGTGCAGTTCTTTCGCGGTTCTGACATTTTTTAAGCTCGTCATCAAACCTGAAAATATTTTCTGCAGTACTGTTTTCTGTTTCTTTGTGAAAAAGTAACGGGTGTTCACGTGATCCGCATATCGGGCAGGGTTCACCGGGTTTTAGTTTTCTTTTTTCCTCCTCAAGAATTGCTGAAACTCTTACATTCATAAGCTCGCTTAATTTTTTTCTTGCCTCTTCATATTCAGCACTGAAAATTTTATCTTTGTCTTCAGCTGATTTCAGAAAGGCTTCTGCTTCGTGATATTCTTTTTCTGCATTTAATTTTTCGGCTTCAAGTTTTGGCTTTTTCCCTGCAATCTCTTTGAATGCCTCAACTTTTGTCATTGCCTTGCTATATATGCTCTCAGGTGTCTCGCCTTTGGGCAGCTTATTGGTCATGCCTGCAAGTTCAGCTTCAAGCGCGGGCAGTTTTTCGTTCTTTATTAGTGTAAGTTCTGATATTTCCTTCAAAATGTCCTGTTCAAGTTTTTCAATCTTCTCTGAAAGTGATTTGTGCGTTTTCCTTTTTTCTTTCAAGGAAGCGTATACGGCCTCTATCTCGTTTGCTCTCTGCCCTGCCTCAAGCCTCTTGCGTTCTGCCGTGAAATTATCAATTATTTTCTGATGATTATTAATATCATTGTTGCTGCTGTCCAGCTTTTCTTTGATTTCCTGAATATCCCTGAGCCATTTTACTGCTGCCTGTATTCTGTCGTGTTCGGCCGTAAGATGTGAAATTTCCGAAGAAGTTTCAGACTGCTTTTGAATTATTTCATCCTCGCTTCCGAATTTGTCACCGGGCTTTTTGTTTTCAAGCTGTATCTTGATTTTTTCAAGTTCAATGCGTTCACGCTCTTTGCGCTCATATATTGCCGTTGAAATTTTCCCGTATATCTCCGTTCCCGTCAGCAGTTCGAGAATGTAAGATCTTTCACCTGCATTTGCTTTCAGGAATGCGTCGAAATCTCCCTGTGCCAGAAGTACGGCCTGTTTGAACTGTCCGAAATTCAGCCCCGTAATCTTTTCTACTTCCCTCAGTGTTGTTGTATGATTTTCAGTTATTACTTCACCTTTATTTTGTCCGGGCATATAACGCTCTAAATGGTGTGAAGCGTCCTCAAGTTTTCCGCCCGATCTTCTGCCTTTTCTGTTCTGTTCCCATTTGCACATGAAAGTACCTTCTTCAGTGCTGAATGTTACATGAGCGAAACACGTCCCCGTACCTTTGGACATAATTTCATTTTCGCTTGAGTTCACCTTTGAAAGTCTGGGGGTCTTGCCGTAAAGTGCAAGGCATACCGCGTCAAAAATTGTAGTCTTTCCCGCACCTGTAGGGCCTGTTATTGCAAATATTCCTTCTGATGTATAAATATCATGGGTTAAATCTATCTCCCATTCTCCGCGCAGTGAGTTAAGATTTTTTAATCGTATGTTCAATATTTTCATGTTTCAGTAATCCAGCTCCATTTCCCTGAGAATTTCTTTGTACAAAGGGGTAAAAATTTCCTGAGTTTCTTTCGGTATTTCATTTTCCTTAAAGAATAATTCAAGCATTTCAAGAGGTTTTATATTTTCCAGAGTTGCCGGCAGGTTTTTTTCGGTATCATGTGCTGTTATTTCGTGAGCTGTTTCATTTCTTATGCTGAGAATTTCAACATTCTCATAATCATTATTTTCATAATCCTTCAAAATTTCGTTCAGCCTTTCCTGAATATCCCCTGCTATTTCGCTGCCCGTGTAAGTAACCTCAACCCACACGGATTTTTTTAATTCTGCTAAATTCCTGATTTTTCTCTCAATTTCGGCCATGTCTCCCGAAATTCTTGTCATAATTTGATATACAGGGACAGGGATTTCTTTTACTTCCTTAAAATTTTTCCCTTCAAATTCAACAATGCTGACTGATTTTTGAACGCCCAATTCCCCGAACGTAAGCGCGATGGGCGATCCGCTGTAACGCATGTTCACCCTTCCTACGCTCTGCGGCGAATGGAGATGCCCGAGTGCAGTATATGCAATATTTTCAGGGAAAATATCACTTCCTACTTTTATTGCAGTCCCCAAATAAAGAGAATGTTCTCCTTCGTCAGTCCTTGTTATTCCGGCCTCTAAAAAAAGATGTCCCATTGAAACTACAGGAACGTCATTAGTTTTCTGAAGTTCCGCAGCTTCCCTGAAGACTTCCTCATAATGGCTGATTATTCCTGCTTTAATCCTGCTGTCTCTGTCGGCCTGTGTATCATCTTTTTTTGCCGTTATCAAATCGCGCTCATAAAGATACGGAACAGCACACACTATTAACTCAGTCTGTCCGTTTGAATCTTTAAGTTCAATAACTTCTCTTGATTTATCATCAGAAGCCTTGCCGACCACATGAATTTTGCACATTTTCATGATTTCTGACGGCGCGTCAATGAATGAAGCTGAGTCGTGATTTCCTGATGTTATGACTATGTGGCGGCAGTATGATGATTTTGATACTTTTGCTAAAAATGAGTAATATAATTCCTGAGCCTGTGATGACGGTGTAGAGTTGTCGAATATGTCGCCTGAAACTATGAGGGCATCAATTTTTTCTGAATTGATAATTTCACTGAGCCATTCAAAAAACTGTTGGAACTCTTCAGCCCTGTCTCTTTCTTTAAGTTTCCGCCCTATGTGCCAGTCTGATGTATGAAGTATACGCTTTATCATAAATAATCTTTTCACCCTTTTTATATATGCAGTTTATATCAATATAAAACATCAGTAATTTTAGTGAATTATTTTACTTGATTTATTTATTAATGAATGTATAATTTACTCATCATTTTATAGAAATTTTACTGAATAAATTAACGGTAGAAAGTGCTATATTTTACCCCGTTCATAAGTAGTTTATAAAAAATACATAAAAGCGAAGGGAATTGCTGAAGGATCATGAAAAGGAACAGCTACGATCACGACAAGTATATGAAAGATAAAATGCTTTCATATGTAGACACAAAGGCTTCATCTGAGTCAACTTTCACAAACGCGATGAAAGTCTACAGGCTTTTTGCTTATGTTGCAGGCGCTGTATGCACTGCAGCTTATGTTATTTCGCAGATGTTCTAGTTCTTGTCCTCCAAGCTTAAAACTAAATATCATCGTTCATTACACATTCTCGGCTTTGATGTCGGGAATGTTTAGTTTGAAAAAATATTACTCCTTGTATTTTTAGCGGTATTATATAATTAGCATATTACAATGCGACAAGTATACAAAGGAGGATTTAGCTTTAATTGATTGAGCTTGAACACATAGTAAAAAATTTTCGTTCCGATAACGATAAATTAATTCATGCGGTTAATGATGTCTCATTAAAAATCAATGACGGGGATATTTTCGGGATTATAGGCTTTTCAGGTGCCGGAAAATCTACACTTGTACGCTGTATTAATCTCCTTGAACGTCCCGATTCAGGAAGCGTTAAGATTGACGGCGTTGAAATGATGACATTGAAGCCCAGAGAACTTTATAAAGCACGTACAAAAATCGGAATGATCTTCCAGCAGTTCAACCTTATGCCCTCCCGAACTGTTTTGCAGAATGTCGCTTATCCTTTAAGAAACATGACAAAAGAACAGATTCGCAAAAAAGTCCGCGAACTCTTGGCACTTGTTGATATTCCTGACAAAGAAAACGCCTATCCTTCAGAATTATCGGGCGGACAGAAACAGAGAGTAGCAATCGCAAGGGCTTTGGCAAACGACCCTACAATTCTGCTCTGTGATGAAGCTACAAGTGCCTTAGACCCTCAGACTACGGGGGCAATACTTCAATTATTGAAGGATCTCAACAAAAAACTCGGCCTCACAATCGTAGTCATCACCCATGAAATGGAAGTAGTAAAGCATATCTGCAGACGCGCCGCAGTTATGGACGCAGGGAAAATAATAGAGTCTGGCGATGTTTTCGAGATATTCTCATCACCCAAGCACCAGGTTACTCAAAATTTCGTGCGGACAACGTCAAATTTATCAAAAATTGATACTCTTATACGCGATAAATCGCCTATCGTAAAGCTAAAACCCGGCGAAGTTATGGCGAGGCTTGTATACGTTCATGCAGATGTTTCAGAGCCTCTTATTTCGTATGCGTCAAGGGCTTTTGACATTGAGATTAACATTATTCTTTCTGACGTTGAAATAGTTGCCGACTCAATGGTAGGCGGTACGGTCGTCATATTCAACGGCGACAGTGAAAAAATTGAACGTACAATGCAGTATTACAGGGATAAAAATATACGTGTTGAGGTGATTCAGGATGCCAGAGCTTAAAGTGCTGCTGCCTAATTTAATTAAGAGACTGCCGGAGTTCTGGAAAGCCTGCGGTGATACTCTTTTAATGGAAGTCTGGTCAGGTTCAATAATTTTCGTTTTAGGATTGATATTCGGCATAATCCTGACTGTAACAAAACCGGGCGGAATTATGGAAAATAAGCCGGTTTATCAGATACTTGACAAGATAATAAATCTCTTCAGGTCAATACCTTTCATAATATTGCTTACTGCTTTAATGCCTCTTTCACGCGCAATAATGGGAACGGCTATTTACGTCAGGGGCGTTATAGTGCCTTTAGTATTCGGTGCAACGCCGTTTTTTTCGCGTCAGGTTGAGAGCGCACTGGCACAGACTGACAAGGGACTTATTGAAGCCGCGCTTTCAATGGGCTCAAGTCCTTTTGAAGTCATATTCAGGGTATATTTACGGGAGAGTTTAGCACCGATAATAAGAGCAGTAACTATAACGATAATAAGTTTACTGGGATTGACAGCAATGGCCGGAGCTGTAGGAGCAGGAGGACTGGGCGACTTTGCAATACGTTACGGCCATGACAGGAACATGATAGACATCACATGGGTAACAGTCATCGTTCTTGTTATAGGCGTAAGCGTTGTTCAGTGGCTCGGAGAATATTTAGCAAGGAGGAACACTCATTGATAAAGCGTAATATTTTATCAGGCGTTGAAGCAGGCGTGTTCAGGATTGGAATGATGACCTCATTTTCGTAGGACTTGAAATTATGACGGAAGGGAACAGAGGGGAAACTCCATAAGTTCACGCAGTTTAACAGGGGACATAACGGTATAAAAAGCCGTGTGTTAATAAATAGTTTTAATGAAGGGAAGTATTCAGTTATGACAAAGAAAGTTTTACTGTCGTTCGTTCTCGTGCTGGCTTTAATCGTCAGTGCTTCAGCAGATGTTACCGTAAGGCTCGGAGTTACGGGGAGCGTCTATGATGAGATGTGGCAGCCGGTCAAAGAAATGCTGGCAAAAGAAGGGATTAATCTCGAAGTTATACAGTTCACGGACTATGTAACGCCTAACAGGGCATTAGCCGACGGAGATATTGACCTGAACGGATTCCAGCACAGAATTTATTTTGCTGACGAATTGCAGAGCAGGGGTTACAAGCTCACGAACATAGCAAACACGTTCGTAGTTCCGTTAAATCTCTATTCAATCAAGATTAAGACCCTTGACGAAATCAAAGACGGCGATGTTATTGCAATCCCCAACGATCCGACTAACGGAGGCCGTGCAATAAAAGTCCTCGCAACTTCAGGGCTCATAACCCTCAAAGACGGCGCAGGATTCAACCCGACAAAAGAAGATATTGCGTCATACAACAAGAAGATAACGATTCAGGAACTTGCAGCGAACACGATACCTTCAGCACTTCCCGATATTGCCGCAGGCGTTATCAACGACACATACGCGCTTGATTACGGACTGAAAGCAAGCGATGCAGTTTTCGCGGATCAGGCAAGAGAGAAGGAATACTGGAACTTAATCGCAGCGAGAACTTCAGACCTTGAAGACCCCGCAAAACTTGAAGTTTACAGCAAAGTTGTCAAAGCATATCAGAGCGATACAATGAAAGCTCATTTGGCCGAACTTTACGGCGGATTTTTCAGGCCGGTCGGCTGGGATGAAGATCTGCTCGCACCGTTCAAGAAATAAGAACGTTTAGCACCCCTTAGCTTAACGGCTGAGGGGAATTTTTTTATACTTACGAATTTAATAAAAGTTGTTTTTAGCGCGTTAAGATGATATTCTACACGCAAAATTTTTATATCAAGCCATAAAGAAGGTATTTTATTGTTAAAGTTCAAGAATACAGACGAAAATAAATCCTGTGAAATCAACAGCGACAGCGCAGAACTTCATGAAGTCATAAAATCGCTGGGCTTAGACGGCAAAAAAGTAATAGCCGCTAAATTCAACGGTGAACTTTCCGATCTTTCAAGAAAAGTTAATACGGGCGGTGAAGTTTCGGCAGTTACGGCAGATTCCCCCGAAGGCCTCGAAATCATCAGGCACAGCACGGCTCATTTAATGGCTCAGGCAGTTCTGAGGCTTTATCCCGGCTCTCATTTCGGTGTCGGCCCTGCAATTAAGGACGGTTTCTATTACGATATTGACGCGTCAGGTGCAATAACTGAAGACGACCTCCCGAAGATTGAAGCTGAAATGAGGAAGATTTCAGGAGCGGGCGAAAAAGTAACCCGTGAAGACATGGCCAAATCTGACGCGCTGAAATTTTTTGCTGACGATCCATACAAGACCGAGTTAATCACGGAAATTGACGCGCCTACAGTCTCAGTTTACAAACAGGGCGAATACGCCGACTTATGCAGGGGGCCTCACGTTCCAGACGCGTCGAAACTTCACAACTTCAAATTATTGTCAGTCGCAGGGGCTTACTGGCGCGGTGACGAACATAATAAAATGCTGACGAGAATTTACGGCACGGCTTTCGCATCTCCTGACGAACTGAAAACATATATTAAACGTCTTGAGGAGGCTAAATTAAGGGATCACAGGAAACTCGGCAAGGATTTAGACCTCTTCAGCCTACACGAAGAAGGGCCGGGATTCCCGTTTTTCCATCCAAAGGGCATGGCCATAATGAATACGCTGATTGATTTCTGGCGGCGCGAACACGTAAAGCGCGGTTACACGGAGATTAAAACACCGCAGATTTTAGACCGCGAATTATGGATACGTTCGGGACACTGGGATCACTACAGGGAAAATATGTACTTCACCGAGATTGACGAAAAGCCATACGCAATAAAGCCGATGAACTGTCCGGGAAGTATTCTCGTCTACAAGACACAGTTACGCAGTTACAGGGACTTACCTATGAGACTTGCTGAATTGGGCTGCGTTCACAGGCACGAAAGAAGCGGAGTACTTCACGGCCTCATGAGGGTACGCTGTTTCACTCAGGACGATGCTCACACATATATCGAACAGTCCCAGATTAAAGACGAAGTAATGAGAATCATGGAGCTTGACAGGTACGTTTACAATGACGTATTCGGATTTAATTACACCGTTGAACTTTCAACAAGACCGAATGACTCAATGGGAACGGATGAGCAGTGGAACGAGGCGGAAAGTGCATTGCGTGATGCACTCGAAAGCACTAACACGCCGTACACGATTAATCCGGGTGACGGTGCTTTTTACGGCCCGAAGATTGATTTTCACCTTGAGGACTGTTTAGGCAGAACTTGGCAGTGCGGAACTATACAGCTTGATTTCCAGATGCCCGGAAGATTCGGCGTTACATACATCGGCGAGGACGGCGCGGAACATACGCCCGTTATGCTTCACAGGGTAGTATTCGGCAGCATTGAAAGATTCATGGGAATATTAATCGAACATTACGCCGGAGCATTCCCCTACTGGCTCGCACCCGTTCAGGTTAAAATTATCCCTATTTCAGATAACCACGCTGATTACGCCGCTGAACTTCATAAACTTTTCATGAGCTGGGGAGTACGCTCTGAAGTTGATTACAGGGGCGAAAAGTTAGGCCGCAAGATAAGGGATTCACAGCTTCAGAAAGTCCCTTACATGATTGTAATCGGCGACAAGGAAAAAGATTCAAGATCCGTAGGAGTCCGTGAACGTTCAAAAGGCGACTTGGGAAGTATGAGCATTGACGCTTTCAAAGAACTGCTTGGAAAAGAATTTAACCCGATAAAATAAAATAAAAAATGTCCGTAGCGTTGTTATACTCAGCACTGCGGACATTTAGTTTTTATATTGCTAAAAGTTTTTCGACATTTTCATGAAGTATCATGTTTTTTTCACGTTCATTTAATTCAAGGGACATAAAACTTTCAAGGCTTTCAATCTGAGATGCCCACGGCGAATCAGTTCCGAAAAGTACACGTTCAGAGCCGAATTTTTTAATCATGCCTACAAAATCATCATTGTTAAGCATTCTGCAGTCTTCAATATTTGAGTAATAGCCGTCCCCGTTCGGCGAAAAATAACCGAGCGAAAATGCCGTGTCAAAAAAAACTCCTTCACGTCCTGAAAAAATTTCAGCGGCTTCATTCCAGCATTTCCAGCCGCCCATATGTGCAAGAATTACACGGACATTCCCCGAACTTTCCAAAGATTTCAATATCCTGAAAGGCAGCGCGTAATCATTGCCGGGAAATCCAATATCATAACCTGCATGTATCATGATAGTTAAGCCAAGTTCACCCGAAATTCTGAGGATGTTTATGTAACGTTCGTCATCAATTTCAACTCCCTGATATACCGGGTGAATTTTAACGCCTTTAATTCCTGCCTTCGATATTCTCGTTAATTCTTTTTCATGGCCTTCAAAATCAGGATGTATTGCACCGAATGAATATATTCCCGCTGCTCTGCCTTCTGAATTAATCTTTATTGCAGAGTCATTGATTTTCATTACCTGTTCGGGTTTTGTTGCTACAGGCTGGATTATTGAACATGTTACTCCTGATTCAATCATTGACGATTTAAGCGCGTTTATTGTCCCGTCAGTAAAAGGCTTTGTATGGCTCTTTTCGCTGAGGCTCTTTATTGCATGTCCCGAAATTTTTTCGGGGAACGTGTGCGTATGAACGTCAACAATTTTAATCATCTTTAATCATCATCACCGAGTGCCCTCGATTGTCTAACCGTTACCGTTCTTGAGTAGCACGAGAAGGCATCTTCAACAAATTCACGGTCAGGCTTGGGCGTAATAATGCTGACAACGGGGACGATTACAAATCCTGCAAGCATACAGAAAGCACCGGCATTAATCGGCGAGCGCAATAACTCTGGAAATTCAGGCCTAATAAAGATATTTGCTATCATGACTGCGCTTGAAAAAATGAAATTAACCCAGCATGAAATTTTTGTTACGCCCTTCCAGTAAAGGCTGTACATGAAAGGTGCTAAAAATGCTCCTGCCAATGCTCCCCATGAAACACCCATTAACTGGGCTATAAATGTTACGTTTGATTTATATTGTATTAGGGCAAGTATGACTGATATTGCTATGAATGTTACGATTAAGACACGCATTATGAAAATCTGTTTCTTTTCGTCCATTTCTTTTATTACATGTCCTTTTAACATGTCAAGCGTCAAAGTTGAACTGGAAGCAAGCACTAATGATGACAGTGTAGACATTGAGGCCGATAAAACCAGAATTACGACAACGCCGAGCAGTATATCAGGCAGATTTGAGAGCATTACGGGTATAACTGAGTCGTAACCTTCAGCAGGAACGCCCAAGCCTGAAGGGTCAAGCTGTGACGTGAATAATCTTCCGAAACCTCCCAAGAAATAGCAGCCCCCGGCAACAACAAGAGCGAATAAGGTTGATATTACTGTCCCTTTTGAAATATCGCTTTCATTTTTTATTGCGTAGAACTTCTGTACCATTTGAGGAAGCCCCCAAGTTCCCAAACTCGTTAAAATTACGACACCCAAGAGATTTATGGGATCAGGGCCGAAAAATGAGGCAAATATTCCCGGAGATTTAGCGAGGGGGGTTACTGCGTTAGGGTCTGAAATCTGAGCGATACCGGCAAGAGAGGCGAATAATCCGCCCTTGCTTTCGAGAACTGCAATGATTACGGCTATAATTCCGATTAACATTATTATTCCCTGTATAAAATCATTTATCGCCGTTGCCATGTAACCGCCCGCAACAACGTAAATCCCCGTCAAAACGGCCATGAGTATTACGCATATTGAATAGTCAACGCTGAAAGCCATTCCGAATAACCTGCTGAGTCCGTTATAAAGCGATGCAGTATAAGGGATTAAGAAGACGAAACATATTACGGACGCGGCAATTTTCAAGGGAACGCTGAGGAATCTTTTTCCGAAAAAATCGGGCATTGTCGCACTTTCTAAATACTGGCTCATTATCCTTGTCCTTCGTCCGAGAACTGCCCAAGCCATTAATGAGCCTATAAATGCGTTTCCAAGACCTGCCCAAGTTGCAGCAATACCGTAACGCCATCCGAACTGGCCGGCATACCCGACAAAGACGACGGCTGAGAAGTAACTTGTCCCGTAAGCAAACGCAGTCAGCCACGGACCGACAGAACGTCCGCCGAGAACAAAGCCGCTCACATCAGTTGAATGTTTACGGCAGTAAAAACCGATTCCGAGCATTACACCGAAAAATATTATTACTAGTGATATTTTTATGAGCATGTAATTTAATCTCACTTCCAAAAAAATTTCAGTGTGAAAGATTACTCTTCAGACCCTTCAAAATCAACTCTCATAAATGAACACAAAAAAAGAACTCCTGATTTTTTATCAAGAGTTCTCCGTTATTTGCGTTAATCATAAAATTTTTGGCTCCGCCACCAGGACTCGAACCTGGAACCTAATGATTAACAGTCATCCGCGCTGCCGATTGCGCTATGGCGGAACGACAACAAAAAGAATTTTACCCTCACTCCCCGTTTTTGTCAATATGTTATAATCCGTTCAACAAAAAAATTTCACGGAGGCTTCACGGAAATGTTATACACATCAGCAGAGGCGGCCAAGTTATTACGCAAACTTAATGAAGATAAGACGGCAATTTTATCAAATGAAAGCCAATCTTCAACATTTCAGGCGGCAATAACCGAAGATATAGAAAACGCACGGCCTGAATACGATTATGTTTCAGCACAAAAAGAAATAGATGAAATTGATAAAAAAATACGTAAAGTGAAACATGCAATCAACACATTTAATCTGACGCATGAAGTACCGGGCTTTGATATGACAATAGATATGATGCTGGTATATATCCCTCAGCTTACGCAGAAAAAGAATAAACTGTCGGCAATGAAAGATAAGCTGCCGAAGACACGCGAAATTATAAGGGTTGCAGGGATTATCGAATACAGTTATGCAAATTATGACGTTGAAAAAGCAAAGGAAGATTATGATAAAGTGTCTGATGAGTTATCACGCGCTCAGACTGCTTTAGACGTTCTGAATAACAGCGTTAAATTTGAGATTGAAATTTAATTTTTTTCCTTCCGTGCCGGTGCTGAAATCTTTTCTTTTAACGGATTAAGGGGTTCGACTCCTCTTGTTTATGGTTAAAGTTATTGTGTTATTCAATTCTGTTATCCGTTATGACGGCGCATGTTATATGGTAAGTTCCGCCTTTTATATTTTTTGATGTATCGGCACGGTAAAAACTTGCAACATCGGAAAGCTGAAGTATAAGGTTTCAGGCTTCCTTTTTTTGCGTATAATTAAACACTGTAATCTCATTAGGAGGCTAATTAAATGAAACGGAAAATTTTAACCGGCATGATAATAATCACAGTATTAATATTTGCCGGAATGGCATATTCAGATTTTGGGAGTTTTTCAGGAAATTCAGACTATGACAGCTCCCGATCGTCATCGTCAAGTTCATCAAGTTCGTCAAGTTCATCATCGTCTTACTCATCGTCATCATCAACATCATATTCAGGCTCATTAAGCGTTGAGACTGACAGGGGGCGCAGACACTCATCACATGAATACGGCTTCAATGCAGGGATAAATTCCAACTTATCATATGACGGGGATTTTGATGAAACTTCGGGCGTTGCTTTCGTAATTGTTGTGTTCCTTATATTCTGGTTCATAATAAGGCGCAACAGCAAAAAGCGTCAGGCAATGCGTGAACGGAATATCATAAACGTTCAGGAAAATGTGAGGACTTTACGCCCGATGAGTGAATATCTTGAACTCGATCCGCAATTTGACGAGGAACGGATAAAAACAATGATTTCAAACTTGTACGTACAAATGCAGAATACATGGCAGCAGAAAGACATATCAAGTTTAAGGCCGTACATGACGGACGCTTTCTTCAGCCAGATGGACAGGCAGCTTGAGGCGTTCAGACAGACGGGAAGGACGGATCACACCGAGAGAATCGCAGTTCTTAATACAGGGCTTGTCGGCTGGAGACAGTCGGCAGGAATGGACTATATAACGGTGTCGCTGAACTCGCGCATTGTTTCATATATTCTTGACGACAGGACGGGGAAATTATTATCCGGCGACATGAACCGCGAAAAATTCATGGAGTACGAGATCGAATTATGCCGCAAATCGGGTACTGTAACATCGCCTGAAACTGAAGGCACAAAATCGGCAACATGTCCTCATTGCGGTGCGCCCCTGAAACTCAACGCGTCGGCACAGTGCGAATACTGCGGAAGCGTAATAACGTCCGTAAATTCCGAGTGGGCCATATGCGGAATGAGGGGAATATCGCAGAGAACGGCTTAAAATATCATTAAACACTTAAGGAAGCGAAGATTGTATTATGACAGACAGTGAAGGCAAAAATTTGAGCGTCTTTCCGATTGGAAAGCCTAACAACGCATATGCACAGTATTTTGACGGTCAGAGCTATTTATCGCCGTTATCGACTGAACAGGTAGGAATTTTCACGGTAACTTTTGAACCGGGCTGCCGCAACCATTGGCACATACACCATTCAAAAAGCGGCGGCGGACAGATTTTAATCGTTACGGCCGGGCGGGGTTATTATCAGGAATGGGGAAAAGAAGCCCGTGAACTGAAGCCCGGTGATGTCGTTAATATCCCAGCGAACGTAAAGCATTGGCACGGCGCAGCAAAAGATTCATGGTTCCAGCATCTTGCCGTTGAAGTTTCAGGCGAGGGAACGTCAAACGAATGGTGTGAAGCCGTTTCACCTGAAGAGTACGAAAAATTGAGCTGAGATTTTTCAAAGCTGTATACTTTAATTTTGTAAAGGGAGTAATTTTAATGGCAGCCATAAACGCACCCAGAGGAACAAGGGATATATTGCCTTCCGAGTCTTGGAAATGGTCACACATAATTAAAACGGCATCGGAAACAATGATGGATTTCGGTTTCAGTGAAGTTCATCTGCCCATATTTGAACACACTGAGTTATTTTCACGCGGGGTCGGAGAGACTACTGATATTGTAGAAAAAGAAATGTACACCTTCAACGACAGAGGCGGAAGGAGTATTACCCTGCGCCCCGAAGCTACGGCCGGTGTAATGAGGGCTGCAATCGAAAATAATTTATGCGTTCAGGGAGCAAGCGCGAAAATTTGGAACTGGGGGCCCATGTTCAGGCATGAAAGACCGCAGAAAGGACGTTACAGGCAGTTTTACCAGATTGATGCCGAATGCTTGGGAATTGCCTCCGCAATGGCTGATGTTGAAGTAATCGCGCTGAGTATTGAAATTTTCAGACGTTTAGGGCTGAAAAACCTTGAAGTTGTCATAAACTCCGTAGGCTGTGAAAAATGCAGGCCGGTTTACCGTCAGAAATTGATCGATTATTTTTCGTCCCATAAATCCGAACTCTGCGAAACATGTTTAACACGGCTCGAACGCAACCCCTTGCGTATTCTCGACTGCAAAAATGAATCCTGCGGGCGTGTTGCCGACAACGCACCTGATATTTTCGACTCATTATGCAGCGAATGCCGTGAACATTTCGCGGAAGTCAGGGCAGGCCTAGAACGCTTGGGATTTACTTACACGCTTAACAAACGCTTAGTAAGAGGGCTTGACTATTACACAAAGACGGCTTACGAAATATTATCTGGCGATTTGGGATCACAAAACGCAGTTGCAGGGGGCGGAAGATATGATAATCTTGCGTCAGCAATAGGAGGCGGAAAAATTCCCGGTGTCGGTTTTGCCTGCGGACTTGACCGCGTTGCCCTAGTCATGGAGCAGCAGGGCTGTTCATTCGGGAAAATGCCTAATACTGATGTCTATGTTGCTTCATTGGGCGATGATTCAAGGGGTGCAGTTCAAATTCTGACTTACGAGTTAAGGAAAAATAATATCCGTTCTGAATGCGACACTTCCGGAAAAAGTTTCAAGTCTCAAATGAAAATAGCTGGGACATGCAAATTTGCGTGTATCATCGGAGCTGATGAAATTGCAAATAATACAGTGTCAGTAAAGAATCTTTCTGACGGCTCACAGGTTAATATACCCGTAAATGAGGCAGTAAATTATCTCAAAGAAAATCTGTAACAAAAAAAAATCCCCCCCTGCTTTCAAATGAAATAAAAGGGGGGGAATTATTTTCAGTTTATCATTTCTTTCAGGAACGGCGGTAAAATAAAACTTGAGCGGTGAATTTCGTTCGTGTAATATTTCGTAGGCTTTACAGTCCTTACAGGTTCTGAAGGATCTTCACGCATTGAAGATATTCCGTAAGTCCACATTCCCGAAGGATATGTCGGAACAACTCCCCAATACATTTTTACAATCGGGAAGACTTTCCGCATTTCGTTTATTGCCTGACGCATTAAATCCTTATCAGTGAACGGCGATTCCGTAAGTTCCGAGAGCATGGCCGTATCATTCATTACGCGTTTAACGTCCTCATAAAATCCTGACTGGAATAAACCGGCCGCAAAATCTACGGGGTCAGTGCTGTCAACAATAACAACATCGTAACGCTCATCAGTCTCACGAATGAATTTCATTGCGTCCATGCACTTCACGTCAGTTCTTGAATCGCTGAACGAACAGCCGGCAAAAGGCATAAATTCTTTTGAACAGGCTATAACTCTCTCATCAATATCAATGAGGGTGCATTTTTTGACACATTCATGTTTCAGAACCTCGCGCATTATTGCCCCGTCCCCGCCGCCGATTATCAGGACATTTTCAGGGTTTTTGTGCGAACATAAAGGAACATGCGCCATCATCTCAGAATAAGTAAACTCGTCTTTTTCCGTGAGCTGTATTGCGCCGTCAAGCATTAACGTACGGCCGTATTCGTAAGTGTCGGCAATGACAAGCTCCTGATATTCAGTTTTTTCTGAATGAACAGGATTTTTAACGCGCAGTGAAAGTTTCAGATTATCGGTGCTGTACTCGCTGAGCCATAATTCGTTAACGCGTTTCGGCCTCGTAACGTATTCACTCATGAAATTGCGTCACCGAGATTTCTGCCGAGTTCGCAAAGTTTTTCCAAATCTTCAGTAGTCGGCGACGTGTAAACTTCAACTTCAGGGCCGATTACTTCGAGTTTGCTCTTCTCCGCGTAATCTTTAAGCGCGGTTAATGCTCCCTTGCTCCATGTGTAACTTCCGGCAAGCCCGATAAATTTATTTTTCGGCATACGGCTCAGAAGTTTTGAACACAGAGCCTCCATAGGCGGGAACAACTGTGTGTTATAAGTACAGGCCATGAGAGCAAAAGCCCTGAACTTCCATATGTCACGCAGAATATACGAAGGGTCGGTGCGTGAGACATCATAGAGCCTTATATCTTTTATTTTTGAACTTGAAAGACCTGAACATACGGCTTCAGCCATTTTTCTTGTATTTCCGTACATTGAGCCGTAAACGACAACAGCTCCTCTTTCGCCTTCGTACCTGCTCCATTTGTCATAGAGTGAAATAACCTGTTTAATATCTTTCCTGAATAATGTTCCGTGTGAAGGGAATATATTTGTTATTGGCAGCGAACCGAGTTTCTTTAAGGCTGCCTGAACGATGTTTGAATACTTCGCCACTATGCAGGCGTAATACCTCAGCATCTCATCTTCCCAGCGCGAGTTGTTTTTTTCATCGTCAAATAATCCCCCTTCATGCGCCCCGAAACCGCCGAATGAATCATTTGAGAATAAAACTCCCGTTGTCGTATCGAAAGTTACCATACTTTCGGGCCAGTGAAGCATGGGGACGGTGAAAAATCTCAGGACGTGTCCGCCCAAGTCTAAAGTGTCGCCGTCTTTCACGGTTATAATGTCCTCAGTAATGCCGTGATAGCCTTTTAACATGGGAACTGTTTTTGCGTTGCCTATGAATTTTAAGGACGGCCAAATTGATTTTAACTGTGCCGTTAAACTTGCGTGGTCAGGCTCCATATGATTTACGACAAGATAATTGAGTGTCCTGTGGCCTAATGCCTGAGTGAGCTTGTTTACATAGTCATCGAGATACGGGCCTTTAACCGTGTCGATTGCCGCCGTTGCCGTAGTTCCCAAAACTGCGTATGAGTTATAGGCTACTCCCTGCGGAAGCGGCCAGAGGGACTCGAACAAATCCGTCTCATAGTCATTAACGCCGAGCCACCATGTATCTTTATTCACCTGTAATGCTTTGTACATTTATGATAAGTGCCTCCTTTTTATGTACTTTACATGATTTTTTCATTAAATGTCATTGTATCATGTATGAATGCTTAAATAAAAACTTGCGGAAAAATAGTTCATGCGATAAAATTTCCACGTTGAATTTTGCGGATGTAGTTCAACGGTAGAGCGTCAGCTTCCCAAGCTGAATGTTGCGGGTTCGAATCCCGTCATCCGCTCCATGAATAACGAACCTTTCTGAAACTCTGGGAAATTCCGCAGGGTTTTTTTTTACGTAAATACATTATAATAATATCAAGCCGATATAAATATAATAATATAGCTGTATAGAATATAGAGAGAGAAGGATTTTTGTACTTATGGAAGAAAAGAGAAATGTCGAGGCCGCTAGCAAAAAATGGGAGGTAGTTGTCTTTACTTTAGGAAAGGACGCTTTCGCAATAAACGTGAACAAGACACGCGAAATACTGCGCTGGACCGGGTGCCGTCCGGTTCCGACAAAGACCCCTGCTTTTATAGGGATAACGACACTCAGGGACGCGCTTATACCATTGATTGACCTGCGTATATTCTTGGGCATAAAATCCACTGTCCCTATGGCAAATACAAAAGTAATGGTCGTTGAGTTTAATGATATAAAGCTCGGCTTTCTTGTTGACGGCGTGGAAAGAATAAGGCAGGTAAACGCCGAAGATCTGGACAGTTCAAAAATGCGCGGGGTTTCGCTGAAATGGGTGCTGTACATAATAAAGCGCGATGAACGCAACATACTTCTTCTTGATTATGAGGCGATAATTCAGGAGACTGCTCCGGCAGTGGCTGAACACATGTTCGACCAGTCAAAACTTGAAACTTACCACAGGCAGATCGGCCATGTTGAAGATTTTCATATACTTGTCGCCGATGATTCACCGCTTCTTAGGCAGCAGACATGTGATGTTCTGAAACAGTCGGGCTTCACGAGCATTTACCCTGTTAAAGACGGGGTTGAGGCGCGAAAATTACTTCTTGATCAGGGTGAGAATTTTGACCTTCTTGTGTCTGATATTGAAATGCCTCTGCTTGACGGTCTGAGCCTTGTTGAAACTTTGAGGCAGGATTCAAGGACTGAGAATATGCCCGTAATATTGTTCTCGTCAATAATGGTTAAAGAACTGCTTGACAGGGCGGAAAGATTAAAGATTACGCATGTTCTGAAGCCTGATGTCTATAAACTTGTTGAAGCAGTAATGAAAATATATCATGACTGCAAAAAGAACAGGAATTATTAACCCCCTCTTTTAGTCTGAGGGGGCTATATTGAATGACATTGACCGCTCGCCTTTTTTAACTGTTAGCGTACGTGTATAAAAATTCCAGTCGAAGCTAACTACGTCCTGAAGATAAGCCAGCGTTTTAGTTGGTGCTTTTGTTGCTTCAAAATCATGATAAGGATATGTAATGGGTTCCCCTGCGTGAACATTGTGATTAATGTGATGCAATATATTTCGGTTTTTTATAGTTACTGTGCCATTGTCACCGCCGAACACACCGCTAATTGTTTGATTGACAAGCCAGTTAGCATAATACATAAACTCATCTCTATGCCTGATATTAACAAGCGTCTGAGTCTGATTAGCGATAAAATTACATACTCCGATCATCATAGTGCCGAATATTGCCGTTGCAACAAGAAATTCTACAAGCGTCTCAGCCCTCCGCTTTTTCATTTTCATCACTCCCCTTCAGGCTTATTTTGAATCTTTTCCTTCAGGTTTAATTTCAGGAAGCTCATTCGTAAGAACTTTCGTTAATTCTACGGCCATATGACCGTTAAGAGTTCCCGGACGAGCCTTGAAGCGTACCTGATTGCCGACCCTTACGTCAATATGTGAATCTTTAAGCTCATCGAGTTTAATAACGTCCCCCGCCTGCAATGCGTAAACATCAGCAAGCGACAATACTGTATGTCCGAGTTCCATAGCCAGAGGCATATTAACCTGCATCATTGAATTGTTGAGCCAGCTCCTGACTTCATCATCACCCTTATGGCTCGTTGACGCGAACCACTGCTGTGATGATAATCTGTCCATTATTGGCTCTATCAGGAAATACGGGAAACATAAGCTGACCATTCCTTCAACATCTGAAACTCTTAATTTCATTATGACAACTAAGACCATATCGCTCGGCGAACATATCTGAACGAAAAACGGGTTACTTTCCATGCTCTCGAACCTGAAGCGGACATCAACAACCGTACTCCAGCTGTCTTCGAGAAGTTCAAGAATACGCATTATTACGCGCTCAATAACGGTCTTTTCAATATCCGTTAATTCTCGTATATTTCCCGAAAATGTTCCGCGACCGCCGAGCATTCTGTCAATAATCGTAAAGACAAGAGCCGGATTGATTTCAATCATCATTGCCCCTTCAAAAGGGTGCATTTCAATTAAGCCGATGACTGTCGGCTGAACCATGTAGTTTACAAATTCTTCATATGCGAGCTGTTCAACTGAGGCGATTTCAGCAGATACTATTGATCTTATTAAAGTTGAAAGTACCGTAGTCATCTGCCGTGCGAATGACTCGTGAATCATCTGTATTGCGCGTAACTGATCCTTGCTGAACTTGTCGGGACGCTTGAAATCGTAAACTTTTAATTTTGCGTATTCGTCAGCCTTAGCGGCGATTTCGTCAATATTTGCGCCGCTTGAGATTGACTTCATTAACGCATCAATTGCATCTTGTGATAATACATCAGGCATTTTTCAGACTTTGCCTCTCACTGCAGAACAATGCTCTCAAAAAGAACGTTGACTATCGGAGCTTCACCGCCGACATCAGGCAGCATTCTGTTTAATGACCGCTTAATATCGCCTGCAAACTGCAATGTGCCTTCCGCGCTCGTCAGATCGTCATAAATCCTGTCTTTTACTAACATGAATACTTCATTGCGTATTCTCATGAGCCAACCCGGTGTCTGAATGAGAGCTGCTGCTCCTTCTTTTTCGACGAGTTCAAGAGACAGGGCAAAACTGATCACGTGCCTTCCTGAGCCTGCCAAATTGCTGGTAAATTCACCGATTGAGACGACAGGGCCGGGATTTTGAATAACTTTGCCCGTTCCGAGTGCGTTCTCGTCCTTTGGTGCCATTGTCCGGCCGAGTATTAAGCCGCCGCCGAAACCTGCCCCGAACATTACCAGTCCTACTACTGCAAAAATGATTATGCGTTTCATGAAATTTATTTGTCCTCCGTGATTAAATTCTAAAATATTGCCGGGACATGAGCGTCCTTGCAAACTTCATTAGCGGTAATATTTTATGACGTTTCACCGCAATAGCTCTGCCGTCTTCATGAGCATAAAAGCTGTGTCTTTTTCCCTCACGTTTCAGGAAAAAGCCGCACTGTTCCAAATGCCTTATAACGTCTCTGCGCTTAACTGACATGTACTAGCAGTGCCTCTTCTTCAACTTCAGCCGGTACAGATACAGATTCAAGTATAAGTGGAATGTACGGAATTTTCCTTCCGTCATCCTTGTATAATTCCGCCATCTCGTTTGCTGCCTCTAAGAGTAATTCCCTGCAGTCATCAAGGTCATCGCCCTCAGTAATAACTCCCGGCCATTCAAGAAGTTTTCCCATATATCCGTGTTCTAATTTTCTGTAACACGCCGTGAATTTCAACTTTAACTCCCCCTTTTAACGTTTAGGATACTGCGACAGGAAAACGATTTCCACTCTCCTGTTCAATGCCCTGTGTTCACTTGAATCATTCGGGACAATGGGCTGAGCTGAACTGAATCCCGTTGCCTGAAGTTTCACCGGGTCAAATCCACCGTCAGTCTCCAGATAACTGGCAACGGCCGCCGCCCTCATCGCGCTCAATCCCCAATTATCCCTGTAAACTCCTCCCCTGAGTACGCCTGAGTCCGTATGTCCTTCAACAGCCGCAAAAGGCACCCTGTCCCTGACAAGTTCGGCAATCTTGAAAAGTGCCCTGCGTCCTTCCGGCCTGAGTTCAGCACTTCCCGGCAGGAACATGAACTGATCGCTTATTGAAACGGCGACACCGCGCTGATTTATTGATACCTGTATATCTCTCGTCAAATTCTCAGAACGCAGAAACGAATTTAACGTGTAAGCAACGTGTCTTGTGTCAATTTCAACCCTCTCGCTCGCGCCCGGACTTGTCCCGACTTCACCGCTCTTGTTCGGATCCGTAGACTCTTCAGTTGTTACTCCGCCCTTCAGAACGCCCAGTGAACCCCTCAGCGATAACAAAGCCTTCTGGAACTTCTGGGCATCTATTGACGACATGGCAAATAAAAGTATAAAGAAACATAATATCAAAGTTACCATGTCGCCGTATGTTCCCATGTAGAACGGTGCGGAAAGTCCCGGCTCTTCAGGCTTTTTCTGACGTGCCATTTAGTTTAGCCCTCCTCCTGATTGAATGCCTCGCGCAGTTTCGGCGGAAGATAAACTTTCAGCTTCTCTTCAACAATACGCGGATTTTCACCGGCCTGTATCGCTAATATGCCTTCAACCATTAATTCCATTGATTTTACTTCCTGTGCTGAACGTGCCGCAAGTTTTTTGCTGACGGGCGATCCGAACATGTTCGCCATCATTGAACCGTACATTGTCGTTATAAGTGCAACCGCCATTCCAGGACCAAGCGCGTTGACGTCCTGAAGATTTCCGAGCATTGCTATTAATCCGATAAGAGTTCCTATCATTCCGAATGAAGGCGCAAATTCCGTCAGGTTGTCAAAAACTGCCTTATTCGCGCTGTGCCTGTCCTCAAAATTCCCGATCTCAGTATCAAGTATCGCCCTGACTAATTCGGGATCCGTTCCGTCAACAACTAACTGAATTGCTTTCCTCATGAACTCGCTTTCAACTTCCGCAACATCGGCTTCAAGCGATAACAAACCTTCACGCCTTGCCTTTTCAGCAAAACTCACTATCATCTGAACCATTCCGACAAGGTCAGGCTCTTTGAAAAGAAATACATTTTTCATGCAGCCTCCGATAGCTTTCAGACGGTCGCCGGGATTTGAAATAATCGTTGCGCCGATTGCACCGCCGACAGTTATCATTAAAGAAGGAACATCAATATATGCCCCGAAATTTCCTCCTGAAGCCATTGACGCAAGAACCAAAATCCATGTTGCCAAAAATCCGATAAGACTAGTTAAATCCAAAATATATACACCTCTGCCGTTTTTATGATTCGTCTGCAGTGTTTGCGACTATACAGGTATAACCTGCTGCTCTCCTGAAGGCTATGATTTTCTTGTATACGTCCTTCACCTTTTCGCGCACCACATACCTGTGTCCGTTCAGCAGACGCAAAACAGTATCCGGCGTTACGTCTATAGTCTCTATCATGTCAGAATTAAGCAGGAATGCCTCGCCATTCAGACGATGTACTTCAATCATTTTAATACACGTCAGCCCTTCACTTGAAATTTAATTTAATGCTTAATATTATACGATTTAAGGGGAAAAAGCGATAAAATAATCACACAAAAAATTTTTTGCCGGAGGTTTAGTGAAATATACCATGTCCGAAAATATTAGCGAATTATACAGCAGGATAGACTTCCTGATTAACGGGGGAGCGGTGAAAATCCTTACTGACTATCTGACAGAAAAAGGCATAAAGGCAGTAATCGCCGAACCGGGAAAACATGACTTTCTTAACGTAATCGGAGCAGCAGGAATCGTCCCGGAATCACTGACACTTAAAGATGAAATTTCGGGCCTGTTCCCGTCAAGCGTTGTCAAAGAATCTTATGAGCTTGAAAAATCTGAAGGCAATGAAACATGGCCGGAAGTTATCAGAATCAGGGGAGAACACTGGAAAATTTATATACTCCTCAAAAATAAAGGCTTAATGCTTGACGAATTAAAGCCGTACGCGGGACTGATACGTTTATGGCAGACATCACGGAAAATTTCAGACACCGAAAAAAAATTATCCCGTCTGTCATACATGATACTGGCGACAAAAAACACGCTCGCTTCAATATTTGAGCCGATGCCGCTGCAGTATTTCGCGTCATTCCTCAGTGATGTTCTTCAGGAAAGCCTTTTCCCGAAATCAGTTGCAGTTCTCAGGGATGAAGGAAGTTATTTAACCGTCTTCAACGGTCAGGCCGATAATATCCCCGAACGTAAGGGAATTTACGCCGCCCAGATTCTCCCGCCCGTCCCGGTAATCGTAAAAAGGGATTCACCCGTTGAAGTCCTTCTTCCGATTGCTGAAGGTGAATGCAGGTTATTTTGTTTAATGCAGTGGGACGAACTGCCCGACGAACAGACGATGAACTTCCTTGAACTTCTCGGAAATCTGGCAGTACGCGCAATTTCAATAAATAATCTCCGTATACAGTCAATGCAGGCTGAGGCGAATATATCATCAGGAGAGTTTACTGTCTTGTCGCTGTCAAACGTCCTGAAAGTCCTTCGCAGTGCTGAAAATAAAGCGCGGTTCATGTCCCTGCTTGTCGATATTTTTATGGAACAGTGCAGAATGCAGAACTGTGTACTGGCATCATGGAACAAATCACGGAAAGGCTACACGCTTTCAGAACAGCGCAGAGGACACATAAAGGCTGATGTTGATCCTACACTACTGCCGTCTCCTGAAGGCCCGGTGAAAAGTTCAAAAGTCAGCGAATCCCATTATGACATGGCCATGAATACGCCGGACTCGGTCTTCAAGTCTTGGGGGCTGGCCGGCTGTCCGTGGAAAGGCGTTTTGAAAGAAGCGTCAGCAAAATATATATTCCCCGTGTGTGATGATAATTCACTGGTCGGGATTATCGCACTCGGCGCAGGGAAGGAAGGGAGAATCGCCCTTGACCGTTCACAGCTCGCATCACTTCAGCTTATAGCTCAGTTTGCGGCTTATGAGTTCAGGCGTTTTGAGTAAAACAATATGGAATTTCTGAAGAAGGGTTTCACTCATGATGATTTACTGCGTATAGATGATAAAGATCTGCCCTTGCTTGCTGATGAGGTGAGGGCCTTAATTATAGACACGGTGAAAAAAAACGGAGGTCATCTCGGCTCATCTCTGGGAGTTGTTGAGCTGACAATAGCAATGCTGAAAGTTTTTGATCCGTTCAATGACAGAATAATTTTTGATGTCGGCCATCAGTCTTACCCTTATAAAATTTTGACTGACAGGTTCGACAAATTCCAGACACTCAGGCTTAAAGACGGAATATCGGGCTTCCCAAGACGCAGCGAAAGTCCCTGCGACCACTTCAACACAGGCCACAGCAGTACTTCAATATCTGCGGCTCTGGGCTACGCAAAAGCAAGGGATCTTCTGGGCGAAAAAAGGAACGTTATAGCTTTTATCGGCGATGCGTCATTGATTAACGGCCTTTCTTTCGAGGCTCTGAATTACGTTCAGGAAACAAACACGAAAATAATAATAATACTGAATGACAACAGGCACTCAATAAGCAACAGAATCGGCGGATTCTCTAACATGTTGGCGGGGCTTTCAGCAAATACATGTTACAGGAGAATAAAGAATTTTGCCCGCCGTAATTCAGGCGTTAAATGGGCAGGAAGATTTGAAAAATGCCGCGACTTCCTTAAAATGATATTGAAACCTCATAATTTATTTGATCAGGTCGGCATAAATTACTGGGGGCCTTTTGACGGCCATGATATAAAGAATACGGTTAAAATACTGGAACTCGCAAAAAATTACTATAAGCCCGTAATACTCCATTTCAACACTGTTAAAGGCAAAGGGCTGCCCGAAGCTGAAGAAAATCCGACAAAATATCATCAGGTCTCACCGTCAGGCGAAATAAAATCCAGAACATGGAGCGAGGCTGCGTCGGAAATCGCGGAAGAACTGGCAATGAAAGATGAAAGAATCGTGTGTTTCACTGCGGCCATGTCAACGGGCGTTAAACTTGAAAAATTCTCTAAAATTTTTCCTGACAGATTTTTTGATGTCGGGATTGCAGAAAGCCACATGCTCACTATGGCGGCAGGCTTGGCGGCCGGAGGTATGCGCCCTTGGGTGTTCATATATTCAACGTTCCTTCAAAGGGCTATGGATCAGTTAATGCATGATATTGCGCTGCAAAATCTGCCTGTTGTAATCATGGTCGACAGGGCTGGGCTTTCAGGTTCTGACGGCGATACACATCAGGGGCTTTTAGACATAACTTGGGGGAGGTCAGTCCCTAACCTCGAAATTTACGCGCCCTGTGATGAGGATTCGTTAAAGGACTCAATGATAAAAGCGTCAAAAAGAAACGGCCCGACCCTCATACGTTACCCGAGAGGAAAAATACCCCCTGAAAAAATCAGCGTTGACATAAACGATGAAGGCATAGCAAAAATTTATGACGGCCATAAATGGGCGCTGCTCGGACACGGCGCAAGCGTTGAAACAATGCTGAAAGTAAGAAATATGGCTGAAAATCAGGGGATTGACGTCCCTGCAGTATATGACGTGAGACGCGTTAAACCCCTTGACATGAAAGTTATTGATGAAATACTCGGAAAATATCAGGCTGTCTCAGTTCTTGAGGAAAATTATTTATTCGGCGGATTCGGCGAGGCTTTGGGGGCTGTAATCGCTGAAAAGGGCTGCAACGTTAAATTAATGCGTTTCGGCATTCCTGATGTATGCGTTAAACACGCAACTCAGAAAGAACAAAGGGAGCTTTACGGCCTTACCCCTGAAAATGTATTGACGCAGTATAAAAATAATTATTATGAAAAATAAAGAGCGTTTGGATAAATTGCTGCCTGAACTTGGACTCACTGAAACGAGAAACAAGGCTCAGGCTTTAATTATGGCCGGAAAAGTACGGGTAAACGGCCAGATAATCACGAAATCAGGCGCAATGTTTGAACATGATGCATCAATAACTCTTGCTGAAATTCCTAAATGGGCAGGGCGCGGCGCAAAAAAATTACTTCGTGCTTTTGAAATTTTCGGGCTTGACGTTAAAAATAAAATATGTGCTGATTTCGGAGCTTCAACAGGCGGATTCACTGATGTAATGTTATCTTACGGCGCAAAAAAAGTGTATGCCGTTGATGTCGGTTACGGGCAGTTAATCTGGAGACTGGCAAGTGATGAAAGAGTTGTAGTCATGGACAGGACTAACGCACGTTATCTTAAAAAATCAGATTTTAATGACGTTATAGAATTTGCCGGCTGTGATGTGTCGTTTATATCATTAAAATTAATTCTTCCCGTCCTTGATGATGTTGTGTCTGATGATGCCGTTGTTCTTATAAAGCCGCAGTTCGAGGCGGGAAAGGATAAAATTTCACGCGGAGTAATTAAAGATAAGGCGTTACACATTGAAATTGTTGAAAATATAATAGAATTTATAATAAATAATACGGGCTTCAAAATTTCAGGACTCACATACTCCCCCATAAGAGGCCCTGAGGGTAATATAGAATTTTTATGTCATGTTACCCATAATAATTGTGATAATGATATTCCTGATGTAAATAATATGGTCAATGAAGCACATGAAAATACACTGAGAGGTTAATTTAATTTTAATGAGACAAAAAGATTTTCTTTTACTTTGTATGAAGGGTAAACGGCACGAAATTGAAGAGGCCATAAATTCAGGTGCAAGCGTAAGCAACAGGGCTTACATGTACGGCAGCAAAGTACCGCCGCTTTTCGTTGCAGTCATGGAAAATAACATCGAGGCCGTAAAAGTGCTGCTTGAACACGGCGCGAACAGCGTTGACGGTTTTATCGCAGCAATAGCCATCGGCAAACGTAAAGCGTTCAAAACTCTTGTTTCATGCGGAGCCGACATTAACGCCGCAAATTCAAACGGACATACACCGCTTCTTTTTGCCCTGACTTATGATTATTATAAAAGTCCTAAAATTGTAAAATGGCTGATCTCTCTGGGGGCTGATGTCAACAAAAAAACAGCAACGGGTTACACGCCTTTCACTTATCTTGAATTTTTCCATGAAGAGGACGGCAGAATTAATCATGAACTTATAACAATATTAATGAATGCAGGGGCAATTTATGACGAAGCAATGATATTCGCCGTTAAAGCAGGAAATATTGAATTTCTTAGGCAGATGATACATGACGGGGCTGACGTAAACAAAAAATGTCTGGGACTTCAGACACCTTTAGCGGCTGCAATGTTTGCAGGCGAAGAAAAAATAAATCCAGAAATGATAGAATTTCTTGCAATGAACGGTGCTGAACTTAACACTGATTTTGAGCTTGACGAAGAGACAGTAACTAACCCTATTAACATGTCAATCTCGATGAACAGGCCGGATATTATGAAAATATTGATTTCTTACGGTGCTGACGTGAACCGCAGGGATTTTTCGGGAAGAACTCCGCTTGTTTATGCCGTACTCATGGGCGGTGAGTTTGCAAAATTCCTGCTGAAAAACGGTGCAGATCCCGACATCCCCGACAAAGAAGGCAGAACACCCCTGATGCTGGCAGCCCTTGACGCTTCAATTGACCCGGCAATGTTAAAAATACTCCTGAAAAGCGGCGCAAACGTCAACGCTAAAGACAAAGACGGAATGACGGCTCTTATGTGGATTGTAAGCAGCAAGGACAGAAGTCCGGGAGTTTTCGTGTCATCATTACTGAGAACGGGGGCAATAAGGGCTGAAGGCTGGCAGTCGTGGCTTGCTCTGGCGGCGGTATATTCGGCAATAAGGCGGGCTGCACAGATAGACAACATTAAACTTTTACTTAAATACGGAGCTGATCCGGCCATTAAAGATAATAACGGCATAAATGCCATGATGTCGGCAGTTATGAATTTTGATGATGATGTAATAGAGCTGCTCAGGGAAGCCGGAAAGTCAAAACTCTCTAAACTGAAGGAGGAAATTTAATTTTGCTGCGCGAAAAATTATCACGTTATCTTACCCCGTCAAAACTCGGAGAATTTGATTTAATAATTGAGCCGGAAAAAACTACTTCCGATTTTCTTTATGAACTTGTAAAATTCCGTGAACTGTTCTTTTTTATGGCATGGCGCGATATTCTGGTACGTTACAAACAGACTGCAATCGGCGTTGCATGGAGCGTAATACGGCCATTGTTGAGCATGATAATTTTTACGGTTATATTCGGACGTGTTGCGAGGCTTCCGAGCGAGGGCGTACCTTATCCGATTATGGTATTTTCGGCACTGCTGCCGTGGCAGTATTTTTCAAATTCCATGCAGTCAAGCTCAGAGGCTTTTTTCAGAGCGTCGGGAATGATAGGCAAAATATACTTCCCGAGAATTATCCTGCCGACATCTTCAGTACTCGTAAGTGCCGTTGATTTTGCAATTTCTTTCGTGCTTTTATGTATCTTGATGATATTTTACGGTTTTGTTCCGTCACCGATGATTTTTCTTCTGCCTTTATTCTTTATACCCGTAACCGTAACGGCTCTGGGGGTAGGCTATTTCTTTTCTGCGATAGGCGTTAAATATCGTGATTTCAGGCATGTCATGCCCTTCATGGTACAGTTCGGAATGTATATATCTCCCGTCGGTTTTTCAAGTTCCGTAATTCCTGACAAATGGAGATTGATTTACAGCTTAAATCCTATGGTCGGCGTTATTGACGGCTTCAGATGGTGCATTCAGGGTACTTCGGTATCGCTCTATATGCCGGGATTTTTAATATCTCTGATAATATCGGCTTTTATATTCTGGTACGGGCTGAAATATTTCAGAAAAACTGAAAGAACTTTTGCCGACTTTATTTAATGAGGAGTGATATTTATTGCTTGCGCTGAAAATTGAAAACTTGGGGAAAAAATATATATTGACACATAAATCCGAAGACAGCCTTTATAATGAGCTTGCACTGATGTATTCACGTCTTTTAAGAAGAATGAGGCACCCTTTTGCCGAACGTTCAAAGCCGAAAAACTCAGAAGATTTTTGGGCATTAAGAAATCTTGACTTAAATATTGAACAGGGCGAACGTGTCGGAATAATCGGACACAACGGAGCCGGTAAATCAACACTTTTGAAAATCCTCAGCCGCATAACCGACCCTTCAGAGGGCAGAATTTCAATAAAAGGCAGGGTCTCAAGCCTTCTTGAAGTCGGAACGGGATTTCACCCGGATTTGAGCGGAAGGGAAAATATTTTCATGAACGCCGCAATTCTCGGAATGAGGACACGCGAAATAAAGCAAAATTTTGATGCAATTGTTGATTTTGCAGGGGTTGAAAAATTCCTCGATACGCCGGTAAAACGGTATTCAAGCGGCATGTATGTAAGGCTTGCTTTCGCTATTGCAGCTCATCTAAATTCTGAAATTTTAATAATTGATGAAGTTCTCGCGGTCGGCGATATGGAATTTCAGAAAAAATGTATGGGAAAAATGGACGAAATAAGCCACAAAGACGGCCGGACAATTTTATTTGTCAGCCACAACATGGGCGCAATCCTCCAGTTATGCAACAGGGCGGTATGTCTCGACAAGGGCAAAATGTTAATGGATACTTTCAACGTCCCTGAAGCCGTTGAAAAATATATGGACTTGTCAAAACTTCATAACGCTGTCTCAGAATGGAAAAATCCGGGCGGTAAATTTGAGAATGATTACTTTACGCCTCTGAGATTCGGCATTTATAATAAAAACGGCGGAGTAAATAACGCACCCGCAAAGCCTAATGATGATTTATACGTTGAAATTGAAGGAATTGTCAAAAAAACTGAGGACGGCTTGGGTGTAGGCTACAGCATTTACACTCAGGAAGGTATGTTAATGTACAGAACGTTTCAGGCAGATCAGACCGACACTGAGAACGAAATAAAAATCCTTGACGGCCATGTTATTTTGAGAAGCAGACTGCCTCTAAGCGTCATGAATACCGGTGAAAAACGCCTGGATCTTTCAGTAATCATAAATAACATAAACTGGCTCATTCAGCCTGAAAAAAGAGATACGCCCTCAGTTTCATTCACGCTTGAACCGTATCTGAACAGCTCATCGCCTTACAGAACCATGAAAAAACCGGGCCCGATGATTTCAAACAGTTTATGGGAAGTTATAGAAAGTTAAAAAAAATTAAAAAGGAGAGCTTTCAGCATGAAAAAAGCGTTAATAACGGGAGTTACGGGACAGGACGGAGCTTATTTAACGTCATTTTTATTGAAAAAAGGCTATGAAGTTCACGGACTGAAGCGGAGAAGTTCAATCTTCAACACCGCAAGAATCGACAATTTCTATAAAGACCTGCACGAAGAAGGGCATAAATTCTTTCTTCATTACGGCGATTTGACCGACTCTTCTAACCTTATTCATCTTGTCCAGATGATACAGCCCGACGAAATATATAACCTTGCGGCTCAAAGCCATGTCAGGGTCTCTTTTGAAGAACCTGAGTACACGGCTGATTCTGACGGTTTAGGAGCTTTGAGGCTTCTTGAGGCGATAAGAATTTTAGGGCTTGAAAAGCACACGAAATTTTATCAGGCATCGACAAGCGAATTATACGGAAAAGTTCAGGAAACTCCACAGAAAGAAACAACGCCGTTTTACCCCAGAAGCCCTTACGCCGCCGCAAAACTTTATGCTTACTGGATAACGGTTAATTACAGGGAGGCTTACGGCATTTTTGCGTCAAACGGGATTTTATTCAATCATGAGTCGGAACTGAGGGGCGAAACGTTCGTAACAAGAAAAATAACAAGAGCAGCCGCCAGAATATCACTCGGCCTTCAGGAAAAAACTTATCTCGGCAACCTGAACGCAAAAAGGGACTGGGGACACTCCGAAGACTACGTAAAAGCAATGTGGCTGATTTTGCAGCACGATAAGCCCGAAGATTTCGTAATTGCTACGGGTGAAACTCATTCAGTCCGCGAATTTGCCGAACTTGCATTCCGTGAAGCCGGAATTAATATCGCCTGGCAGGGTGAGGGCGTTGACGAAAAAGGCATCAACACGGAAACGGGAAAACCGGTCATCGAAATTGACCCGAGATATTTCAGGCCGACCGAAGTAGATTTATTGCTCGGCGACCCGTCAAAAGCTGAAAACGTTTTAGGCTGGAAACGGAAAGTAACATTCCCGGAACTCGTAAAGCGCATGGTCAGGTATGACGTTGAACTTTTCAGGAAAGATATATTAATCCGCAACGCAGGCTACAAAGTTCAGAACGCTCTAGAAGAATTATAGTTATCCGCCTTTCAGCTCCCCTTTTCGGCAAAGGCTCTTTATGTAGCAGAAACGGCACGAATCCGAACCGTAATCGGGGGCGAATTTTTCATCCTTCAATATTTTCACGGCACAGCTGGCAGCGTATTCACCTTCCTTAAAGCGGCTGTCAATATCGGTGTTTCTGCTGCCGTTATTCCCGTCGGGGAAATATCCTGCAAAAATTCCTGACACTCCGCTCCTGAACGTCCCCGAAATTTTTCCGTCCTCATGACCCAAGATATACACGCCCGATAAGCTGCAGTCATAAATTTTGCTGAACATTGCCGCGTAAAGTGAGAGCTGTAAACCGTGATTGAATCTTTCGAGTTTTTCAAAGTTCCATGATTTGCCGATGATGTTTTTCATTCCCGCATCGTAACTTTCGCTTGACTTTCTGCCCTCTTTGTAGTCGGCAATGAAAGCAGTACACTTCCCGTCATGTCCGCGCAGTATCTCTATTCTGTCGCACTGCCCGAGAAATGTTATACCGTCAAGTTTCAGCATCATTTGCGCCTCGTCTTCAAGCAGTATTTTTTCATGATAATAATATTCGTGAAGTTTATCAATTATTTCGCTTTGAACAAGCGTAAGCCTGTCTACACGGAATTTTATACTCTCAATGCGCCGTCCGAACCTGTGATCGCTCCTTAACTTTGAAAATTCAGCGTAACCATTATCATTATTGGGATCTATTAATTTTTTCCACTCTAATTTTGCGGCATTAATGAAATATTCTCCTGATAAATTCATGTCGGCACGGTAAATTTTCCATACGTTTTCCCAGAATTTATGAAGCATTCTGCCAAATTCAGCAGGCGGGGCAATTTCAAAATCAGGCTGGTACAATTTCGACTGCCTTTTCTGGTGCCATAAGAACGGGCATTCTAAAAGTTCCTGAATATCGCTCGCTCCTACCGAGTAAGCCTTAGCCTCTACTGACGGGACATAACGGGACAATTTCTTTTCGTCCGCGTCAACTTCTGGGAAAATATAACCGTCTGAGCCTAGAAGTATATTTCTGCCGTAAGAATCAAGACGCTTGAAATTCCATTCCGTCATGTCGGCAAGAAATTTCTGCATAAACGGCGATTCAGATACCGGCCTTCCCTTATCATCAAGAAGGGGGCGTGATATTATCGTCAGCTTTTCACCTGTCTGTATAAGCCTTCTGAATAAAGCCTCGCGCTGTTCTGCCTTTTCTTTAGTTCTTGGGAGATAGGCGTTATTCTCGCGGAGTTTTTCGCGTTCCTCATTGCCTAAGAGCGGCGAACTTTTCATGTTCTGCGACCACGTTTTCTGCGTAACTCCCGACATTATCCAGACCGGGAATGTTGAAAGAACAGGCGGCTGCCCCGTGAAAATCCTGACAGCTCCCGAAATTTTCATCTGCGCCCTTACGTGTGAATTTCTGCACCAGTCTTCAAGAAAATCAAAAGCATCATCACCCGTCAAAGATTCGTCCTTAATGCTTCCCAAATCCGGGATAAGTTCGGAAAGCGTCAAAACTTTTTCGCTGACCGTCTGTATCGCGCTGGCCGTTAATCTTCTGTTCTCGTCAAGTTCCGGGAAGTCGGAAATATCATCGTAACGGTTGAGCCATAAGCCCTCAGCATTAAGAAAATCATCAAAATCTTTCATTATCTTGGCAGGCGTATTCTTGTCACTCTTTCCACCGCCGTTCATTGCATTGCAGAATTTTTCTATGGCCGTTATTGCCGACAATGCAGAACTGAATACATCATCGTCCTGATTCTTTGATAAATATTTTTTCCAGTCTTCCAGACCGTTAGCCCCGTAGCGGTAAGCCTTGAGGACGGGGAATTTTGATCCTGCAAAACATGGCTGTGTAAGAAGCATGGCCGTATCATAGGCTGGGAAGTTTTTTGTTCTCAAATACCTCAAAGACGTTAGAATTTTTCCCGGCAGAGTGTTATTTATCGTTATGCCCTCCGAAAAACAGAAAGGCACGCCGTAACGGCTGAATGCTTCGGAAAACGCATCTTCCCTGCCCTCGTCAATCATTAAGCCGACAGCGTCAAATCCTGGAAATTCTTCGTCCTTTTGACCCTGAAAATTCCCTGATGACCATAAAGCGAGCAGTCTGGCTATAATTTCAGGCTCCAGTCCCGGTTCAGCCGGCGATATTTCGATAATGTTCCCTGAAGATTTTTTTTCATCCGTATTAATTCCTAACTGCAAAGACGCGTCATGAAATCCTTTTATATTTGCTTCAGGCTTTATGATTATGGTATCCCTGCAGCGGTCATTTATTGCCTGTACAAGCTGCAGCTGACCATGATTGAACGAAAGAAAACCAGTGAAAATAATAATTAAATCTCTTCCCCAATCCTGATTTTTCAAAATCTCATCATATGCTGCAGTGTAAACCTGTGCGCTGTCCAAAAGATTATTTGACTCCAAATATTCAAGATAATCTGAATATATTTCATGCAGCAAAAATTCTGACGGGTTATCGCTTTCAGGATTGTTTATTAACTGCTCAGGCTTCACGGCCTCATTGAGAAGTTCCCTTATATCTTCTGATAATATCGAAAGGAAGCCGGAGCGTTCAAGGCCGGGCAGTGTTTTGACTTTTTCAGCGTGATCTTCAAGTGCCGTATTTAATTTAGATTTTAAGATTAATAAGTGGTCGGGCGGCGATAATACACGTCTTGCATTATTATTACTTCTATTTCTATTACTATTTACGGCATCCTCGTAAACTTCCTGCCATGTCCATAAATGCTCAGTGCTGTTGAATACATGTTCAGGCCATAAATATTTGTCATTCCTTGAAGGTATTACAAAGCGCAGATTTTCTTTGCTGTCCGAAAAATCACTGACAATACGCGAAATTATTTCCGCAATTTCTGAGCCGTAACTATATGAATATGTCTGCAATGACATTTAACCGCCTTTCATGTGAATGTCGAAATTATACTATAATAATTTTATTTTCAAAAAGGGGGAAAAATGAACATGACTGATTTAGAATTGGCAATGTCAAGAACATGGGCAGAAATTAATCTCGACAATCTTGCTCATAACGTGAAAATTCTGCGTTCAATATTAAATAAAAATTCTAAATTCCTCGCTGTCGTCAAAGCCAACGCATACGGACACGGTTTAACAGAGTGTTCAAAAAAACTTCAGGCCATAGGTGCCGACTGGCTCGCAGTTGCCGCCGTAACCGAAGGCGTTACGTTAAGGAAAAACGGTATAACACTCCCGATTTTGTGTCTCGGTCAGGCTGATGCAAACCTCGCGCCCCTCATGGCAGATTACGGCATAACTCAGGCAGTCGGAGATTTCAAAAACGCTGAAGCACTCTCGGATTACGCGGAAAAATCAGGCAAAAAAATACGTGTCCACATAAAAATTGATACGGGCATGAGCAGAACGGGCTTTCTATGGCCTGATGATGAAAAGGGGAAAATTTCAACGGCTAATGAAATTCTGAAAACATGCAGACTTCACGGGCTTTTTGCTGAAGGGATGTTTACTCATTTTGCTGCTGCTGATGATGACAGGGATTTTACACTTTTACAGTTAAAAAAACTCCTCGAAGCAGAAAAATATCTTGCCGGAATGGGACAAAATTTTGAAATTTTGCACTCCGCTGCAAGTTCAGGCGTTACCGATTACCCCGAAGCACATCTGAATATGGGTAGATTCGGGCTTGTCCTTTACGGCTACGCGTCAACGGTAACGGGAAATGCTGGGAGCAGTCTCGGGCTTAAACCTGTTATGACGCTGAAAAGCAGAATAACCGCCGTCAGAGAACTTCCAAAGGGCTCAACAATAAGTTACGGAAGAACTTTCAGGCTTGAGAGAGACTCAAAAATCGCAGTTCTGCCGATTGGTTATGCCGACGGCTTGCACAGAACGTTATCAAATAATTACAGCGTAAAAATCCATGACACTTTATGCCCGGTTTTAGGCCGTATCTGTATGGATATGACAATGGCTGATGTTACGGACGTTAAGGGCGTTGATGCAGGTGATGTCGCAACAATTTTTGACGGTGATTTAATGCCGTCAGCCGCTAAAAATGCAGGCACGATAATTCACGAAATTCTCTGCAGCCCGTCCGCAAGAGTTCCAAGAGTTTATGTAGATAATGAGGTCTTGAGATGCTCCCTTTCAGATTAAAGCCGGTCTTCAAAAATTACATATGGGGCGGAACCGAATTAATTGAAAAATGGGGGAAAACTCCTGATTCAGATACTCTTGCCGAAAGCTGGGAACTTGCTTCACATCCTGACGGTGATAACATAATTATTGACGGGAAATTTTCAGGCCTTACGCTGTCAGAGGCAGTTAAAATTCATCCCGAAATGGTATCGCCCGTCTTCAAAAATAATGACATTTTCCCCCTCATGGTTAAACTTATCAACTCAAAAAATCCTCTGTCAATCCAGGTTCATCCGTCTGATGAATACGCAATGAAATTTGAAAACTCAAAAGGCAAAGTTGAAGCATGGTACATTCTCAGCCATGATGACGGAGCTTTTATATATCTCGGATTTCAAGAAAACATTTCACGCGAGGAATTTGAAAATGCCATAAAAAACGGAACACTTACAGACATTTTGAAAAAAATAAATGTCAATGACGGCGATATTTTTTTCATTCCTTCGGGCACTGTCCACGCTATCGGTGCAGGCATAACGCTTGCCGAAATTCAGGAAAATTCAAATATTACTTACAGGGTTTATGATTACGGCAGATTAGGGGCTGACGGGAAACCGAGAGAGCTGCATATTTCAAAAGCTCTTGACGTTGCAGACACTTCACCCGTCAACTTAAATCCTCCCGGAAAATCGGGAAATGTCATAGTAAACTGTAACAGTTTCAAAACTGAAAAATTAAAAGCACCGTTCATCGGAAATACTGAAAATAAAGGCTTCAGGTTCATTCTTTGCATTGACGGCGATTGTTCAATAAAATGCGGTGATTTTCAGTGTATATTGAAAAAAGGAAATAATGTTTTCATACCGTCTGACTGCAAAAGTGATTATCTTGTTGAAGGCAAAGGAGACTTTTTAATATCATGCGCCTGTTTATAACAACTCTCTCTCTTCTCAGTGTAATATCGTTCGGCTACGCTCTCGCAGGTTACGGCAGTTCGCTCTTCGGAAACGGAATAAACGTTAAATACGTCATCGGCGGGCTGTCATGCGGCTTCTTTTTCGGCGGTACGGCACTGCTGCTGTGGTACCGTCACCGAAATGATTTTTTTGATAACAATGATGAGAATGTATAATATTTACATAAGAAATGAAATTAAGAAAGGAAAAAATTTTATATCATGAACATTTCTAAACTTCAACAGCGATACGAGGGCAAGGCAAAAAAAGTCTTCGCAACTTCCGACCCGTCTTATTACATCGTCGAGTATAAGGACGACGCTACGGCTTTCAACGGCCTTAAACACGGCACTATAAGCGGCAAGGGCATTATTAACAATAAAATGAGCAACATGATGTTCAAGCTGCTTGAAAAAAACGGAGTGAAAACTCATTTTGTCGAACAGTTAAACGACCGCGAAACAGTCGTTAAAGCCGTCGAAATAGTACCGCTTGAAATAATCATCAGAAACGTTGCAGCCGGCTCATTCTCAAAACGTTACGGAGTTGAAGAGGGAAGGGAGTTAATTTGTCCGACCCTTGAATTTTCCCTGAAAAATGACGCTCTCAATGACCCGTTAATCAATGACAGCCATATAATCGCTCTTGGTGTTGCAACTGAAAAAGAACTTGGCGAAATCAGGGAAATGGCTTACAAAGTCAATGAAGTTCTGAAAAAATTCTTTGCAGGCATCGGCGTAAAGCTGATTGATTTCAAGATTGAGGCAGGAAGGTTAAAGGACGGCAGTATTATACTTGCTGACGAAATATCGCCGGATACATGCAGGTTCTGGGATGCGAAAACTAATGAAAAACTCGACAAAGACCGCTTCAGACGGGATTTAGGCGGTGTTGAAGAGGCTTATCAGGAAATTTTCAAACGTATTAACAATGTCTAAGGAATTACACGAGGAATGCGGAGTGATTGGCGTTTACTGCAATGATGAGAAAAAAAACGCGTCTCATCTGGTCTACTACGGTTTATACGCGCTTCAGCACAGGGGGCAGGAAAGCGCGGGAATTGCGGCAAATTCAGGCGGTTCAATCGAAATCAAAAAAGATCTGGGGCTTGCCGGTGAAGTTTTCAGGGGCTACGATTTTTCAAAATTATCAGGAAATATAGCAATCGGCCATGTAAGATACTCGACAGCCGGAGACGGTAAACAGAGAAGTGCGCAGCCTTTAGCGGCGTTCTGCAGGCTCGGGGAAATTGCCCTTGCCCATAACGGCAATTTAGTAAACGCTGAAACTTTGCGCGAAATGCTCACCGATGAGGGCGCAATTTTCCATACAACAACGGACTCCGAGTCAATATTAAATCTCATATGCCAGCACGGAAGCGGGGGAATCGAAGCAGGATTAAAAAACGCCATGAGCCTTATTAAAGGCGCGTATGTTTTGGTTATAACAATAGGCGGAAAGTTAATCGGTGTTCGTGACCCTTACGGATTGCACCCGTTATGTATCGGGAAATTGAGCAATGACTCGGGCTATGTTCTGGCATCAGAAACATGCGCGCTTGAGGCGTTGGACGCTGAATTTTTAAGGGACGTTAAGCCGGGCGAAATAGTGATAATTGACAAAAACGGCCTTAATTCAATTGAACCATCTCACTGGTGCAAGAAAAAATTATGTGTCTTTGAAATGGTATATTTTGCGAGACCCGACAGCATTGTTGACGGCGTAAGCGTCTACGAATTTAGGCGGAAATGCGGCATGAAATTAGCGTCTCAAAGAAAAATCAACGCTGATGTCGTTATGGCAGTTCCAGATTCCGGCATTCCTGCGGCTATCGGCTATGCTGAGGCATCAGGAATCCCGTACGGCGAAGGGCTGATAAAAAATAAATACATGGGCAGAACTTTTATTTTACCCGAACAGGCCATGAGAGATGATGCGGTCAGGATAAAGCTGGCTACCATAAAGCACAATATTGAAGGCAGAAGATTAATCATAGTTGATGACTCAATAGTCAGGGGTACGACTTTGAGGCGCATTGTCGGACACCTGAGAGATGCGGGAGCTAAAGAAATACACGTCTGTTCAGCATCGCCCGAAGTGAAATACTCGTGCTATTTCGGGATTGATACGCCGCACAGGGAAAAATTAATCGCTGTTCAGAAATCCCCCGATGAAATCTGCGAATTTTTAGGGGCTGACTCGCTTACGTATCTCAGTGAAGAAAGCCTGAAAGAAGTATGTTGTCAGGACGTTTATTGTAAAGCCTGTTTTGACGGTAATTATCCTATGGAAGTTCCTGCCGATGCAATGGCATGATAAAATATTAAAAACTCTGCGGGGGTGGCGAAACGGCAGACGCGTCAGACTTAGGATCTGATGCCTCAGGGCGTAGGGGTTCAAGTCCCCTCCTCCGCACCAAAGGAGTATTCAATCAGTCATGGCAGAAATTATTACAATGGGCGAACTTTTAGTCGAAATCATGAGGCCTCACGAAGATATACCGTTATATGAGCCTGATTATTTTCGCGGGCCGTTCCCAAGCGGCGCACCGGGAATTTTCATCAGTACCGCCGCAAGATTAGGGCATTCAGCAGCCATCATCAGCGGTGTAGGAAATGACGACTTCGGAAAAAATATCCTTACGAGGCTTAAATATGACGGTGTCGACGTAAGCAGGGTCATAATCTCAGATGACGGTCACACCGGTGTTGCTTTCGTAACATACTTCAATAACGGCGATCGTAAGTTCTTGTTTTACATGGACAATTCACCATGCGTAAAGGCTAAAGCCCCCGAAAATATGGCAGGTCTTGAAGACGCAAAATACATGCACATTATGGGCTGTTCGCTGATGGCTGACGTTAATTTCGCCCGTGAAATCGTAAAAACAATGAACATGCTGAAATCTAACGGCGTCAAAATCTCTTTTGACCCTAATATAAGGCTCGAAATGTTAAAGGATAAGGCAGTCTTTGATTTATTGCAGGAAGTTTTGCAAAATTCGTCTGTTTTAATGCCCGGCGTTTCCGAACTTAAAATGTTTACGGGGAAAAATAACATAGATGACGCAGTAAAATCAGTGTTCAGCAATAAAAATCTTGAAATTTTAGTTTTGAAAAACGGCTCTGAAGGCTCAAAAGTTTTCACAAAAAACGGCCTCGAAGTTTCACAGCCCGTTTTCAAAATAATTCAGGAAGACCCGACAGGCGCAGGGGACAGCTACGACGCAGCTTTTATCTGCGGTCTGGCCGAAGGCAAATCATTATCCCAAGCCGCTCAAATGGGTGCCGCCGCAGGTGCTTTGAACGCCGCATCTTTCGGCCCTATGGAGGGAAAAATAAATCCTGATACATTAAGAAAAATTATTGATAATTAAGGAAATCCTAAAATGAAAAATCCGTTGTTAAATCTCTCAGAACGCAGAAAATCAGGTATTCACTCTGGCATACCGTCTTACTGCACGGCTAATGATCTTGTAATCGAAGCCGTTCTTGAACAGGCAAAGCGTTTTGATTCACCTGTTTTAATCGAGGGCACGGCAAACCAGATTAACCAGTTCGGCGGCTACACCGGCATGACACCCGCAGATTTCAGGGATTACGTTTATAAAATTGCCGAAAAAGTCAATTTTGAAAAAGATAATATCATTCTCGGCGGTGACCATATGGGGCCTCTCGTTTGGGCAGATCTTAAAGCTGACGAGGCAATGAAAAATTCCCGTGAACTTGTAAGACTCTGTGTATTAGCAGGGTTCAGAAAAATTCACCTCGATACAAGCATGAAACTTGCTGACGACCCGGTAAACGAACGTTTAAGCGATGACGTTATCGCCGAAAGAGGCGCAATTTTGCTCAAAGAATGTGAAAATGCCTATCAGGAACTTTTGAAAAAAAATCCTGCCTCAATACGCCCCGTTTACATAATCGGCAGTGAAGTGCCGATTCCCGGAGGCTCTCAGGATGATGAGGAAGGTTTACAGATTACAAAACCGGAAGACTTTGAAAGAACTCTGACGGCTTATAAAAAAAAGTTCGATGAGTACGGAATCTCTGAACGCTGGCAGGACGTTATCGCAGTCGTTGTTCAGCCCGGTGTCGAATTTGGCGATAAAGACATACACATGTATGACAGAGTAAAAGCTGAAAAATTATGCTCAGTTTTGAAAAAATATCCCGGCTTCGTCTTTGAAGGCCATTCAACGGATTATCAGCCCAAAGAAAAATTAAGAGAGTTAGTTCAGGACGGAGTGGCAATTCTCAAAGTCGGACCGGCTCTGACTTTTGCGCTCCGTGAAGGGCTGTTCGCATTAAGCATGATTGAACGCGAATTAATCCCCGAAAATCAAAGAGCCTGCTTCATTGAAACACTTGAGGCCGAAATGCTCGAAAATCCTAAAAACTGGATGAAACATTATCACGGCTCCGAACAAGAAAAATATATTTCAAGAAAATACAGTTATTCAGACCGCTGCAGGTATTATTTAAGTTCGGAAAAAGTAAAAAATTCAATTTCAAAATTATTTGCAAATATTAACGGCGTTTCCGAAAAAATCACCGCAGGCATGTTAAGGCAGTATATGCCCCTTCAATACAGGCGCGTACGGGACGGGGAATTAAGCGTCTCGGCATCGGCACTCGTAAAAGACTGCGTTAAAAACGTCTGTGAAGATTACAATTATGCAGTTTATGGGGGGTCTGTGTCTTGTTAGTTTCTTCAAAAGAAATTTTGAACGATGCTTTCAAAAAAAAATATGCAGTAGGCGCGTTTAACGTCGAAAATATGGAAATGGTGATCGCCGTCCTAAACGCCGCTGAAGAGACTAAATCGCCCGTCATAATGCAGACTACTCCAGGAACTTTGAAATATGCGGGAGCTGATTTCTATTTCGCAAATATCCAAGCCGCCGCAAAACGTTCAAAAATTCCCGTCGTATGTCATTTGGATCACGGAGACTCGTTTGAGACGGCTGTAAACGCATTTCACGCGGGTTACACGTCAATAATGATTGACGGAAGCAAATTAGCGCTTGATGATAATATCGAGCTTACAAAATCAGTCGTAAAAGTCTGTCATTCCGCCAATATCCCGGTTGAGGCTGAACTAGGAAGGGTCGGCGGAAAGGAAGACGATATACATTCGCACAAAAAATCTACGGCAGAAATAAGCCCGTTTACAGATCCTGCTGAAGCTGAAATTTTTGTAAAAAAAACAGGCTGTGATTTTCTGGCAGTAGCTGTCGGAACTGCTCACGGCATTTACAAGGGGACTCCGCAGGTAAATTTTGAAGTTCTCAAAAAAATCCACGAACTTTTGAACATTCCTTTAGTACTTCACGGAACTTCAGGCGTTCCTGACAATCAGGTGAAAGAATGTATAAGGCTTGGAATGGCAAAAGTCAATTACGCTACCGATTTGAGAATCGCTTACACTCACGGTGTAAAAGAATACATGCGCGGAAGCCCTGACGGTTTCGACCCGAAAAAATACGGTGCTTACGGCATTGAAGAGGTAAAAAATTATGTTACGCAAAGAATGCGCGTCATAGGCTCATGCGGACATATTTAATAAAAAACGTAAAGGAGAACTGAAAAATGTTACCCGATTTTCATAAATTCAAACTTGAAAAGCTGACGGATGAACACATAAAAAGCCTCGAAGAGTCAGCAAAAAGAGCCAGAATAGCGGCTCTCACGATGGTAAGTGCCGCAAAAAGCGGACATCCCGGCGGAGCTTTCGGAGCTATGGAAATGTTCCTGACGGTTTACGGTGCTGCCGATCTTACGCCCGAAAACTGCAGCGGTGTCAAGCGCGATTATGTCGTCGTTTCTCACGGCCACACATCCGCAGGAGTATACGCAGCTTTGAGCGAATGGGGATTTTTCGACCGCGAAGAGGCTATGGCACATTTCAGGCAGTGCGGCTCAGTCTTTCAGGGGCATGTTGAGCGCGAAGTTCCGGGAATTGACTGGGGAACGGGAAACTTGGGACAGGGATTGTCGGCAGGTGTCGGCTTTGCCCTCGCTCAAAAGGCTGTTGGACACAAAGGGCGCGTTTTCGTCCTCATGGGCGACGGCGGTCAGACAAAAGGACAGATCGCAGAAGCAAGGCGCATGGCCGTTAAAGAAAATCTCACAGGTCTGACGGCACTTGTTGACTTCAACGGCATTCAGTTATCCGGGCGGCGTGATGACATTATGCCCTGCAACATAAAAGCGTTGTGGGAGGCTGACGGCTGGGAGGCTGTCGAGGTCAACGGCGGTTCATTCGCTGAACTTTATGATGCCTTGAAAAATGCCGGAAATAACGGCAAACCCACAGTGTTGTTATGCAAAACAGTTATGGGCAAAGACGGCCTAATCATGGAAAATACACCCGAGTATCACGGTAAGCCGGTGAATCCTGAGGATTACGCTAAAATAGTTGAACACTTGGGAGGAAATCCCGACACCCTGACAAAGGCACTCGAACGCCGCAAAAATCCCCCGAGTTTCAAAGGCCGCGAAATTAATTACCCGTCAGCACCTAATATCGACACGGGAAAGCCGTTTGATTATGCCGGAAAAATGGACAACAGGGGAGCATTCGGAAAGGCTCTCGCTGATGTCGGCAAACTTAATTACAAGAAAGACGGCAAAACACCGATTCTTGTATTCGATTGTGATTTAGCACCCTCCGTAATGACAGGAGCTTTCAGAAATGAGTGTCCTGAATATTATATCCAGTCAGGCATTCAGGAGCATTCAGTTGCAACGGCTTCGGGAGCTGCGAGCATCGCGGGAGTTGTCAGCCTGTGGGCAGAGTTCGGAGTTTTCGGAATTGATGAAGTCTACAATCAACAGAGACTCAACGACATTAACCGCGCCGCTAACAAAACAGTCTTAACTCATGTCGGCTTAGATGTCGGAGAAGACGGAAAAACTCACCAGTGTATCGACTATGTGGGTTTAATGCGCAACATGTTCGACTGGAAGCTCGTTGTACCCGTTGATCCTAACCAGACCGACAGGGTTACACGCTGGCTCCTCAAAACTCCGGGCAATATCTGCCTCGCCGTTGGACGTTCAAAAATTGACGGAATGAAATATTACTCGGGTGATTACAAGTTCGAGTACGGCAAAGCTGACAGGTTAAGGACAGGCAAAGACGGCAGCATATTCGCTCTGGGTTACACGGCACAGATTGCACTGAAAGCCGCTGAAATCTTGGAAAGTGAGCATAATATCAATATAAGCGTTTACGGCGTTTCCTGCCCTCTCCAGCCAGATATGGAAGCATTGAGGGAAGCCGCAAAATCAGGGCCTGTCGTTACAGTTGAAGATCACAACGCAAATACGGGAATGGGCGCAATCATGTTCCTTGAGGCAGTCCGCGAGGGTATAGAAATTAAAAAAGCAAAAACTCTCGGCGTTACTCACTACGGAATGTCCGGAAATTCTGACGCCGTAAGGGACGAAATGGGATTATCACCTGCAAAAATCGCTGATTCTTTCATGAAAGTGAGAGGTTAATCATGGACGCAAAGAACGCAATACTACAGGGCAAAACTGCACTCGGTATCGAGTTCGGATCAACAAGAATTAAAAGTGTCTTAGTTGATTATGACGGCAGTGTGCTGGCTATAGGCATTTATGACTGGGAAAATCAGCTTATTAACGACATTTGGACTTACGATCTTGAAGACGCTAAAAAAGGTCTGCAGTCCTGTTACGCCTCATTATGTGATGACATAAAGAAAAGGTACGGGCTTGCGGCTCCTCAGACGATCGGAGCAATCGGAATAAGTGCAATGATGCACGGTTATATCCCCTTCAGCACTCATCAGCTTGCACCCTTCCAGACGTGGCGGAACACGAATACTTCAGCGGCTGCAGAAAAACTCACTGACCTTCTGAATTTTAATATTCCTCTGCGCTGGTCATCAGCTCATCTGTACCAGAGAATCTTAGACGGCGAAGAACATGTCAAAGAAATAACGTCTGTTTTCACGCTCGCTGCTTATGTACATTTTCTGCTGACGGGCGAAAAGGTCATTGGTATCGGCGACGCGTCAGGCATGTTCCCGATAGACAGCAACACTCTTGATTATGACGCTGAAATGGCCGACAAGTTCGACAAGCTCATAAGTGAAGCAGGGTACAGCCTGAAAATCCGCGAAGTTTTCCCGAAAGTCTTAACGGCCGGTCAGAACGCAGGATTTTTGACTGAGGAGGGCGCAAAGCTCCTCGATCCTTCAGGCAGCCTCAAGCCCGGTATACCCTTCTGTCCCCCCGAAGGCGACGCAGGTACGGGAATGACCGCGACAAATTCAGTTGCACCGAGAACGGGGAATCTCTCGGCAGGAACAAGCACCTTCGCAATGATCGTACTTGAACACGGACTCAAAAAACTTCACCGCGAAATCGACATGGTTACGACACCTTCAGGCTTCCCCTGCGCGATGTCCCACGCTAACAACGGAACTACGGATCTTAACGCATGGATTGAGATTTTCAGACAGTTCTGCGACTTAATGGGGATTAAGGCCGAAACGGGCGAACTTTTCGGAAAACTTTACACTCATGCCCTGAGCGGTGATGCTGACTGCGGCGGCCTCCTGCCATACGGTTATTATTCTGGCGAAAACGTCACATTCATAAACGAGGGCAGACCGGTATTTGCCCGTACACCTTCAAGCCGTTTCAACCTTGCTAATTTCATGCGTTCAAATCTATATACATCGCTCTGTGCGGTAAAGCTGGGAATGGACATCCTTTTGAAAGAAGAGGGCGTTAAACTCGATGTAATGACAGGACACGGCGGACTTTTCAAAACACCGCTTGTAATGCAGAAAATTCTCGCTGCAGCAGTAAATTCACCCGTTACCGTAATGTCAACGGCAGGCGAGGGCGGAGCTTGGGGGATCGCTCTTCTTGCAGCTTATACGGCTGACGGGAAAAAATCCGGCAGGCTTGAAGATTATCTCAATGAACGTGTCTTCAAAAATCTAAAGGGTGAAGCTGTTTACCCTGACCCTGAAGACGTAAAAGGTTTTGAAATTTTCACGGGACGTTACGTAAAGGGCCTTGAAATTGAAAAAGCGGCTATAAATTCTATGGACTGGTAAGGTGATAAGATAAAATGTCAACAATACATGAGACCTACAAGCTCGGGCAAAGCATATGGCTTGATTACATAAGCCGTGAGCTGATCTCTTCAGGCGGTTTGCAGGAATGGCTGAATCTCGGAGTTACCGGCGTTACAACAAATCCTTCAATTTTTGAGAACGCCATAGCAAAAACTCAGGATTATGACGTTGAAATCAAGGCTTTATCTGCTGACGGAAAAACTGATGCGGAAATCTATGAAGCTCTGACCCTTCAGGAAGTCGGCGCAGCAGCTGATATTATGTATCAGGTTTATGAAAAAACTGAAGGGAAGGACGGTTTTGTCAGCCTTGAAGTAAATCCACTTCTTGCATCGGACAGGGATACGACAATCAGCGAGGCTAAGAGGCTGTTTTCACTTCTTTCACGGAAGAATGTAATGATAAAAATTCCCGCCACTCCCGAAGGAATTTCGGCCTTGACCGAGTGCATAGCGTCCGGGATAAACGTAAATTCAACGCTCATCTTCTCGCGCCAGCAGTATATTGACGTTGCGAACGCCTATATTGAGGGCGTTAAACGCGGCGGCAAAGCCTCATCCGTTGCATCGGTTTTCGTCAGCAGGGTTGACAGCGCGGTTGATAAACTTTTGTCCGAAAAGAACGCCTCCGATCTCTTAGGGCGTATAGCAACCGACGGCATAAGGCTTATTTATCAGGATTTCAAGAAGCTCTTTGCTGGAATGGATTGCGTACAGCGTCCTTTATGGGCAAGCACAGGCACGAAAAATAAGGCGTATTCTGACGTAAAATACGTAAATGATCTTATAGGGCCTTGCACCGTCAACACCGTACCGCCGTCAACGCTTGAAGCATTCGTAAATCACGGCGAACCTTCACTGACGCTTGAAACCGGGCTTTCTGAGGCTCATGATGATATGAAAGAGCTTTCAAGACTTGGAATAAACATTGATGATGTTTGCAGACAGCTTCTCGAGGACGGCCTGAAATCGTTCAACAAGTCATTTGAAAGCCTGATGTCGGCAATTAAGAACAAAGCATCTTCATAAAACTCTTCATTTTTATTTGTCTCCAATGTTTGAGGGGGGATTATTTCCCCCCCTTTTTTTATTATTAACTTATTGACAAAATTACTCTTTCACGTAAAATTATAGACATCCATAATTATTTACATCACTTACCGCAAAATTAAAATTTGAAAGAAGGTTTATATCTTGGGAATTATCGAGAAAATGCGCCTTGACGGTAAAAAAGGCTTTGTTACCGGCGGTGCAAGGGGTATCGGGAAATGTACGGCAACGGCATTCGCTGAGGCCGGCGCGGATATTGCGATTGTTGATCTTGACATTGATGAAGCAGTGAAGACCGCCAAAGAAATCGCGGACGCTACAGGCAGAAAAGTAATAGCGATAAAGTGCGATGTTACCGATGAAGCCGATGTAACTGCAATGGTCAACAAAGTCGTTTCTGAACTCGGCGGGCTCGATTTCTGCCACGCCAACGCGGGTATCTGCATTAATGCCCCTGCTGACGAAATGACTTATGCACAGTGGAAAAAAGTTATTGATGTCAATCTTAACAGCGTCTTCCTTACCGACACAATCGCAGGAAGATACATGCTGGCTCACGGCGGCGGTTCAATCATTAACACCGCCTCAATGTCCGCGCACATCGTCAACGTTCCTCAGCCTCAGTGCGCCTACAATGCCAGCAAAGCAGGAGTTATTCAGCTGACGAAATCCCTCGCTGTTGAATGGGCAAAAAGGGGAGTCCGCGTAAATTCAATCAGTCCGGGCTATATCGGGACGGATTTAATCAGGGCATCGGAATTTCTTAAACCGCTGATCGCTAAATGGGAAGAGCTTTCGCCTACCGGGCGTTTGGGAAAACCTGAAGAGCTTGAGTCAATTTGTGTTTATCTCGCCGGTGATACAAGTACTTTCACGACCGGTGCAGATTTCGGGCTTGACGGTGCTTTCACCTGTTTCTAGGGTTTTAGCGTCCAATAAACGGGCGTAAAAATAAAATATCACAAAAGGAGTAATACAGTTATGAAAAAGTTAATAGCGTTATTAACACTCGTTGCAGTCCTCGCGCTCCCTGTCGCAGCAATGGCAGCTGACACCGGCGCAACCGAAGGCATTCAGGCAAGCCCTGAATTTTACGCAAAGGCTGATATGTCAGTCCTGAAGGGCAAGAAAATCGGCATCACAATACAGTCATTGCAGAACGCTTACTGGGCAGGCGTAATGACTGCACTGCGCGAAATCCTGACAGAAGCCGGCGCGGAGTTCACGATCGTTGCATGTAACGACAGTTCAGCAACACAGATCGGACAGATTGAAAATTTCGTGTCATCAGGCTGTGACCTCATCATGGTTCACCCGTCAGACGCAAACGCGGTTGAAGATGCCTGCGCTGAAGCAAGGAATTTCGGCATTAAAGTAATGTGCTGGGATGACCCGATGAAGAACACTGACGGAAACTGGATACTCAACAATACGGATCTTGGCCGTGCAATCGGTGAACTTGCAGGAAAGTTCATCAATGAGCATTACAGCCCGGAAAAGAAAGCCGAAGTTACGATTATCGGCTATCCTCAGACCGTAATCCTTCTTGAGCGCGAAAACGGAATCAAAGAAGGTCTCGCAAAAGTTGCTGACGGAAAATATGAAATCGTCGCTACAACGGCAGCAATCGAGGCTAATTTGGCTCAGGACGCAATGGATACGATTTTACAGGCTCATCCTAATTGCAGAGTTGTAACCGGAATCGGTGCAGGCGCTATGATAGGTGCTGACGAGGCTTTACAGATCGCAACGGGCGGAAACATTCCCGATGATATGGGCGTTTTCACGACTGACGTTACAAAACAGCAGCTCGGACAGCTTAAAGACCCGACATATCCCGCAAAAGGCATAATTGGCTTTGAGGGGTCTGACGAGGACACAGCGCGTTCATGTGCTTCAATGTTCGCGTTAATTCTCGGAAACAAGCTCGATGCTAAGAACGTATTCAGGGGCGTTGCACCCATAACGGCTGAAAATGTCGAAAAAATCATGGCCGGAATGAAATAGAAATCGTTAAAATCTTTCAGGCTTCCTGAATTTTAACGGGGAGCCTGATTTATAGTTGAGAAGGTGAAAAAATTGAACGAAGATTATGTGCTTGAACTTGAGCATATACGAAAAGAATATCCCGGAGTAATCGCCCTTAAAGACGTAACTTTGCAGTTAAGGCGCGGTGAAATTCTCGGATTAATCGGCGAGAACGGAGCAGGAAAATCAACCCTCATAAAATGCTGTTCAGGAGCAGTAATCCCGACATCTGGAAAAATAAAGGTGAACGGTAAAGAGTTCACAAGAATGACCCCTCAATTAGCGGCTGAAAACGGCATCGCAATAATATATCAGGAGTTTAACAACGTTGGCGAACTTTCGGCAGCTGAAAACATGTTTCTTGGCCGTCCGATACTCAAGAAAAACGGAATTGTCATCGACCGCAGGGCTATGGAAGAGGAAGCAGCAAAGGCTTTCGAGCAGCTGAACATAAAAATAAATCCCCGTACACTCGTAAAAAATCTCTCAGTCGGTTATCAGCAGATGGTCGAAATTGCGAAGGCAATTCAGCAGAATGCACAAGTTCTCATAATGGACGAACCCAGCGCACCCCTGACGACGAATGAGGTTGAAAGCATGTTCAAAGTTGTAGAACTTCTGAAATCTCGCGGAGTTTCGATAATTTACATATCACACAGGCTTGAGGAAATTTTCAGGTTAAGCGACAGAATAGAAGTTATCAGAGACGGCGAATATGTCGATACCCTGATAACTGACAAAGACCCGGCTACAATTCCGAATCAGGTTGATGATTTGATTAAGCTCATGGTCGGCCGTGAAATGACACAGAAATACCCGCCCCGCAAACCCTGTGTACGTGATGAAGTTATCCTCGAGTTACAGCATGTTTACGGCAACGGTGACGAAGATATATCGTTCAAAGTCCATGCAGGTGAGGTCTTGGGACTCGGCGGGCTTGTCGGTGCCGGAAGGACTGAAATAGCTCAGGTCATCTTCGGTGCAAGGCCGAAAGAATCGGGAAAAATTATTTTCATGGGTCAGGAAATCAACCCGAAATCACCCAGAGCCGCAATAGATCACGGAATCGCTTTGTTACCCGAAGACAGAAAGAGGCACGGCGCATTACTGACAAATTCAATCAAAAATAATATATCAATGCCCATTTATGAGCGTATATCAAAAGCTACGGTTATAAATTCAAAAATTGAGCATTCAACGGCTGAACGTTACAGGGAAGATATACAGATAAAATGTCCGTCAATTCACCAGCTTGTTAAAAATCTTTCGGGCGGAAATCAGCAGAAAGTCATACTCGGCAAATGGCTTGCGGCTAATTCAAAGCTGATAATTTTTGACGAACCTACAAGGGGCATTGACGTAGGCGCAAAATTTGAGATTTATAAACTCATTAATGATTTAGTTGAAGACGGCGTTGCAGTTTTGATGATTTCGTCCGAAATGGAAGAGTTAATGGGAATGTCAGACAGAATTATTGTTCTGGCTGAAAACAAAATGATGGGAGAACTGACAAAAGACGAGTTCAACGCAGATTTGATAATGTCTTACGCGTCAGGAGTAGTCCCAGAGAACAGGAAAGAGGCAGTCTAAAAAATGAACGAAAACAAATTCATGTCAGCATTTAAGCAGAACGCAATATGGCTTGTCTTTTTTGTTGAAATCGCCATATTTGCTTACTTTAACCCTAAGTTCCTCAGCCTTGCAAACGTTGTCAACATCTCGCGTCAGGTTTCATATTACGGCATAGCGTCAATCGGAATGACTTTCGTTATATTAATCGCAGGGATCGACCTTTCAATCGGTTCAATAATCGCGCTTGTCAACGTCGTCTGTGCATATTTAATGATGAACATGGGCTGGAACATGTGGCTTGCGATACTCGTATCAATCATAATGGCAATACTCATCGGCGTTCTTAACGGCTGGATGGTAGCGTCGATCGGCATTCCTGCAATCATTGCGACATTTGCATCACAGACAGTATTCAGGGGCTGTGCGTACCTGTTATCGGGAGGGCTTCCGATTCCCGGCGTTGTTCTCGAACACCCGACATTCGGATTTTTCGCGCGCTGGTCGCTGAACAGATGGGAAATCTTCAAAGCAATGGGCGATATAGGATTAATCCCGATATGTGCAATAATCATGGTAATATGCTTTGCCGTAGGAAGTTTTATTCTTAACAAGTCATACTTTGGCCGTTATTTCTACGCTATCGGCGGAAACGAAGAGGCTTCGGAACTTTCGGGCATCCGCGTAAACAAAATGAAGTATCTGATTTACGCTCTTTCAGGATTTTTCGCCGGGCTTGCCGGTATAGTACTTCTTTCGCGTTCAGGTTCTGCACAGAGTACGGCGGCAATCGGCTTTGAATTTGAAGTCATAACCTGCGTGGTCTTGGGCGGTGTTTCAGTCGCAGGAGGCATAGGGCGCATGTCAGGAGTTATCGCCGGCGTTCTCATCATCGGATCATTAAAGAGCGGTATGATTATGATGAACGTGAGCGAGTATACACAAATGGTTGTTCAGGGCTTAGTCTTGGCCGTCGCCGTAGGTGTTGACTGCTTCTCAAAGAAACGTCAGGCATCTTAAAAAATGTATGAGATTGACGGCATATTAACACCGTATTTTTCGGAGACTGACCCGGAAAAACGCCTCATTATTCTTGATAAAATGCCTGATAATGAGGCATTAGATTTTATCCGTGAAGTTTATGAAGACCGTTACTCTGACCATGAAAAGAAAGGCCGTAAGAATGTTGACTGGTGGTTATGGCGTTGTATCTGCCTGCAGCTTTTATACGGGCGCGGAAGTTTCTTTATTTTCAGGGCTTTCAAGAGGCATGAAATAAACGCCATATTAAACGAGTTGAGAATGAATGATAACGATGACTTTCACATCAGAATACTTTACCATGAATACAGGAACACGGCTCGGCGTTACCTGTCGACCTGCAAAAGTTCAGGCTACGCAAGCAGTTTCATGGGTTTCAAACAGGCTGATGACAAAGAAAAAATTTACAGGGCATGTCAGGATATTTGGCAGATGTCAAAAGGCATAGCAATATCAGAAAGCCTTGAAATTCAAAATAAAATGAAAGTCTGGATTAACGCTTTTCATGACGAGTTAATGGATTACGATGATATTTGCCGTGACGAATACGAAAGATTAGACAGAAATTAAACGGGAGGAAAAATTTACTATGAGCGGAACAATGAAACAGGAAGTTATGCAGGAACCCAAGAAGATAATTTACAGGGACATCCCAATTCCAGAGCCGGGCCCGAATCAGGTGCTTGTCAAAATCAAGCGTATAGGCATCTGCGGAAGCGACATACACGTTTATCACGGCACTCACCCTTATACGTCATATCCGATAACTCAGGGGCATGAGGTCAGCGCACAGGTCGTGAAATGCGGCGATTACGTCAAGGATTTCAAGCCCGGCGACAGGGTAGTCCTTGAGCCTCAGATAGTCTGCGGAAAGTGCTATCCTTGTCTTCACGGAAAGTATAATCTCTGTGAACACCTGAAAGTTTTTGGATTTCAGACGACAGGAACGGGAAGCGAATACTTCGTTGCCGATGAAAGGAACGTTACGCCCCTTCCCGATGAACTGAGCTATTCAGACGGCGCAATGCTTGAACCCCTTGCCGTTACGGTACACGCAGCAAAGAGATTCCCTGATGTCAAGGGCTGTACTGCCGTAGTTCTCGGCTGCGGACCCATCGGAATTTTGCTGATACAGTCATTGAAGGCACTGGGAGCCGCAAAAGTCATGGCTACGGATATTTCTGACGGAAGGCTTGAACTTGCCAAGAAGCTCGGAGCTGATGTTGTCGTTAACACGAAAAACACCGATTACGGAAAAGCAGTTCTTGAGACTTTCGGACCCGACAAGTACGATGTTGCATACGAATGCGCAGGAAGCGACATAACAATGGATCAGGCCATACAGAATGCGCGCAAGGGAAGCACGATAATACTTGTCGCAGTTTTCGGGAAAAAGGCAAATATTGACCTCGCCAAGCTCAACGACAGCGAACTTGATCTCAATACGTCAATGATGTACAGGCATGAGGATTTTGTCGACGCAATAAAATTCGTTCAGGAAGGGAAAGTCCAGTTAAAGCCCCTTCAGTCGGCTCATTTCTCATTTGAGGACTGGCCGAAAGCCTATGAGTATATTGACAACAACAGGGAAAGCACAATGAAAGTCATCGTTGATGTTGACCCTGACGAGAAGGACTAGCAAATAACCATAAAAACAGCCGGAGGACGTAAAATCTTCCGGCAATATTTTTTATTTTACGTATGAGACCGGGATTAATTCCGGCCTTATTTTACGATCAACGATTTTTGCGTCGGTGTAGCCTATTATTACGGACGCAAGAGCCTCATAGCCTTCAGGAATGCCGACAGCCTTTTTAACGTCAGGGCGGTTACGCATTCCGACAACGTCTGTATATCCTCATCACTCGGCATTACGCTGTTATATTTTCTGACTGATGAGCGTTTAGTCAATACTTCTTGAAAATCCATAATGATTACTCCAATTTCATTATCACTTTATTTTCAAGGTTCGTTACGCCTTCAGGAGTGTGAGTTGAAAGGTATACGGTAGGATTATTTTTCACGAACTCGCGGACACGGTCAAGCGTTTCACGCGCTGCGGGCAGGTCTTCAAAGACTACTGAAAGTTTGTTCTTGTGAAGTGCCGCGTCAACGTACGTAACATCGCCGTGCATCATGTAATATACTCCGTCATCACCTTCAGCAATTACTATGCTGTTGCCCTTTGTGTGTCCTCTTGCCTTGATGAAGTAAACGCCGTCAGCAATTTTCTGGCTTTCAGGGAAATTATGATACGCGCCGTCAGTGTATTCACAGCGTATTATGTTATCTCCTGTCAGCTTCAGAGCGTCAGCATCTTCAGGGCCGATATATATTTTCGCGTTCGGGAATGAACGCAGTTCGCCTGAATGGTCAGGGTGCTTGTGAGTAACAAGAATCTTGCTGACCTGTTCGGGTTTATATCCCAGTGCCTCGAGTGCCGGGATGTAATCGAGAATTTTTGTGTAACCTTTGTACTCAAAATTCGGCTGGAAACCTGTATCAACCAAGATAATTTCACTGCCCGTGTCAATCAGGAAGTTCTGAAGGCTTCCGGGATATGTTACGTCTTTGCGCCCGTCAGCTTTATTTTCGCCTCCGAACAGGAACTCTTCATTAAATGAGCCGCCCTCAAATAATTTTACGACTTTAACTTTCATTTTGCTTATTAATCCCTTTCTTGAAATCTTTGATATTATTATTTTAATTTTTATATTTGAGAATAACAAGTACACAGATTTTTAATACTTAGTACAACTTTTATATTTATATATTTTAAGGAGAGATTTGATTATGCAGGAAGAAAAAAATACCATATGCCCGTTGAAATATTTAACTGATGTTTTCGGCGGAAAGTGGAAGATGCAGATAATCTGCATATTATCAGACGAGAAGCCCCAGAGATATTCAATGATAAAGCGCAGATTAGGGAATATCACGAACATGATGTTATCGCAGTCGCTGAAAGAGCTTGAATTATTCGGAATGATTTCGAGAACTCAATACAATGAGGTTCCGCCTCATGTTGAATATTCACTGACTGAGAAGGGCAGAGGCTCATTAACTGTCTTGTCTGAAGCTGCAAAATGGGCATTAAATGAAATGTCAGCGAGCGGACTTTCAGAATATTGCGGACAATGCAAAAATATACATTAAATCTTTGCTTAACTCAGTTTTTTCTGTTAAACTTTGGGCAATCATTATACAACTTCAACTAAGATTAACTAAGATTAAGAAAGGAATGATTTTATAAATGCGCCTTACATATGAAGGCCTGAAAGATGCTGAATCATGGCACAATGCAGGCATTGACTTACCGACGTATGACCCTGAAAAAATCGCGGAAAATACCCGCAAAAATCCCCTATGGGTACATTTCGGAATAGGGAACATTTTCAGGATTTTTATAGGCGGAATTGCTGACAGCCTCATACGTTCGGGCTTAATGGACAGGGGTATAACATGTGTTGAAACGTTTGATTACGATGTTGCCGACAAGATTTACAGGCCGTTCGACAATTTAGCGTTATCCGTAACCCTCCATGAAGACGGAAAAACTGACAAGCGCGTGTTAGGCTCTTTATCTGAAGCATTGAAAGCCCCGCAGGACTGGGAACGTCTGAAAGAGATTTTCACGTCAAAAACACTTCAGTTAATCTCATTTACGATAACTGAAAAGGGTTACGCAATTCACGGGGCTGACGGAAAATATTTCCCGTTCGTTCAGGCAGATATTGACAACGGCCCGGAAAAGCCGAAGGGTGCAATGTCAATCGTAACATCAATGCTTTATGAGCGTTTCAAAGCAGGAGCAGCCCCCTTAGCCTTAGTATCAATGGACAACGTATCGCAGAACGGCAAGAAGCTCCGTGAAAGCGTCATCGAAACGGCCGAAAAATGGCAGGAAAAAGGCTTTGTTCCAACAGAATTTTTAAGTTATATTAAAGATGAGAATGTAATTTCGTTCTCCTGGACAATGATAGACAAGATAACGCCCAGACCGTCAGAAGATGTTGAAAAAATGCTCTCAGATTTAGGCGTTGAGGACATGGGCATACTTGTAACGTCAAAGAAGACGTATATTGCGCCTTTCGTGAACGCTGAAGCACCCGGCTATCTCGTAATTGAAGACAAGTTCCCGAACGGAAGGCCGCCGCTTGAAAAATCAAATTCCGGCGTTTACATGGCCGACAGGAATACGGTTAATTTATCGGAACGAATGAAGGTTACAGCCTGCCTCAACCCCATTCATTCAGCGTTATGCACGTATGATATTATGCTCGGATACAGGCTTTTTGCTGACGGAATGCACGACCCCGAACTATCAAAACTTGCACGGACAGTCGGATATTCTGAAGGTCTGCCGGTTGTTGAAGATCCGAAAATAATTTCACCAAGAAAATTTATTGATGAAGTAATAAACGTCAGATTCCCCAATCCTTATTTGGGCGACACAAGCGCGAGGATCGCTACGGACATATCACAGGGTCTCGCTTTCAGGTTCGGGGAAACGGTGAAAGCATGGGTATCACGCTACGGAACTGAAAAGACATCGCAGGAATTGATTGGAATACCCCTCGCAATAGCGGGCTGGTTAAGGTACACTATGGCTGTTGACGATAACGGCAAAAAGTACGAACTTTCGCCCGACCCGATGAATGATGAAATTTCAAGACAGCTTGAAGGGATTGAAATCGGGAAGCCTGAAACGGTTGGCAGCAAGCTAAATCCCATACTCAGCAATACGCGGATATTCGGCGTTAATCTCTATGATGCCGGTATAGGTTCAAAAATTGAAAATATATTCCGTGAAGAAATTTCAGATTTCGGGGCAGTCAGAAAAACCCTGAAAAAATATCTTGCGTCATGATTAATGAAATCTGGGAGGATATAAGATTTTTCACGGGCAGACTGAAATCCTTAAAAATCAGCGAAAGTCTTGATGTTGACGGGGGCTTCTGTGTCTATACGGGCTGCAAGTATGAAAACTGGGTGTATTATCCGAAACGCGTTAAAAGTTCCGAGACTGTCAGCAAAATTCTAAAATTCTTCAGTGAACGGGACGCAACTTTCATGTGGCCTGTTTATGATGACGGTGAAGAATATCTGAAAAATTCAGGTTTAATTTACGCAGGAGACTTGAGGGCAATGAGTTTTGACACGAAAAATTCTGCCCCCAAGCCCCGCCCCGATATAAAAATAAAAATTTTGCCTTCAACATCGCCTGAAATCTGGGCAGAAACGGCAGATTACGCATTCGGCGGAAATCCCGAAGAAACTCCCGAAAGCTATATCAATTTCGTACGTTCTCTGAAAAATGACTCTGATAATCTTTCACTTTACACTGCAGAACTTGAAGGTAAAACTGCCGGTACTTTCATGATTACGAATGAGCCTGAATTAACGGGCGTTTATTATTTTGCCGTAATTCCTGAGATGAGGCGCAGGGGCGTTGCTAATGCAATGATGAATGAAATTTGCAGGCTGTCAAAAGGAAAAAAAATAGTTTTGCAGTCCACACCGTCAGGATTTAAGTTTTATTCAGCATATGGATTTAATGATCTGTTCGGGATACATGTTTATTCAACTGAAGGGGATATTTTATAAAAACTGGCGGAGAATGGAGGATTCGAACCCCCGGAGGCTTGCACCTCAATTGATTTCAAGTCAACCGCCATCGACCGCTCGGCCAATTCTCCGCGTTTCTTTCAAAACGAGCGTAATTATATCACATGATGTAAAATTTTGTACAGGGTTAAAATAAAATTTTCAGGGGGGAAGAATTTCAATGTCAGAATATGGAATTTCAAAAGTTTATCCGTCAGACAAAAGAGCAGTTAACCAGATTGAAAGGCTGCTGATTTCCGAAGGTATAAGACGCGATAAGAATTTAGATTATACATGTGCAATTTACGATGATGATTACAACGTTATAGCGACCGGGAGCTGTTTCGGCAACACTTTAAGATGTATGGCCGTCAGCCATGAACATCAGGGCGAGGGTTTAATGAACGAAGTTGTAACCCATCTTGTCCAGCACGAACACGAACGCGGAATAAATCACCTGTTCATGTACACTAAATGTAATTCAGCAAAATTTTTCGGTGATTTAGGCTTTTATGAGATAGCGAGGATAGAGAATCAGGTTGTCTTCATGGAGAACAGAAAAGACGGCTTCAGCAGCTATCTTTCTGAACTTTCAAAAACTAAACGGGACGGGGAAAACATTTCGGCACTTGTCCTTAACGCAAATCCTTTTACGCTTGGACATCAGTATTTAGTTGAGAAAGCATCGGGCGAAAGTGATTTCCTGCATGTCTTTATCGTCAGCGAAGATGCTTCACTTGTTCCGTTTGAAATCAGGAAGAGGCTGGTTATTGAGGGAACATCACACTTAAAAAACTTGATTTTCCATGATACAGGGCCTTATATAATCAGCAATGCAACATTCCCGAGTTATTTTCAGAAGGATGACGAGGCAGTAATTGAGAGCCACGCAAATTTAGATATTGAAATATTTGTTAAAATCGCCAAAGTTCTCGGGATCAACGCGCGTTATGTCGGAGAAGAACCGAAAAGTTTAGTTACAGGAATATACAACCGCATAATGTCCGAGAAACTTCCTGAACACGGCATAAAATGCGTTGTTGTTCCCAGAAAGACGGATACTGAGAGCGGCGAAATCATAAGCGCGTCAAACGTAAGGCAGGCCGTAAAAGAAGGAAGGCTCGAAGATATTCGCGGCCTCGTCCCTGAAAGTACGTATAATTTCTTTGCGTCCCGTGAGGCTGATGATGTCATAAGGCGTATAAGGGGAACTGAAAACGTAATACATTATTAAAAAGAGTTTTATTGACGAGTGTCTTAAACATTGCGGCGAGATAAGATAAATAACAAAAAAATCAGCTCCCCAACGCACTTTGGGAAGCTGAAAAAATATCATTAAGAACACTAATCAGTCAACAGCAGTTATCTGAAAATTTCTGCCGTTAATCTCAACATCACGGAACACGGGATCTAAACTCCTGAAATCACTTAGTGCGTCGGGATCGAAATTCCCGTTTATTATTCCGCAGAGTGTCATGGTATTGTCATTATTATTAATCCTGAAAACAAGCCCTGCGCTTTCAGTAAAAATTATCATATTTTCAGGTTTATTGAACTCAGCATCAGCAAAGACGAAAGCAATATCATCCTTGCTGTGAACTTCCTGAAGGTATGATTTATATTCTTTCCAGTGTGACGAAATATATTTGACCTGATTTTCAGTGAGTTTTCGACCCTCAGGGTAAACACGTGCATTCCTGATTATGTATTCGCGCCTTGACAGCGGCATAAGCCCCGTGTATATATACTCGGCATATTCCGCAGGGTCAACCGACATAGCGTCTTTAACGCCTGCTTTCATTTCTTCAGTTCCGTTCCTTGAAAGCTCATCGAGTACGTTATTCCCGTAACGCCCAAGACTGAAGCGCGTATATATATAGTCGAACTGCTCAGGCTTTATCTGTCCGCTGTACAGCCTCTCAATCTGGCTTGATGCCGCCAGCCTGTAAGGATCAAGAACAGGCGAGTTCATTGCAGCAACTATAACGGCCATGAATATTACACATGCAACATTAACTCTGCCGATTGATGACGGCCATTTCCTCAGAATTACAGCCCCCGCGTAGCCGAAGCCCCATATCCCCGTAACTACGGCAAGAAATACCGCCTGCACCCTGTCAGTAGTCAAACCGTACTGCGAAATTCTAAGACTCAGCGAATATAAGCATAATACGGTGTAAACAGGAAGGCACAGAAGCGACACCTGCGCAAGCCTGTCAATGCTTTTTGTCCTGAATGTTGACTTCGCGCCGTCAAGCCACGCGGCATTCGCAAGTATTATCGTCCCGAACTGCAATAACAGCATTAACGTACTTGCCTGCCCGGTACTCCAAAGTGTCTGCAGCCCTGAAAACGGAAGGCACATGATAAATATTAACGATAAAACTGAAAAGAACGGCAGAAGCCACGCCAGAACTGATAAAATCCATCGTCCAAGTGAGTCTATTCCGGGATGTTTTATCGCAACTGACATCGAAATCGCAATAATCATGCAAGACAGGGGTACGGCCGTAACCGGGTTGAATATAATCGAAGGTATGCTGTCAAGCCCTACAATGTCGAATAATAATCCCGCTGTAACAAGAAGCCCCCAAAATACTGCAATGACCATTGAGGCCTGAAAAAGAAGGAATAAATTTCTGCAGAGCTGAAAAAATATCTCGCTGTATGGAACTTTCCAGCTCCAAGAAGCTATTCTGCACTGGAAAAACGGTATCAGCAAAAACGCAGCCATTGAGGCGCGTATAAGCTCGGATTTTTGAGACGGCACGGCGTAAAAACTCGCGTTCGGCGAATAAAGCGACCATAACCTGTACAGCCACAGCACAAGAAGTACAGCCGTAAGACCGGCAAGGAAATTAACAAGTCTTCTCCCCCAGTGTTCCTGTGAAAGCCAGAATGCAAACGGGACAATAAATATCACTGTCAGCGGCATGCATCTCAGGGGCCCGGACTTTGAAACCGCGTAAACTCCGAGCAGAATACCCTGAATTAATGCCGAGACAGCGACAACGATATAATGCTTCCTTTCGATTGAGTTCATGACGCTCTTTTTTTTCCGTTATTTACTGTACGAGTATTTTATTCCTTCATTAGGTGCAACAGGGCTTGTCCGTGTCGTCAGAACCGCGCTTCCGTCCCTGAGTTCGACTTTATGGAGGCTGAGAGGAAGAGGAAACTCGCGCAGGTCAACAAGCGGCTGAATTTCAGACAATGCCTTTTTCGTAACGTAATCGGGGAGGTCAAGTTTGTTTATTTTGACTTGCGGATCTTTCAGCCATAATTCTTTGCCCTTGACAATTCTCAATCCGCTTGCAATCTCGATTAATATATCAAGATTTAAGAACTTTCCGCCCGTGTTGTAGTAGCCTCTGCCCTTCAGTCCTGAAGGTTTTATCGTCATTGATAAGTCGTGCCATTCGTCGCGCCCGTCGCCGAAAGTTTTATCTTCGATTGACTTGTTTATATCTCTCTCGTAAATTTCGGCGAGTGCCTGAACTGATATTGCGCTGAGACATTCAACGTTTCCGCTCTTCCAGTTTGAAGGCTCGTTGAACTGAACGCCCTTCATTCTGACTTTGAGCGTATCCATTCTGAATTTGTCAATCATTACACCCTTCAAGTCAAGCCATACATCATTGAACTGCCCCGAACTGTCCGGCATGTCTGAAATTATCAGCTGTGCGCTTTCAGGCGTGAACTTCCTGATGTAGAAGCCGAACAGATCCTCAACCTCATCCGCGAGAACAGGAGAGCAAACGAACATTGACATCAACGAAACTGATAACAGGCTGACAACAAGCAAAATTTTTTTATTCATGTTAAATACACCTCTGAGACATTATTATATTTTTCTAATATTATAATTTATAATTTCAATTTTTAATTTATGCAAATAAAATCATGTAAATAAAATCTGAAAGGACTTTTGCCGGTAATGCCTTATGACGAACTTAGCAGCCGCATAAAATCATCGCTTGATATAACTGATATTATCGGCGAACGTGTCAGGCTCCGAAAAACTTCACGGGGCTATATGGGTTTATGTCCGTTCCATAATGAGAAGACACCTTCATTTCATGTTTATTCAGACACTCAGAGTTATTACTGTTTTTCGTGCCATGAAGCAGGAGATATTTTCACGTTCATAATGAAGACCGAAAATCTGAATTTCCGTGAGGCTCTTGAATTTCTGGCCGAAAGGGCAGGGATTGACACGGGAGAATACAATCACGGGAACGGTAACAGGGAAAAACGGGACATTCACGATGTAATTTCAAAGGCCGCAGATTTCTTTATACGCAACCTTCAGAGTCCGCAGGGCAGGGCCGCACGTGAATACATGAAACGCCGAAATCTCAATGAAGCCGACATGTCAAATTTTTCACTCGGCTATGCTCTTAACTCATGGGACAGCCTCGTATCATATCTCAGAAAGAACGGAATTAATGACCGCGAAATCATAAGCTCAGGTCTTGCGGTCGAAAACTCAAGGGGGCTTTATGACCGTTTCAGGGGCAGGCTTATTTTTCCGGTTAAAGATATTTCGGGACGTTTTATAGCTTTCGGGGGCAGGCTCATAGACGGCGAGGGCGCAAAATATATCAACTCTCCTGAAAGCAGCATTTACATGAAACGCCGTAATTTATACCTGCTTGACCGTGCAGGCCGTTCAATGCGCGAAAAGGGGCGCAGCATTTTATGTGAGGGCTACATGGACGCTTTGAGGCTGCACAAGTGCGGATTTACCGAGAGTGTAGCATCGCTCGGAACGTCATTAACCGGTGAACAGGCTGAATTGTTAAAGCGTTTTTCTGACAAGTGCATAATCTGTTACGACAACGACAGCGCAGGGCAGAGAGCCTCACTTCGCGGAATGTATATACTTGCCGAACACGGCCTTAACGTCTATGTTCTGACATTGCCTGAAGGGAAAGATCCTGATGAATATCTGAGCGCAAACAGCCCTGAAAGTTTTGAAAATCTCCTGAAAAGCGCAAAGCCACTTGTCGTTTATCACATAGATTATTTAAGAGCTTCCCTTGATGACCCTTCAAAAAGAAAGTCTGCATTAAAAGAACTGCTTGAAGATTTATCACGCCTTGAGCCTGATGAAGTACTGCAGTACAAATCGCAGTTAAGCTCGGCAATGATGATAACTCCCGATAAAGTTGAGAATATTATACGTTCAGGGAAAAAGAACATCACTGCAAGCACGGTTATTTCAGCTGAAAAAAATAATAATAATTTTAATAATGATAATGAACTTTACACAATGGAGGCGGGATTTTGTTCAATGCTGATGAAGTCAAGAAAGTGCCGTCTGAGTGTTGAAGTTAATGAACTTCCTTTGATACTTGAAAATGAAGAGGCTCGCGAAATTGCCAGAGCCGTTTTAACCGAAAATCCTGAAAATCTGCGCAGTTTATGGCTTGCAACGGGCGATACAGGGAAGATGAGTTTTATATCTCAGGGTGAATTTTTCATGTCCCATACTATCGGCGATGATGATTTTGAAAAATGGAAAAAGATATATAGAGATCTGAAAGCTAAAAGATTAACGCGCCGCATTAACGAAGTAATGAAAAAAATGAAGAGCAATACGGCGTGTATGAAGGAACTTCAGGAATTAACTTTTTTGCAGAAAGAACTAGAAAAACTTAACGTCAACGGCTGAAATTATTATGTCTTTCAGATTTCCCGTTGCGAAAACTTCCGGCTTTCCGTCATTCCCCTGAGTAACGAAAACCGCCCCCGTATTATCCGGGACATCAGGACGGCTGAGAATTTCTTTTGCTTTTTCAATACCGCATATCATGAACGCCGTAGCCAATCCGTCACCGAGTGAACCGTCAGGAGTTATTAACGTTACGGATAATAAATTGCTCATTACGCTTTTTCCTGTTTCAGGGTCAAAAAAATGAGAGTATTTTTTACCGTCAATGATTTTATATCGTTCGTAATTTCCCGATGTTATCACTGCACAGTCATTTACGCTTACGGCTGCTAACGGGCTTCCTGCAGGGTCTAAAGGGTTTCTGATGCCTATTTTCCAGTTTGAACCGTCCGTTTTTTTCCCGAGTGCGAAAATATTACCGCCCAAGTCTATTATTGCCGATTTCACTCCCTTATGCCTGAGCATGTCGGCAATGGCTCTGCTTGCGTAACCTTTTGAAATTCCTCCCAAGTCAATAAAACAGCCTTCATGTTTCAGATAAACGCTGTCAGCCGAAATACTGACATTTTCAATTTTTGTTAAATTCAATGCAATGTCTATGCTTTCCTGAGACGGTATAACGCCTGTGGGCTGATTAATTTTCCACAGTTTCGTAACGGCACCGATTAAAGGGTTGAATACCCCGTCAGTGATTTTATAGAGTTTCAGGGAATCCTGAATAACTGTCAGCGTTTCTTTTGACGGCCTGAAATCCTTTTTTCCAGCAAGTTCATTGATTTTATATATTTCAGATGAAGGGTTGAACATTGACATTTTAGCGTCAATATCATTAAGCATTGAATAAGCATCGTTCAGAACGTCATCACTGTGTGAATAAACCGTTATTCGTATAAGCGTGTTCATTGCCGACCCATGACGCGTAAACTCCCTTTCTTCCCGAAGGGCAAGCGACAAAAGCCCGGCCATGACTAGAACGAGGGCGATTAAAATTTTCCGTTTCACGGTAAAAACTCCTTTCATATTTGTTATTATTATATAATCTTTCGATTTTAAGTTTAAGGAGTGAAAAATCACGGGCGATTTTAGCATTGTTAATTTGCTGGATAACGACAAAAGAGTATCATTACAGAATTTTTCTGAGAACCTGCCGGCAAAAGTTCAGCAGGATTCGCCGCGTTCAAAGCGTGATATTGTTTCGCGTGTAGCATACTTAATAGGCGTTGACGGAAAATATTTCGGCCTTGAAAACGGTGAAAATATTAATCCTCAGTTTTACCGTTCAGTCTATGACGAAATGAATCAGGATAAAGAGGCCAGAATAGTGCGCAGTCTCTGCCAGCTGAGAACGAAAATGCAGCGCAATTTCAAGGCTATCTGTATAGAAATGAACTCGGACATAAAAAATATTGACGCAATGCCCGACCTTATACCGCCTGAAATCCTGAAATCCCTTGAGCAGGACGGAATACCTTTCGTAAGGGCAAGAAGGAGGCTTGAAGATTATATTGTCGATGTTCATAATTACCTGCTCCCTCATGTCCCGAACTGTCAGAAATTTATGCCTGAGTGGGTAAAATGGCCTTACATACGGAACTTATTTTTCATGACAAAAGGCAACACGATAGACGGCAACAAGGAAGCCGCCAGATTATATTATGAAAACCGTGATTTATTCCCTTATCAGGCGTTTATTAACTGGTATCCTGACGAGGGGGACGGCAATATTCTCAGAGATGATGCGAAATTCCTGCCCATACTTTACGAACATAACAGAGACAGGTTTTACGACATGAGCAAGGTTACGGATGCAGGAGATGCCGCCATTGAAGACACATCGGACTTTTTCACGCGTTCAGAGCGCATACTCATAGCCATAGACTGTGAAAACGCTGATCCATGCAAAGTAATCGGAGTTATGAAAGAGCTTGAGGCTCGGGACATGCTAGAGAAAATTGCAAAAATCATACTCGTTGATGACGAACATACATCGACACAATGGCGGGCATTGAGGCGCAATGAAAATCTGCCGCTTGAATATTACATGACCGACAGGGTTAAGGACGAAAAATCAGCGGTTGACGTTGCATTGACGATAAAATTTTACAGGGAGATCATACAGGGCAGGGCTGAGGGGAAGCCTATAGATTCGGCTGTAATCGTATCAAGCGACTGTGATTTCTGGCCGCTGATTGAGCTTACTCCCGAAGTCAAATTCCTTGTAATGCTTGAATATGATAACTGCTCGCAGGCATATTATCAGAGACTGCAGAATAATGATGTACCGTTCTTTTATATTGATGAGTATTTCGCGTCAGGAAATCTTGAATTGAAAACTGAAAATTTACTGCAGGAGGTGATACGCGAAATTGAAGAAGGATATTTGAGCAAGATAAATCTTTTTTCAATCATGAACAGGGCATTAAATAAACTTGATTTGAAAATGAATGAAAGCGAGGCAAGTTCATTCTACGAAAAATACATGGCGTTAATGAACGTTGCATTTACGAAAAACGGAACTGCAATTTTGCAGAACAAGCCAGAACTTAAATATTAAAAATACATGCCCTCTGCAATTTCAGTCAGGGGGCATAATATTATTCTTTCACCGCACTGCATGTAACGTCAAACGTATAAATCTCATCGGGGTAATTATCATCGCGTACTGCCGAACCTTCCCAGCGTATCAGGGCGTTTTTTCCGGGCATGAAAGTTAATGTTATTTTGTCCTCGCCTCCGGCAAATTCCGTCCTGAAACTCCATGAATTTTCGCCTTCGCGCTTCATGTCATAAGGTATTGAATACTCCCAAGTTCTTTCACAGATAACGTCATTTCTTATGTCAGTAATAAAACCCGTAAAAATTACGTCCGCCATTCCTTCTGAATTGCTCTCGGAATATTTTACGCTCTCAATTTTCAGAACTACATCATCAGCGTTAAGAGATACATCAATTCCGGGCTGTCTTGGGTCTCTGCCTGTGCCGTTTCCCTGACCCTTCCAGCTTCCTATCAGCGAGTTTAAGCCTGACTGTGACTGCGGGCTTGAGGCGGTCTGTGTCTGTCTGGGAGATTTCCTCCTTCGTTTTGCACTTTCCGCACGGCTTAACGGCATAAAAACCATAACTGTAATCATGATAAGGGCTGCAATTTTTGCTGTATTTATATTTTTCATAATCTCATCTTCTTCCATTTCTCATTTTTCCTTCTCAACGGGATAAACTATTGTAGCACACTGCTGTTATAATAACGTAAAAAAGGTGGTTATGGCTATATCAATGTCAGTAAAAGAAAGCTGGCCTTCAAAAAAGTTTACTCCTGAAGATCTGCTTGTCATGGCGCGTGAAGCTGCGCGGAGGGCTTATGTCCCGTACTCAAGATTTCACGTAGGGGCTGCGATGCTGTTTTCAGGTGATGAAGTCATTCAGTCCTGCAACGTTGAGAACGCTTCATACGGCATAACGATATGTGCTGAACGTTCAGGAGTTGCGGTTATGGTCTCTCAGGGGAAAAGAAATCCCATTGCAATCGCCGTTGCAGGTTCACATGAGGATAAAGATGATTATCTGCGTGTCCCGTGTCCCCCATGCGGTGCGTGCCGTCAGGCACTTTCAGAATTTAACCCGGATATGCTTGTAGTGCTGGCTTCAGAGAAGGGCGCGAAAATTTTTTCACTCAGGAAATTACTTCCGTATTCCTTCACTCTTGACCCTGAATAAAAAAAATAAAAAATCATGAAGTGCGGAACTGTAACAATAATCGGCAGGCCGAACGTCGGCAAGTCTTCACTGATAAATGCCCTTCTGAGAACTCAGGCGGTTATAATTTCCCCTAAGCCTCAGACAACAAGAAATTCATTGCGCTGTATATATAATGACGATGAAGCACAGATTATTTTCACCGATACGCCCGGACTTTACAGGCCGTCAAATTCACGCGACAAGTTAGGAATTTTCCTGAACAATTCCATACTTGATGCGCTTGATGATTCTGACGTTATATTATGGCTGGTTGACGCAGGGACAAGAAAACTTCAGCCCGATGATTACGAGATTGCGCGGATGCTGCCGCGAAAAATTCCCGTCCTGCTTGCCGCCAACAAGTCGGACAAGTCAGACCCTTCACAGGCTTTCAGGCTGTATAACGAAATCTTAAAATTAAAATTTGCCGCTGAAATCCCCGTTTCAGCAAAGACAAGGCGCGGAATTGATGACCTTATGTCCGCATTAAAGCCGTTAATTCCTGAAGGTCAGGCAATTTATGACCCTGATATATTAATGGATACCACCGAAAAATTTATGGCAGGCGAAATAATCAGGGAAAAAATATTAATGCTGTTTCATGACGAAGTACCGCACTGCGTTGCAGTCATGATTGACGAGTATAAAAGCCCTGACGAATACCCGGACAGAAAAAAATTATATATACGCGCGTCACTGATAACGGAGACTGAAGGACAGAAAAAAATATTAATCGGCTCAAAAGGTGAAATGATAAAGAAAATCGGCGAGCTTTCACGCAAAAAAATTGAAGATGTTACGGGCTTCCCGGTTTATATTGATTTATGGGTGAAAGCCGTTCCAGAATGGCGCAGAAATCAGGCAGCCTTGAAGCGTCTCGGATATTCATAATAAAAGCCCCTTCCGTGCTTTATATCCGGAAAGGGCAAAATCTGAGAAAGGAGTGTTGTATGTGAAACAAGTATTATATGCTGAATTTTTAACGCTTTGCCCTAAAGAAATCGTCTATGCTGTCGAGTATATCCTTCGGCAGCATTGTTTTCAGCAGGTACTTTTCAGGCTTAAATCTCAGTACTTCCATGATGCTGCGTTTATCGCCCTTTGCTGTCAGGAACATAACGGGAATATTTGCCGTGTTCGGGTCTGAGCGTATCATTTCGAGAACTTTCGGGCCGTTCACGATGGGCATTTCAAAATCAAGCAGTATAAGATCAACTTTGTTCTTTGCCAATATCGTTATCGCGTTCATTCCCGAATTTGCAACGAGAATTTTATAATGCGTTGACAACAGGTTTTTCATTGAACGCAGAGCCGTTGCGTCATCGTCAACAATAAGAATGCTCTTGAACTCTTTCAGCTTGTCGACCGCCTCGCCCTCTTTCTGAAGCCTCTTGATAAGTTCACCCAGATCAACGGGGCGCGTATACATCTGTGCAACGTAATCAGCCTTTTTCCCGACTACTGCATCAAGTTCTTCCTGAGTGCCTATGACGAAAAATCTTATCCCCCTGTCCTCGACAAGATCGCGTATATAGCCGAGTACGTCAATCATGAGATTGTCTTCACCCTGAAGGTATAAGATAAATATTCTCGGTATATCGTCCTTCTTTTCATCAGAGCCTGAAGAGCCGTCCTCAGTTCCGCCCTCCTGGCTTAAAAGTGCGGCGACTTCGGGATCTATCGGGTTTTCCTCATCTCCGTTATCTTCTTTCAGAAAGTTAGATATTGCCGTAACATCAGGCTTTACGGTGAGGACTTCAAAATCCTGAGCTTTAAGGTGATTGATAATACCTTCTGAAATGAAACTGACTTTTTCTGTTATGAACAATATTTTACTCATTTTCCTGCATTCCCTCTTTCATAATTGCAACTATTATAGCAAGTCTTCAAGTGTTCCCCAGTCGGCATTGGTTACGCACTCTTTTACCTTCCCGAATTTTTCGCGTTCGGCTTCAGGTATCCTGTAATGTTTCGTTTCTTCTATCAGCCTGTCGATATTGTCAAGGTCGAAATCTGCAGCAAATCCCTTAATCAGCGAGTACATTTCCTGCAGGTCTTCAGCTGAGATTTCAGGCAGCGACATATCCGGCTCGTCTTTCTTTCCGAAAACTTTTTCAAGAACGGATTTATATGCCCTGTACTGCGATAAGAGCGAGGGAGTCTTTGCCTCGATCTCTTCAAGGTCATTTTTATCACCGCAGGCCTCAAGATATTTTGCATCTTCAGAGAGTTTCAGCGCGCCTACTAATCTGGCCGAACTTTTAAGCGCGTGTACGAGAACAGTATAATTCTTTACGTCGCTTTCATGCCAGAAGCGTTCTATATCACCGGCTTTCTTGTCCATAGTGTTATAGAAAATCTCAAGAGCCTGAATGAACGTATCTTCGCTCCCGCAGTTCGTTACGGCGGCGTTATAGTCAATGCCGGGTATGTTCTTGAATTTCGATGTTTCTGAATCGTCATCATTTGAATCAGCGTTTTTAATCTCGTCAGTTTTGACTGTAACTGAATCGTTTTCCGCCTGTTCCGATGTGGTCATGTCATCGCCTTTTATGATTAAGTCTTTCGGCAAGTATTCAAGCAAAACCTGTTCAAGCCTGACCGTATCAACAGGCTTTGAAATATAATCGCTGAAGCCTTCGTCAATATATAACTGCCTTGCGCCGAGAACGGCATTAGCAGTCAGGGCAACTACGGGAGTGTTGTAGTTGAGGCCGTCAGTCATTTTTTTCATGTTGTGGAACGCCTCTATACCGTCCATGCCGGGCATTCTGTGATCCAAGAATATCATGTTATAACGGTTCATTCTGACCATCTGGAGCATTTCAAGTCCGCTTGAGGCCGTATCAATCTTAATCTTAGTCTTTTTCAGGAGATTAGCAAAAACTAAAAGATTTACATCCGCATCATCAACAACTAAGACTCTTGCATCAGGTGCCTGGAATGACTGGGTAAAAGCCTTATCCTGATGGGCTGCAGCCGTTGAGAAGGCACGTTCATAATTTCCTATGGGTTCCCACTTTATTACAGCCTGTTTAACTTCAAACGAGAATGTAGAGCCTTTATGAAATACGCTTTCTATTTTCAGCTCAGAACCCATTAACTGCAGTAATTTCTGAACTATCGGAAGTCCCAAGCCTGAGCCGTCCGCGCTGAATTTCCTTGAGGCTTCAATATGTTCAAACGGCTGGAAAATGTTCTCAATATCTTCTGATTTTATGCCTATTCCCGTATCACTTACTGAGCATTTGAGCATTATGCTGTAGTTGTCAGCAGTCTCATAACCGATTGTTATCGTTACGCCTCCGCGCTCAGTGTATTTAATGGCGTTGTTCAGAAGATTTAACATTACCTGCCTTATATGGTATTCATCGCCGTCTAATATTCTCGGTATTTCTTTATCGACGTTCACGGTAAATGTCAGTGATTTCTTTTTTGCCTGTTCAGCCGCTATGCTTGCGAGGTCATTAATCAATGAGCTTAAATCATAACGGACGGGCATAATTTCCATTTTTTTATCCTGTAATTTTGAAAAGTCCAAGACATCGTTGATTATTCCGAGAAGAGCCCTTCCGCTTCTTTGAATGACAAGTGCATATTCGCGTATTTCCGGCCTTTCTTCCTCGCGTAAAATCATCTCATTCATTCCCAAGATTGAGTTCATGGGCGTTCTTATTTCATGGGACATGTTATTGAGGAATGAGCTTTTTGCCTCGTTTGCCGAATTTGCTTCGGCTATCGCGCTGTCAAGCCTCGTCTGCTGGTATCTGTAAGCATATGTGTATATCAGGCACATAAGGACAAGAACGGCAGTAACTATAAGAATCGGGATGAAAGTATTTGCCGGGTTCGCAAGTTCAGGATTTATTGAAGAAGGGTAATAATATGCAAAAACCGCATTCATTATGTACGCTGCAATTTCAAGGCATACCATTATGATTCCGCTGGTCGTGTCCAAAAAACACGGAGTGGCTACGACAGCGAGAATGAAAAATACAGGCACTCCCCCCAAAGTTCCGCCGTCAAGAAAAAATAAAACAGTAAGCCCGAAAATGAAACCTCCTGCCGTCAACGGATATGAAAGTTTCAGCATTTTATCCGCCCTGTCTTTTTTCAAGCAGACCAGCGAATACGCCAGAAGCATTAAAGACAGCGCGAAAAGCACGAAATAAGCCGCCGCCGCCGTGTAATACCCCCCGATAAGGCGTATTATTCCCGTAAGGCTCATTGCCAGAGTTGAAACTACGGCGAATGCTGAAAAGCACAAAGCCGTAATGTTTTTGCCTGAACTGTCAGGCTTCAAGATAAATTGTCTGATTATATGAGTATTCATGTTGTGAATAATATCACATTTACAGCGCAGGTGCTAGAGTATGTCGTCATGTGGGAGGCCGTTTTCTGACTCAGAACAGAGATTTAACCCATTCTGAAAAACATTTAGGCTTTGACGTGAAGCAAATTTTTACATGCCCGTTTTCCGCGCTTATTGCCTTTGCATAAAGGGAACCGCCGACATCAATCAGCAAATTCTGCATGGCCGTAATTTCTGCATCAGTCTCAATTACTGCGTAACGTTCATCATCTGAAATTTTCACGACATGGCCGCGATATTTTTCCCCGTCAACAATTTTCCCTGTCATCACTGAGAATATTATTTCAAGTTTATTTGCAGCGTCTTTCATGATGTAATCCCTGTGCAAAATATGAACGTCCCCGATTCCGTCAACCGCAAAAATTTTCATGGGACTCGCAGCTCCTTTAGGCATAAAACTTTGTTCAGATGACGTGAAAATCTCCTCCGTGATTTTAGCCTTTGTTCGTTCTGAAATGTATATCTGTCCTCCGACCGTAAAAGCCTCAATCCTTCCCGCAAGATTCACTGTCTCACCTATGCAGCCATACTTCATTTTTTGGGCTGAACCGATATTCCCGACAACAGCAGACCCGGAATTTATGCCGATTCCCATTTCGAGCGCGGGATAATTATTTTGCGCGTTCCATTCGTTTACGGATTTCATAGCGTTCTGCATTTCGACAGCACAAGATACAGCGTGATCAGCGTGATGATCGTCATCATTGGGCGCGCCGAACACAACAAATATTCCGTCGCCGAGAAACTCAATCACCGTTCCGCCGTAACGCCTGATAATTTCTGTCATGGCCTCAAAGTAATGATTGAGAATCGTTATCAGTGTGCCGGGTGAAAGTTTTGTGCTTAATGCCGTGAAGCCCCGCAAGTCGCTCATGAGAATAGTAACGTCCTTCAATTTTCCGCCCTGCTTCTCGCCTTCAGGTGTGCGGAGTACGTATCTTGCTATTTCCGGTGATGTGTAACGCTCAAACGCCGAATTTATCCGAAAAAGCTCGGTCAGATCCGCCGCGACAATAACGAATATTCCGCCCTCGCCTTTCATGTATGACATGCTGATGTGAAGCCTGAAAATTTTCCCGGCGTTGTTCTCGTAGTCAGCAAAAGAATGTATATCCCTCTGCATTTTCACAGCGTCAATGAAAAGCTGTATCAGTTTGTCGTTCCTCTCGGTGAAGGGGATAACTTCCCAGATTTTGCGGCCTGCTGAAGATTCGCCGAATCCGAAAAGTTTTTCAGCGCTCTTGCTGGCGTAATGTATTTCTCCGTTCCTAGCGGTTATGCACACGGCATCGGCCATGTTCGAGAAAATATACGCTAGGAGTTTTTCCGTCATATCATCCGGCATAATGTCTCTATGTCTTCCGTCAGCGGCTGACCGTGATATTCCGGCCTTATGTACTCGATTATGAGTCTCGCGTCAGGAGTCTCGCTGCGGATATA
>CAJOCL010000005.1:0-4499 GCA_905233565.1 uncultured Synergistales bacterium
GAAGCAGTGTCTTGCAGTAATGTTCTTGTCATCAAGTACCAGCATGACGGTATACCTTGCAAAAATTCTGCTGATGCTGCTTGCCGGGTGTAATTCAGGTGCAGGACTTGGGATTATAGGTGTTGCCGTAGCGTTTGGAATGTTCGCGGTAAGGTATTTCAGAAAACGGGGTTAACCGGCCTGAATACTAAACGATGAAAAATTTTTAGGCACTCCGAAAAAATCGGGGTGTCTAATTTATTATTTATTTGTATTTGAAAATGTGAAGGAATATCGCAATTTGCCTCATCAACGCCCTTAACTTCCATGAAAGAGGCTGCAGCGACCTGAAATAATATATAAATGCGTACTTCCTGAGATATGATTTAATCTTCCTGCGGACTTCAGCGCTCATTAAGCGCCCCATTCTGTACATGTTCTGCGTTGACCAGTAATAAACAAGCCCTTTTAACTGTTCCGCTGCTTTTTGCGATAAATTCTCAAATTTCAGCTCCTCTTCAAGGCACGTTACAAACCAGCTCATCCCGTCCTTCGTGTAAATCCTGCCAGGTACTCTCGACTGTCCGAAATTCTGGTGCTGAACATAGCAGTATAACGGGTAATCCGAAAAATATACGTTCATGTCCTTGTATTTATTCAGGATTTTAACCGTCCACCAGTGATCGTCATGCACTGAAAGATCGTTGTTGAACGGGTTTGATTGTACGATTTCGCGCCTCGTCAGCTTGTTCCACGTGTATCCGCCGATTGATATATCTCCGAATACCTTCATTAACATTTCTTCTGACGAAAATTTACGCCAGTATGATTTCTTCATCCCCTCAACATCGCAGTGCGGCCATTTATCATTATTAAGCTCATATACATACCTGAATACAAGCATGTCGGCATCTTCATGAAGTTCAAGCGCTCTCGTCAAAACTGAAATATATTGAGGCGAAACAAAATCATCAGAATCACAGAAAATTATGTAATCTCCCTTACACTTCGGAATTGAAACGTTGCGGGCGTAACTCGTTCCGTGATTTTCAGTGTGGGTTACGTGAATGAACGGATATTTTGAAGCGTATTCATCGCATATTGAACCCGTCGAATCTTTCGATCCGTCATCAGTGATTAAAATCTCGTAATTCCTTTCAGGGTAATCCTGATTTATCAAACTGTCCAGGCACTTACCGATGAATTTTTCACAGTTATATGCAAGCATTACAATACTAAATTTTATGTCGGTCATCAAAAACACTCCTTTATATTAAATTAGATAAGTCTATCACAGCACGTGATATAATCGCAAAAAAAAAATTAACAGGAGGCGTTTTTAAGTGGCAGTAAATTTAAGGGGAAGAAGTTTTCTAACCCTGATGGATTTCAGCCCGTCAGAAATAGATTATCTGTTAAACCTCGCAGCTGACTTAAAAGCAAAAAAACGCGCGGGAATAAGGGGCAATGCTCTTGCCGGGAAAAATATAGCCCTTCTTTTTGAAAAATCTTCAACAAGAACCAGATGCGCTTTCACCGTAGCATGCAACGATGAAGGAGCGTTCCCTGAATATCTCAACAAAAATGATATTCAATTGGGCGCAAAAGAAGACGTTAAAGACACAGCAAGAGTTTTAGGGCGGATGTTTGACGGTATTGAGTTCAGGGGCTTCAAGCAGTCAGTTGTTGAGGAACTCGCAGAATATTCCGGCGTTCCCGTCTGGAACGGCTTAACCGATACTGACCATCCTACTCAGGTACTCGCCGATTTGCTGACTTTGCGTGAAAACTTCGGACGCTTAAGGGGCTTGACTTTGGCTTATCTCGGAGACGGTCGCAACAACATGAGCAACGCTTTAATGACAGGCTGCGCGAAAATGGGAATAAATTACGTTGTCAGCAGCCCCCAAGAACTTGAACCGGATGTAAATCTTCTCGCTAAATGCCGTGAATTTGCCGAACATTCAACAATAAAAGTAATCAATAACCCTAAAGAAGCCGTTAAAGGTGCTGACGCTGTTTATACCGATGTATGGGTCTCAATGGGTGAAGAGGATCTGAAGGAAGAACGTTACAGATTACTAAGAAAATGGCAGGTAAATTCCGAAATAATGAAATCAACCGGAAAAGATACGACAATTTTCCTTCATTGTCTGCCGGCCGTTAAAGGTGCTGAAGTTACCGAAGACGTATTCGAGAGCGGAGCATCAAAAGTCTTTGATGAGGCCGAAAACAGAATGCACACCATAAAGGCCGTCATGGTCGCTACGCTGGGATAATGAGTTATTCTAAGGACAGCAAAAGAATCGAACTTCGCGGAAAACTCGACAGCCTGAACTCTCAGATAATATTAATTCAGGCAAATTCAGATGATAATGAATATATTTCAGATATTGAGGAAATCAGAAAAGTTATAGTAAATCTGCAAAAATGCGAGGCCGCTGAAAAATTCTTTTCCGAAAAATTAATATTATGGGGGCTTGACGAGGACGAAATTCACACCCGTTCACATAATCCCGTGAAATATTACGGCAAAGGACATATTCTTAACCATTATGAAATGGGCAGAAAAGCATCGGAATTGAATTTTCTGCGTACCCTTGTGAGAGAGGCTGAATTATGTTCCGTCCGCGCATTCGGTGATGATGACGGCTTGAAAATTTCACACGTCCTTAACCGTCTCAGTAGTGCTTTATATATTCTCACGTATAAATATTTGCCGAAAGAGTATAATAGAACAATAATCTTTGAAAGGAGATAATTTTATGAGCGGATACAAATTTGAAACTTTACAGGTTCACGCAGGACAGGAAAACCCCGACCCCTCAACTGATTCCAGGGCAGTCCCGATCTACGCGACAACTTCATACGTCTTCAAAAATTCAGAAACGGCAGCAGGAAGATTCGCACTCACTGAAGCAGGCAATATTTACACGCGCCTGATGAATCCTACTAATGACGTTTTCGAGAAGAGAGTTGCAGCACTCGAAGGCGGCGCAGGTGCTCTGGCAGCTTCCTCAGGATCGGCAGCCATCGCCTATGCTGTCCAGAACATCGCAACTGCCGGCAGTCACGTCGTATCTTCAACAAACCTTTACGGCGGAACTTTCAACCTCTTCGCAAATACTCTCCCGGAACAGGGCATAACCGCAACTTTTGTCGACCCCTCAAATCCCGAAAATTTCGCAAAAGCCATAAAGCCCAATACAAAATTACTTTATGCCGAAACTTTGGGCAATCCCAATTCTGACGTTGTAGACATCGAGGCAGTGTCTAAAATCGCGCATAAAAACGGCATACCCTTAATCATTGACAACACCTTCGCAACCCCCTATCTTTGCAGGCCGATTGAATACGGTGCTGACATCGTTGTTCATTCGGCAACTAAATTCATGGGCGGTCACGGCACTGTCATGGGCGGTGTTATCGTTGACGGCGGAAATTTCGACTGGGCTCAAAATGACAAATTTCCCGGCCTCTCAAAGCCTAACCCTTCATATCACGGCGTAATCTTCACTGAAGCTGCAGGAAAACTAGCCTACATCATAAAATTACGTACAACACTCATGCGTGATTTAGGAGCCTGCCAGTCTCCGTTCAACTCGTTCATTTTATTGCAGGGGCTCGAAACGCTTTCACTGAGGGTTGAAAGACATGTTAAAAACGCTCTCGAAGTCGTATCCTTCCTCAAAAATCACCCGAAAGTCGAACGCGTCAATCACCCTTCATTAGAAAAGGGAAAACAGGCAGAACTTTACGCAAAATATTTCCCGAACGGCGCAGGTTCAATCTTCACATTTGACGTAAAGGGTAATGCTGAAACGGCAAAGAAATTCACCGAGAACCTGGAATTATTCTCACTTCTCGCAAACGTTGCCGACGTTAAATCGCTCGTCATTCACCCGGCTTCAACAACACATTCACAGCTCAGTGAACAGGAGCTTTTATCCTGCGGAATAAGGCCGACAACGATACGGCTTTCAATCGGAACCGAACATATTGACGACATTATCAATGACCTTAAAAAAGGATTTGATGCAATTTAATGATCCTATTCATCAACACCTGTGTCCGGCCTCAGTTTGTTGTAATTCTGTCTTAGAAAGTAACAAAAAAGTAACAAAAAAGTAACAAAAAATCCCCCTGCCGTAAAAAGCAAGGGGATATATCTTTCAATTAATTTAATTCTTGTCGCTGAACTCAGCATCTACGGTATCGCCGTCATTCCCTGAAGTGCTGCCCGTATTTGCTCCAGCATTAGGGTTAGCGTTGGGGTTGGGGCCTGCATTCTGGTAAAGCCTTGCTCCGAACTCCTGCATAGTCTTCATGAGATCATCTTTGCCGGATTTCATGCCGTTCTCGTCATTGCTTTCAATTGCCTTCTTGAGAGCGTCAATCTTTGAATTAACGCGGCCTTTTTCCTCAGCCGTCATCTTGTCGCCCAAATCACGCATTAATTTTTCAGCGCTGAAGACTGCACTGTCGGCCTCGTTCTTCGCTTCGGCACTGGCGCGTCTCTT
>CAJOCL010000005.1:4512-15014 GCA_905233565.1 uncultured Synergistales bacterium
GCGTCCCTCTTCATCCTTTCAATATCATCCTTTGAAAGGTTTGATGACTGTATCGTTATTTTCTGTTCTTTGCCGGTTCCCTTGTCTTTTGCCGAGACGTTTAATATTCCGTTCGTGTCAATATTGAACGTAACCTCAATCTGCGGAATTCCTCTGGGTGCCGGTGCAATCCCATCAAGCGTGAACTGTCCGAGTTTTACGTTGTCGTTGGCCATCGGCCTTTCACCCTGAAATACTGCAATCTCAACTTGAGGCTGATTATCCGCTGCTGTCGTGAATACTTGGCTCGCCTGTGCAGGAATTGCCGTGTTGCGCTCTATCATCTTCGTCATTACTCCGCCGAGCGTCTCAATTCCAAGCGTCAGGGGCGTTACGTCAACAAGCACTATATCTTTGTGATCACCCTTCATTATTGCACCCTGAATTGCCGCGCCCGCAGCAACGCATTCATCCGGGTTAATTCCCTTTGTCGGCTCTTTCCCCAAAAGGTCAACAATCTTCTTCTGCACCATAGGCATTCTAGTTGATCCGCCGACAAGCAGTATTTTATCAACCTCCGAAGCCTTTAACCCTGAGTCCTCTAACGCCCTCTGTGTCGGCTTTATCGTCCTGTCAAGCAAATCTGATGTCATTTCCTCAAATTTTGCTCTGGTTAATTTCATCTCCAAGTGTTTAGGCCCCGTCTGGTTCGCCGTTATGAACGGAAGTGATATTGTCGTCTCCGTCATGTTTGAAAGCTCGATTTTCGCCTTCTCCGCTGCCTCTCTTAACCTCTGCATGGCCATGCTGTCATTCTTCAGGTCTATTCCCTCAGTCTTCTTGAACTCCGCAACGATCCATTCAACTATCCTGTTATCCCAGTCATCTCCGCCGAGCCTGTTATCTCCTGCCGTTGCGAGAACTTCAAAAACTCCCTCGCCGACATCGAGAATTGAGACATCGAAAGTACCTCCGCCCAAGTCAAAAACAAGTATCTTATGTTCTTCCTTCTTGTTCTCTCCGTAAGCAAGACATGCCGCCGTAGGTTCGTTGATTATCCTGAGAACTTCAAGGCCGGCTATCGTTCCAGCGTCTTTCGTTGCCTGTCTCTGCGCATCCGTGAAATATGCAGGAACCGTTATTACTGCCTGTGTTACGGGTTCGCCTAAATAATCCTCAGCATCTCTCTTTAACTTCTGCAAAATCATCGCTGAAATTTCCTGCGGCGTGTATTTCTTACCGTCAATCGTAACCCTGTAATCCGTTCCCATTTCACGCTTTATTGACATAACAGTTCTGTCGCCGTTCACGATTGCCTGACGTTTCGCAAGCTGTCCGACTAATCTCTCGCCGTCCTTCGTGAACGCTACGACTGAAGGCGTCGTCCTCGCTCCCTCATTATTCGGGATTATTGTCGTCTGGTCGCCTTCCTGTACCGCTATACATGAATTTGTCGTTCCTAAATCTATTCCAACTACTTTAGCCATAATCTTTTATTCTCCTTTTAATCCTTTTATATTTTCTTAACCGTTATATTTCCCTACCGTTACCCTTGAGGGCCTCAAAACCCTGTCATTCATTTTATAGCCCTTCAGGATTTCAGTTATTACTTTTCCGTCAAGTTCAGGATCGTCAACCTCTTCCGTACCTGAAGCGTCATGAAGCGAAGGATCAAAATTTTCACCCTTTGCATTTACCGCCTTAACTCCCAAGTTTTCAAGGGTCGACATAAACTGCCTCTGTACCATCTCAACGCCCTTGACTATGCTCTTCGTATCTTCCGAATTTGCAGCGTCTAAAGCCCTGTTCAGATTATCGAGTACCGGCAGAATTTCATTTATTAAATCCTCCTGAGCATGTCTGCGCGTCTCCTGACGTTCCTTAACCGTCCTCTGCCTGAAATTATAGAAATCAGCCCTCGATACCGCCAATTCATGCTTCAGGCTCTCGATCTCCTTGTCCTTCGGGTCTTCCTCGTCCTCCTGAAGTTCCGTATCTTCCTGATTTTCCTGAATTTCCGGCTCTTCTATATCTTCCTGTAATTTCTCTTCATCGTCATTCACTTATTTTTCACCTCCCGCGTTATCCTCGTCAAGAGCATCTACAACCGTTTCAAGAACGCTGATTGACTTTTCATAATCCATTCTCAAAGGCCCTATTAACCCTAAAACTGCCTTCTGCTGTCTCAATCTCGCAGGAATTAAAATCATTGCATTGTCTTCCATTCCTTCGGTCTCGTTCTCCTCGCCCAGAGAAATCTTCAAAGCCTCGCTTTCCTTGCACTTCTCTATCATACGGGCTAAAGGCTTCTCCTGTTCAAGCAAATTCAAAACGGCCTGTATTCTTGAAATCGTCTGAAAATGCGGAAGATCTAAAATCTGTCTGGCTCCAGAACTGAAAAATTTGTAATTCTGTTCCGTCAAAAATCTATCAAGTTCGCTGATCGCGTCCCTGCATGAAATCTCTGCATCCTCAAGCCCTGAAAGAACATACTGATAAAGAACGTCTTTCACCTCGCTCCATGAATGCCCGCTGACAACAGTATTTAATCTCCTGCTCAGCTCCTCAAGATTTCCCGCGTCGACATCATAAGGCAGATTGAACTGCGAATGATGTACCAGACCGCCCCTAAGAATAATTAAAGCCAAAACGTTGTTACCGCCCATTAACATTAAGTCAATATGCTGTATTTCAGCGTCCTCAAGCGCAGGAACGGCAGCAACCGCAACGCAGCTCGTTAATCTTGACATCAGGTGAGTAACATGGTTAAGCAGATCCTCAATACCCCTGCGGCTACCCAGAATTTCACGGCGTATATCATCTGTATGAAGGTGATGCCTTGCCCTTGACGTTATCGAGTCAACATAAACCCTGTAGGCTCTCGCCGTCGGCAGCCTCCCCGATGACGAATGAGGCTGATAAAAATATCCCAGCTCCTCAAGATCCGCCATCTCGTTCCGTATCGTCGCAGGACTCAGACCCTTTATGTATTTCTTGACGATCGTACGCGAACCCGCAGGCTCACCGGTCTTTATGTATTCATAAACAACCGCAAGAATTATGCTTAACTGTCTCTCCGTCATATTTGCTCACCTCCAATTATTTTTATTATGTTTTTAGCACTCATTCTTAATGACTGCCATTAGATTTACAACGCGGATAAGATTAGCAGAGGGATCAAAAAAAGTCAACCGTCAGCAAAAAAAATCTTAATGTTATAATCAAATTCAGGAGGTGAAAATCATGATAAATGTAAGTGTTTTAACTGTTTCTTTCAACGCCGAAAAGACGATAGCGCGGACGATTGAAAGCGTCTTAAAACAGACTTATAAAAACATAGAATACATAATAATTGACGGCGCATCGGGCGACAATACGGTATCAATCGCAAAATCTTATCTCGAAAAATTTAATTCACTTAACGGGCGGAGCATGAAAATAATCTCCGAACCCGACAAAGGCATGTATGACGCTCTCAACAAGGGCGCAGGGCTTTCACACGGCGATATAGTCGGGCAGATTAACGCTGATGACTGGTACGAGCCTGACGCAGTGCAGACAATGGCGGAACTTTGGGAACGTGAACACTACGATTTAGCTTGGGGAAGCCTCAACGTTATTGCAGGGGCAGGAAATTTCGTTAAACACGCTAAACACGGCCTCCTCTGGTCAACTTCACACTGGTGCCACCCAGCCGCGTTCGCTTCACGCGAAATACTGCTCAAATACCCCTACCCTTTAATAAACTCACATGATGATTTCGATTTCGCAACAAGATTATATGTCGAAAAAAAGAAATTAATCACGGTTGACAAAGTAATCAGCAATTTCACATTCGGCGGAATGAGTACAAAAAAGAGCTTCAGCGAGGTCAAAAAAAGAATTGACGAGATCTACGGGATCTATAAAAAATACGGATTAAGCAGGTTATATTACGTTCACAGATTAATATTTGAAACTGTAAAATACATCATAACATGAAATATTAAAAGGAGTGATTAAATTGTCAAAATCAAAAAATTTATTCCCCTCAAACTTCCTTTGGGGCGGCGCAACAGCCGCTAACCAGTGCGAAGGAGCATTCGACGTTGACGGGCGCGGACTTTCAAGCGTCGACACCATACCTTCAGGCTCAGAAAGAATGAAAATCTCACGCGGCGAAAAAGAAATGTTATCCTGCCAAAACGGCTATGATTACCCGTCCCATGAGGCAATTGACTTCTATCATCACTATAAAGAAGATATTGCTTTATTCGCCGAAATGGGCTTCAAATGCTTCCGACTTTCCATAGCGTGGACGAGAATTTTACCGAACGGAGACGATGATACCCCTAACGAAAAGGGTTTGGCATTCTATCAATCAGTTTTTGAAGAATGCAGAAAATACGGCATTGAACCGCTGGTAACAATAGATCACTTCGATACGCCCATAGAATTAATCAAAAAATACGGCGGCTGGAAAGACCGGCGAATGATTGACGCTTATCTGAAATACTGCAGAGCCATTTTCAAACGTTACAAAAACCTCGTCAAATACTGGATTACGTTCAATGAAATCAACATGCTTCTTCACATGTCATACATGGGAGCAGGAATAATTTTTGCTGACGGCGAGGACAAAGAACGCGTTAAATACACAGCCGCTCATCATGAATTAATCGCAAGTGCAAAAGCCGTTAAACTTGCTCATGAAATCATGCCTGACGCAAAAATCGGCTGTATGTTAGCCGCAGGGCAGTTTTACCCTTATACCTGCAGCCCCGAAGACGTTCATGACGCTCTCGAAAAGGACAGGGATAATTATTTCTTCACTGACATTCAAGTAAGGGGAAAATATCCAGTATGGGCGTTGAAAAGAATTGAAAATGCAGGCATAAATTTAACCGATATAATCGCTGACGGCGACCGCGAAATTCTGGAAGACGGGACTGTCGATTTCGTTGCGTTCTCGTATTATTCAAGCAGGTGCACGACCGCCGACCCCGAAATTTTCGCAAAACACGCAAAGCCCGGCAACGCCGTATTCCGCTCGGTCATTAACCCTTATCTCAAAAATACCGAATGGGGCTGGCAGATTGACCCGTTAGGGCTGAGAATTACCGCAAACTCGCTCTACGACCGCTACAACAAGCCTTTATTTGTCGTTGAAAACGGCTTGGGGGCTGTCGACAAAATCGAAGATGACGGGAAAATTCACGATGATTACAGAATTGATTACCTGAAAAAACACTTAATCTCACTCAGGGACGCAATAAACATTGACGGGATACCGATTATCGGCTTCACCGCATGGGGCTGTATCGATCTGGTCAGCGCATCAAGCGGCGAAATGAAAAAACGCTACGGCATGATTTACGTTGACAAAGACGACAACGGAAAAGGCTCCCTGAAACGTATCAGGAAAGACAGCTTCTACTGGTACAAAAAAGTAATTGCAACAAACGGCGAAAGTTTAGAAATTTAACTCCCCTTTATTCGCCGTCAGGTGCATCGGGTCTCATTATCCTCGTTGCTTCCTCCTGAAACCAGTCATAAACCGTACTCTTCTGTTCTTTCTGATTTCTCAGACGCTCCATGCTCGTACCCAGAAGGAACAGGGGATTAACGGGGTCGATTAAATCATGTCCGCATTCTTCACGGAAAAATTTCGTCAGGAACTGTATATCGTCCTCGTATTCCGTGATGAATAAAAGCATCGTCCAGTCCTCGTTCTCGTCCTGATCAATATCAAACCAGCCCGGCAAAAATATTCTCTTCTGTCCCGTCAAAAATATGTGAAATTTTCCGATAAACGGAAGCAGATCCACAGGCTTCTCGTAATCCCTGACGTAATGAACGAATAATCTGTCAACGTTCAAAAAATTGAATATGTCCGTAGGCATGTCCATGTCGGAGTAAATCCTGTAATGCTCGAAATCCGCATGAAGTCTCATGACCAGATCAATATTCAGCTTCCCGAAAGCCAAATCATTCCTGTATGCCCATTTGTTGAATGCTGCCAGTCCGGGCGCGGGGTACTTCCTCGCCTCAACTCCGACATGAGGAAAATCCTTGAAAAATTTCTGAACGTATTCGTGTTCCGTCCAGATCGCCTTAACGCACTTGTGTCCAAGCTCGAAATACTCGTTGTATATAAGGTTCGGCATAACCGGGAAATCCTCGCAGATTGAGTTCTCCTTCAAGCCCCATTCTGTATAAAATGCACGGTCAAGAAGCTGTATAGCCCTGTTGACTTCCAAGCGTTCGTCAGCTATTGATATATCAGTGATTATATCTCCAGTCGGCTCGGTCGGAACGCCCATCTGCCCGCCGATTAACTCGCGCCTCGTTATCCCGTCATACGTCAGGACATAAGCACGCGACACCTTTTTTATAAATTCGTGTTCTTCGAGAATGTCGATCGCGTCAGGGTCTTCACCCGCAAGGCTCATCGTATCCCGATCCCAGCAGGGCAGCGACTTGTCAAATAACAATAACGTCCTGTCAACATCATCAATGGTCTTCTTTTTCATTATTTCACTTCCCGTTTTTCATGATAATTTTTAAGAAAAAGGGAAGCCCGTTACCGCTTCCCTTAAACCATTAGGAGTTAAGCAAATGCCTCTGCTATCTCGTTTTCGCTCTTTATTGTTACAGCCTTGTCGACATTGCCCTTCCTTATCACAGCAACTGCGGGCATTTTGTCCTGAAGGCCGAGTTTCTCAGTCATTCTTGCATTCCTGTAACCGTCAATCATCGGAACTTTGAGGCCGTTTGACTTCGCAAAATTCTCAACGGCATTCGACAGCTTAACCTGCTTTTCATCAATACTTGAGTAGAAAAACGCCTTGACTTCATCAGGTTCAAGCAATGTCGAACGTAAATGTAACTGTTCATTGATGTACGAACTTGCAGCCATTGCAGCAACAGCACCGTCCGCAGCCGCAGTTATGACCTGACGAAGATATTTGCTTCTGACATCTCCGGCCGCGAAAATTCCCTCAACTGAAGTCTCCATGTGATCATTCGTGATTATCCATCCGCCCTTCTCAGCCTTGACAAGTCCGCGAACACAATCATCATCAGGTTCCTGACCAACGAACATGAAAACACCCGAAACCGGTAAATTCGAGATTTCACCCGTCCTGACGTTCTTTAAGACGAGGTTTTCAACCATTCCGTCACCCTCGATCTTCTCAACAACGGTGTTATAGACCGGCTCAATTTTCGGGTTTGCCAAAGCCTGTGCAATAGCCGCCCTGTCAGCCCTGAACTCATCGCGCCTGTGAATGATGTAGACTTTTGAGGCGAATTTCGTCAAATATCCGCCCTCTTCAACCGCCGTGTTACCGCCTCCGACAACCGCGACTTCCAAATCCTCAAAGAATGCACCGTCGCAGACCGCGCAGAAGCTGACACCCTGCCCGATGTGTTCGGCCTCGCCCTCACAGCCTAACCGTCTGAAATGCGCGCCTGTCGCAACGATTATGGCCTCTGCCTCGATCTCGTTTTCCTGACCGCCCTTTTTCGTTACAACTATCTTCTTGTCTCCGCGAAGCTCAACCCTGCTCCCGTCAATCATTCGTATTTCCGTGTCGAACTTGAGGGCATGATTTTTCAGCATCTCGCCGATTTCAGGCCCCGTAGCGTGCGCAATACCGGGATAATTCTCGATCTCGTCAGTGATGTTTATCTGACCGCCCGTAGCTGCCCTCTCAAGAACAAGGACATCAAGACCCGCACGTCTTCCGTAGATTGCCGCCGACATTCCCGCAGGACCGGCACCGATTATAACAAGTTCATGCTTTTCCATGATTTATATTTTTCCTTTCTGGTCTAAATATTATAACAGATTTATTTTCCCCGTACCTGCCCTGAAAGTCCCGATTATCTCGGAATTTTCAAAGCCCTTACGCCTTATGAAATCCAAAACTTCCGTTGATATATCAGGCTTCACGGCCATTAACAAGCCCCCTGAAGTCTGAGCGTCATACAGAATATCAATATCAGATTGGTTAAATTTTTCAGTAATATTAACTATTTCTTGAAATGCCGACATGTTGCGGTATGCTCCTTCGGGTATAAGCCCCATGTCAGCAAGCTCCTTAACTCCCGTAATTGCAGGGATTGAGCTTATTTTTATATCACAGTCGAGATTTTCGCCGAGCATGTCCGAAAGATGTCCGATTAAGCCGAAACCCGTAACATCAGTAGCCGCGTGTACATTTTCATGAAGATGACCGGGCAGCTCTATCATGTTCAATCTTTTCATGCTTTCGACAGCCTCAATTTCGGTTGCTTGATCCTCCAGCATTGCAGCCTTTATCGCCGTTACGGCTATTCCCGTCCCGAGAGGCTTTGTCAGGATTAATTTATCGCCGTCAGCAGCCCCGACCGTCCGCCATAATTTCGATTTTTCAACTTCACCATAAACGACAAGCCCGTATTTAGGCTCGTCATCTTGTACGCTGTGGCCTCCGACAAGAAAAGCTCCCGAACTCCTGACGCGTTCCAAGCCTCCTTCCAATATCTTCTTCAAAATTTCAAGCTCAAGATATTTAGTAGGGAAATTAACGACATTTAACGCTATAACAGGCCTTCCCCCCATAGCAAAAACATCACTCAGCGAATTAGCCGCCGCAATCTGCCCCCACGTGAAAGGATCATCGACAACGGGCGTTATAAAATCAACCGTCAATATACCGTACATGTTTTCGGAAAGCGTGAAGACTGCTGCGTCCTCGTTGCCGTTCCATGATGATAAAACCCTGTCGCCGTAAACTTTCGGCATTCCAGATAAAATTTCTTTCAGATCCGCCGGACCTATCTTTGCCGCTCACCCGCTTGAATGGGAAAGCTCAGTCAGCCGCTTCTTCACGTTCTTTTCGCTCCGGGCATCACAGCACGACACGGTAATCACCTGCCCTTCTCGTGTAACCCTTACCGTCAAAATATTCAAGTATCGGCATAATATACTTCCTCGTGCTTCCCGTAACGTCCCTGACCTGTGCAAGTGTTACATTTTTGCCGAGTTTATGCAGGATTTCAAGCATCTCAATTTCAAGCTCACGGAGCAAAATAAAACCTTCAGGGATTAAAGCCAGCAAGTTACCGTTACGCATTGCCTGAATTAATTTCTTGAAGGAATTTTCAGGAAGTTTAAGCTCAACCCTTAATTCATCAAGGGTTAATAACTGCCACTTTCTTGAAAGGCAGAGATTTCTGATGGCCTCAACGTCCCTGTTAAAAGCCTCGTCATTCTCAGGCCGAAAATCAGGCATATGCAGCTTGTTCCCGGTCATCGCAATTATTCCGCGCGAAACCGCAAGATTTATGACCGAACGCGGAAAATTAACGCTTTCCAAAGGCATTCCCAGTTCTGACGGGAATTTTTTATGATATTTATTCAACGTCCCCTTCAGGCCGTCCGTTATTTCACAAAAATAATTCTCGGATAAAATGCTGTTGTCAGCAACGATTATCTTTCCTGCGTCCGATAATCTTCCGATTAATATATCAAGATTTTCTGAAGTATCCTGCAATAACTGGAGGGCTTCAGGTTTCGGCAAAATTCCGGCCTCGTTTATCAGATATTCAAAACGCTCTGAAGGTGTCTTAACATGTCTCAATGCCTCGATCCGGCTTAAAATTTTCGCCCTCATCGCTGAACTTCGGGGCTTATAAGAATACGGGAAAATTATTTCACCGCCCCCGATCGTCATCAACGGGCTGTAAAATCTTAATATAAACTTCTGCCCAAAGGTGCATATAACAGGCTCTTCAAGAACAAGCTGGACGGGCTGGGCTTCACCGCTCTCAATCGTCTTTGACCCTAAAAGCGATATGCGCGCCAAGACTTCTGAAGTCCCGATACAGACATGTACCCTCTGCCAATGTTTCAAGGGTTCGGCAACATCAGGCAGGATTTTTATTACAGCCTCAACGCATCTCGTAGCCCTGAAAATCCCACGCGAACAAACGACATCTCCGCGCGTTATCTCGTCTATGTCAACCCCCGCGAGATTTGCCGCTACCCTCTGACCGGCAAAGGCACTATCTACGTTTTTACCGTGTACCTGAAGCGTCCTTATCCTTCCTTCACGGCCTGAGGGCAGAATTTCAATTCTTTCCGATGTCCTGACCGTCCCGTGATACGCAGTACCCGTTACAACCGTGCCGAAACCTGCAATCGTAAACGTCCTGTCAACCGGCAGAAAAAATGCCCCATTTCTCGGCCTCAGCCTAACCCTGTCGATTAAGCACTTTATTTCAGCCCGTAAATCATTAAGACCCTCTCCGGTTACTGATGAGACGGGGACAATCGGCCTGTTATCTAAAAACGTACCTTTTAGAAAATTCCTTACGTCGTCAATAACAAGGTCAAGCATTCCCTCATCATCTTTGATCCTGTCGATCTTCGTTATTGCCGTCAAACCGTCATGAACTCCAAGCAATTCCATGATTTCCAAGTGTTCACGCGTCTGTGGCATGACGCTTTCATCAGCCGAAATTACAAGCAAAGCCGCATCAATTCCAGACGCTCC
>CAJOCL010000005.1:15089-159889 GCA_905233565.1 uncultured Synergistales bacterium
GTAATTCCGCGCCTCTTCTCCTCGATTAAACGGTCGCAGTTTATGCCCGTAAGGGCGTTGATTAAAGCGGTCTTCCCGTGATCTATGTGTCCTGCCGTACCCAGTACCAATGAGATTTCACGCATTGTAAACACCCTCAAGAGATTTTACCAGAATATCAAAATCGTTATCCTGAAGCGTCCTGACGTGAATAACAATCCTGTCTTCACACGCTCCGCATATAACGGGGACATCAAGTGAACGCAACAACTTCTGAACGTAAGAGGCACTCAAATTTTTATGGCCGATTGAAATCCCCCAGCCGTCTAAATCTATTTCAGGGCATGAACCGCCACCAACAGCGTCAGATACCTCAATCATGTTGACTTCTGCTTTCAGCTTTGTTTTAAGAATTTCGGAAAGTTCAAGGGCTTTTGACTTAATATCATCAATATTCATGTTTAACATTCTCAAAGTCGGGATTTTGTCATACTCACCGACCATGTAAAGCCTCAAAATTTCCTCAAAACATGCTAAAGTTACCTTGTCAACCCTCAATGCCCTTGCTAACGGATACTTCTTCAGAACGTCAATATATTTCTTTTTCCCGACAATCCCGCCGATCTGAGGGCCTCCGAGCATTTTGTCGCCAGAAAAAGTTACGATGTCGGCTCCGGCCTCAAGACAGGCATTTATCGTGATTTCGCTTGACTTTGACGGCAGTTTTATATCAGCAAGAAGACCGCTCCCAGCGTCCTCCATGAAAATTAAGCCGTTGTCATGAGCCAGTCGGGATAAGGCTTTGCGTTCGGGCGATGAAGTGAAACCCTCAATCCTGAAATTTGAAGGGTGTATCTTCATCAGCATTGAAGTTCTTTCATTTATTGCGCGTTCGTAATCATGCAAATGTGTCCTGTTCGTAGTCCCAACCTCAACGAGCTTCGCACCCGAAAGTTCCATGATGTCGGGTATCCTGAACGATCCGCCTATCTCGACAAGCTCACCCCTCGAAACGACAACTTCAGTGTTTTTCGACAATGCACAAAGCGAAAGCAGGACAGCACCCGCATTATTATTAACCGCGAATGCCGCCTCTGCTCCCGTCAGCGAACACATTAAACCTTCAATATGGGCGTTCCTTTGACCTCTTGTGCCGTTTTCCAAGTCATACTCGAGGTTTGAATAACCCGTTGCAACCAGCGACATTGATTTAACGGCACTTTCAGAAATCAGGGAACGGCCGAGATTTGTGTGAATTATCACGCCCGTTGCGTTTATTACGCGCTTCAGGCTGTTACGCAAAGCACCGGCAAGAGATTTAATGCAGGATAACCTGAAATTTTCGGGCGAAAAAGCGGCATCATTCTCAATAATATTCTGCCTAACCCTTGAAAGTTCCGCGTTTATCACGCGTTTAACGTGAGTACGCCCCAATTTTTCAAGCCATGTCGAAATCCAGTCATAATTTAATATCTCGTTCATGGCAGGAATTTCCCTGATTAAAAGCCCGTCTGCCGGCTGTCTTCCGTTCAAAATTTAAGCACTCCTTTATAATTTCCCTTCATGTTCATCTTTTGTCAGAGATTTCCAAAGAGATATACATGAGAATACCATTATAATGGCAAAAGGCGGTGCCGCAGTCAACGAAATTGTCTGCAAATTCTGAAGTCCCCCCGTCATCAAGAGGATTATCGCAAGAAGTGCCATCAGTACGCCCCATACGGCCATTTTAGGCTTTGAAGGGTTGAGATCCCCGAAATTTGAATACATCGACAAAACGAACGTGGCCGAATTTGCGGAAGTTACAAAGAACGTTGTTATCAAAACCAACATCATTACAGACATTATGAAGCCCAGCGGGTAATATTTATAAAGCGCGAAAACTCCCACCGAAATATCCTTCGTAACCTGTGAGGCTATGTCAATTCCCTGAACAAGCTGCAAATGAAGCGCAGACGTTCCGAAAATCGCAAACCACGTGAAACTGCCCAAAGCAGGAACTATCAGAACTCCCGCGACAAATTCGCCGATCGTCCTTCCCCTCGAAATCCTTGCAACAAATGATCCGACAAAAGGCGCCCATGCAATCCACCAAGCCCAGTAATAAAGCGTCCAATTCTTCAGGTGGTCAGCGTATTTCCCGCCGTAAGGTGCCATCATGAAACTTTCCTTTACAAGTCCGCTCATGAAATCGCCTATTCCAGTCATAAGCCCCTCAACTATCGGCAGTGAAGGTCCGACAACAAATAAAAGCACCATAAGGGTTAGGCACACAAAGAGGTTGAAATTTGCAACCCACTTTATGCCCCTGTCAATTCCAAGAACTGCCGAACCCGTGTAAAATACGGCAAGCAATATGATTATTGCTATCTGTATCATCGTAGTTTTGTCAATTCCGCCGATTTCGTTTAATCCGCTGTTTAACTGCAACGTTCCAAGCCCCAGCGATGTCGTTATCCCTGCCAATGTCGCAAAAATTGCGAGAACATCGACAATCTTGCCGAATGCTCCGTCAACAGCCTTTTGACCAACTAAAGGAATGAATAACGAGCTTATTAAACCGGGTGAATTGCGCCTGAACTGGTAATAAGCCATAGGCATTGCGATTACTGCGTAACCCGCCCAAGGGTGAAGACCCCAGTGGAAGAACGAAATCTGCATTGCGTCCCTTGCCGCCTGAATGCTGCCGGGTTCGGCTCCTAACGGCGTATTCTGAAAATGTATCAGGGGCTCGCCCGCTCCGTAAAAGACCAGACCGACACCCATACCGGCTGAAAACAACATTGCAAACCATGATATATTGCTGTGTTCTGGACGGTCTTCGGGATTTCCAAGCCTGACATGCCTAAACCTGCTGAACGCCATTATCAGGCAGAATATGACGAAGCTGTTCATCGTCAGAAGATAACCCCACCCGAAATATTTTGTCAGCCCTCCGAACAACGAATTTGCGAAACTCCCGAAATTATCGGGCGCAAGGTAACCCCACAGGACTATGACGAACGTTATAGCTATCGATATGATATACACAGAATTAGATTTTTTTTCAGTCATAAATGCTCATCTCCTTTTTAATATGCAGCCATGCAAAAAAATTGCTGAAGGCCGTTCAACCCTCAGCAATCATTATCACTTAGAACTTTGACGGAAATACTTTCGGTTCTTCAACAGGAGTGGCGAGTGCGTCAAGTGCCGCACCAACGCGGCTCGTCCTCAACTGCCACTCAGCTTCCCTGCTCAGTTCGGGATCTCCCAGAGGATACGGGACTGAGACGGTCTGAACCATTCTGTTTGCGCCGACCGTTTTCGCAACGTCAATAAGGTTGCACATTACGGTTACGGGGATACCGGTACGCTCGATTTCCTTTGCCATCGTTGCACCGCAACGGGTACAGGTTCCTCAGGTTGACGTGAGAATTACGGCGTCAACATTTGCGTCATGAAGCTCCTTAGCGATTTCGCGCCCGAATTTTGCCGCGAATGCCTGAGTTGTTCCCGTTCCGACGGTAACGTAGTAATAATCGTAAAGTTTGCCGATTTTCCCCTGTTTCTCGAAATATCTCATTGCGTCCAACGGTACGCCCCTGTCGGGAACTGCACACATTGCGGCGGGGTCGAAACCTGCGTGTATCGTCTTGAACTGGCCTTCAGGGAAATGATCCAGCTTTGAAATGTCGTACTTGCCCCATTTCTGAGCGCTTGCACTCTGTATCCTGTCAGGGTTGTCCGAAGGTACTACGCCGCTTGACGAGACGAGGGCGATTGTTGCCTTGCTTAAATCCTTAACGGGTTCAGCGGGCGGGATTTTCTCCATGCTTGGGATAATTAATTCGGTCTGGAAAGGCTCACCGTTAATCTTCTTCAACAACATGTCGATTACCCTGTCGGCGGCCATAATCCCGTCAGGCTCTGGGATTTCCGAACGAATGCCGCGAGGGAAATAGCCTTCTTTCTGAGCGGGTAAAAGTTCCTCACCTTTAGCTATTTTCACGGCGAATTTTGCCATTGCCGTAACATCCTGCTTCATGAACGTTGACTTTCTCCCGCCCCTGAAGATGTAAGCGGCTGATTTGTACTCTTCAACTCCGGGATTTTCCTCATTCATTGAAGTTATTACGGGGACATGATACTTTTCGGCTACGGCCTTGCAGACTATTCCGCAGCCCACGCCGTAACGCCCGGCCATGAAAGCGGGGCCGGCAAAGAATATGCCGAACTCTTTAGTGTCGAGGAAGGCGAAAATTTCTTTCAGAGCCTCTTCCGTGTGATTGGTTATGTAGTTGTCGCCGCATACTATGGTATTTGTAACCTCGATGTCAGGCTTGACCATAGCGTTTAACATCATTGAACAGCCGATTAAGCCGTCATGAAAAATCGGTGTCTGATCGGCCTTGTCTTCACCGCCGATTTGTCCGAAAAACTGGTTAATATAGTGTATGGCCTTCATTGTTATCACCCCTTTAGAAGTCGGCGCATGTTCTCTTTGAGTAACCGCTGATGTGGTTAGCGCAGAACATGCCGTTATTTTCCATTATGAAAGAGCCGTCAGGCCGTATACAGCCTTCCCAGCCGCCCGAATTTCCATCTCTTGCCAACGCTTCAAGTTCGCCTATAACCTGCATACCTGCGGGGAACTCGTAGAGTTGGGAGACGTTGCCGGTTGTAACGAGGGCGTTTGTTGCGGGGTTCATTGATACTAGGGGTTGAGATGCGCCGTCACGTCCCGTGCATTCGTCGGAAAGGCCGACGGTTTTAATGCCGAGCCTCTCTAGTTCTACCAGCATGGCGGTGTAGTCGACATCGGGATTTCCGTAGCCTTCTTCGGCAACGACAGCGGCTTCAGCGCCCAGACTTGTTGCGATCTGGCCTGCCATTTTTACGCACCGTACTTTTTCGTCCATTTTGACATTGAGGGTCGACATCAGTACGCCTAAAAAGTTTATGGTCTTGCCGTGTTGGGCGTAGAGGCGCTTTATCATGGGGTTAGTGGCAAATTCATAAGTTGAAATCTTTGACGATGTCGGCATGAATGAGCCAGATACCATACAGCCGTCGAGCAGTTCATTCGGGTGCATGAAAGTGGGTAAAATGTGGTTAGCGTCCCAGCCGTAAATGAGCGTGTTATAGCCCATTGTTTCCATTTGGCTCTGGGGCTGAAGGACATAGAGAACGCCCGGAAGTTTTTTCACTTCCTCGCTTCTTTCAGGGATTGAGGGCAGATCGTAGACCTCGATGTTTTCGGGTTCAAGGTCTTTCACGCACTGGCCGACATACTCGGCAAGCCTCATGCCCGCCCAGCGGAGAGCGTGATTTTTCTTCTGCTGTTCATGACGCTCAAAATCTTCATCTGTATCAGCAACAAGAACAAGGTTGACCATGTCGCCGAAAATCGTGTGATGTTGATACTTTCCGCCCATTGCGATAACACCGTCCTGAAATCCGCCTGCATGTTCGCCGACGATGATTAAAGAACAGTCCTGAAGACAGTGTGTACGTCCTGAGCCTGCAACTTCCATTTCAGACAGAACGCCCGGGAAAATCCCGTGACCGCCCGAAACTTTGCAGCGCATTTCAACGGCTTCTTTAACCGGACACAAGATAACGTTGTCGCCGGGATGTACGATTTTCAGATCCGCCGTAGTGATATGCTCATCTTCTTTTACGACCTTGAGCAGCTCTTCTTTGTTGACCGTAAGAATACCCGAATTATAGGACGTTTTATCGCCGAATTGAATATCCTTGACGTGGAATGCTCCTATTTCAAGTTTCATTATTGAATTTCACACCTTTATTAAAAATTTAATATAAAGTGTCAATCTTGTGGAATAATTTTAATCAGTGTTACGAAAATTTTAATATTTTAAGTCTTTCAATGCCATAACGAAAATCATTAACGAAATAATGCCGTAAAATGCGTATTGACGGCTGAGGCTGATTTTTAGGAAAATATACGCAATCCGAAATTAAAGCGAGGTGAAAAAAATCAAATGTCAGTTACTGAGATTACAAAAGAGAATTTCGAGGCCGAGTTCAAAAACAGCCCCGTACCCGCAGTCCTTGACTTCTGGGGGCCTAAATGCGGTCCGTGCATGGCACTCATGCCGAAATATCACGAACTCGCAGAAAATCCAAAGTACGAAGGCAAATTCAAATTCTGCTCGGTCGACACGTCAAAAAACAGGCGCGTCGCAATGATGGTCAGGCCGGCGGTAATGGCACAGCCTACTTTCCTGTTCTATAAGAACGGCGAGGAAGTCGCACGGCTGGGCGGTGATGACCTCACGATCGAGGCTATAACGGCTAAGGTCGATGAGCTTTGCGCATAGTGTTATCAGTGTGGAATAAAAATCAGTGTTGAAAATAAAATTTTTTGAAGGGAAGGTGTTTCAGACATGGGTAAACTTGCAGGAAAAAAGCTGCTGCTGCTCGGCGAACGCGACGGAGTTCCCGGTCCTGCTATGGAAGCATGCCTGAAGGACAGCGGCGCGGAGATTATATTCTCGGCCACAGAGTGTTTTGTATGAACGGCCGCAGGAGCGATGGATCTGCAGAACCAGCAGAGGGTTAAAGATGCCGGTGAAAAATACGGTACGGATTGTGTTGTAATTCTCGGCTCTTCCGACGCTGAAGGCGCGGAAATTTATGCCGAAACTGTTACGGCAGGCGATCCGACTTATGCAGGACCACTCGCGGGGGTTTCGTTGGAACTCCCTGTGTATCACATTTTCGATCCGATAATCAGAGCTGAATGCGATCCGGCGGCTTGGGAGGAACAGATTTCCATGATGGAAATGGTGCTGGATCCTGAGGCGCTGACCGAAGCAGTCAAAGGAATGCGCGAACAATACAGCAAGAACGTTATTGAATAAGCTGAAAATAAACCCCAGCCCGGAGAATTTATGCTGACAGCTCCGGGCATTTTTATAAAAATTAATACGGAGAATAAAAAATCATGTCAAAAGTAGGAATTAAAGGTTATTCGTACTGCCTCAACCATGCGCCCGAAACCGGATCGCGTTACGGCGGGACACCTTACGAGGCCATTCACAGCGGAAAGGAGCAGGAATATTTAGACAGCCTCCCCAAGTTCCTGCAGTCTTATGAACACGCCCTGCATTACGCCCCCAATCAGACATACATCGGCGGGATAAGCTATGAGGAATTTGAGAGCCTTAAAACCCCGTGGGTTGAAAATCTTTTATCTGATGAAAAGGCCAAACGTTACGGGAAATTCGGCGAGTTAATGCCCGAAGATGAGTTTTTGGGGCTGATTTCGGCCTGTGATGAGTTTGAACTGGTATGGCTTGAAAAGGCTTTTGCTGAGGGTTCGGCTAAGAAATTGGCTGAAGACCCGGTTATAACTGAAGCCATCGTAAAGCGCGTTTTGCGTCCGAAAAACATGCACGAGATTTCAGAAATTGAGACGGAAGTCAAAGAGCGTAACGGTTTGGCATTATATTTTGACGGGAAAGTCATCGGCTGTATCAGGAGCGGCCACCCGACAGATCCTTGTTTAACCGCACATGTTTTGCTTGAAAATCTTGCGGGCAAGGCTTCGGGAGTTCTGGCTTTGCTTCACCTTCTCAAGAATACGGGGATGAACCCTTCGGATTTAGATTTCGTCATTGAATGCAGTGAAGAGGGTGCAGGAGATGTCGGTCAGAGGGCAGGCGGAAATTTTGCAAAGGCAATCGCTGAAGTTGCGGGCTGTATCAACGCTTCGGGTTGTGATGTCAGGGGATTTTGCGCCGGTCCCGTCAACGCAATGATCAACGCTGCTGCACAGGTTGCTTCGGGAGCAAGAAAGAACATCGCCGTTGTTGCTGGCGGTTCAATCCCGAAACTTTATATGAACTCACGCGACCACGTTAAAAAAGGCTTATTGGCACTCGAGGACTGTGTAGGGAGCTTTGCGGTCTTAATCGTTCCCGATGACGGAACAATGCCCGTTATGAGGCTTGATGTTCTCGGAAAACACACGGTAGGTGCGGGAGGCGCACCGCAGGCCGTAACCAGTGCTTTGACGTTTGAGCCGTTGCAGTCGGCGGGACTGACTTTTACAGATGTCGACAGATACGCCCCTGAGCTTCAGAACCATGAAATAACCGAACCGGCGGGCGCGGGCAATGTCCCGTTAGCAAATATAAAAATGATAGCCGCTCTTGCCGTAATGAAAAAGGCAATCGAAAAGCCTGCAATGATGCAGTTTATCAAGGAACACGGCACTATCGGTTACGCTCATACGCAGGGACATATCCCGGCTGGAGTGCCTTTCATCGGTCCTGCATGTGAGCTGATTAAGGAGGGCAAAATCAAGCGTGCAATGATAATCGGCAAGGGTTCGCTTTTCCTTGCGAGGCTGACAAATCTTGCTGACGGCGCGTCATTCTTAATCGAGGCTCCAGAACCTGTTGCGGAAACATCGGCGGTCAGCAAAGAGGACGTAAAAGCCCTTATTCTTGAGGCTCTCAGCGAAGTTGCGGGAAAGCTGGCGTGATTGAACATGTCAGATACGATTAAAAAATTAGTCGGCGATGCCCTCAATGAAATTATCGAGAGTGCCAAAAACGGAGGGCGTAAAATCCGCGTCGGTTTAATGGCTTCGGGGAGTGAACACGGTTCGGCTGAGATTGCGAGGGGCGCGAGAATGGCTCTTCAAAATTCAGGAAATGTAATTCCCGTTTTAATCGGCCCCAAAATAAAAGGCTTTGAGGACTTGGAATACATAGAGTGTGATGAAGCCGAAATCCCTTCAAAACTTGAAGAGTGCGTTAAAAACGGCGATGTTGCTGGAGCTGTCGCAATGCACTTCCCGTTCCCCTTAGGCGTAACGACAATCGGGCGCGTATTCACTCCGGGACGCGGACGGCCTATGATTTTGGCCTCAACGACTGGGACATCATCAACCGTCAGGGGCGAGGCCATGTTAAGAAATGCCGTTTACGGTATAGCCGTTGCCAAATCTCTCGGGATTACAAGCCCTACGGTCGGGATTTTGAATGTTGACACTGCACAGCCCGTTTTCAGAGCCTTATCGAGAATGAAAGAGAAGGGTTACGATATAACATTCGGAGAGTCGACGAGGGCTGACGGCGGGAGCGTTCTCAGGGGCAATGACATTTTGTCGGGAGCGGTTGATGTCTGCGTAACCGACACGCTGACTGGGAATGTCTTAGTGAAAATGTTCTCATCATTCACTACGGGCGGAAGCTATGAGGCTTCAGGGTGGGGCTACGGTCCTTCATGCGGAGAGAATTGGAGTAACGTTGTATCAATCGTATCACGTGCTTCAGGCGCACCTGTCATCGCAAACGCCCTGACTTTTACGGCAAGCGTAATAATCGGCGGACTTCCCGAAAAAGTCGCGGAGGAATTGAAATCGGCACGTAAGGCGGGGCTTGATGATGAGATTGAAGGTCTGACACCTAAAGCCGCGAAGGCTGAAGACGAGGTTAAAGCGCCCCCTGCGGAACCTACGGACGATGAACTGCACGGAATTGACGTTCTCGAAATCGACAACGCCGTAAAAGTTCTCTGGAAAGAGGGAATTTACGCTGAGAGCGCAATGGGCTGCACCGGACCGGTAATAAAGATGCCTGCGAGACACATGGAAAAGGCCGCCGAAATCCTGAAGGCCAACGGATATTTGTAAATTGAGCTGCCTTGCGACTTTCAAAACTACGAGTTCAGCCCTTATGTTCGAGAGGACGTGCAGAAGTTCGGGGATAGAGGCACGAATTGCGCCCGTCCCGCGAAAATTATCGTCATCATGCGGATTGGCCTGTGAATTTCCATGCGATAAGAGGGCTGAAGTTGAGGCAATAGCAATATCAAAAAAAATCAGCGTTGCGGGCTACCACGAAATTGACGAATAATAAAAACCGGAGAGAGTGAAATCTTTCCGGTTTTCTGCGTGTATATTTATAAAATAATAAAGGAGAAAAATGAGAAAAATATTACTTCTGCCACTTGTTTTCCGTGCCGTTAATCATTCTTACGATATTAGTCCTGTGCCTCCATACGCAGAGCATTGCGAGGACGACACCGAGCATGACAAATTCTTTGGGTGCGCCGAGCATTGAGAAGAAAACCGGCATGGCCATCAGCGATAACATTGAGGCGAGCGACACTATTCTCGTTACGTCCCTGATAATAAACCATAATCCCCCGCAAAGCAAGATAGCCGCAAAAGATTTATACGGCCATATGAAAAATAAGGTTCCGTATGTTGTAGCAACGCCCTTGCCGCCCCTGAATTTCAGCCAAACCGGGTAATTATGCCCGATTACGACCGCGAGAGCCGCTACAGTGGCGATGATGTTCTGTTCTTCGGCAGGCACTATATGAGCCGCGAGGAGCAGAGCCAGCGAGCCTTTGAGCATGTCGACAACTGCCGTGAACCATGACCAGAAAGGCCCCATAGCGCGCCCGACGTTGGTTGCGCCGATAGCTTTTGAGCCTATTGAACGGATATCGAGATTGTCGCGCTGTCCGTCTTTGTTCTTGTGAAAAAGTTTAGTGATTATGTATCCTGTCGGGAACGAGCCTATAAGGTACGAGATTACCACCCATATTACGATATTGCGCATTAGAAAACCCCTTTCTCAATCTTAAAATTTTTAATCAATTCCGCTTATACGGTCCGAGCCGCGTTTAATGCCGAGAGCCGTTAAATCCTTGTCTTTCAGCCTGTCCCATTTGAAATTAAGGACGAGGAGGAACAGTGCCGAAAACGGGTCAACCCTCCATTTTGAATTGTCCCTGAAGGTGTCGTGAAGCGTTTTCAGCTGCCTGAAGCCCTTATCCTCGCTGTCCATGTCATCAAGAAAGATTTTGACTTCTGAAATCGTATCTATACCCGAAGCCCTGAAAATGCTGCACAAATTCTTGAAACTCTCGCGCAGGTAGTCAGCGTCAGGGGTAAATTCAGGAAATCCTGCGTTGACGGCGGCGTTGTTCCAGTGGACGAGGAGCGAATTATTATCCCTGAACAGCGTATAGAGTTCCTCATCAGTGAAGAGAGTTTCAGCGTTTACCTGTTCAACTTTTTTTGCTGACGGTGAGGGCGGGACGAGCAGTGCTTCTTCCTTAATTTCGTTGCGTAACGTCAAAAAGCCCTTGTCAGCTTTCTCAAGCATTGCCCCTAGCAGGAATAATTCACGGGTAAATTCTTCTTCTGAATTTTTGCCGACCGTCTGAGTTACCTTCGGGAGGATCGTAGCCCATACTTCCTGAAGCATAGTTCTTATTTCGAGCCTGAAATTGAGATCTTTGTACTTTGCCCATTCTTTCAGGGTTGAACGTGATCGGGACAGGGATAATATATAGACTACGGCAGGATAGCCGAAACGCTTGGGATCTTTGAGGGTGCCTGAATCGGAGGGCAGTGAACGCGAGCTGTCAATGTCGAACTCGGATTTAACCAGCTCTTCAATTCTCAGGACGTCAGCGGGAAATCTCAGCAAAACCCTTATGGTTACGAGGTCAACTCCTGCCAAGTCTTTTTCTTCGAGGGTTGAGAGAATGTGCAGAAGTTCGGCCGGAGGTTCAGCCCAGCCCTCAATCGCGTAAAATTCAACACCCTCAACTTCGACGAGATCCTGAATTAAATTCCTGATTCTCGCGGCGTATTCCTCGTAGAGTTTGAGGCTTTCAACGTATCTTATTCCAATTTCGTCAATCCTGCGTTTATTCATGACGAAATTTTATCACAGAGCCAATATTTCGCGGCATAAAATATCAATCTCCTTTGAACTTTCCGGGATTTCGCGGGGCATAACGGGAACAGCCCAGTCATCAGCGATTAGCGGCACTCCTGAATTTTCAGCAAACTCGTTGATTTTGATGTCATAAGGCATCATTGCAAGGGGTGTCCTGAAAATCTGCGACAAAATCCCAAAATGCAATCTCATTCCGACGGCTGATTTGGCTTCTGACCAGATTTTTTTAGCGTCATCGAAATTTCTGACCCTGAAGATTTCGCGCAGCCCCAGAGATTTTATGACAATTTCATCTTCATGTGAGAGCGCAACGCCGACCGTGTAATCATCAATATGGGGGATTAAAATTTTTTTGAAACTGTCGAGATTTCTGCACGGCCTTACGTTTAACAATTTGAGATTTCCCCGTGAGATTACGCCGTCATTTTTGAGCGTAAAAACTAAATCAGTTCCGCATGAAATATTTCTGCAGCCTAAATTTTCGGCTTCCCTGAGTGATTTTGCGCCCCTGACGTGGATTTTCCCGCATAATTTCAGTGCATCGGCGGCCAGAAATCTTGAAATTTTTGTTTTGAGAGGGCCGACTGACTGGCCGATAGCAAAAATTTTAACGCCGAGAAAGTTTGCGAGCCTTATAACGCCCCAATACCATAGGCAGGATTTTATGCTTGTGCTGTCCTGAAAAATTCCTCCGCCCCCTAAAATGAGCCTGTCAGATGATTTCAGAGCCGTAAATACACCGTTCCAGCTCCAGCGGTTAATTGATTTAACGCTGAAGCCTGACGATGTTAATTCAGGGTTGTTTGAAAATACGATTATTTTATCACGGTTTACTCCGCACCTTCCGAGAATGTCAATAGTTGACGATAACAACAGCTCATCGCCCAAGTTCCCGAAACCGTAATAGCCCAGTAAAGCCGCAGAGTAACGCATCAGCTTAGTACCGGCCTGATTAATTTCAAAACCGGTATGACAACGAACTTTATTACGCAGACGACTGCAAGACCGACAACAAGCCCCGTCCATAACCCGTTAAATTCCCTGAGTAAAATAAGCATAACGGGAGTATGAAAATGACAAAAACTGTTGATGACTGACGAGAAGCCGAGAGCGGTGCCGATCCTGAAAATTTCCCTGTAACGTTCAAAATAATTATTTCTGACTAGGAAGCCCCATAAAAGCAAGGACGGATAGCCGACGAAAACTTCGCGTGTTCTCGGCCTTGCGATTAATAAACGTTCAAGTGTAACCCTTAAATTTGTCTCAAAGCCCGAAATATCGGAGACGTTGTCGCTCCTGAAAATTGCGAACGCTATAGCCCCGAGCAATGCCCCGTAGAGCATTAACTCGCCCCATAAAGGCGGACGCGAAAGAAATCCGATTAAAGACTCAGGATGTACTCTGTTTTTCAGGTCATGAAGAAGAACGAGGACGGGAGGGATAACGAGGGTTAATTTAACGCCCGAGAACGTCTGCAGCCTCAGCATAAACGCCGTAACGCTGAAGAATGACGCGAGGGCAAGCCCCCCTGCGATTATGAATATGAAAGCGGGGATTATGCGTCTGTTTTTAGCCTCGTCCATTGCAGATAGTGAGGCTTCAACGGCGATTAAAGGTGCGGTGAAAGCTCCCGTAAACCTTGCAATCACTGGGATTTTGAGTATTAAGCCGGCAATGATTATGGTTGACGCTGAGAAGGTCAGCGCGATATTTTTAGATGATTTCATGCCCATTCTTACGAGATATGAATAGAGACAGAAGACGAAGACCGCTGAAATTGCCAGAGCCGCGAAGATGTTGGGATTTAATTTTTCTTCAGCGTAGACTGTATCAGGCCATGCTATATTGAACCCGTGAGCTTTCAGGTCATCGGCAAGCAGCCTGATTTCATCTGCGTAATCATTGAATTTGAAATTTGCCGTATTAATCGGGGCAGTTCTGTAAAGCAGCAATCTCACTGAACGTTCGACGGCGGCGCGTATCATTCTGTCCCTGAGAACAGCCCTAGAAATTCTGCGCGAAGTCATTTCTTCGTTCGTAACGCTGTGAAGGGAGAGCAGTAACGGCGATACTTTAGCATTTAACTGAGGTTCGCCGACCTGACGTGAAAATTCTACGATTGCGACGGGAATGTTTAACTCTTTTGAAACATCGGCAAGTGCGCTTACATCGGGATAACCTGAAACATATTCGCCTGAGGGTGTGAAAGCGTCAACGTGATAGATTTCGTGAACTTTCCTGAGCATGAGGGCGGCTTTGTCCGAGAGATGGCCGGGCGATGGAGCGGGACGGTAATAGATTTTCAGACCTGCATTTTTAGCGGCTTCGAGCCCGTCAATATCTGGTATTATGCCTGAATTTTTGATCATGTTTGCAGGTATGGTTAAAAGAACGGGGCCTTTTTTGTCGTCAGAAATTCCGAGCCTTAATCTTAACCATTCATTTAACAGGTTTTTATAAGGGCTGAAGGGTTTAATTGATATGATAGTACCTTCAGTGCCTCTTTGTGAATCGTCAGCGGCTTTCATTTCAGCCTGACCGACACCGTGATTTACGCTGTCGCCGGTTAATTCGCTGACCATGAGGCCGGTAACACCGTTTTCTGCTAAGATTGAAATTGCCTTGTCAACGCTTAACCCTGAATTTTTAGCTAGTGTAACAATTTCCCTGTAATCAGAAATTATAGCAACGTTCTTGTTTTTCTGTTCTAATTTCAGTCTCGGCCAAAGACCGTAAAATGAAAACGCCATGACCAGAGCGATAAAAGCGGCGTTAAAAAACTTTCTTTTTGTAAAATCTGTAAAAGTCATAAAAATTTCTCCCGATTATAAATATTAATAGGCATTTTAACACTTAATTAGCGAATATAACTGCGAGGCTTTATTCTCAGTCCGGGCGAAATACTTTCCTTTTTCGGTCTTAATATCTTTGAGCCTTGATATTATGGGGATCTGCGAGTATTTTTTATATTTCCGTAAAATTTCCCTGCCTTTCCGGTTAAACGCTAAAACTCTGGTATACGGGACATTGCCGTTCATGGCCTCTTTAACGTCAGCCCTTTTCAATCCCAATAAAATATATATTAAACGCCGTCTTATGTGAGCCCTTGTGTATCTTGAACATACGCATTTGCCGATGAAGTCACCGAGATTTTTTGAGGCTTTCCAATTTTTCAGGAACAGCCCTTCAATGCCCTCATCAATGCCGTAAATTTCCCTTAACTCATCAACACTGCTTCTTATGAATAGACACTGTAAAAGCGGCCATAATTTCCCCTCATTATATAGAGTATTATTATTAAGGCTCTGAAGCGAATAATCAGGCAGCATATCGGAATTTTCGATTATGTTTTCGCGTATTAAGCTGCTTTTGAAGTTACCAGTTCTTTTAACGGGGAAAAATTCGATGTTAAAGCCCTGTTTTTTAACGTTGAGCATGTATGAAACGGCCAGTAAATTATTAGGCTTTTTTATGAAATCGCCTGAGCCATTGAGTATATTTTCGAGGGCTATTGAATTAGCTTTAGGGAATGAGGCACCCAGCGACATTTCATGCTTCAGTACGGTTTTGTAGTTTTCAGGCTCGTTAATCATTATGCTGACGAGTTTATGAGCGTCAAAATTTACGTCTTCCATTCCGAAAGCTATTTGTTCAACGAAACCGAGACGGCCAAGAATATTAACTGCTCCGCGTGAAAAATCCTGAGCTGCCGAACAGGAATAAAGGAACGGCAATTCAAGCACTAAATCGGCTCCGGCTATAACTGCATTGTCAGCCCTCGTTAATTTGTCAGAGATTGAAGGGCTTCCCCTCTGGGTGAAATTTGATGATAATACTACGATTATCCCGTCAGGATTTTTAATTTTGCTGAATAACAATTCATGTCCTTTATGTAACGGGTTAAATTCCGCCGTAATTCCGGTTAATATGATAAAATCAACTCTCTTGTAAAAAATTTTCAATGAGATTATATATTGAACTTGGAGCTGCGGCATTCTTAGTCTGATATTTACCCTTCAGGTACTCGGAATGAGAAAAAAGAAATACCCCCAGTGTAAAAGCTGAGGGCATTTTTTTTTGCTTCGTGAATGTCAGTTTTGATTACATTGATGTGAAATCGTTTATATCAGATATTCCTGCATCGGCAAGCATATGGGCAAATTCCATTCCGTTAATAAGCCGTACAGAATTTTCCTGCGCGAGTGATATTGCTTCTTTTGAAAATTCTCCTGCTGTTGAGAGAACCCACATAATATTTGTCTCGCCTTCAGCAAAATTTATTGTCTGGAGTTCTTTGTATTTCTTTATCTGCTGAACTGCCCAATCTCCTGTCATGCCGTCATGCTTCTTAACCTGAATGTATATGTTGACTCCAAGCGGTGAAAATTCTGCTGCTACATCGGCATCTGCATAGTTATCTTCATTAGGATCCCCTTTAGGCTTTGACGGCTTGTATACGTTTGTTGCTCCGGCTTTCTTCATGTACCAGCGCACAAGTTTTTCTGTGTCTATAGGGTTTGCATTGTCGGTTATTGCACTGAGAATAATTTTTGTTGCCTCATCTGCAATTACATCATGAAGGTTTACGGGAGCTTTGCTTTTTGCGGCTTCGTCAATTTCCGGCTGCAAATCATCTACATATGTATTAGTCTGCCGTATCTTCATGCGGGACTGAAGTTTTGCGCCTGCCCAGCTTCTAAGAATGTTGTACCTGATTTCTTCCGTCTCAACATAGAATCCGAGATCTACAAGTTCATTATTGCGGTAGATACCTTTTTCATCGCTGTCATTCTTCAGGACAACCGGCAAATCTTCAAGTGCAGAAGCAGGAAGCTCAGTAACAGGTTTAGGGTCGCTCTTCACGCGTACAATGCTGAAAATACTCCCGTAAAGCGGAACAACGATCACATCGCCGGGGCGGAACTGCGAGAATACTATCAACGAACGATTTTTTCTGTACTCCGTCTCGAAAACTTCATACATTAACTTGTTAAGCTCTTCAGAGCTGCCGTGATTTTTTACATTGCTGGTGGCCTTTTCATTTCCGAGAAGGTATCCCCATCCTATTGTCAAATATCCTCTGTCGAAAAGCGGCTTTGATATACTCCATTCGTGAGATATTCTGTGAATAAAATAGCTCATGTATCTTTCTCCTTTATTTAATTTTTTTTGAAAATTATAACACTAGTTAAACGTTGTATTTTTTCTGTAATGCCTCGATGAGAATTTTCACCTGTCCTTCACTGAGGTACGGTGTCTTGTATGTCCTTGTAACTTTATCAAGCAAAGTTTTTATCTCGTAAGGATACAGGCTCTGATTATAGCCGTCTGAACCTGAGACATTCAGCGGAACAATCATTTTTACTTCATGATAACGCCCGTCATCGGCATCTTCTGCACCGTGAAGTTCTCTTGCCTTACGTGATGTGATTTCGCCTATGGCAATAACGCCCCTGCCCTTTGAGTAGAACAGCACGTAATCGCCTTTCGGGAAACTGTCAACAGCCCATTTAGCACCGCCATATGATTCGATATGTCCTCTTTCAAGCATACATTTTTCATTGTCATCAGACCAGCTCAAATTTGTATCAAACATTATGCCCTTTTTATTGCAGTACTGCACAAGCACAATTCGCCATTCATTGTAACGATATAACACAGAATATACCTCCTATTATGCTTTGCTCCTTTGATTTTTACAGGGAATAATACAGCGTTAGTACGCAAAGTTAAAGTGCAGTTTATTTACATTATAATAATAAAATGAATAAAAAAATAATTGAAGGAGCTTTATTTTTTAATGGCTTATTATTACTACAGACCGAAGATAACCAGAGATGAATTTCAGGAAAAGGCAAGTGAAATATTATCGCAACACCCTGAATATGAGCCTGTTGAAGTCCTAAATCTTCCGAACCGTGCAATCTGTTCAAGCTGGTGGGGTCAGTCATGGTGCGAGAATCTCGAACGTTATGCAATATGGGCTAATAACAGGATAACGCTTGGCAGGAATTACGTACGCAACGGTGCAGTTGTCGACCTGAAAATCAACGGGGGTAACATCAGCGCACTTGTTATAGGCCATTTGAACGAGCCTCATAGAGTAAAAATAAAAATCTCGCCTATTTCTGAAGAACGGCAAAGGGAAATTGCAGAGCTTGCAGCAGGTAAAATCTATAATCTTGAAGAAATAATATCGGGAACGTTCCCGGAGAGCCTGAAGGAAAGTTTTTTCCAGAAGGGTATTCTTTTTCCCAGACCTGATGAGATAGATTTCGAGTGTTCATGCTCGGATTTTGCGAACATGTGCAGACATACGGCGGCGGCACTTTACGGTATCGGCGTAAGGCTTGATACTAACCCCCTGTATTTTTTCGAGATGAGGGGAATTAACATTGATGATTTTGTATCGGGCGTTGTTAAGGGGAAAATAGGGAAAATGCTCGACAACATCGGTAATTACAGCCCAAGAATATTGACGGGAGTAAATTTAACGGAAATTTTCGGCATGGAAGTTTTCGGCACTGGAAGCCGCGTAACGGAGCCTATAGACCCGATGAGACAGCGCAGCCAGCAGGCAAAACAAGCAAAACGAACGGCATTAAAAACTTCAGAAATAATATCGGAAGGGAAACCCGAAAAAGTAATCAATGCCGTACCCGTGTTTGTGCCGTCCGGAAAACTTCAGGCATTACGGAAAGAACTGCTTAACCTCAAAATTGAAAATATCGTTTTACAAAACAGGCTGTCAGTCATGATAAGATGTGCGGAAAAATTAAAGGCTGCTATTAATCAGTTGACATTAATTTAATATCAAGCTGTGTCAGGCTGTTTATTGCAACGCGGAACTTCTCCAGCTGAGCGGATAACGTTTCAATTTTGCTCTTGAGAAGTACATTTTCTATTCTCAGCGAATCGATTTCTTTCCTGACGCTTAACTCCTGCTTCTCCTGATTTTCCTGATTTTCTGGGATTTCTTGGTTTTCTTGAATTTCTTGAACTTCCTGATTTTCCGTATTGTCATTTGTTGCCTGAATGTCAGAATCAAACTCAGACTGGTAGGAAAAATCGGATACATAAGGGGCTTCGCTGTATTCATGGACTGTACTATAATTTTTATTCCGTCTCTCTTCTTCTAAAATCTCTTCTGATGACGGGATCCCTGTAAAGGCCTCAGTTTTTTTGGGCTGTTCTTTTTCCTGCAGTTCCTGATTTTTGACCGTGATTTTCTTGTCAGACGGCTTATCAGCAGTCTTTTTCACGGGTGTATCTAATTTGTAGCCGAATTTCCACCGCCAATTTTCCAGATATTTTTTGCTTACATTAAATTCTGCCGCAGCCTGTTCAAATCCAACTTCTTTTACGCGTTCCCATATTTCGTCTCTTTCTTCGGGAGTAAGCCTTTTTCTGCGGGGAATTATTTCGTTGCCGTTTGCTTTTTTCAGCTGCCATGATTTTATGGCCTGCCACGATGTATCATATTTTTGTGCCGCGTCTGTAATCCCTATTTTTTCAGCGTCTTCAAGTATTGCCTGCCGCTCTTCATCTGTAAAATCTTCAGTGTGTTTGGGCATTTTTGTCCCTCCGAATTTCTTAATTTTTGCTGAAATATATAATAACATAATTTTTTAGAAATTATTATATGATAGAATAATAAAAAGAATAAATAAAAATTTTAGAAAGGAATTTTAATAATGAATATGGGAATAGAAACAGGGACAGAAACAGGGACAGGCACGGAAACAGTAAACGCTTCAACAGAACTTGTTGACGGGGGGACTTCAGAACAGGTTAAAAAAGGCTCAAGCGATTTTACTCTTGAAGAAAAGAAAATGCTTGTTAAAAAAGCCGTCAAGGAAGGTTACAACAAAGTAGCCGAAGAGACCGGCATTACCGCATCAATGCTGTATACATGGTCTTTCAACCTGAAGCATAACAGGCCGATGAGGTCTAAAAAATCTGACGTTGAGCCGAAGGAAATTCAGAAAACAGAAAAAGTTAAACATCATAAACAGCAGGCATCAGAAAAGAAATCAGAAAAAACCGACAAGCCCTCAGTTACAAGCGCTGAACCAGTACAAAAAAAGACCGCAAGCACAACCGTTTCAAGCCCTCAGCCCATGACGGAATCTTATATCAGAAAAAGGCTGTCGGAACTTGAAGAAGAGAATAAACAGCTTAAAATTGAGAATGTTGTACTTAAAGAACGCGAGAATAATTTACTCGGTCAGGTCGACACCTTCCGCGAGGCCATGCAGGTAATGATCCGTAAGCAGCTTTAATTAATATAAAAAAACAGGACGGGAATTTTTCAGTCCCTGCCCTGTTTTGCAATTTGCAATTTGAAATTTTTATCAGCCTAGTATATTTTCGAGTTTAGTCTGTTCGATTCCGTGCCGTTCAGCGTATCCGGTCAAAATCAGCGTCAAGGCTCCGTCCCCCGTAACGTTGCAGGCGGTTCCGAATGAATCCTGAAGTGCAAAGATCGTCAGCATCAGCGCAGTACCGGTCTCGTCAAACCCAAGAACCCCCGTAATCAAGCCGAGTGAGGCCATTACCGTACCTCCGGGAACTCCGGGAGCGGCAATCGCAAAAAGTCCGAGAAGTATGCAGAAAAGTATCATATTTCCGAGTGTCGGGTAAACTCCGTAAAGTATTTTTGAAACGGCCATGACGAAAAATGTCTCAGTCATTACCGAACCGCAGAGGTGAATATTCGCAAATAACGGTATCCCGAAACTTACGAGATCGTCGCGCAGTGTAGGCTCTGATTTTCTGGCACATTCAAGGGCGACTGAGAGAGTAGCCGCGCTCGACATCGTGCCGATTGCTGTCATGTAAGCGGGGCCGTAATTGCTGATTATGTTTAACGGATTTTTGCCCGAATAAACACCTGCGATGAAATAAAGCAGTGCAAGCCATAAATAATGCCCTAAAATTACTATCAATATAACCATTATGAAGACCGGGAATTGTTTTGTTATTGAACCCTCATAGGCAAGTCCGCAGAAAGTCGCGCCGATAAGCCAGGGGAGTACGGGAATCATAAATCTTGAAACGAGGCTCAGCACGATATTGTGAAATTCCTCAAGAAGATTGATTATCATGCGGCTTCTGTTCCATGCCGCTGAAAGCCCGATCATCACTGAAAATAATAACGCCGACATTACGGGCATAATCTGAGGGATTGACAATGCAAACAGAACTTTCGGAAGAGATTTCAAGCCCTCAACTTCTTTTACTATGTTCATGAACGGAAGTATTGAATACCCTGCTGCCATTGCCGCGAACGCCGCGCCTATTGATGAGGCATAAGCGAGGATTAACGCTAGTATGAGCATTCTTGAGGCGTTCTGACCGAGACGGGTTATTGCCGGTGCAACGAAACCCATTATTATTATGGGAACGCAGAAATTCACGAACTGGCTTGAAATATGGCGGATCGTTACGGCTATGTTCAGAAGTGCCGTACATATCATGCTGCCCTCAATTGATGAAAGCCCCAGACCGATAAACGTACCCAGAACAAGCGCGATTATCAGCTTGAACGGCAAAGAACCTGTAAAAGAATTATTACTGCTCATGAAAATACCCCCTACAATATATTTTTATCTTACAATGCCTGCTAAATCGAATACGGGCGTTAATATTGCCAGTACGATAAAGCCGACACTAAATCCCAAAGCAAGCACCATTATCGGTTCCATTAAAGTTGATAGCTTTTCCATTCTTGACTGGGCGACTTCCCTGCACTGTTCCGAAACGTTCGTTAATGCCTCCGCAAGTTCTCCGCCCATTTCGCCGACACGGACAACGGCAACGGTATCTTCCTGCATTCCGATTTTTTCGAGAGCGCGGTCAAACCTGTGTCCTGCCTTGACCATTTCGGCAGCGTCAAGCCATCTCTGTTTGTAAACGTCCATTGATGATGCCATTCTCAAAGCCTGAACTAAAGGAATGCCCGACTTTAGAAGCGTACTTATATGGGACATGACGAGGGCTAAATTGAGATTGTCGCGTATCCCTTTCATGAATGGCATGTTGATGCTTTTTCCCGTTCTCTTCATCCATATGAATATTATCGCAAGGACAAGCAGGAGCCATAAGCCGTAAGAGCCGAGAAAATCTGACATTGCAATTAATATTCTAGTCGGGAGCGGCAAGGTCTGGTGCATGTCCTCGAAAAGTTCCGAAATTTTAGGGACAACGTAAGTCAGCATGAATGAAACGACACCGATACCGACAACGGCCATGACAATCGGATAAGTCATAGCACCCCTGATTTTGCGCTTCAAGTCATCTTCAAGTTTGAACTCGTCGGCAGCCTCATTTAAGACTGAAATTAAAGTTCCCGACTGCTCGCCCGATTCCGCAACTCGCCATAAACTTTCACGGAAAGCACCCGATTCAGCAAGTGCCGTGTGAAATTTCCGTCCTCCCTCAACTTCAGAAAGCAGTTTTTCCATAACGGGCTTCATGTTCTTGTCACGAGCCTGTTTAGACATTATTTTAAGGGAATCGGCCAGCGGTAAACCTGATTTAAGATATGATGCTAAACTTCGGCAGAAAAATATATGCATTTCAAGGGGCAGCATTTTTATTTTTGAATTTTTACCGCCTTTTTTTTCCTCCGCAACTTTAACGTCAACTACGGTGATTCCCCTTTCAGTGAGGCGGTCGACGGCCTGAATTGAGGAGCCTGCTTCGATTGTTCCCTTTGTTGATTTTCCTTTAGCGTCATAACCTGAATAAGTGAAGTACGGCATTTTTTAATCCTCACCGGCTACGCGTGTCAATTCGTCAGGAGATGTCAACCCTGATTGAACGGCTGAAAGTCCGATTTCCCAGAGAGTTTTGAAACCTGAGAGCCTCGCAATTTCCCTGAGTTTTGAGGCAGGAGCGCCCGAAACGAAAGCCTCCTGTATTTCCTCGTTTATAACAAACTGTTCATAAAGTCCGACGCGTCCTTTGTAACCCGTGTTATGGCATTCCGAACAGCCTACTGGTTCAAAAGCCCGTGTCAATCCCTGCTTCATCATCATCATTGGGGGTACGATCTCGCGCCTGCAATGGGGGCATAATCTCCTCGCCAATCTCTGAGCAACCGTCCCGATCATGCAGCTTGCGGCTAAATACGGTTCAATTCCCATATCAACAAGCCTTATTATCGCGCTTATTGAATCGTTGGTGTGAAGTGTCGACAGGACAAGATGCCCCGTCAATGATGCCTGAACGCCAATATGTGCCGTTTCAAAGTCCCTCATTTCGCCGATCATGACAATATCTGGATCCTGACGCAGTATCGAACGGAGGGCGGACGCGAAAGTTACGCCGGCTTTTTCGTTGACCTGAATCTGAGATACTCCGGGAAGCGCGTATTCTACGGGGTCTTCAACGGTTATTATATTTACCTGAGGGCTTGCGAGTGCCTGAAGAATTGCATAAAGGCTGGTTGACTTTCCCGAACCCGTAGGCCCAGTGAATAAAATCATGCCGTGAGGATGGTGTATTAACTCGTTCATTATTCCGCGTTCCCTCGCCTCCATGCCCAAGTCCTCAAGCGTAAGCAATCCATGCCCCTTGTCAAGAAGCCTCATCGCTATTCTTTCGCCGTATTGTGTAGGGACAAGACCGACGCGGATATCGACAGCCCTGTCGCCTACGGTGATTCCGATTCTGCCGTCCTGAGGTGCCATGTGTTCGGCTATGTCCATTCTTGACATGACTTTTATGCGGCTTGTTAAAGGTGCCTGATTTGAGCGCGGTAATCTCAAACGATCCTGCAGTACCCCGTCAATCCTGAAACGTATTAAAACCTCGTCTTCATAAGGCTCAACGTGAATATCCGTAGCCCTTTGTCTTAATGCGTCAACAAAAAGGCCGTTAACCAGCCTTATTACAGGAACGTCAACGGAATCGCTGAGGACATCTTCACGCGTTAAATCGTCAATGTCGTCAATTCCCTCGATATTCTTCGCGGCCTCGTCGGCTGCAACGCTTCTCAAGTCATATAAAGTGTGAAGGAGATCGCCTAATTCCTTTTCGTCCCTTAACTCTAAATCAATCGGGTAACCGAGCGCAGTGCCTAACATCTGAGCTTTCGGCCATGCGTCAAAATTAACCGCGCCGACAATCAAAACGCCGTCTTCAATTCTTAACGGTACTATTCTGGCCTGCCTGAGAATATCCAAGCCCATGCCTTCGGGCAACAAAGAAGATACTTCTTTGGCTTCGGGCAGCGGCGGAAGCGTTGAGGCTGTATTTTCAAGTGTTTCACTTTCTGACATTTTGAAATTACTTCCTCTTCAGGCTCTTTTGATAAAGTTCGCGGAACCTTATATCAACATCAGATTCTACGGGGCTTATGTCAAGGCTTAAAAGCTCATTTCTCGTCTGAGCCGGCATTAAGTCGGCAAAACCGAGATCTAAATCCGGCGAAACCGTCCTGAAACCTGAAGCCTTGCGAGTTATTGCCCTCATTTCCGCAGATGATTCAATGATGTGCGGGGTTAAGAAAATCATGAAATCAACTTTTTCTTTTTCCTTTGAAAGTTTCTGAAAAAGCCCCCCGATTAACGGAATGTATGAAAGTCCGGGAACCCTGCGCCTCAATGATCTTTCAGTTTCCTTTATCATTCCGCCGAGTATTATGGTCTCGCCGTCACCGACAACTACGGAAGTATTGACTTCGCGCTTTGAAGTTACGGGAGTTGGGTTGCCCGTTGCGGTCATTACGTCTTCAGTAGTCTGCTTGATGTCCATTGCAACGAGATTTCCGCTCCTGATATGGGGAGTTACGGTTAAGGTTAAGCCGGTGTCCTTGTAATCGTAATTCGTCTGAACTGAATTTAAGTTGGACATGTCGGAAGTTGAACCCTTCAGGACGGGGATTACCTGACCGACCTGGAACGAACTTTCTTTGTTGTCCGTACACATCAGGCGCGGAACTGAAAGAATATTTATTGCGTTGTATTTCTTCAGCATCTCAACAGTTGCATACATCAAGGCCATAGGATTGTAATTCGTAACGCTGTAAGTTGACCCGTTGCGCTCGAGTATGTCCTCACGCTTTGAAAGGTCATTGAACCACTGCATGAACTGCGAAGGAATGGTGTTTTCACCGAGCGACATGTTACCGCCCATCAATAAATCGTCGAACATCATACCGCCGACGATGTTCCAGTCAACGCCGTTGCTTTCAAGGTTAGAGACGTTAATTTCAGCTATAAATCCACGTAATAAAATCTGCTTGGGCTGAATGTCGATAGCGTCAAGAATGGGGACGAGCGAATCAAACTGTCTCTGTGTCGCGGCAAATATAAGGCTGTTGGTTGCGACATCAGGTACGACGGTAGCCGGGAATTTTGCGGAGTCAGCCCCCAGCATCGTGGCCGTTGAAGCAAGGACTTTCGCAACCTGTTCCGAAGCAGCCGTAGCATCTATATTTTTGAGCTTGTATATATGAAAATCGCCGATCTTTGAATCAACGTCTAAATCCTGAATGATTTTTGCGGCCTTGTCGACCGCGCTTGTACTGCCGACAACAATAACTTTTTTGCTCGGCGGATCGGCTATCGCGTTCAGCCCCTGTAAAGGCCCGTTAGCCCCCGCAACAGCGTTTAACTGAGCAGCAACAGTCGCAGGATCGCCGTATCTCAAGTCAAAAGTCCTCGTTATCCTAGCACTTTGCGGGGTGTCCATTTTCCGCAGTAATTCCATTCCCTTGCGGACATCGGTAGCGCGTCCCTGTAATAAAATATCCCTTCCGTTGCCTACGGGAATTGCGATTAAGGCGGGGCCGAAAGTCTGCTGTAACGCAGGTATTAACGCCTCAACGGTAACGTAATCTATGGGCATTATGTAAGTTACGGTCTCTTCGCCGAAACCGGGCCCGGATCTGTCCCTGTATACATTGGGAGAGGGGCTTACACCGCCCTGCCTTACGATTGAATAACTTCCCATGTCCTGCAGTGAAAAGTTATACATCTGAAGGGTTGACAGCATTATTTCACGCGATTCCCGTATTGTTACGGGGTGAGGGGAAATTATCGTTATTTTTGAATTTATATTCGGGGGAACGATAATATTCTCGCGCAAAACTTCGGACATGAAACGCATAAACCTGACCAGATCCATATCCTTGAAATTAAACTGAACAATCCCGGCACGTCTTGCGGCCTGAGCCATTTCGACGAGTTCATTTTCTTCCTGTTCGGTCATTGTACCGCCCTCGCCGTTCTGAGGCTGCTGTGGTGCAGGCTGACTGCGCCTTGTTGCGGCCTGAACATACGGACATGAATCCGAATTTAACACTGACATCAATATAAATATAAGTAAAAATTTTATTATTTTCCTGAAGCTCAAAACATGTATCCTCCGTCCATGAACGAACATAATAATACTACAAACAGCCCTTATTCTACAATATAAATCACGGTTGAACGCCCGTCGGCAATACTTACGGTTACTTTTCGGAATTTAAGCTCGTAGTCATCAACCGAAACTGACATATTCTCGGTACTCCATGAAATATTTTTCTTGTCATCATGTCCGCTTGAAGGCATATCCCTTTCAGTCCTGAACCTGAGCCAGATTTCCTGAGCCGCCGAAGATAATTCGATTTCCTCGTCAATCTCGCTGAGCAGCCTGTAAGACATCGCAATGAGCCTGTAGCCCCCCGAAATCGTCAGGCCTGCAATAGCCGTAGCGACAAGAACTTCCATTAGAGTAAAGCCCTTACGTTTCATGATTTTCATGATTTACTTTACCACGTAGCGCAGGGCCGTATTAGTTCCTCCGCGTGTTACTTCAACGTCAAACCTTTCACTGTTCATCAATGAATTTATCGAGTTTGCAATATCTCCCATGTTCGTAAAAGGTATACCGTTGACGGATCTTATTACGTCGCCCCTTTGAACTCCCAGACGCTTCAATAAGCTGTCGTTCTGTATCCATTGGACTTCAAGCCCTCCTGCGGTGTCATTCGGCCTTATCCTTATGCGTTTAAGCTCGTCAAAAGGATTTTGAACAAGCTGATTTACCATTTCGCTTGAGATTTGGCCTTCCTGCTGATCGGGGACGGCCGCAACGATTGAGCCGGTCTGCTGCTGAGGCTGTGAAGCTCTCTGCGGTGCCGGTGCCGGTGCAGGTGCGGGCTTGGGCTGAACGGCTGCGACGGGGCCGTAAATTATGAATTTGCTGACGGGTGCTTCATCGCCCTTTCTGAATTTTGCCTCGCGGTAACTGACGCTGATTAATTTGTACTTGTCAATGCTGTTTCCTATCATTAAGGCTTTTAATTCCCCGTTAATTTCAAACCAGCCTCCGACATTGGGCAGAGTTCCGCGCAGTATAACGCCGTCAAGCGTCATATCAGGCTGGGGAGGCTCTTCAATTTTCGGCTTTTCAGGAGGCGGAGGGGTATCCGTCTTCTGAGGGGAAATCTTGAAGGGATTTGATGATAAAAAAGCGTCTAAACCGCGCTGTTTTGAAGATTTATCGTCAGTTATCACCGTTCCCGTTACAGCAGTGTCGCTTAAACTGCCCTCATTCGTGAACATGCCGAGACACAGACTAAGGACTGAATCGGCCAGTGAACCGAGCGAAAAGCCGAGTATTACCGGGAGTATAAAAAGCCACAATGAATAATACTTGCTGTTTTCATCATCAGCTTTATTTTTGCTGAGTTTTTTAATTTTAGGAAATATATTTTTCAGTCTTTCACGCAATTTTTTCACCTCCTGCGAAGATACCATTTACCGCCCTCGTTCACAAGGGGCAGGAAATTTTTTAACATGTCCATATTGTGCGCGAATAATTCTGGGACTTCAAGCCTTGCATCGGCATGGCCGATTTTCATGTTAGCCGTGTCAATTGTCATGTAGCCGTTCAACGAGAAATCGCCGTTAGTCCTGAGATTTTCGAGCAGTATTTCAGGCTTTGAGTAAGTCAGCAGAAAACCGCCGTCCCCGAAGCTCATAACCTGCCCCAGCCTTACGCTTCCCGTAGAGAACGAGATATTACAGACGGGTGAAAGGCTGAGAATACTTGCTGCAAATTCCGGCTTTATCGTCAGTGATCCGAAAGAAATATCCGTCATGCCTGTTAATCTGAGATTATGGACGCTGAAGCCCCCGTCAACCCCCGAAACGTCCGAGTAAGATACTCTCATGCCCATTCTTTCAAGCTGTGAACGAGCTGCGGACATTGCGAATTTTCCGATTTCCCTGTAAGGAAGGAATATATACAGCGAAAATATAAAAGCTGCCGTAAACAATAAAATTTTTAATAAACGTCTCATTATCTTACCTGCCGTTATGGATTTACGGGGCCTATTATAGCCGAAACGGTGAACAGCCTTTCAGACCCTGCCGGTAACGCTCTGATTTCAGCGGCTATGAATTTCACTCCGCGAGAGGCGAGCTGTTTCTGAAGGTCTGCGAGTTCCTCAGCGTAAAGCCTGTTTATCTCGACAGACTGGTTACGGCCGTCGGGAGTTATCCTGTTTACCCTGCTGCCCAGCGACATATTCTCCGAAACCTGAGCGAATACGGCGGCAACATCAACATTCTGCGTCTGTTGCGAAGACGGGGATAATGATTTATATTCCGCGCCCAGCAATAACAGGGTGTGAAATCTTCCCTGCTGAGCGTTTAATCTTGTAATCTCTTGAGAGTTCCAGCCGTCAACCGTCAGAACTCCCGCCCATACAATGAGCATAAGGAGACATGAAGTTATGAATTTGACCGCGCCCGTAATCTCTCCGCGCAGGACGCTTTGAGTGCTGTTGAAGAGAACATCGAAGTTTAACGCCATTTTTTCACCACCTTACGCGGATATCGAACCTGTAGCCTATTCCGGCTACGAACTGAGTGTTATCGACCTGAACGAGTGAAGCGCGGTTTTCAAGGGATTTCCTGAAGTTTAATACGGTAGTCATATCGGGAGCGTTGCCGGTGCAGTCAATGCCGTCAGCGTTGTAGCGGATTATATCGAGAGTTACGTCTTTAGTTCCGGGTTCGCTGAAGATTTCGCCCAGATCCGCGAGAACTTCGTCAATTCCGTGTCCGCCGTCATCTTTGCCCGTCAATGATGCTATTCTGTCCCTTGCGAGAACAACGGGGTTGGATATGCGCCCTGTTCTTGAGGGGTCAAAAGTCTGACGGTAAAAGTTATCAGTTCTTGACCGTAATTTTTCCGTTTCCCTGCCTGCGTTGTAATATTTCAGAAGTCCCGATGACAGCATTATGATGCCTGCTGCCGTGAGCCATATTGAAACGCGCGTTAAAATCCTGACTGTTTTTTCAAGGTCTCTTGTGCCTTCAAGCGCGGTTTTCGACAGGTTTATATTCATCAGATAGGGGCATATGCTGACGCTTTCAGAAATTATGCTGCTCAGTTCGCCGCCGTCATCGTCAGCGTCATCATCATAGTAATCATCGTTATCATCATAATCATAATCGCTTACATTAACCGTGAAATTTCCGCCTCTTTCAAGCTCCCGTGATTTGCAGTAAGCGTCATACCATGAAATTTCGGATATTTCGGCTTTTTCTGAGCTTTCAGCGTCATTATCAGGAAGTTTTTTCAGCTTTTTATAACGGTATAACAACGGCCTGTGATTCTGCCATAAGACTGAGCATATATTCTCCTCGTCAATCCAAATAGTTACGCCGTTACCGCCGAAATCTTCAAGTTTTGAAATAAACGCTAAAGGTGCCGGCCATGTAATTCCGCGTTTTGACGCTGCCGATGATGACGGTATGTCCAGCTCTTCAGGCGAGAGATACCAGACGAGTCCGCTGGCACTTCTTCCGGATTTCGACAATATTACCGGGAAGAGAGACAATTCACCGGCGGCGTTGTAGGGCATAACCTGAAGCCTCAGAGCCTCGCGGATTTTGGCCGGGTTTTGGAAAGGGAACGTAAAATCTTCAAGCGACAGCGATTTCATGGGTACTAAAGTTATCGAGCCTTTCTGACCGCCTTTTGCATTTTTCATTATTTTTATTGCCCTGCGCTTTTCGCCGTCAGTCTGAACGTCCAAGACCCTGCGGATTTCGCGCCCTTTAACGTCATTTTTGATACTTCTGTTAATTTTTAATATATCTTTTATGTTTTTAATGTTCAAATTTCCTCCCACCTCACTATATTTCTAGATGTCCTGTCGAATACTACGTTGTAAGACGATCCGCCCTCACCGTCCGGGCTGAGATATTCAAGCCTGATATTGAAGTAACGGCTCTTGAAATCAGCTATATTTGTCAGTAACGTTGAAGTTCTCGGGGATGCGCCGGGTAAATTCTGAACGTCGGAAAAACTTTCCAATACTTTTTCCGTCCTGACTTCCGCAATTTTCTCCGCAAGATCTCCCCTGTCAAGTCCGGGCAGCAGTTCCATGACGTGGACGGGTGCGACATTGAGATTTATTTTTCCGTCACTAAAGACCGTGCAGTAATCCGAAAATCCGGGATCCGTTCCGTTGCCGTAGAATATATCATGGGTTACGTCAGAACTTAAAGCCAATAATTCAGAGATGTCAAAAGGCTGACGGTTGATGAAGTTTTCGTTTTCAACGCTGCCTACTCTGGGCTTTGAATTTCTGTCCATGAAATCCAGTATCAGCTGTTCAAGTTCACGGTGGCCGAGTTTGTCCCATAATTCGCGCCATACTTCCGTCAATTCGCGCCTGAGGGTGTCGCCGTCAGGCAGGAATAGCTTTCCGATCGGTATTTTGTCATCAAGCGGAGTAACCTGAACAACCCATATTCCCAAGTCAGGAATGTTGAAAACAAAGGGCTGATACCATCTTTGAACGGGGCTGTCAGCCTTGACTTCTTCCGCGATGCTGACCAAAGCGCTAATTACGTTGCTTGAGAGAACCAGAGCCATTGACCTGTTAGTCAGTGCCGAACGTGTTCTGTAAACGCTTTTAACCTGCATTCTGACGAACCATGTGAAGGCCGTTGCACAGGAGATTAACAGCATACTGAGCATGAGGACGCTGACGAGTACGAAGCCTTTACGGGAAGACGATGAAACTCTCAATTTTATTTCTTCTGTCTTCATTTTTATCATTATCATTATTACCCCTGCCGATTTTAATATATATTCCGTCGGGCAGCTTGCCGGAGTATTCTTTCTGCCGGTTATCTTCATGAGAGCCGTTAGGGATTTCAACGCCGAAGATTTTTACGTCAGGTAAAACGAGCTGAGCATCTTTGGGTTCAAGGGCTTCAACGTCAACATTACCGGGAGTTTTTCCGGGCAGTACCCATCTGTATAATCCCTGAATGACATTGCCGTGAAGTATGCCCCCTTCAATGATTTTATAAACTAAAGTTCCTGCCGGCATATTCTGAACCGTAGGGGAGCTGCTCATTATCATTAAAGTGTCATCATCAAGACCGCCCATAGATTCATGGTCAGTTATTGTTATGACGTTAGGGGCTAATCTCATGGCCGACTGTAAATCGCGTTCAATAAAATTCATTGCGCGCCTCAACGCTGAAATGTCGTTGTAATCGCTTTGAGTTTGAACAACCTGCCTGACCGTCATAACGACGGGGGCGAGGGCAAGGGTTGTCAAAATTCCCGTAAGCATTACGGACACGAGTATTTCAATTAACGTGAAGGCTTTTTTACTGGTCATCACTGCCGGGCCCGTTGAGAAGCAGAAGGGCATTGATTATTTTGCCGCTTGAATCACGCTGAGGGACTCTCTGGAGGTGATACATTCCGGGTTTGAAGTAACTTGCAATTTCCCTGAGAACGTCAACAAGTTGGTACCTTTGGGCAAAGTTAATCAATCTTGAAATGTCTTCCGAGTGAGGCTCCCTGTTAAAGTGAGACCATAAGACATTAAAGCCCTGTACTAACGCCTGATTATCGCCCTTCTGCTCGCCGATCTGCAAAAGGTGATAGCCTAAATTGCGCTGTGCTTCTTCCCTGACAATCGGGTATTTGTCGGCTTCATTGAGTAAATATAACTGTATTCTCTCGTCCTGTGTTGATAATGCCTGACGTAAAACGTAATTCCCGTAAATTCCTCCGCTTATGTAAATACAGCCTGAAATTGACGCTATTACGCAGACAAGGCCGATTGCACTCCTGAAAAATTTAGATTTAACGAAATCAAATCTCAGCTTTAACTTGAAATCGGGGAAAAATTCGCGGTTGCAGAGTGCGAATGCGAGAGTTATCCACACCATGTTTTCAATCCTATGGAAAGGACGCGTAAAGACTGCGCAGAAAGTTATCAATGAAACTAGGCTCAACGCCCATACTGCAGTGATATTGACGGACATTCTCTTTTTTTTGAAAAGCCCGTAAACTGCCGGGACGAACCAGACGAGCCACAATAGCAATAACAATATACCGCCGATGTAACCGCCCTCACAGAAAAACTGCAAAAATTCGTTATGCGCCCAGTGAGTATACTGCCAGCCGTACCAGTCAGCATTATTTATGCTGAAGCCGTAACGCTGACCCTCGAGATAGTGCCATTTGTACTGTCCGATTCCAACGCCTTCGGGGTGTTCTCGTAACATTGCATAAGATGTCATCCATATACCGCGCCTGAGACCTATATTTTCGGCGTTCTTGATGATGTCGGCTGTTTTTTCGACAATTTCGCCTGAACGGGGCGAGTACATGGAGGCATAGAACACTGACGAAATTACGAGCATGACGGCGAAAAATCTTATAACGTAATTTCTGTCGAACTTCCATGCCGAAATCAATAAAAGCACTGACAACCCCAGCAATAATGCCAGAGTTGCGGATCTGCTTGTCGAACTCATCAGACCCCAGAAATTCACGCATAAAAGCAGCAATATAAAAACTGAATAATAAACACGCCCTTCATTCCCGAGACGGAAAGCGGCTATAAATGCACCGATAATGAATAATCCTGCAATTACCCCGAATAAAATGCTTGCCTCAGTTACGGCAAATTTCAGGCATATTACGGAAAGAGCTATGTTTATTACGGGAACCCAGATTTTACGGCCATGTTCGGCGCGGTCATTGTTCCAGGCATCAAAGACGAAGAGATAAACTGCTCCAAGACACGCAACGGCTTCCCATAATCCAAACATGTTTTGCTGTGCCGTGTTGCCGATGTAATTTCCCGGTGTCGGAAGGATTATATTGCTGAACTGCTGAAGGTCTGAAAGGAATGTGCCGTTAAGGAACGCGAGATTATTCATGTCCCTGATCTGAAGCTCGGCGAAAAGTACGTTAATAGCGGCGTTGACGTTGCATAATAATATTATTACGCGTAACCCCTTCTCAGGGAACGCCTCAACGCTTATGACGTAGAATGCCCATATTGCTGCAAAGCAGACCATTTCGAGGACGTAGCCCGTCGGTGAGGACAGTTTAACCCAAAGCGGCTGAACTGCACAGTATATCAGTATCAACGCCCATAAGAGCGCGAATAAATCTGGTTTAACGCTTATTTTTTCACGGCTGTAAAATGAAATTCTAAGACCAGCGAAAAATAATGCAATTGCTATCGGCACCCCCGTAACCGTCCATTTTATTATATGGAGTGTATCAGCAAACATTATGCCTGAATATATGAGATTGGGCAGACAAAGTGATATTACCCATAGAGGCAGTATTAGAAATTCGGGGACTAAGGGGAGCTGTAAATATTTTTCAGGGATTTTCTTTTTTTTAATATTCATCGTAAACACCTTTAATTATTGTATAAGCGAATATCTTTCAACGGGAGCAAAAGCGTCAGTGAAAGCCGGTACTACGGGATCAGGGGTGAAAGTGTCAAGCCATTGATGAGACAGCAGGGGCTTGTAACGTTCATCGGGTTCATTAAGCGATATGTTCCCGGCACTTGCGGCGAGTATTATATTTTGAAGTGCGTGGGAGTATTTCATACCGGGGGCGTTTACTGGGAAGATCATCATTGTATTGAATGATTTTGAAAACGCCTTGTAAATTCCCTGAAACACGCCTGATTTAGGCCCGTAAATCGAAGCAATGATGTTGATTATCAGGACCCCGTCAGGCTTGAGGATTTCGCGTATTTTTGCGGCAGTTTCAACCGTAGTCATCTGGAACGGTATTGAAGTCCAAGAATTGAAAGTGTCCATAAAGACGGCGTCATAAGGTTCTATTTTGTCGCGCATTGCACGATTTAAGAATGTTCGGGCGTCTTCATGATAAATTGTCATATTCGGATCGTCTTTCAGGAAAAAATACTTTCGCGCAGCCTCCGTTACGCCCGGATCAAGTTCGACGACATCAATTGATACACCCGGCCTGTTCTCAAGCAAATATCGCGGAACACAGTAGCCCCCACCTCCGAGCATTAAAACCCTTTTAGAATCTGGCTTATAATAAAAGGCCAAATCATAAAATTTTGTGTACGCGCTGACCAGTTCCGAAGTGTTATCGAGATACATCAGTGACTGTGTAGCATCGGGGTTTGTTACGAGTACCCTGACGCGCCTGCCGTAACGAGTGTCAATGCTTTCAACGATTGAGAGGTGGTTATAGGCCGTGTCAATCTGAACTCCTATCGGTGCAAATGGTATCCCGTGAAATTCAGCGTATATTGAACCGCCTGAAATCAGGGCAAAAATGAAGACCGCAATAATTTTCCGCCATGCCCCTGTATATACGAGTACTGATAAAAGGGCTATCATGCTTGCAACGAGCATTAATATAACGCCTGAAGGGAAGAGCGATATTAGGACGAAACCTCCCATGAACGTCCCCAGAATGCTGCCTGCACTGTTGAGGGCTGACAAACGCCCGACAACTGCGCCGGAATTGTCGATATTATGTATTGCGAGACGTGCAACGAACGGCGAGACCATTCCGAGCAAAACGCTTGCAGGGGCGAATATTGCAACTGAGGCATAAACTGATGATACATAGAGATTGAGATTTAATTCTTGAATTGCCGTTAAAATATAGTTGCTTGCGAATGCAGTTATGGCCGTTATTATTGCTGCGAATATCAGGATACGCCCCAATAATTTTGCTTCTGGTCTTTTGTCGGCAATTGATCCGCCTGCCCAGTTCCCTATACATAGACTTGTCATTATTATGCCGATTAGGGCAGTCCAGACGATTAATGATGTTCCGAAAAACGGAGCGACAAGACGCGATCCGGCAAGCTCAAGAATCATTGTAGCCGCGCCGCTGAAGAATGACACAAGCTGCAATCTTGCCTGTATTTTAACGTTTTTTGATGTTTCGTTGCTGTACAAAATTATATTCACTTCCTAAAAAGATAAAAGTTTTATTAATAACTTATTTTAACAGCTAGTTTTATTTTTTATATGTTGACGGCATGAGCAGGAGGACGACGGCGAATAATTCAAGCCTGCCGGCGAGCATACAGATTGAGAACAGCCATTTAACGGGAGCAGGGAGCCACAGGAAATTTTCGACAGGTCCGAGCAAATTCAAGCCCGGCCCTACGTTGCTGAGGCAGGTTAAAACGCCCGTGAATGATGATAACATGTCAATTCCGAACGCTGAAGTTATGACCGTACATGCCGCTAAAATGAACATGTAGAGCGCGAAGAAGGCTGCTGCGCCGTTCATGGTTGCGCGGCCGATCGGTTTTCCGTTCATTCTGGGGGTTATTACGGCTCTGGGGTGAAGAAGGTGTGATATTTCTGCTTTAACCTGTTTTCCGATTATGAGAAATCTTGAAACTTTGCAGCCGCCGCCCGTTGAACCTCCTGACGCGCCCATGAATTTCAATATTATTATCATGAATTTAGTTACTTCAGGCCACAGATCATAATCTTCAGTTATAAATCCCGTTGTAGTCATAATGCTGACGGTGTGAAACATGGTACGTCTTAAAGTGTCCTCAATTCCCCTGAACAATCCGCCGAAATACAGGGCTGCTGACATGATAAAAGCTGAAAACAGTGTGATTAATGCGTAAGTCCTGAATTCCTCGTCCATGAAAATTTCGCGGAATTTCTTTAACGGTATAAGAAAATAAAGCGAAAAATTAACGCCTGACAGAAACATGAATATTATTATCACCCATTGAATATAAGGGCTTGAAAAGTAAGCTATTGAATTATTTTTTGTTGAAAATCCTCCTGTTGCTATCGTTGAGCAGGAATGACAGAAAGCGTCAAAGAAAGTCATTCCCCCTGCAGCAAGCAGCAGGGTTTCAAGCAAAGTCAGGAAGATGTAAACGCCCCATAATCTCAGAGCCGTTTGGCTTAATTTCGGCGTAATCTTCTCAGCCGTAACTCCGGGAACTTCAGCCTTGTACATTTCCATTCCCGAAACTCCCAAGAACGGCAGGACGGCTAAACTCAAAACGATAATTCCCATTCCTCCGAGCCAGTGTGTGAGCGAACGCCATAATAATATCCCTCGCGGGAGTGCCTCAATATCAACAAATATCGTTGCTCCCGTAGTTGTAAATCCCGACATTGTTTCAAAAAAAGCGTCAGTGTAATTTGCAGTTGACCCTGAGATGACATAGGGAAGTGCGCCGGCTGCGGAGGCTGCGAGCCATGAAAAAACTGTTATACCGACACCTTCCCTAATGCCTATGGAGAGATTTATATTTCTTGTTAAATATAAGATTAAGGAACTTGCCGTTATTACTGTTATTATGGACAGGAAAAACGAAAGAGCCTCGCCCGTTCCGTCATGAATTGCGATGAATAACGGCGGAAACATTGCATATGAAACCAGCATACATACCAGCGATAACACGCGTATTACGGTTTTAACATTCATGATTTATGCTTCCTGTAATTTTGCGCCGAACAATTCAGCCGTTTCAGGCATCATTGACGTTAAGGCAAATAATATAACGTGGTCTGAGGCTTCAAGACGAGTTGACCCCGTAGGGACTAAAACTTTACCGCCCCTGCCGATTAGGGCGACAACAGCACCCTTTTTCAGCGAAATTTCAGCGAGTGTCCGTCCTATCAGCATATTACCTTCAGGCAGAACGACTTCGAGCATTTCAGCGTTAATTCTCTCAATCATTGAAAAAGCCATAGTATGACCGGGATAATGGACAACTCTAAGAATTAAGTTTGCCAGTGAAGCGTTAGGGTCGACAATGGCATCAACGGGCATTGAATCGGTTAAATCCTGATAATCTTTTCGTTTGACGACTGCTATTGTCTTTTTAACTCCCATTTTTTTAGCCATTGATGAATATATTAAATTTAATTCGTCGCTGTCGGTAGCACAGATATAAACGTCAGCGTTTTCAATGCCTTCATCAACTAAAGTTTTTTTGTCTATACCGTCAGCCTCAATGACAAGAGCTTCACCGATTTCTTCGGATAATTTGCGGCATCTTTCGGGGTCTTTGTCGATTAAACGGAGACTGACATCGCCAAAATCGCGCTTAATGATAAAGGCTATCTGAGTTCCTAATTTACCGCCGCCGACGATGAATATTTTTTTTAATTTTCCTCTTCCTTTAGTGCTTGGCTGTAACAATTCCTGCAGCAGCCCTGCACTTTTCTTGTATGTAACTATGTAACAGACATCACCTGCTTTAAGAACCGTAAAGCCGTTAGGAACGCCCGAGACCCCGTCTTCATGCTCAACGTGAACAAAGACGGCCATTAAATCGGGGAATTTCGGGCGTATGTCCTTCAGAGCCATGCCCGAGAGCGGTGAATTTTCAGCAATTTTCATCGTGTACAGAGCTGCTTTGCCGTCCAGCAATTCTGCGGCATGAGTGGCGGCTTTGACTTCAAGAAGTCCGAGAATTTCGCGTGCTATTGAACGTTCAGGGGAGATCATTAACTCAATGCCTAATTTGCGTCCCCAGTCGGGGGAATCGGTAAATTCAAGATTTCTGGCTCTTGCGATTACGTGCGGAACGCCTGCACTGTGAGCGATCCAGCAGGAAAGCATGTTTACTTCATCACGGTTTGTGCAGGCTATGAGCATATCAACATCACCGCTGGGGGTTATTCCTGCCTGAGCGAGAACCTGAGGGCGTGCGCCGTTGCCTCTGATTACTTCAACGTCTAAATCTTCAGCTGCTGATTTAGCGTTTTTTTCGTCTTTTTCGACGAGATATATATTATGACCTTCGGCGGTGAGTTTAGCTGCGACACTTCTGCCGACTTCACCGGCACCGACGATGACTATTTTCTGAATTGAATCGGACAAAAATTATTCCTCCTTAAACATCATGAACTCGGCACAGGGTTTATTAATGCCTTCACGTTTGACGCGGCATAAAATCATATTGCTGTCATCATCATAAAAATCAAGGTTAATAAATTCTCCGAGTTTTGCGCCGCTTCTGAAGGAGGCATATATTGACTTTAATTTTAACGGCTGAACGTCTGCCAATGAATCGTAAACTTTTTCAAAATATACGGCGTTGTTCATGTGCCTGTTGTAATCGGTATCATGATAATTTACGCGGTATTTGAGAGTTTTTGAAATTCCGTAATCTTCAACTCTTTTAATTTCCTGAAATTCCGGGCTAATTGCTCTGGTGTCGCGTGATAATATTTCGGGAAGATTGGAAACCGGCCTGACCGGTCTTTGGGCGTTAATATCGACTAAGAGCCACGAAGTTTTTGCGCGTATTATTTCAGTTCCGTCAAAAGAATTAACCCTGAACTCTCTTAGGGTGTTATAGCCGTGATCGGGATCGTGATACGTTGAAATTTTGAAAGTGTCGTCAATTCTCGGGATTTTCCCCAAAAATTCAATCTCATAGCGCGTCAGAACCCATGAATAGCCCCTTGAAATCAAATCCGAAGTGCTGCCCTCAATATCTTCAACTGCGAGGCTTGCTGTATCCTGAAAATAATCAAGAAGGCTGCGTAACTTTATCGTCCCGTCCTGAGAAGCTGAAGACGGAAGAACCCTTACTTCATGAGAGAACATTAACAAATCATTCCTTTCTTTTTCATTTTGTTCTTATAGTTATACTGTTTGCATGGCCTGTGAGGCCTTCAGATTTTGCGAACGTTTCAATATCATCAGATACATTTTTCAACGCCGCTTCAGTGTAGTATACATACTGTGATTTTTTAATAAAGTCATCAACTGAAAGAGGGCTTGAAAATCTGGCCGTACCCATTGTCGGGAGAGTGTGGTTAATTCCTGCGTAATAATCTCCCAGTGCTTCGGGGGAATAACTCCCGAGAAAGACACTTCCTGCGTTTTTAATTTCTGTGAGCCACCCGAAAGGATTTTCGACGCATAATTCGAGATGTTCAGGGGCTATATCATTTGCGGTATTTACGGCCTGTTCTCGGTTTTCAGCGATAATGATTAAACCGTTGTTGTCGATTGATTTTCTTGCGATTTCATGACGTTCAAGGATTAATATCTGCTTTTCTATTTCTGAAATTACGTTTTCAGCGAGTTCTCTTGAATTTGTTATCAATATTGCTGACGCATCGGGGTCATGTTCGGATTGGGCTAACATGTCGGAAGCTAGGTGAGCAGCGTTATTATTTTTGTCTGCAATGATTAAAATTTCGCTCGGCCCTGCGATCATGTCGATATCGACAATTCCGAAGACCTGTCTTTTTGCCTCAGCAACGTAGACATTTCCGGGTCCCGTAATTTTGTCGGCTTTGGGAATGCTTTCAGTTCCATAAGCTAGTGCGGCTACTGCCTGAGCTCCTCCGGCCTTGAAAATCCTCGTAACCCCTGAAATTTTCGCGGCTGCTATGACTTCAGGCCTTATCGGAGGGGGCGAGACCATGATAATATTTTTGCAGCCTGCAATTTTTGCGGGGATTGCATTCATGAGGACGCTTGAGGGGTAAGACGCTTTACCGCCGGGAATATATAACCCTGCATTTTCAATGGGTAAAACTCTCTGACCGAGTATAATTCCGTTTTCTGATGTGTACATGAAACCTTCGCGCAACTGCCTTTTGTGAAAATCGGCAATATTTTTTGCGGCGCGTTCAAGCATTGAGATGTATTCACTGCCTGCCGATGATAAGGCTGTCTCTATTTCGTTTTGATTAACTTCGAGGGCTGAAAGTTCGGTATTATCGAATTTCTTTTCATAATATTTAACTGCCTCATCACCGCGATTTTTAACGTCATCAATTATTTTTCTGACTGTTTCTGAGATTTCGGGCGTTACTTTTGCCGCTGAACGGTAATTAAAGTAATTTTTATATTCAGCAGCTTCAATTAATTTTATTGACATTTTTACCAAGCCTCCTGATTATTTCGTTTATTTCGTCATTCTTGAATTTGTATGCTGACTTGTTAGCGATCAGCCTTGCGCTTAATTCAGCAATATCAGAAATGACGGTTAAATTATTTTCTCTCAGTGTTGTACCCGTTTCGACAATATCAACTATAACATCAGAAAGCCCGAGAACCGGTGCAAGTTCAAGGGATCCCCTCAGTTCAATAATATCAATGTCGCGCCCAAGCCCTGAATAATAATTCTTAGCTATGTTCGGAAATTCCGTAGCAACCCTGAGAGTTTTTTCATTGTCATCAACAAAGCCGTTTAATGACGCTGCCGACATTCTGCAAATTCCTGCTTTGAGGTCAAGAAGTTCATAGACATCTGGGTTACGTTCCATCAAAATATCCTTGCCCGCTGCGCCGATGTCAGCCGTTCCGCGTTCGACATAGACGGGGACATCAAAGGGCTTGACCCAGAAACAGCGCATATTGAGAGCCTCATTGACGAATACTAATTTTCTGCTGTTTTCGAGAATGCCCGGAAATTCGTAGCCTGAACTTTCAAAGAGCCTGTAAACTTTTTCACCCAGCCTTCCTTTAGGCAGTGCAATATTAATCATCTTTCAACTTATCCTTTCCATTAGGCCTAAATACACTGCGAACCCTGCAGCACCGGCGTTTTTGTGTCCCATCATTGACATCATATTATCGTATTGACCTCCTGATAAAATGCTTTCTGGTATTCCCTGAATAAATCCCCTGAAGACTATTCCGTTGTAATAATTAAGATTGCTGACGGCTGAGAAGTCTATACGCATTTCATTATGATAATTTTTGAGATTTTTTAGGACGCTGACGGTTAAGCTGCCGTCAAGCTCGTTAATATCTTTGTCGATATTTCCGCCCAGTTCTGCGAGACGGATTAATTTTTCGGGTGCATTCAGTGATTTTAGGCCGTGAATATTTTTGCCTGAAAGACATTTTAATATTTCCGAACGTTTATGACTGTCCCTGAAGTCCTCAAGCAGTTTTGAAATCATGCCCGCATCGGCGACATCAAGAATATATTTCCGACCGTCAGCAATTTTTTTCAGGCTTAACATAGCCAGTTCGATTACTTCGCTGAGGCCGTCAACGCTTAATTTTCCGATGTATTCAATGCCTGTTTGAGGTATTTCCCTGAAACTTTTTGCATTTTTAGGGACTCTGTAGACTTTTTCGTCATAAAAAAATTTGCTGATTAAATCAGTGTCTTTAACGTGCCTGATGATTGAAAGTGTAACATCGGGACGCAGAGCCATTAAACGGCCGTTAATATCCGTGAAGGTCAGGACGGATTTTGAAATAAGAAAGTCTTTCTTATCAGCGTAAAAATCATATTCTTCAAACCTGCTCATTCTGTAGAATTTATATCCGAATGACGAATATAATTCCCTTAGCGACAAAGCGGCTTTTTCCTCCGGCAAAAGTAACATGATGACAAATAATCTCCGTTTTTGACGTAATAATAACATAACACATGCTATAATTGCGTAGAAATTAATCATGAATTTAGCGTGAAGGGGTGAATTTATGAGAGACTGCAAAATAATACTGGCTCGTCATGGCCAGACTGAATGGAACAAAGAATATAGATTTCAAGGCCGTACGAATGTGAATTTAACTGAAGAGGGTAAAAAACAGGCTCATTCGCTTTCAGCCCGTCTGCTGAGGTGGAAGCCTGAAGTTGTTTACACAAGCCCTTTAGACCGTGCATTATATACGGCCGCAGAGATTGCAAGACCTCATAATCTTGAGCCTGTAATAATTCCTGAACTTGAGGAGATAAATTTCGGAACTTGGGAGGGAATGTCAATCCCTTCTCTGAAAGATGAAGAGTCTGAAATATATTCAAAATGGCGCAGCGATCCGTTCTTCAACATGCCGGAGGGTGCCGAGACTTGGGAGGACATAAGCAGGAGATTAACGAGGGCTGCAGAAATTATGCTTGAGGGGAATTACACCCGTATAGTTGCGGTCTCGCACGGCGGAGTAATGCGTGCGCTTTATGCCGTTATGCTGGGGTTAAATCCTCATAAGACGTGGAATATTGAAGTCTCGAACTGTTCAGTAAGCGGAATTGAGATCGCCGGCGGTCAGAAATATCTTTCATTCTTAAACGATTATCTTCATGTAGCAGCCGGGAAAACCGGTGAGAATCTTCCCTTATGGGGTGAAATCTATGAACATTGACCCCGAACGCGAGCGGAAATTATGGGATTTATGCGTTGCCGGCGACATGGAGGCGCGTGAGGAACTTATAGTGTCATACAGGCCTTTAGTTTTCTGGATAGCAGGGAAAATCCGTGTCAGCAACAGCGATCTTAAACAGGACATAATACAGGAAGGAATGCTGGCACTTATTAACGCCGTAGATAAATTTGAACCTTCACAGGGATATAAATTTTCGACATATGCCTATCACAAGATACACGGTCAGATAATAAACATGCTTGAACGTTCTGAAAAACGCGCCCCCGTTCCCGTTCCTGATGAGTGGCTTAATACGGGTTATGATTATGATTACGGCGAGAGCGCAGACGATGAATGGATCGAGGCATCTTCAGCCGTTTCAAGGCTTGAAGGCCGTGAAAAAGAGATAGTGAGCGCGTTATTCTTTGAGGGCAAGAAGCCGAAGGATATTGCACAGGAGAAGAAGTTAGATGTCAGCCATGTATACAGATTGAGACGCAGTGCAATAGCTCATATGCGTTTATGGCTTGGACTTGAGGGGGGGAACGCTTAACTTTGAAGCGTGCAGTTGTTGAGAAGAGAGCCGATGCGGTTATACGCTGGCTTGAACGTCTGAAAAAATCTTACAGTTCAGGAGCTGTTGAAACTGCTTTCATGGACGCTGAATGCGCCCGTGCAGACTTGGAAAATCTCAGGCATGATGTCCTGATGAAACTTCCTGTAATTCAGGTCAATAAGACGAGCCGTGCCATTAAATTTTTGCGTATTGCCTTTCTTGCGTGCATTATAGTGATGACGATGCTGTCGCCGGTTTCGAGGGATATTGTAAATCATGAAGCTGATAATCCCGTAATTTCAGAGCCTATTATAGTTATAAGCGAATATGAAGCCGAGAAGCCGCAAAATCAAAATCAGGCTCAGAAACAGGCAAAAACTCAGGCAGTCAGCAGACCTCGAAAAAATCAGCCTCAGACTGCAAAACAGACGGAACGCCCCTTAAAAGCAGAGAAGCCGCAGAAACCTGAAAAGCCCGAAAAACTTGAAAAACATGAAAAAACTGTGGCGTATGATAAAGTGTATTCATTATTGCAGACCGGCAGAAGGGCTTTGAGCGATAATAATTCAGTTATAAAGGTGAAATAAAAAAATGAAGATGAAATTAAAATACAGGTTAATAATAATAATGATTATGTCAGTTTCGTTGTTTTCGGGAATTTCTGGAATTTCAGAGGGTGCGGAAAATTCGGAGCCTCCTTTGAGATATATAACGACCGTCGGGGTTTCCGGGAACGCCCACACTGCAACGGAGTATATATTGAATGTTGTTGACACAAAGCCGGGAATGCCTTTGAGCCGCGATATGATACTGAATGATATTGAGGCGATATATAATCAAGGCTTCTTTTCGTATGTTGATGCTGATTTTGCCGAAGACGGAGGCGGAGTGTCATTAACTTTCACCGTTCAGGAGAACCCGTTAATCGAGAGCATAAACTTCACGGGGAACACGATTTACACGACAGAGCAGTTAATGAAGGAAGTATTTTCGCAGGAAGGCACAGTTTTTAACCGCGTCTTTTTCCGCAACGATTTAGACCGTATCCAGGAAAAATACCATAAAGACGGCTATGTTATGGTACGTGTATCAGATGTTCAGATACAGGGAGGAAATATCTACGTAACAATATTGGAGCCAAAAGTACACGACATAATAATTCAGGGCAACACTAAGACAAAAACTTATGTAATACGCCGTGAAATAAAGCTCGAGGACGGGGATATTTTCAACGTAACGAAATTCAGACATCAGTTAGGGAAGCTGCAGGGCTTGGGATATTTTGAAGATGTAAACGTAGCCTTTGATGTTCCCGAAGACGAAGACAGCATGGTTGACCTGATAATTACGGTCAAGGAAAAACGCACCGCATCGGTCGGCTTAAATCTGGGTTACGGAACTGAGAGCGGATTATCGGGCGGATTGACTTACAGCGATACGAATTTGTTCGGACGGGGGCTTGCTTTCGAGGTCGGTTTCAACGAGGGCGACGAGGCAACATACTGGACGACATTTTCAAGCCCTTACATGGACGCAAAGACATACGGCTGGAGGGTAGGCGCGAGATACAGGAGCTATGACGACAGGTATTATTACCGTCAGGGCAGGAGGCAGTTTAATTTTGACGAAAGAAGCCTGAGCATTTTTGCAGGAATCGGAAAGAAATTCAAAAATGAGGACTGGAGCTGGTTTTTGACGCTCAGGCGCGAAGATGCGAAGTATTCAAACGTTCACAGGGCGATACCCGGCTATATTGATGATCTTACCCCTTGGGACGGCATAAACCAGACTGTTGAACTTCAGCTTACTTGGGACAGGCGCGACCCGTATGTGTCATATTCAAAGGGCTTTATCTGGGATACGTATTTGGAGCAGGCTCTTCAGGTTTTGGGCGGTGATTATGAATACCTGAAATATTGGACGCAGGCAAGGATATATTTGTCGCTCAACAAGATTGTAGAAGGGCTTGCGGACATGGGCGGTACATGGTCGGACGAGAACCCGTTAATGTTTGCGGCCAGACTGAGAATAGGCTCTGCAACCGAAGACAATCTCCCGTCATTTGCGCGTTACTCGCTTGGAGGAATGAACTCGCTTAGGGGCTATAACTCGCGTTCATTCGAGGGCAGTAATATGTACATGGGAAATTTTGAGCTGAGAATTCCTATAGCGTCAGCAGTAACTGTTGTAGGCTTTTACGACATCGGCAACGCTGATACAAAATTTGACTGGAGCAATTACCACGATGATTACGGTTTAGGATTGAGGGTAAAGACACCGTTCGGGAGCCTTCGTGTTGACTACGCGCACGGCAAGGATGAAAACAGGACGTACTTCGGATTTGGCGAAATGTTTTAGCCTTTGGGCGTTTATCTTAATTTTAATAATGCCGCTAAAGTCAGAGGCGCTGACGGTAAACGGCGTTCCTGAATGGCTGAGGGGTGCTGTTGAAAGAAGCCTGAATGCGGTCTGGTCAGAAATCCCGAACGATTCCGGCACGGACAGGGAAGGAACGTTATCCCTTGTTGCGTCAAGATTATTTACGGGTTACGATGTAAAAGTTAAGGCAGGACGTGAAGATCCTGCTGTTTTTTTGTATGAACGTGATGAATTTATACGGCCTGACGTTAAAATAATCTTTCCGGAACTCCGTGAAATGTCGTTAAACTGGTTCAGCAATGATATTTCGGGAATGTCTGAAGAAGTTTCGGAAATAGCGGGGAGCATTCCGCAGAGTGCGCTGACTTGGGCGGATAACGAACTGCGCCTGAATGTCTCGAAAATCGTAAATTCTCATCTGCCCGGCTGGGATTTCACACAGCAGATATACATTTCACCCGAAAAGACACAGATAAATCTCTCATTTCGTCCGTCAGCTCAAATGGTCTTGGCCGTCAAACCGTCGTTATATTCGCGTACGGTTCCCGTAATGTTTCAGTCAGATTTAGAGGCAAAATTAATTCCTGAACTTTCGCCCTTAATCGGAATGCCCGTTAAATGGGTGGAAAAGCATAAATCAGAAATTGAAGAGTACGTCAAAAAATCGCTTGAAGATCGGAATACGGTTGAAAATCTGAAAGCAAACGTAACAGTAGATTTCAGAGCCGGGAAAATTTCGGAGATAGAAGCAGGGATTGACAGCAAAAACTTCATGTTCAGCGTATGGGTGTCGGCATATGCGGGGATTTCGGGGCGTTATCCTGAAGCCGGGATATTTTTCGGTTTCCGTCCGTTGTGGCGTATGGTCGAGAACGGATTTAACTTTGCTCCTGAAATTTACGCGGAAATGATATTCTCGCTTGATGATTTCGGTTTTACGCAGAGAATAGGGGGACGCTTTGAATTAATCAATAATTTCTGGGCAGGAGCTGAATTTCAATGGCCTGACAGCGATTATTATTTCAGGATCCAATATATACCCGTGAAAATCAGACGGCCTTATGCTTTGTGGCGTTACAGCCCTTCAGGTTCTAATCATGAGGCTGCAATAGGCTATAAATTTGACGAACATATTTCGATAGAAGTGTATTATGATTCGTCAGGTGAAGACAAGCTCGGACTTCGCGGAACATGGCACTTATAAAAATAATTTATAATGGAAAGGAATAATATGTTATGGAATTTACATTATCAGATCTTTCTGAAAAATTAAATCTGAAATTAAACGGCGATCCTTCTCACGTAATAACAAGAATATCACCGCCCGAAGATGCCGACACGTCATCTTTATGTATAATCTGGGATAAGGGTATAATTTCAGCCCTTGATATAACGGTTCCGATAGCTGCGCCGTCAGAATTTTTCACGCAGGGGAGGGACGGTTTAATCTGTGAAAAACCGCGCGCAATGCTCCCCGAAATACTAGCTTTATTCGCGTCAGACACGAAAATTTCAGGATTAAAAGCAAAAATATCGGAAAAAGCCGAAATCTCAGAATCAGCGAAAATATCGCCAGATTCATATATTGCCCCGTTTGCATATATAGGTGAAAACTGTGAAGTTTCTGAAGGTACAATAATCGAGCCTCAGGCCGTATTGCTGAAAAATGTTAAAGTCGGGAAAAACTGCATAATTCATTCAGGAGCAGTAATAGGCTGTGACGGCTTCGGTTTTGAGAGGACTTCGGAAGGTCTGGTGAAAATCCCTCAGAACGGCGGTGTAATTATCGGTGATGATGTCGAGATCGGCGCATGTTCGACGATCGACAGGGGAACGATGAGCGATACGGTTATAGGCTCAGGAACAAAGATCGACAATCACGTTCAGATCGGCCATAACGTTAAAATCGGCAGAAACTGCATAATCTGTTCAATGTCGGGGATTGCGGGAAGTTCAACGCTCGGCGATGACGTAACTATGTCAGTTCAGGCAGGAATAACGGATCACGTTCACATCGGCTCAAGGGTAATAATTGCCGGACGCTCGGGGGTAACGAGTGATATTCCCGATAACAGCATAGTTTCAGGCTTCCCGGCAAGAAATCACAATGACGCGAAAAGGGCGTTAATCCTTGCTGCCGACCTCCCGTCGCTCGTAAAGAGAATAAGGGTACTTGAAAAGAAATTAGAATCGAAATTACAGTCATGAAGTTAAACAATAAAATAATATTAGAGGGTAACGGCCTTCACTCGGGCAATAAATGCAGACTGATAATTGAGCCTTTTGAAACGCCTGAAATATTAATCCGTTCAGGGGATAATATACAGCCTTTGAGAGAGCTGAAAACATCGGGAACGAACAGGGGTTCGGATTATATTTTTCAGGACGGAACTATCATAAAGACCTGCGAACATGTACTGTCAGCATTAACGGGGCTTGATATATTTTCGGGAGTTCTTGTTACGGCTGAAGGGGGAGAGATGCCCGCGCTTGACGGCTGCTCAAGGCTGTTATGCTCTGAACTTTTGAAAAACTGCAGTGATGATGAAAATGTAAAAAATGCCTATGAATTAAGCGAACCCGTGATAATACATAGTGAGGACAGAAAAAGATTTGTAGCGGCGTTTCCTGATGACAGACTTAATATAACTTACACTGTTGAATATGATTATATCGGGGCTCAGGTCTATGATTATGTTCACAGCACTGAGAATTATGTTAAAGATATATCGGGCGCGAGGACGTTTGCAATGAAATCTGAAATAGAATATTTGCGTTCTCACGGGATGTCTTTGGGCGGAAGCCTTGACAATGCAGTATTAATCGGTGATAAGATACAGGCAAAAGGCGGACTGCGCTGGGAAAATGAATTTGTAAGGCACAAAGTACTTGATTTAATCGGGGATTTGGCTTCTCTGGGCAGACCGTTGAAAGCTCATATAATAGCACTGAGGGCAGGCCATGAGTATCATTTAAGGCTTGCGGATAAATTAAAGGGGGAATTTTATTAATGCCGGAGATCGACATACACGGAATAATGAAAATATTAAAGCACCGCTACCCGTTTCTTTTAGTAGACAGGATAACTGATTATGACGATATGCACGTTACGGGTTATAAAAATGTAACAATGAATGAGCCTTTCTTTCAGGGACATTTTCCCGGAGATCCGACTATGCCGGGAGTTTTGATACTTGAGAGCATGGGACAGGTTGCTAGCGTTTTGCTTGGGATAAAGCTCGGCCATGAACAGGGCGGAAAAATAGCATTCTTGACGGGAATGGACAAGGTAAGATTCAGGAAACCTGTACGGCCCGGCGACAAACTGGTGACAAAAGCTGAACTTACAAACGTAAGAAGCTCATCGGCAAAAGCTAAGGCAGTTGCATATGTTGATGATGAAATAGCGGCGGAGGCTGAATTTTTAACGATAATTGCTGATACTTTGTCGAAAGATGAGGAGGCTTCAAAGTGAGCGTCAATGTTCACCCGTCAGCAATAGTCTCAAAGAAAGCAGAAATTTCTGACGGCGTAACGATAGGGCCTTTCTGCGTAATTTCAGACAATGTAAAAATCGGTTCGGGTACGGAATTATTGCCTTTTGTCAGCATTCATGATTATGTAACTATCGGCGAGAACTGCAAGATTTGTGAATATACGGCTATCGGAGGAGAACCGCAGGATCACGGCTTCAAGGGTGAAATTTCATACGTCAGAATCGGCAACAATAATTTAATCCGTGAGAACGTAACGATAAACCGCGCTACGGGCGAGGGCAACGAGACAGTTGTCGGGAATGACTGTTTTATTATGGACGGCGTACACCTTGCGCATAATACGAGGCTTGGGGATTTCGTAACGATTGCCAACAAAGTCGGTCTTTCGGGTTTTGTTCAGGTCGGGAGCCATACGGTATTCGGGGGAATGGCCGGAGTTCATCAGTTTGTCAGGATAGGGGACTTCTGCATGATAGGCGGACTTTACAGGGTTGTTAAGGATGTGCCGCATTACACGCTTGCTTCGGGCGAGCCGATGAGACTGACGGGATTAAACAAAGTCGGCCTTGAACGCGGAGGCTTCAGCTCTGAGACTATAAGGACTATATATAGATTTTACAGGGAACTTTACAGGAAGGACAGGCGTTTCACTGAAAATCTTGCGGAAGTTTCGGAACGCAGGGACGAATATATACCTGAAATAAGGCATATTATAGATTTTTATGCCGGAACGAAACGCGGTGTAACATTCTGGGGCAAATAGAGTTATAATTTTCACATTCCATAATATAAAGATAACTGGAACGGAGGTTATTAATAAATGCAGGAAAAGAAAATTGTAAACATCCCCTCACTGATCAGTGATTATTACACATTGGCTCCAAATCCTGACGACAAGACGCAGCAGGTAGCATTCGGAACGTCAGGGCATCGCGGAAGTTCAGCACTTCACAGCTTCAACGAGGCTCATATACTGGCGATTGCTCAGGCTGTTTACGAACACAGGACGGCTGAAAAGATACCCGGCCCGTTATATCTTGGTGCCGACACTCACGCCCTTTCAGAGCCTTCAATGAGGACATGCGTAGAAGTTCTCGCTGCTAACGGTGTTGAGCTGATACTTCAGAAGGATTTTGCGCCGACCCCTACGCCCGTAATCTCGCGCGCAATTCTCGAACACAACAGGACACCGGGAAATAAAACGGCTGACGGAATGGTCATAACGCCCTCGCACAACCCCCCGACTGACGGAGGAATAAAATACGATCCGCCTTCGGGAGGCCCTGCAAGCCCTGAGATTACGAGCAAAATTCAGAACAGGGCGAACGAGTTGATACGTCAGGGAGTAAGCTCAATAAAGCGCGTTCCGTTTGAAAAGGCAGTCAAAATGGATAACGTACACTTTGAGGATTTCGTTCTGCCTTACGTCAAGGCACTTTCAACCGTTGTTGACATGGAGGCAATCGCAAAATCAGGCCTGAAAATCGGCGCGGATCCGCTTGGAGGCTCGGGGATATATTACTGGAAGCCTATAGCTGAAGTTTACGGGATTAAGAATCTCGAAGTCGTAAACCCGAATTTAGATCCGACATTCTCATTCATGCCCCCCGACCATGACGGTAAAATCAGAATGGACTGCTCATCACCCTATGCAATGGCAAATTTAATCAGGCTCAAAGATGATTACGATATAGCTTTTGGGAATGACACGGATTATGACCGTCACGGGATCGTAACGCCTCAGGGCTTAATGAATCCGAATGCTTATCTTGCAGTAGCCGTTCAGCACCTTTTCACATCACGCAAGGGCTGGAGGGCTGACGCTGCCGTCGGTAAAACAGTAGTTTCAAGCTCGATTATCGACCGCGTAACTGAGGGCATCGGCAGAAAATTATGTGAAGTCCCTGTAGGCTTCAAATGGTTTGTTGACGGGCTTCTTGACGGTTCAATGGGCTTCGGCGGTGAAGAGAGCGCGGGCGCGTCATTCCTATGCAAAGACGGCTCAGTATGGACGACCGACAAAGACGGAATCATCATGGACTTGCTTGCATGTGAGATTACTGCAGTAACTGGGAAAAACCCGGCACAGCATTATGACGAAATCAAGGCAAAATACGGTACAAGTTTCTACGCGAGGATCGACACTCCTGCAACTCCCGAACAGAAAGCCGCACTCGGCAAATTATCGCCCGATGACATAAAGGCTGATACGCTCGCAGGAGACAAGATTACGGCAAAATTCACGAAGGCTCCCGGAAATAATGCCTCAATAGGCGGACTGAAAGTTACGACTGCTAACGGCTGGTTTGCGGCCAGACCTTCAGGAACTGAGAATATCTGCAAGTTATATGCTGAAAGTTTCGTCAGCCCTGAACATCTCAAGAAAATTCAGGAAGAAGCACAGGCAATAATAGCATAAGAAAATTTTCACCCTCCGGATTTTCTAAGGAGGGTTTTTTACTTTTAGGAAAGGCAAAGAGATTCGCAGGTAAACATCCCAAGCCTAAAGGCAGGGGCTTTCAGTGAAGTTTGACACACGGACTAAATGTCTGAACACGCATACAACCGCTTCAGAATGCCCTCATTCGCTGGGGCTGGTTTACTTCAGCCTCTAGACCGTAGAACCGTTAAGATTCACCGGGTTACGTTGTTAAGCACAGTGTGTGCAATCGTTTTTACAGAACGTCTAACTGTTTGCCTTAACTTATTAAAGACTGGAGAAATTATAGCAAAAAAAGGAGGTTAGCGCGTTTCCACGCGCGCGGTATTTGATGACACATAAAGACAGCGAACTTACGAACCTGCGTAAAGAAGTAAACCCCGTTTTCCTGACTGCAAGATCCTGCCTTAAAATCAGTGCTGATAACGGCGATATAAACGCTAAGAAACTCTTGGACGTTTTTAAGTTTGATTATCTTCAGGCTGAATACAAGATAAAACTTTCCTCAGAACTTGAGGAAGTACTGAAACAATTTCTGCTGTGTTTTTCGTTGATTATAGAGATGAGGTTCGAGGCAACGGAAAATTATTTCAGACGATCTGGCTTTAATCAGCTTGTTGACCTGCCCTGCGGTTATACTTCAAGGGGCTTGAGGCTTGCTGAATCGGGAAAAGGCTTCAGGTATTACGGCTGTGATATTCCTGCCGTTATTGATGAATTACTGCCGGCGGTTACAAAATTTCTGAATGCTGACGGGATGAAAACGATTCATTATTCGCCCGTTGACGCGACTAATTATGAATCTCTCCGCAATGCCGTCAAAGGTGCTGAAGGTGAACTGTTAATCACTACCGAAGGACTTTTAATGTATTTCACTCAGACGGAAATTGAGGAAGTTTTTCATAATATACACCGTTTGCTTGAGGAATTTGGAGGCCGCTGGATTACGCTGGACAGGACACTTCAGGCAAAAACTGATGAAATTCAAAGGGTCATTTTAGAGGATTTCCCGGAAAACAGCAGCGATGTCATACGGAAATCATTATCAGCCGCTTCAATAGACATTATGGGGAATACATTTTTTGCTGAGGATGAATTACAGGCAAAAAAGTTTATTAATGATATGGGGTTTGATTTAACTTTAGACCCCGTGAAGGATTATATGCCTGAAAAATTGCACTCGCTTGAGGAAGTTTCAAGGGAACATCAAGACGCGATACGCAAAATATTAGAGGGTATATGCTATTACGTGATGACCCCCAGCAAAGTCAGCTCTTCAAACGTCAAGAACTCCGAAAACAAAAAGTTTATATTAAACTCAGAAATTAACGGCAGTACTTTGAGTTTAAATCTCAGCGGAAGACTTGATACTATTTCAGCCCCCGAACTCTTGGAGACATTCAGGGGCAGCGGAGATATTAAAAGCGTTGAACTGAACATGAAGGACTTGGATTATATTTCGTCAGCCGGCCTCCGCGTCCTGATGATAATCTACAAGGCTCTGCCTTCAGGCGGACTAAAAATTTCCAACATCAAGCCGGCAGTTCAGGAAATATTAGAGACAACAGGATTTGCCTCTATCTTTAATCTTTAATAGTCATTAAACCCTCTGGATTTTTTCGGAGGGTTTTATTTTTATCTCAATGCCGCAATTTTCTTTTCCCAGCCTGAACGCTTTATGTGAAGCGTCATTAACGCAGTGCATACAAACCAGCCTATAGGGTAGCCGATTGCAATAAAATAAATTGAGCTTGTCAGTCTCGAAATTATGAATAAATATATCTGCCTGAACAGAACGAACGAACTTAACATAATTATCATCGGCGTGCGTGAATCGCCAACGCCCCTCAAAGCTCCTGCCTCAATCTGGTTTGTTGCGTTTACGGGGTCAAAAAGACAGTTCAGCCTCAGGAATAAAACTCCATAGCCTACAACTGCCATATCCTGATTGAAAAGTTCCGCAACGTAAGGAGCAAATATATATATCATTGAAATTATGAATGCCGAAATCCCCCACGACAAAAATAGTCCCTGCATAAGTCCTTTGTGTATCCTCTCAGGCTTTCTTGCACCTGCGTTCTGTCCTACAAAAGTAGTAACGGACATGGCCATGCTTTGAGTGGGGAGGACTACGAAACCGTCAACACGCGCATAAATTCCCCATCCTGCAGTCGACGCGGCACCGTATGAATTTATATACGACTGGACAAAGACGTTTGAAAATGATGTCAAAGCCATCTGGAAACCTGCCGGGAAGCCTATAGAGATTATGCGCCTCAAAATTCCCGTGTCTATTTTCATCTCGTGCCATGAAAGGCTGTGAATTTCATGACTTCTGAACAGTATCCAGAATATTATCAGGCCGGAAACTAACTGGGATATTATCGTGGCATACGCAACGCCCGCAACACCTGAATTGAATTTTATAACGAAAAGAAGATCAAGAAATATATTCAGTATTGACGCAAGTATAAGAAAATATAACGGCCTCTTTGAATCGCCTACAGCCCTTAAAATTGCGCTGCCCATGTTATAGAGCATTGTACCGCCCAAGCCTAACGAAAATATTTGCAGGTAAACGACAGCTTCACGGAAAACGCTTTCAGGAGTGTTCATCATTCTCAATAAAAACGGTGTCGAATAATAACCGGCTGCAGAGATTACTATAGCTATAATTATTGTCGATACTACTGCGGTGTGAGTTGCCTTGCGCAAATTCTCAACGTCTTTCGCCCCGAAATACTGTGAAATAACAACGCTTGCGCCCATTGCAAGGCCGATAAACAGTCCGATTAACGTAAGCACTACGGGGATTGTTGAAGTTACGGCACCGAGAGCGTCAGCACCTACGAAATTCCCGACTACTATACTGTCTACGGTGTTATATAACTGCTGAAAGATATTGCCGATTAACAAAGGGAATGCAAAATTTACAAGATGCTTCCAGATTGTACCCTCCGTCATGTCCCTGACAGTTGAATTTGACAAGTTAATACCCCCTCGATTTATGATAATATAATTATGCTAATATTAACAAATTCAGGAGATTTTTTACATGAACGACAAGGCCATTTTGAATTATGAAACAGTAGCGTTAAATGAACGTGAACGGGAATTAATAATTCTGGATCAGACAAAACTTCCGAACGAGATAGATATTTTACACCTCAAAGATATTCATGAAATTTGGAAGGCTATAAATACCCTTCAGGTCAGGGGCGCACCGGCGATAGGAATTTCGGCGGCATTCGGGCTTTATATAGCTGCAATGAATATTGATGTTGATGATGATGATTACAGCACATTTAACGAAAAATTAAACGAGGCTGCATATTATCTGAACTCCTCAAGGCCGACAGCCGTAAATCTTTCTTGGGCATTAAACAGAATGCTGAAAACTGCGGAAATTAACAGACATAAAAAAATTGACGAAATAAAAGAGCTGCTGAAACTTGAGGCACTTGAGATTAAGCGCGAAGATACTGAAACATGCAGGAAAATCGGCGAATACGGTTTAACTTTAATCAAAGACGGCGACGGGATATTAACGCACTGCAACGCCGGGCAGCTAGGGACTTCAAAATACGGGACTGCTTTAGCTCCGATACATTTAGGGCGTGAAAAGGGAATGAATTTTCATGTCTTCTGTGATGAGACAAGACCGCTTCTGCAGGGTGCGAGGCTTTCAGCGTTTGAGCTTCTTTCTGACGGAACGGAAACAACTTTAATCTGCGACAACATGGCCTCACAGGTCATGAAAAACGGCTGGATTAATGCGGTCTTTGTGGGCTGCGACAGGGTAGCGGCTAACGGCGATGCCTGCAACAAAATCGGAACTTCAGGGCTCTCAATTTTAGCAAAGCACTATAATATTCCGTTTTATGTATTCTGCCCGGTTTCGACGATTGACATGAACATGAAAACGGGGAATGACATAAAAATCGAACAGCGGCCCCCCGAAGAGATTACGGAAATGTGGTACACACGGAGAATGGCTCCCGAAGGCGTAAAAGTCTATAACCCTGCATTTGATGTCTCAGAAAATGAGCTGATTACAGCTATAATTACTGAAAACGGTATAGCTTACCCGCCTTATTCCGAGAGCCTGAAGAGAATTTCAGCGCAAAATTCAGCTCAGAAGGGACGCTAAATATTCATCGTTATTATTATTTTTAGAATGTCCCGTTAGTCTTGCTATATATTTCCCTAATATGTCAGTCTCAAGGTTTATAAAACTTCCTGCCTTGAGGCTGCTTAGTGTTGTTGCGCTGAGAGTTTCGGGAATTAATCCTACTGAAAAGCTGAAATCACCTGCATCAATAACGGTTAAACTTACTCCGTCAATTGCGACGCTGCCTTTTGATACTATGCCGGAAAGCAGCGATTTATCTTCAGGAATGAATACGGCCTCTTTAGTCCCTGTTCCGCGAATTTCACGGAGCGAAGCAACACCGTCAACATGGCCTAGTACCAGATGACCGTCTAACCTGTCTGTCAGTTTCATAGCCCGTTCAAGATTTACCCGAGTGTTAGGAGTTAAAGATCTGCCGAACCATGTACGTTTGAAAGTTTCGTTCATAATTTCAGCGTCAAAAGTCCTGTCATCATTTCTCGTTACGGTTAAACATGCACCGCTAACGCTGACTGACTGCCCGATGGTTAAATCACCTGAAATTTTTTCTGCTTCAATCATAAGGCTGTAATACGTTCCCTTGCGGCTAAATTTCCTGATTGTCCCGATTGTCTCTATAAGTCCGGTGAACATGTAAATCTTCCTTCTGTCATAATATCTTCTCCAAGCATTTTAGATTTTACCCCTTTAAGCCTGAATGCCTCGTTTACGTTTTCAAAATTCATGTTAATGTCAAAGCCTTTTCCCTCACCGAGTATTCTCGGAGACATGAAGAGTTTTGCATAATCTGCAAGCCCCTCACGAATGAATGAGCTGATAACTTCCGCTCCTCCCTCGACCATGAGCGTTAAAATTCCCCTGAGTGCAAGAAATTTCACAGCCTCATGCAAATTTATATGTCCGTTTTCAGAAATCGGGAGATTTATTATCTCTGCTCCTGCTTTCCTGAGTTTTTCGGCGTGATGAATATCTTCAAAGACAGACGAAAGAATTATACATTTTCCGTCATTTCCGATAACTTTTGCGTTTTCGGGAGTTCTTAAATTTGTATCGAGTATTATTCTTGACGGGTTTACCCCTTCAACATGCCTGACCGTCAATTCAGGGTCATCATTCAGGACGGTATTTACTCCGACAAGTACCGCATCATTTTCGGCGCGTATTTTATGGGCTTCAGTCCTTGCTTCAATTCCCGTGAGCCATTTGCTTGAGCCGTTATTCAGGCACATTTTGCCGTCAAGGCTCATTGCTGCCTTAACCGTAACGAAAGGACGGCCGTATTTATGGACGAATATAAATCCCCTGTTCAAAATTTTCGCGGCCTCGTTGATTTCACCGCCCAGCTCAGTAACTTTAATTCCCGAATCACGCAGGATTTTTATTCCCCTGCCGTTCACTTTGGGATTTGGATCCGTCATTGCAATAATGACCTCTGAAACTCCTTCTTTAACCAGCCTGTCGGCACAGGGGGGCGTTTTCCCGTAATGTGAACACGGCTCAAGGGTAACATAAAATGTTGAGCCTTTTATATCTTCATTTCTTGATTCAGCGTCGTTTATCGCCTCGATTTCGGCGTGTGAATGTCCGTATTCATGGTGCCAGCCCTCGCCTATAATCCTGTTGTCTTTCACGATTACGCAGCCGACTAAGGGGTTAGGGGAAGTTTTCCCGAGACCGCGTGAAGCCAGCGATAATGCACGGCGCATATAAAAATCATGCAAAATTTTCGCCCTCCGAGTAATTTTTTTGCACTTATTTTAGCCTGTCTGGTGTATCATTTACAATTATTTTGTTTTTAGGAGGAAGTTTTATATTTTGAATGTCAGAAAAATTTTACTGTTAGTATTAATCCTCATCTCTTCAGCAGCTTCAGCAGCGTCAAGGCACTCAAGAAGCTCTTACGACATAATCATAGCGGGCGGCGGAACGGGCGGAATTTCAGCGGCAATTCAGGCAGCAAGAATGGGAGCAAGCGTTTTAGTTGTTGAGCCGAGTACGTGGATCGGCGGTCAGGCAACAGCCGCAGGAGTTTCAACAATGGACGACATGAGCCGCCAGAAAAGCGGAATATACCTCGAATTTGTTAACCGTATAAAAAGCTATTATGACTCACGCGGTAAATCTATGGGAACATGTTACTGGGATTCAAGATCCATAGCGTTTGAGCCTCATATCGGGCAGGAAGCCTTTGTCTCTATGGTCAACGAGGCAAGACGCAAAGGAACTCTTGAATTTTTGATGGCCTCTGAAATAATCAAAGTTGAAAAAGACAGTCACTCAATTTCAGGCGTAACCGTAAAAACTCCTTCAGGCAACAGAAATTATTCCTGCAAAATCTTGATTGATGCTACAGAATACGGTGATATTCTGCCGCTTTCAAACACTGCTTACAGGGTAGGGAACACGAAATCAGGTTTTATAGACTCTGAAGCTATGATACAGGACATAACATGGACGGCTGTAATTCACAAATATAACGGCGGCATACCTGATTATCTGCGTCCAAGAAATCCGCTGCCCGGCTATGAAATTGCAAAGCGTAATTATGAAAGTTTTGTTTCTGCTGACGGTAACAACTTCAGGAACGTTTACCCTGTTGAAATACCCGTTAATTTCATAACTCATAACGCTTACAGGGGACTGCCCGACAGTTCTAACCCGTATAATTACGACGCTGACGCTCCAAACAGGATGTTCATAACTAAAACTGTTCTTAACTGGGGAAATGACTATCCCGGTACTTACGGATGGACTAACGGGAAAAGGGGACTGCCCGTAAGTTATATTGAGGACAGAAATTTAAGGCTGCAGGTTGAACGCGAGGCATTAATTAAGACTCTGCACTTTATATATTATATTCAAAACGAACTGGGCGAGCCCTGGTCAGTTGCCGAAGACGAATACGCAAACAGGATTTTACCCGAAGCAGCTAGGGATTTACCGCGAGAATGGCAGGAAATCGTAAGACGTATGCCCGTCATTCCTTACGTCAGGGAATCAAGACGCATAATCGGTGATCACACGCTGACATCTCACGAACTTTTAAGAAATTCACTGAGTTACAGGGACGGTCACACAAGCAATGAGTTTTCGGACGCAATAGCGATAGGAGGCTACATTCTTGACCTTCATGGAGCCAATACCGATGCCGATACTGAGTGGGAATTTGAGGAACGCTCAAGAACAAGCATACTTAACAGACCGAGAGGGCCTTTTCAGGTTCCCATGAGGGTTTTAATACCTGCTGAAACTGACGGGCTTATAGCCGCTGAAAAAAATATTTCAGCTACAAGGCTCGCAATAGGTACATTAAGATTACAGCCGATAACAATGATGACCGGGCAGGCTGCGGGGGCATTGGCAGCGGTTGCAGTGAGAGACGGGAAGAGGCCGAGAGATGTCCACCCGATGAGGGTGCAGTGGGAGCTGTTAAAGTCCGGAGTTTCGTTATCTCTGTGCAAATATTCAGACGTTCCCCCCGAACACAGTTATAACAAGAGCATTCAAATTTCAAACATGTACGGTATAGTCGCCCCGAATGAATATCCTCATGCACCGTCATTTAATCTTGAAGATCTGGACGATCCTGTTTTTGAAATGGCGGTTATAAGAGGTGCCGACAAGGGATTATTCGGCGTTAATGAGCTGATTAACGGGCATTATGCTGCCGAAATAATCACGAAGGCTCAGGAAGTTATGGGAGTAAAAGCCGCGTCAAAAATAAAAATTGATAAGCCTGATAATTTTGTTTCAAGAGGAGATTTCATAAAGGCAATAATTGAGGCTTTCCCCGTTTTAAGAGATGTTAAACCGCAGAAAAATTCACGCATTCCCTTCAAGATACCCAAGCACAGAAATTCGGAATACGCTGAAATTCTCGGACGTTTAGGCGTTCTCGATACTTACATAATTGATGATGAGTTCCATTTCGGACGGCCAGTAACTAAGGGCGAGGCCTGCGACATGATAGTTAGGGCATGTGTTGCGGTATCGGGCGCATAAGGGGGGAGTTATTCCCCCTATTTTTTCCTGTAAAAAATCATTGATACGGCCATGGCGATAAATGATAATATTATTCCGCATGTTGAGGCATTGAGCTTTACGCCTGAAACTTCAATAAATCCCCCGAAGCCTCCGAAAGTCATATAAACCGTCAGTCCTGCACCGAGAAGCGAGGACAAAAAAGCCCCCGTATTCGATGCCTTTTCAGTGAATAATCCGAATATTAACGGTGCTGAAAGTGATACGCTCATCAGTGAATAAAATATTGTCAGTGCCGATATTATGCTCTCAAGACGCAGGGCAAGTATTACACCCGTTACTCCGCATATTAAGGTTATTACGCGTGAAAGCCTGAGAAGATTAATATCTGAAATTTCAGGATTTATGAAACGTTTATATATATCATTAGTCAATGAGCCTGAAAGCATGTATAAAACTGTGTCGGCGGTGCTGACTTCAGCGGCGAAAATCCCGGCAAGTGCCAGACTTGCGGCAAAAAAAGGCATCATGTTTTTCATGGCCGCAGGGAGTGAAAGATCCGCCCTTGAAAGTTCAGGGAAACAAGAATAAGCCGACATTCCTATTATTACGGGGATAACGGCAAATATTAACTGTACAAGGCCGTTTAACGATGTTCCGATTTTTACCGAACGTTCGTCTTTTGCCGCGAAAACTTTGCCTATTAAGCCGGGCGATATGAAGAATGACGGTACAAGCATGACAATATAGCCGATTATTGCGGTGCTTCCCATTCCGTAAAAGTCAAAATATGAAGGATTGCTGATATTTTCTTTTATCCCTTCAATTCCTCCTGCATAATTCAGGACGTAAGGGACAGCGACAATAAAGCCGGTGAGAATAACTGCAACTTCAATTATATTTACTATTGCACTCGAAAGAAGCCCGCCCGCTGCGAAATAAAGCGTTGTTACAACTGCGCCGATTATAACGCCCTGATACTTCGGGATTTCAGCAGCAGCTTCGAGAATCCACGCTATACCTAATAATTGACCGGCGAATAAAGCGAGAGTCCCTGCGGCCATCATGATAGATATTAAGCCTGAAAAAGCCCTGCTGAATCTCGCGTCAAGATAATCGCTGAGAGTGTAATAATTATGTTCCCTTGCAATTTTCCAGATTTTCGGGCCGACTATGAACGCTAAAATCATTGAGCCTATTCCCGCGCTTCCTATCCACCACCAAGCGGAAATCCCGTGCTGATAGGCGAGTGCCGAAACTCCTACGGTTGAACCTGCGCCCAGATTTGCGGCGATTAAAGTCGTGAAAAGAAGACCTGAACCCAAGTTACGCCCGGCAACAAAAAAATCTGATGCAGATTTTGCCCTGCGCCCGATTAATGCGCCGATCAAGATTAAAATTAATGCGTAAATGAAAATGAATGATAACACGAAAAATTTTCCCCCTTTTAACTCTGTTCCTGATTTTAGATACAAAAAATCCCTGCTCAGATTTCATTTTCTAAACAGGGATTAATATCTTCCGTATTCTCAAAAAAATTGGCTGGGAATCAGGGATTCGAACCCCAATTGCCTGATCCAGAGTCAGGTGTGCTGCCGTTGCACCAATTCCCAGCGTTTTTATTTACCTGCCTGATTTCCTCAAAGCACTAGGAAATTTTATCAGCAAAATTAAAAAAGTCAACTATTCTGTTATAATTTTGTCGTTGTTAATAATTGAAAGGAATATTTTTTTTCATACAATGTCAGGAAAAAGAATACTTGTTACAGGGGGGGCAGGCTTTATCGGCTCTCATCTTTGCGAAGAGTTACTGAAACAGGGAAATGATGTCATATGCGTTGACAATCTGTTTACGGGGCAGAAAAATAATATACGTCATTTAATGAAAAGTGATTATTTTGAGTTTATAAGGCATGACATTATTGAGAATGTTTATGTTGAATGCGACCAGATTTATAATCTTGCGTGTCCTGCCTCCCCGATACATTACCAGTATGATCCTATAAAGACGAGTAAAGCATGTTTCATAGGCTCGCTTAACACTCTGGGGCTTGCGAAAAGGTGCGGTGCAAGGATACTTCAGGCTTCGACTTCAGAAGTCTACGGAGATCCAGAAATTCACCCCCAGCCTGAAAGTTACAGGGGCTGCGTGAACACGATCGGCATACGTTCATGTTATGACGAGGGGAAAAGAATCGCTGAAACTCTTTTCTTTGACTATCACAGGCAGCACAAAGTCAGCATTAAGGTCGTCAGGATTTTCAACACTTACGGCCCAAGAATGAGGGCTGATGACGGGCGCGTTGTCAGCAATTTTATCGTTCAGGCGTTAAGAAATCAGGACATAACGATTTACGGGGACGGCAAACAGACAAGGAGTTTTTGCTTTGTAACTGATTTAGTTGACGGAATGATTAGGATGATGAACAGCAGGGAAGATTTTACGGGGCCGGTTAATCTTGGAAATCCCGGAGAATTTACGATGCTTGAACTTGCTGAAATGGTCATTAAACTTACAGGCTCAAAATCAAAAATAATATATATGCCACTCCCTGAAGATGATCCGGCGCAAAGAAAGCCCGTTATTGATTTAGCGAAAAAGGAATTGAACTGGGAACCGACAATTAATCTTGAAGACGGCCTGAAACACACGATCGAATACTTCAGGAAGACGATTGATATATAAAACATAGATGATATATAAACATTTTTTCAAGCGTTTATTTGATATAGTGCTGAGTTTGACAGCCCTCGTTGTTCTTTCGCCCGTGCTGATTATATGCGCATTTATCATAAAGCATGAGGACAAAGGCCCCGTATTTTTCAGCCAGAAAAGATTCGGCATTCACAAAAAAAAATTTATGATTTACAAATTCCGTTCAATGAAGATCGGTGCGCCTTGTGATGTTCCTACACATCTTCTTGAAAATCCTGAACCATATCTCATGGAATGCGGGAAATTCATGCGTAAGTATTCACTTGATGAGCTTCCGCAGATTATTAACATTCTCAAGGGCGATATGTCAATCGTAGGCCCCCGTCCTGCACTCTGGAATCAGGAGGATTTAATCGCTGAACGGGACAAATACGGAGCTAACGACATAAAACCCGGCCTGACGGGCTGGGCTCAGATTAACGGGCGCGATGAGCTTGAAATTTCAGAAAAGGCAAGGCTTGACGGTGAATATGTGAAGCGTGAAAGTTTTATGTTTGATTTAATGTGCATGTTCAGGACTGTTTGGAGTGCCGCCAGACATGAGGGCTTTGTTGAAGGAAAAAAATAGGGGCTATAATAACTCTCAAATTCATATAGTAAGGTGAGATTTTAACTTGCGTAAATTTTTCCTGTCTCTAAGTCTGTTATTAATGCTGTCAAATTTATCATATTCGGCAGAAGTTCCGCGCGCAAACCTTGACGAGGCCGAACGGTTATTCAACAATGCTTATATTCACTTCATGAGGCGCGATTACAGGGATGCCCAAGTATATTTGGATCAGGCGGCGCGTGAGAATACATACATGGTAGATTATTATCTTTTATCCGCACTTAATCTTAACCGCATGGGCTATGTTGACGAAGCAGTAACGGCTCTCAACAGCTATCTTGAAGTAAGGCCGCATGATGTATCAGCCCCCAGAATTTCACGGAATTTTGACGAACAGGACAGGGTTTTGCGTTCTGTTCTGGGAACTGCACCGATTCCCGTGTCGTGGCGTTATTCAGAGTCGAACGTTCAGACTGACTGGGACATGGGATATACACGCCCTTTCAGCATAAAAGGCTTGGGGAAAGTAAGATCTTTGGGCGGAACCGTCTGCATTCCCGACACGTTCGGCGACAAAGTTTTCATAAAGCATGACCAGAGCGGCGGTATGCCTGCCTCATTCCTTCACGGAAATTTATACGAGTTCAACGTCCCTTCACCCGTAACCGTAATTCCTATGGGGGACGGAACTTTCAGGGTTTTCAATTCTGACGGTGAAGTCTACGGGCTGCCTAGAATTGAGGGAAATACAAATATTTCTGCTGATTATCTTTACACCCTGCCTTCTCTTGTAGTTTCTGATGCTGAATACATAGCCGAAAACTTATTCGCCGTTTCAGACCCTGCAGACAGGAACGTGGCTTTTTACAGCACGGCAGCTTATGACTTGAGAGTTAGATACTGGAGGCCGCCTCTTGTTGACGGTGATTTTCTTTTTGAACCCGTTGCGATTGAGCCGTATGCTGACTGGCTCGCCGTAGCTGACAGGATGAACGACAGAATATATATATTAAATATCGTTACGCATGATTATTTTGCACTCAGAGGCATAGCGAAGCCGAGAGATTTAGCGTGGAGCGTAACGGGTGAACTTTTTGTCCTGACTGATGAGGGTAAAATTTTCGATTTCATTATAGATTTTGGGACGAGAACTTACGCTAACAGGAATAACGGTGCTTTGTATTCTGACCTGCGTAATTCATGGTCATTTTTCAAATCTCCTGAGGGCGATATAAACTGGCTTGATATGAGCGTTTCAAAAATTTTCAAGAATATAATGATGCCTTCGCGCGATGACGTTCCCGGATTTCTGAGCATATACAACCCTTCAATTTCCGTTGATACTGAGGGGCGCGAAAGTTTTATCATTGAGGCCGCTTTGATGTCCCCCTTCATGCACTATGCTAATAACGCGAGAATTGTAGCCCAGTCAGTCTGGAATGACAGGAACATGCTCTGCAACGTGGGCTGGCACAGACCGGGAAATTTTGACGCAGTTTTATTTCATGCACCTGTACCAAGAGGAACGGTCTTCCCGTTAAACGTAAGGCCGTCGCAGATTACTTCGGGGCGCGATGTCCAGTCCGTTTTAGCTTCAATGTGGCTGCTTCACAGGGAGACTTTGACAAATATAATCGTTGATGCCTCACTGCCTTTCACTGAGAATGATATGTTGATGCTGCTGAAATTCTGCGTATTGAACGGCCTTGAACTTGACATTTACGCCCGTGAGATTCCCTCGCTCGGATTGACGAGGGCAAGCGCATTCACGGGCGGAAAGACAGTTTACTCGATGGGCAATACCCTTGAACTTCCCGTGCAGCGTACGCACTTGCAGCTTCAAATTCCGCTGCCTGAAGAGTTATCAAGCTCAGGTTATCCGGGACGCTCAATGTTAGCCGTTTATCTTGATGCAGGATTGATACAGTCTAGGGCGTGGATACCGTTATATCCTGATATGTTCACGAGATAAGATAATATTATGAAAATAAAATCGTGAAAAATATGACGTAAACAAGTCCGGGCAGCATATCGCCGAGTTTCAGGCTTGTAATTTTCATGAAGTTTAAGCCTATGCCCATAATCATGAGACCGCCCAAGCCTGAAATATTCGCGTACATGTCAGGGGTTATCACGTTTTCAAGCATTGACGAAAAGAGCGTTATACCTCCCTGATATATGAACAGCGGAAAAACTGAAAATACTACGCCGATCCCCATAGAACCGGCAAACATGATTGACGCTATACCGTCCATAATTCCCTTAGTCATCAAAATTTCAGGGTTATGCCTCAATCCGTCTTCAATTGCTCCGATTATTGCCATTGAGCCGACACAGAATAATAACGTTGCCGAGACAAATCCCTGAGTGAAGCGGGCGTTTGATGTCTTTAATTTTGACTTTAACTTATCGCCCAAAGTATTTAATTTATTTTCAATGCCCAAGATTTCACCTGTTACAGCACCGATTATCAGGCTTAATAAAACTGCTATTGAATGCTTCGTGTTCAGGGACATGTTAATACCGATGTATAGCGTGAAAAGTCCCAGACAGTTGAAGATTGTACCCTGCATTTTTTCAGGTATTAATTTCCCTATAAACAGCCCCGCCGTACTGCCTGTTAATATTGCAATGATGTTGAATATGCTTCCTCCGGCCGGCAATGACTTGAATATTTCAAGCAAAATATTTACTCCTTTTACTATAATAATTATATTTATAATTTTAGCAGTAAAAGGGGGGTAAAATTTTTTGAGACTTGATAAATTTCTGAAACTTGCGAGGCTGATTAAACGCAGGACAGTGGCGCAGGAAATGATTGAACTTGGGGCGGTGCGTCTTGAGGGCAGACAGTGCAAGCCGTCAAGTGAAGTTCACGAAGGAAATATAATCGAAATTGCTTATATAAACCGCGTTCTTAAAGTCAAAGTTTTGTGTTCTGATGAGGCAGTTTTGAAACGTCCGAAGGCCATATCTTGGGAACAGATAGACGAAAGACCCGTTAAACCAGATGAAAAACCGTTCTAATTTTGCGTTTTTCATTTATAATATTACAACGTATAAAAAATAATGAAATTCTTTTTTGTAGGAGGAGTTTTTTTCTATGGCATCGATAATCGGTATTCATGGCCGCGAAATTCTTGATTCAAGAGGCAATCCAACAGTTGAAGTTGATGTTTATCTCGAAGACGGTTCAATGGGTCGCGCTGCTGTTCCTTCAGGAGCATCAACGGGCGTTCATGAGGCACTTGAACTCAGGGACAAGGAAGCGCGTTACGGCGGAAAGGGCGTTCAGCATGCAGTCGAAAACGTAAACGAAAAAATCGCCCCCGAAATTCTCGGAATGGACGCAGACGATCAGGGTGCATTAGACCGCGCAATGATAGCACTTGACGGCACCGAAGGAAAATCAAAGCTCGGTGCAAATGCAATTCTCGGCGTTTCAATGGCAAATGCCCGCGCAGCAGCCGAATCACACGGAGTACCCCTTTATGTCTGGCTCGGCGGAATCGGCGGAGGTCTTCTCCCGACTCCCATGATGAACGTTATCAACGGCGGAGCTCATGCAGACTCAACAGTTGATTTCCAGGAATTTATGATCGTTCCCCATAATGCAAAGTCATTCGCTGAGGCTCTCAGAATGGGCGCGGAAGTCTACCACGCTTTGAAGGGCTGCGTAAAATCACGCGGATACTCAACGGGCGTAGGCGATGAGGGCGGATTTGCTCCCAACCTCAAGGACAACAGGGAAGCACTTGACCTTCTCATGGAGGCAGTGAACAAGGCAGGCTACAGGCCGAAAGATGATGTAAGTTTCGCGCTTGACGTTGCGTCATCAGAGTTCTTTGATGCTGAAAAGAATAAATACGTATTCACGAAGAGCGGCGGTGCTGAATATACTTCAGATGCACTTGTAAAACTCTATGAAGATTTAACGTCAAATTACCCTGTAATTTCAATCGAAGACGGCTGCGCTGAAGATGACTGGGCAGGCTGGGCAAACCTTACGGCTTCACTTGGCAAGAAAATTCAGCTTGTCGGCGATGATTTGTTCGTAACGAATCCGAAGATTCTTGAGCGCGGAATTTCTGAGGGCGTTGCTAATGCAGTTCTCGTAAAACTTAACCAGATCGGAACGGTCAGCGAAACGCTTCAGGTAATACGCATGGCCGGCGAGGCAGGTTACGCGGCTGTAGTCTCCCACCGTTCAGGCGAGACGGCAGATACTTTCATTGCTGATTTGAGCGTTGCAACGAGGGCAGGCCAGATCAAGACGGGAAGCATTGCACGCACGGACAGAATCGCAAAGTACAACCAGCTTCTCAGAATTGAAGAAGAACTCGGCGACACGGCGAAATATGCAAAACTCGACAGATATTCACCCATGTGGAAGAGGTAAGAGGTAATATTATGGCATTCGTAGACCCTGAATCAATTCTCGAACAGCTTAAAATCAGGCGTGCAGTTTCAACGGACAAGGCACCGGCAGCCATAGGCCCTTACTCACAGGCCGTACAGGCAGGCGTTTCGCTTTACGTTTCAGGGCAGATTCCCGTTGACCCGTCAACAGGAAAAATGGCTGACGATATATCGCTTCAGGCCAAGCAGTCCCTTGAAAACCTGAAGGCGATTCTTGAGGCATCAGGTTATTCGCTTTCAGATGTCGTAAAAACTACGGTATTCGTAACTGATATTAATAATTTCAATGCAATAAACGCCGTTTATGCTGAATATTTCCCGAAAGAGGCTCCGGCGCGTTCGTTCGTGGCCGTCAAAGACCTTCCGAAGGGTGCAGGCATTGAGATTGAAGCCATAGCGTGGCGGAACAGGGCATAATTTTTTCTTGGAGGTAATTTTTTCAATATGGCAGAAAGTACTACAGCAGTAAACCCGTGCGGAGGCAGCGCACCGTCAACAGGCGGAGGCACGGGGACAGGGACAGGAACAGAAGGAGCAGCACAGGGCGGTTTAATGGGAATGCTTTTCCCCCTTGCTATTTTTGTTCTTATATTCTATTTTTTCATTATACGGCCTCAAAGAAAGCGCGATAAACAGCAAAAGAACATGATTGACAGCATTGCGCGGGGAGACCAGATCGTAACTATCGGCGGATTTTACGGAACCGTCCGCGAAGTCCGTGATGACTCGTTCCAGATTGAGATTGCCGAAGGTGTGCGCGTTAATATCCTGAAATCAGCCGTACAGGGCAAGCGTGCAGTGAAGACGGAGGCAGCTTCTTAATTATGAACCGTATTGACAGATTACGCCTCTGGCTGGTCTTAATCGTAGTTGCCGGTGCGCTTTGTTTTGTTTATTTCAACAGGGACGGCCTTAATTTAGGGCTTGACCTGAGAGGCGGAGCGCATATAGTCTTACAGGCAAAAGATACGCCGGAAAATCCCCTGAGAGATGACAGCATAGACAGGCTGCTTGCTGTTTTGAGAAACAGGGTAGATCAGTACGGAGTTGCAGAGCCGATAATTCAGAAGTCAGGGAATGACAGAATCATTGTTGACCTTCCGGGCGTTCAGGATCCGGCGGCGGCACTTGAGCTTATCGGCAGGACGGCGCAAATGGATTTCCGCGAAGTCCTGGATTCAACGGGTACTCCTCCCCCTGCGCCGGTCAGGAGCAATTACGACAGCGATATACAGTTCGTGAACGCTCAGGAGCGCTGGCAGAAGGCAATTAATGATTTGAGCAATTCAAGCGCGGATTTTCAGGCACGTTCAAAGACGATTGAGGGTTCTATCGTTGCACCTGCAGAAGAGGCCGGAAGATTTTATCTTTTAGGGCCCGTTTTACTGTCCGGCAAGGATTTAATAAACGCTGAAGTAGCCCCCGACAGTTTAGGCAGAATGGGCGTTTCAATCGAGTTTAATTCAGAGGGCGCAACGCTTTTCGAGAACGCAACGGCTAGACTTATCGGCAAGCAGCTCGCAATAGTTCTTGACAACGTTGTAATCTCTGCTCCCGTAGTTCAGGATAGAATTTCGGGGGGACGCGCACAGATTACGGGAAGATTTACGGCTGACGAAGCAGGAAGGCTCGCAATAATGTTAAAGGCCGGAGCTTTGCCCGTAGCCGTTGAGATTGCCGAGAACAGGTCAGTGGGGCCGAGCTTGGGTGCTGACAGCGTAAAGCAGGGTGTCGAAGCAGGTTTGTTCGGTGCCGGTATGGTATTGGTCTTCATGCTGATATATTACCAGTTAAGGGGGCTTGCGGCAGATTTAGCTCTTGCCGTTACTGTGCTGCTGATATTCGCGGGGCTTATAGCGTTTAATGCAACACTGACGCTTCCGGGCATCGCGGGAATTATTCTCACGCTTGGAATGGCCGTTGACGGGAACGTTTTAATCTATGAACGCATAAGAGAGGAAAGAAATTCCGGGAAAACTCCTATGGCAGCTCTTGACTCAGGTTTCAGGAAAGCACTCGTTACGATACTTGACAGCAACATAACGACACTGATCGCAGCCATTGTATTATTCTATTTCGGATCCGGCTCCGTGAGGGGCTTCGGCGTAACGCTCTCGGTCGGACTTGTAGCCAGCGTTTTCGCAAATATAGTCGTAACAAGGGCAATACTGCAGTTATTCGTTAAGCGCGGAAGGGAGATAGTGAGAAGATGAGCAGTTTTTACTTTAACATAGACTTCATGAAAATCAGAAAGTTTGCACTGACTCTCAGCCTCGTTCTCGTAATTGCCAGTATTGCATTGTTATTCACACGCGGCCTTAACTTGGGAATCGACTTCACGGGCGGAAACGTAATCCAGGCTGAATTTGAAAAACTTCCTGATATTTCCGAAATCAGGGACGTAATCTCAGGCATAGTTGCAAAAGGCGCAATGATACAGAATTTCGGCGAAAAAGGTATAATCATAAGGACGAATGAAGACACTGAACAGAGCCGTGAATCTGTAGTCAAGGCACTGAGCGCAAAATATCCTGACATGAAAGTTACGGGATTTGAGAAGGTAGGGCCTGTTGTCGGCGGAGAGTTGAGGCGTCAGGCGTTTATAGGCGTAACCATAGCTCTCATTGCAATATTGATTTATATAACTCTGAGATTCCAGTTCAGATTTGCAGTCGTCAGCGTTGTTCCGTTAGTTCATGATGTTATCGTTACTCTTGGATTTTTCAGCATAACTCAAATGGAAATCGGATCATCGTTTATTGCAGCGATATTAACGATTGTCGGCTATTCTCTGAACAACACGATAATAATTCTTGACCGTGTCCGCGAAAACTGGGGGACTTTATCACGTGACGGAATAGTAAACCTCGTAAACAGATCCCTTAATCAGACATTGGCAAGAACGATTAACACTACTCTCACAACCTTATTCCCCGTCGTTGCCTTATGCGTATGGGGAGGGCCGGTTCTCGGGGCTTTCAGTTACGCCATGCTGGCAGGAATGATCGCCGGGACTTGGAGTTCAATGTTCATAGCTACGGGGCTCCTTTGTGAGTGGATTTTGCACAAAAAGTAACAAGTATCTTCGTTTACTTGCGAATTTTTTTCATGCAACATTCTTCTTTTTACAAAAATTTCTCCCTGCCCGTTTTTGAGCAGGGAGTTTTAATTTTCTGTTTTTCTTATTTTTCAAGAATTGCAAGTGCTTCAAAAGGCTGCATGATTTTGTGTGAACCTGAATAGTTGCCGATGAGAATCTCGCCCTTTACGTCAATGTTTGAAATTTTTTCTTCGTTTCCGCTGAAGTTGCAGAGGACAACAAGCCTCTGGGATTTCAGTCTCCGTTCGTAGGCGAAAATATTTGAATTTCCCGTGTCAAGGAATTTCACTGAACCGTCAGAAATAACCGGATAATCAAATCTCAGCTTTATCAGCTGTCTGTAATAATTCAAAATTGAATCCGGGTCATTTTCCTGAGCTTCAACGTTGATTTTTTTGTAACTCTCAGGAATGCCTATCCATGTTCCGCCGTCAGAATCCGAAAATCCTGCGTTCTTTCCTGATGTCCACTGCATGGGTGTCCGCCCGTTGTCGCGTGATTTTGAATCGAGAACCGCAAGAGCCTCTTCTTCCGTCATGCCCCTTGAAAGCATGATTTCATAATAATTCAGCGATTCAACGTCTTTATACTGCGATATGCCGGTGAAATGAGGGTTAGTCATTCCGATTTCCTCGCCCTGATAGACATACGGAGTTCCCCTCAAAAGGTGAATGAAAGTAGCGAGCATTTTTGCTGACTCCTTCCAATAAGTTCCCTCATTTCCCATTCTTGATACTATTCTGGGCTGATCGTGATTGCACCAGAAAAGAGCGTTCCAACCGCCGTTTGAATACATTTCTTCCTGCCATGACGAAAAAATATCGTGCAGCTTTGACAGATCCGGCTTCATCAACGACCATTTGTCGCCGTCCTTGTAATCAGCTTTAAGATGATGAAAGCTGAATGTCATTGAAAGTTCGTGATTTTCCGGCCTCGTGTAACGTATGCAGTTCTCAATATCCGTTGAGGCCATTTCGCCGACCGTGAACATCTCTGAAATCCCCGTATCTCTTACAAGTTCCCTGATAAATTCGTGAACTTTCGGCCCGTCCTTGCAGAAAGAAACGGCGCGGCCTGATTTAGGAGTGTCGGCAAAAAAATTATCAGGCTTTGAAATCAGGTTCAGGACATCGAATCGGAACCCCTTAACGCCCTTATCCTTCCAGAATTTAACGATGTCTTTCAATTCAGCGCGTACTCTCGGATTGTTCCAGTTCAAATCGGCCTGTGACTTGTCGAACAGGTGAAAATAAAATTTCCCGAGTTCGGGGACGTATTCCCATGAATTTGTCCCGAAACTTGAGACCCATTCGGTCGGGGGATGTCCTTCTTTTCCGTCCCTGAAGAGGTAGTAATCCTGATAAACGGGGTCGCCGTCAAGGGCTTTTTTGAACCATTCATGTTCCGTTGAAGTGTGGTTGAAAACCATATCGAAAAGAAATCCCAAGCCCAGAGAGTCAGCCTCAGAAATCATTTTTTCACAGTCCTGCATAGTTCCGAACATGGGATTAACATTCCTGTAATCCGAAACATCATAACCGTTGTCGTTCATCGGAGAACAGAAAAAAGGAGTTACCCAGATGTATTTAACGCCCAAAGATTTTATGTAGTCAAGTTTTGAGCGTATTCCGTTGATGTCGCCTATCCCGTCGCCGTTTGAGTCGCAGAATGATTTCACATAAATCTGATAGGCTGAATTGTTCTTGAAAATGTCCTGCATTGTTAATCACTCCGCATGTGCTATGACGTTCTCGGCAGCCTTGACTTCAAGCCCTGAATCAAACCTGAAATTTTCGTAGCCTTCACCGTTAGTTATTACCATTATGGTTGTCAAAGGATGCCCTGCAGCTTTGATTTTTTCGGGGTCAAAAGTGATTAATTCCTGTCCCGTTTTAACCCTGTCTCCCTCAGAAACGTGAATCTTGAAACCCTCGCCCTTCATTTCAACTGTATCAAGCCCGATATGCAGCAATAATTCAAGACCGTTTGACATAACGAGGCCGATAGCGTGATTGCTGCCCTCCATAGTCTGTTCGACAACGGCATCAACAGGCGAGACCAGTATATTATCCGTAGGTTCAATGGCTATGCCGTCACCCAAAACTTTTTCGGCAAACGTTGCATCAGGAACTTCAGTTATTGCTACAGTTTTTCCCGTTAAGAAGGCCATGAAATCAACGGGAGCATGTTCAGCCTTTGCCCTTTCCGCCATTTCAGCCCGTAAAGCCTCTTCATTTGCTTCCTTGTCAATGCCTTTGCGTTTTCCCATAATATAAGTGAGCGCAAAAGGAACGGCAACGGAAACAGCCATACAGACCGCAAACATGGATATTGAACCGGGCTGAATTGAGAGAATGCCGGGAAGGCCTCCGACACCGATCGCGCTGGCCGTAACGCTCGAAGCAGTGCTGATTATTCCCGCGATACATGATCCCGTCATTCCGCATATGAACGGGAAAACGTATTTTAAGTTTACGCCGAACATTGCCGGCTCAGTTACACCGAGATAACAGGAAATGCAGGAGGGTATGTTGAGCTCTTTAGCCTTTGCGCTGCGCCTCTGAAGGAATATCATTCCGAGAACTGCACTTCCCTGAGCGATATTTGACAATGCAATCATCGGCCACAGCATAGTACCGCCGAAATCAGCAATTAACTGAATATCAATAGCATTGCTCATGTGATGCAGTCCCGTAATTACTAAAGGAGCGTAGAAAAATCCGAATATCGCCCCGAATATTACCCTGTACGATCCCGAAATACCCGCATAAACAGCCGCTGAAATCCATGATCCTATCTTCCAGCCTATCGGCCCCAAAACAAAATGGGCGGCCATGACCGCAAATAACAGGCTGAAAAACGGTACAAGAATCATCTGGACGACCTGCGGAATTATTTTCTTGAAGAAGCGTTCAAGATAAGCAAGGGTGAAAGCCGCAAGCATTGCCGGGAGAACCTGAGCCTGATAACCGATCATGTTAATTTTGATAAATCCGAAATTCCATTGATTTATTGTCCCGTTTGCAAGCGCAGAAGCAACGCCGTAAGCATTCGTAAGCTGGGCAGAAACAAGCGTAAGCCCTAAAATCAGCCCTAACATTTCAGTTCCGCCCATCTTTTTCATGATAGTCCAGCATATTCCGACAGGGATACCGACATGGAACACAGCTTCGCCGAGCAGCCACAGGAAATGGTCAACACCTGCCCAGAACTGGCTCTGACTGACGAGCGTTGCACCGTTGAAGATTTCCATGCTGTCTATTACGTTTCTGAAGCCTAAAATCAAACCGCCGACAACAATTGCGGGGATTAACGGCGCGAAAATCTCGGCTATTGATGTCATAAGCCGTTGAATGATATTTTGATTTTGCTTTGACATGCTTTTTACTTCTGATTTCGATACGCCCGTAACCCCTGAAATTTCGCTGAAATCCTTGTAGAAATCAGCAACTTCATTCCCTATTATCACCTGAAACTGCCCGGCCTGCGTGAATGTTCCCTTGACTGACTTTATTGCCTCAATGCGCTTTATGTCAGCCCTCTTGGGGTCAACTAGAACATAACGCATTCTCGTTATACAGTGCGAAACAGCGGCGATGTTTTCACGGCCTCCGACTGCTTCGAGCAGTTCTTTTGCATCTGACGCAAATTTACCCATGTTAAAAGCCTCCTGAAAATATAAAATTTTAGCGGTAATAGTGGATATGATTATTAATCATTATAATTCAGGGAGCCTATAAAATGAATATATATTTTTCAATCGGTTCAAATCTCGGCAACAGATTGCAGAATTTACGGACTGCATCACAGAGGCTTGAGGAGTTAGGGGAAATTTCGGCAAAAAGCAGCGTTTTTGAAACTGCCGCATGGGGAGGAGTAAAGCAGCCTGATTATTTGAATGCCTGCCTGAAAGTCAAAACTTCAAAAACTGTTGAGCCTTTTGAAATTTTGAAGACGGTTAAAAATTTTGAAACTGAGATAGGCCGCGTCCCTTCAGTTCATTGGGGGCCGAGAAAAATTGATATAGACATAATAATGATTGATGATTTAATTTTTCACTCTCAGATTTTGTCGATACCTCACGCCCGAATGTCAGAGAGATTATTCGTTCTCGTTCCGTTAAAAGAAATTCTGCCTTCAGATTTCAGGCACCCTGAGAATAATTTAACGGTTGAAAAAATGATTAAAGCCCTTGATAATGAGCCGTACCCCCTGCGTATAACTGACTTATAACGCAAAACCTGCAACAGCGGCGGCCAGTGCATCAGCCGTATCATCAGGCTTGGGAATTTCATTCAGGAAAAGCATATCGCGTATTTTGTGCTGAATTGTTGATTTGTCGGCTCTTCCGTTTCCGCATAAAAATAATTTTATGTGATTCGGTGCCGGTTCAATGACGGGTAAATTATTCTGTGCTGCCAGAAGCATTATAACGCCCCTTGCCTGATAAACCAACCGAAATAAAATCAGGACTGTTTATCAATATTTGCTCCTGAAGTGAATTATATATCTTTAATAATCTTTCAGTGAAGGACATTGCCGGACTTGTCGTTATACAGCCGTAATTAAGTGCTGTAAGTTCAAATCCGGCTTTCAACACGGCCCCGTAGCCTACGCGGGCGAGACCGGGATCTATTCCCAGACAAATTCTGCACAAATATTAAGCGTCCTCAATCTGTGATGCGATTTCGTCAGGGATTTCAAAATTTGAATAAACGTTCTGAACATCATCATGTTCTTCAAGGGCATCAATGAGCCTCAAGACTTTACGTGCTGCCTCAGCGTCGGAAATTTCAACGGGAGTTTTAGCAATCATTGAGACTTCAGCATTTTCAACGACATATTTAGCCTCTTCAAGTGCTTTCTGTAACGTATCCAAATCTGAAGGTTCTGAATAAAGCGTGAATCCCTCATCGCCGGCTTCCATGTCTGACATGCCGTTATCAAGGCCGAGAGTCATTAAAGCGTCCTCGTCGAGATTTTCGCCTTTTACTTCAATAACGCCCTTTCTGTCGAACATCCAGGCAACTGAGCCTGACTCGCCCATCTGTCCGCCGTTCCTTGCGAGAAGTGCGCGGATTTCAGGCGTTGTCCTGTTTCTGTTATCAGTCATGACGTTTACGAGTACGGCGATTCCTGAAGGTCCGTAAGCCTCGTAGGTAAGTTCGTCATAAGTTATGTCGCCGAGTTCTCCCGTTCCGCGCTTAATTGCACGGGTTATATTATCGTTAGGGACACTGACGGCCTTTGCGCGTTCGATTGCAGTTTTAAGGCGCATATTCATGGCCGGATCTCCTCCGCCGTCCTTAGCTGCGATAATTATTGCACGTACTAATTTCTGGAATAAATTTCCGCGTTTTGCGTCCTGAGCTGCTTTGCGATGCTTAATATTTGCCCATTTTGAATGACCTGACAAGTTAAATCACTCCTGAAAAATATAATTATGAATTATGGCCTGAAGATAGGAACTGCCCTGCGTTTGTGTTCGCTGCGCCTGTGCATTGCGTCAATCTTTTCTTTTGCTGAAAAATCATCAATTTTCCCTGTCGCTAAATATTCATCAAGAACATCATATGAAAAACCCATATCGCCCTCATCTGTCTGGCCTTCAGTTAAGCCGGCACTGGGAGCCTTAGCAATGATTTTTTCGGGAACGCCGAGAATTTTTGCCATTGCCCGGATTTCGCGTTTCAGAAAACTTACAAGCGGCATAAGGTCTGAACCTGAGTCGCCGTATTTCGTGAAGTATCCTGTTTCATATTCTGATCTGTTGCTTGTTCCGCAGACAAGGAGATTTTTAGACTGCCCGATTGCGTAAAGGGTAACCATTCGCAGACGTGCTTTAATGTTTGAAAGTGAAAGCGTGCTGATTTCTGAGCCTATGGAACTGCAAAGAGCGTCAAAAGTATCTGACAGGTCAACGCGCATATGTTTAACGTTCAGAGTTTCAGCAAGTAATACTGCGTCGTCCTCATCATTTTTAATGCTGTGACACGGCATAATAACGCCCAATACACCATCATGCCCCAGAGCCTCGCGACCCAATGCAGCAAGTACCGAGCTGTCGATACCGCCCGAAAGTCCGAGAATTATTCCTGAGGCTCCTGCACTTTTCACTTCATTTTGAAGCCATTTTTCACAACGGATAATAACATCACGCAAGTTTTAATATTCCTCTCTCAGAATGTTTATTTTCAGTATTATACACTCTTTTGAAGAGCTTGAAATTTTTTGCATTGTGTTATAATTAGTCAGCACAAACAAAAAATTTTAAGAATATATACGCAAAAATACCATAATCGGGTATTAGAGTAACAGTATCGAAGTTAGTTTGTATAGTGAAGGAGGTGAACATATGATGATAAAGAAGTTTCTGCTTTCGGTGCTTTTAATTTCTGTCATTGCGACTGCAGCCAGTGCAGAGTTTAACCTCAACTTCACACTTCACAACAACAGCGGATACACTTTCAAAGAAGTATGGGTCAGCCCTCACAATAATTCAGAATGGCACGCCAGTACTGACAGGGTTAATATGCGTCCGTTAAGGAGCGGTTACTACACAAAGATTACGTTTAACAACGTCAGCAGGGCGCGCAGAAATGAGCGTTACTGGGATCTGCGTGTTTACTACGCTGACACTTGGCACGAGTGGCGTAATATCCGTTTTTCAGCAATTACTGATATTTGGGTAGACCGCAATTTTTACGCGCGTTGGGAATAGCTGTCTAAATGCAGACAAACGAGGTGAAGGCGTATTCATCCTACCTTCCGCGTGTAGCTCCTAACACAGTAAGAATGCGCCTCTTTAAGTTTTTTTAGGAGTGAAATTTTAATATGAGGAAGTCAGCGTTAATATTTTTTCTGACAATTGCAGCCCTTGTTCTTTCAGCAGCAGCGGCGGTCAGAACCGACACAGCAGTTTTCACACTGCATAATCACAGCGGCTATACATTCCGCGAAGTCTGGATTATACCCGGCGAGGAAGGAGCTTCGGGAGGCGGAAAGCTGAATATCAAACCCCTAGAAAGCGGTTACAAAGTGAAAATAACAATCAGAAATGCTTCACAGCATGAAAACTGGAACATACGCGCATATTACGAAAATTCAGGGCGCGAGTGGACTAATGTACCCGTTTCAAGAATTAAAGATTTCTGGGTTGACGGCAGTTTAATGGCGCGTTGGCAATAATTTCAATGAAACGGATTGATAAAGGCTTCAGGCTTGATCATGCAGAAAATTAGGGGGAAAATAAATCCCCCTTTGAATTAATCTTTCATAATATTCCTACTGTGAGAATATATTTAACAATTTCACTCCTGACAATATGAATTAAATACGTTATATATCAACCGAGAAGCCCCGTTAAAATCCTGACACCTTCCATAGCATCTTTAGCGTAGAAGTCAGCACCTGCATAATTTGCAAGTTCAGGCGTAAGGACTGCGCCCCCTGCAATGATCTTGACATCAGGGCATGAAGCCTTTAATTTCGTTATGGTCTCCTTCATGCTTGTAACTGTCGTAGTCATTAACGCGCTCAGGCCGACGACATTAACGCCGCGATTGATTACGGCCTCGACAATTTTTTCCGGCTGAACATCTTTGCCCAAGTCGATAACGTCAAAATTATAATTTTCAAAAATAGTTCTCACTATATTTTTTCCTATGTCATGGACATCGCCGTAAACGGTTGCGAGAATGACAGGGCCTTTAGCTTTTCCTGCGTTTTCTGAGTTTTCATTTTCCATTGAGAGCGATAAGACTTCAAAGGCAGATTTAGCGGCTTCAGCGGATTTTATGAGCTGAGGGAGAAATAATTTCCCGGCCTCGTAATCCTTTCCGACAGTATCAAGCGCAGGTACTATGTTATTTTCAATTATTTCAAGAGGCTTTGAAGATTTCAGCATTTCGCGCGTTATATTAGCTGCCTCATCTTTCAGACCCTTTATGATTGAAGCGTTTAACCCCTCCTGTATTTCCCGTTTTTCGTGTACTTCCTGTTTTCCCTGTTGTTCCTGTTTAATTACAGGCTGTAGCGGTGCTGAATGAAGCTCACAATAAGATATATAATCCTGCATTTCTTTTTCACCGCCTGAAAGCAGGTTCCAAGCGTATAAAGTCTCTTTCAGGTCAGTATCGCCGGGATTTATTATAGCCCCGTCAAGCCCCTGCATTATCGCAGCGATCATCATAGTTCTGTTGACAAGCGACCTTCTGGGCAGCCCGAAAGAAACGTTGCTCAATCCGAGAACTGTAGAGACTCCAAGCTCATTTTTGACTAATTTTACTGCTTTCAGTGTTTCAGGAACTAATTTCTGCTGAGCCGATGCCGTCAAAGTCAGGCAGTCAATCAAAATATTTCTTCTTTCAATGCCCATGCTTTCCGCAGCTTCGACAATTCTGCGGGCAATCGACAGCCTCTCTTCCGCCGTTTCAGGAATGCCGTTATCATCAAGCGTAAGACCCAAGACGCAGGCACCGTATTTTTTCGCAACAGGTAAGATATTCTCAAGGCTTGAAGATTTCCCGTTCACCGAGTTCAAGAGTGGTTTACCGTTGTAAATTCTTGCAGCCGTTTCGAGTGTCTTGTAGTCCGAACTGTCTATCTGTACCGGCAGATTGACAACGCCCTGAATTTCGATTAACGAACGCTTTAACACTTCAGGTTCATCAATATCCGGCAATCCTGCGTTCAAGTCAAGAATATCTGCTCCCTGTTCCTGCTGTTTAACAGCTTCTTTCAGCAAATAATCAGTATTTCCCTCTCTGAGAGCTTTTTGAAGCATTTTTTTGCCGGTAGGGTTTAACCTTTCGCCGATGACTACGAATTTACCGCCGAATGTTACGACTTTTGACGGTGAGCAGACAATTGTTAAATCTTGAACGGTTCTTTTTTTTGAACGGCCTGAAGTTTTTTTGATTACGGCATTTTTCATGGCCGTTATGTGTTCTGGAGTAGTTCCGCAGCAGCCGCCGAGAATATTAACGCCCAATTCAGCAAATTTACATGATATTTCGGCGAACTCTTCAGGCTTTACATCATAGTATGATACTCCGTCCCTCATAACGGGTAATCCTGCGTTAGGCTGTACCATTACGGGAATATGCGAACATGAACAGAAGCGTTCAACAATTGGCAATAACTGCGAGGGGCCAAGAGAACAGTTTACGCCCAGAGCGTCAATGCCCAAACCCTCAAGAGTTGCTGAAACCGCCTCAACGTTTGCCCCGAAGAATGTACGGCCTGACTCCTCAAAACTCATTGTGGCGAATATCGGAAGCGTTGAATTTTCCCTTGCTGCCAGGACAGCCGCTTTAAGTTCGTATAAATCCGTGAAAGTTTCAAGGAGAATTACATCACATAAATTTTTCCCTGCAATGACCATTTCAGATACAGCGTCATAAATTTCATCGAACGAGGCATCTCCTGAAGGGTACATAACCCGCCCCGTTGATCCTATGTCGAGAGCAACATAAACATTTTTCCCGTCTGAATTTCTTTCATCAGCAGCATTACGGGCAATTTTAAGACCTGAAGTTATTACGTCTTTTACGGTGTAACCTGAATTTTTGAGTTTGAATTTATTTGCGCCGAAAGTGTTTGCTGTTATGAAATCGGCACCGGCATTTATATATTCAATATGAACGGATTTTATTAACTCAGGGTTAGTCAAGTTTAAGATTTCGGGAATTTCGCGGAGTTTCAAGCCTCTTGACTGTAACATCGTACCCATTGCGCCGTCAAAGAAATATATTTTTTCCTGATTGAACCTGAACATTTATGATCCCTTTATATATATAAAAAATGCCGCTGATTGTAGCGGCGGTGTTTTTACAGAGCGTCTCTGTTTTCCCAGATTACGCTGCCTGCCTGACAAGCCGGGCAGAAACAGTATTTATTTCCTGCTGCCTTGAATTTCTTTCCGTTTTCGGCCATTTCCTTAGCTTTTTCAGCCCCGAAAATTTTTGCGCCCGTTTCCGATTCAAAAAGCCCTATAGATTCATCAATCGTGCAGACTTCAGCTTCGAGAACTTTAACAAGAGCATCGGCGTTTTTCTTGTCCTGAGATTTTGCGTATGCCTCAGCGGCTTTTTTGACGCTTTCACAGACTGAAGGGGCTGCGATAAGCTCGTTGACTTTTGCGAGAATTTCCTGTTTTGTCATTTTTTAATTTTTCCTCCTGATTAAATTTCGTATTATTATGCCACAAAAAATACGTATTGTGTGATAAGTATTTATTAGAGATTAAAGAAAGTATTTTTTACGGGGGAAGGATTTTTTATCATGACAGAGAGAGTTGCAGTTATAGGTGTCGGACATTTAGGTCAGCATCACGCGAGGATATATACGGAGCTTCTTGATGCGAATCTTGTAGGAGTTGCTGACAGCGATTTGAACAGGGCGAGAATGATCGGGGAACATTTAGGCGTTCCGGCTTATTCGTCGCTTGAGGAGTTAATACACCGTAAATCACCGGACGCAATATCGATTGTTGTTCCGACAAGCCAGCACTACGAAATCGCAAAGACGGCACTTGAGGCAGGTATTCACGTACTCGTTGAAAAACCCGTAACTGTAAAACCTTCAGAAGCCGGCGAACTCTTGGAGATTGCCGACAGAAAAAATCTTGTACTTCAGGTCGGACATATCGAACGCTTCAACAGTGCAATACGTTACATTTCACAGATACCATGCAAGCCGGTATACCTTGACGCAAGACGTACTGCGCCTTTCACGCCCCGAATTAACGATGTCGGAGTTGTCCTTGATTTAATGATACATGATATTGACATAGTGATGTCTCTCGTTCCTTCAAAGATTGCGAGGATTGCGGCAACTGGTGCATGTGTCTTCACTGACCATGAGGACATTGCGGACGCCCATATAACTTTTGAGGACGGAACTGTAGCGCATATACTGACATCGAGATGCGCCCAGAAAAAATGCCGTCAGCTTGAAGTTGTTGAACGTGAGAGACAAATTACGGTTAATTACGAACAGCAGACTGTTCAAATTTCGCGCTGTGTAAACAATCCTGAAGGTCAGGTTGAAATCCGTGAAACTCCCGTTTTCCCGAAGAGTGAGCCGCTGAAGCTCGAACTTGCTGATTTCGTCAGATGTGTGCGCGAACACAGGCCGCCTGTTGTCGGGGGAGGAGACGGGAAAAAAGCCCTTGAAGTTGCCGTTGAAATCCTCAGACAGATACATGAAGGAAGCACTGAAAAAGTGAAAACTGCATAAATCGATCTGCGTGTATATATCTGCACTCCGGCTGAATTTCTCTGCCGGAGTTTTTTATTATAATTAGTAAATATTATAAATAAGGAGCTTTTTACGTTGAATTATTCATTACCCGCTGAAACCCCTAAAGGACAGCGGGACGCAATAAACGCTGATAACGCTGATTCAGAAATAATAACCGTAGAGGCAGGAGCAGGAACGGGAAAAACTTGGGTATTGTCAGAACGTTATTTAAGGCTTTTGCTTGAAGATAATGAATTACTGCCTTCTGACATTCTGACTTTGACTTACACTGACGCAGCAGCAGGAGAGATGAAGGCGCGTATTGAAGCGAGATTAACTCAGGCACTGAATGATTTTAAGGATGCTGAAAGAAAACAGAAAATACTTGACGGTTTGAGTGATTCATGGATTTCAACAATACATTCATTTGCGACGAGATTAATACGCGAGTCAGGTTTATCGCTTGACATTGACCCGAGAGCGTCAGTAATAACGGATCATCAGGAGCAGGAATTTTGGGAAGATATACGAAAAGCCGCAGAGTTTTCGGAATTGGGCAGGCTTGCAGGGAATTACGGCGGTGTTCTGCTAAAACATGCAAAGTCCCTTGATAATGATGAACGCATGACCTATGCTGTAGGGAAGTGGGGCGCGTCAGCCCTCAGCATTTTTGCCCGTGAAACGGCAGAACTTCACGCCTCTTCCGGCAGATCATGGGAGGAGATGTTGGAATGGGCAAAAAATGACTCAGAACTGATTGAACGTTCAAGCGGTCTTGTAAAAGATATTCTTAAATCTGAATGGCTGAAAGTATGGAACACGTTTTTTAATATGCAGCTTCCAAAGGCAAAAAATCCTGAAGGTACGGGCGCAATACTTAATGATTTAATGTCATGGCAGCAATCAGCAAGCCCCGAAAATGAGAAAGAGTTAAAGCACTTTTATAAACGAATACTCATCGACAATGATATAAAAGCCAATAAGGGCGAACCATTCGCAACACTCGGACAATATTTAGGCATGACGCTTGGAGACTGGAGGAAGACTCAATCACCTGCAGTCAGGAACGTAACGGAAAATTTTGATGCTGCTTTAGCAGATGAAGAAAAGGAAATGCGAAAAACCCTCATGAAATTCTGTGCTGTTTCGTGGGGAATGTGGGACACGATGAAATCAAAAAGAAAAGTATTATCATTTTCAGATATGATACTTCATGCCAGAAAGGCCGTTGAACAGAACGGCATACGCAGGACTTTCAAATATATACTTGTTGACGAGTTTCAAGACACTGACCCTTTGCAGTTCAAAATGATTGAAGCCCTGAACAAATACGGCGGAAAATCAAAACTTTTTGCTGTCGGAGATCCCAAACAGTCAATCTACAGATTCAGACACGCCGATCCTTCACTTTTTGCAGAGATAAGCAGACGTGACGGGACACAAAATATTCATCTCGATGAAAGTTTCAGGACAAGGGAATCGCTTTTAACAAAAATAAACATGATTTTTTCGTCTTTATGGCTAAACGGTATAAGCAGGTTAGAATCAATGAGAGATGTTAAATATAATCCCCTTAAAGCAGCAAATTCTGACGATGAGCGCAATTCGGGAACGATGCCGGATTTCAGGATTATTCTTGCGCAAAGTCAAAGCGATTCAAAAATTCAGGACACAAAGAAGGCACTCGCTGAAAAATTGGCAGAAAAAATAAATTCATGGGTTACTGAAGGCTGTACGGTCTGGGACAAGAAAGGGAAAACAATACGCCCCGTAAAATTCTCGGATTTCGCTATATTATCACGCGGGCGGGGCTGTTTTGACATTCTCGAGGAGGCTTTGGAGAAGTTCAATATACCTTCAGTGCAGGACAGGAGCAGCGATTATTTCAGCAGGGGCGAAATCGGCGACGTTGTATGCACTTTGAGGGCTGCTGCCGACATGAACGATGATTTTTCGGTTACTGGCTGGCTTATGTCCCCGTTTTCGGGAACAAGTGAAGATGACGCGGTAACAAAATGTTTAACGTTAATTGATGATAATCATAGGCCGGTTGATTTAATCCGTGATAATCTCCACGATACATATTCATATCTTGAACGCCTCTCAATTGTCGGTGAAAACGAAGGGGCAGCGGGCATACTTTCAATTATTGACAGCAACAGGAAATGGCTTTCATGTTACAAGCCTAATGACCGTCTTAGGGTCTTGCGTAATGTCAGGCTTGCTTTGAATATTGCGCGTGAATTTCAGTCTTCGGGAACATCGAGCCTTGTTTCATGTGCCGAATATCTGACACGTTCAGTCCGTAATCAGTCATCATACGAAGAACCTGCATGGCATGATGACGGTGAAAACGCTGTCAGGCTCGGTGCCGTCCATTCTGCAAAAGGTCTTGAATACCCCGTTACTGTTATATTTGAAGACAGGAAGGGGGCAAGGAGCGACAGCACTTCACTGAATGCCTCGCGTGAACTCGGTATCGTCATGAAGTCATTACCTGATGAGTGCGGAGCAAAAAATACAAAGCTCAAATTTTCCGACTGGGATAAATTATTATCTGAACAGGGAGACTCAGAAGAGGAAGAACGGTTATTTTATGTTGCCTGCACCAGAGCTCAGGACAGTTTAATATTCTGCGGTATACTCACGTCAAAATCTGAAGCCCCTAAAAGCACATGGACAAAATTAATGCTGGACAATACACAAAATATGAATGATATTGATGATATTAAAGAATATGTAAATATCAATGACGGTGCAAAAATTATATCTTCAAGTGTTAAGGTTGAAAATAAATCCTTCACTGCCGTTAAAATCGTCAATCCTGAAATTTCATTGCGCCAGATTTCCGCAACTTCATTCGCGCTTTATGAATTTTGCCCTTACGCATGGAGGCGCAAATACCGTCAGGGTTTGAAACTTGAATGGGAACACGTAGACCGTGAAAATAATGACGATGTAATAGGCGGCTCGGAACTCGGCAGCCTTGCACACTGGATTTTAACCCGCTGGCCGTCCGTTAATGATGAAGATTACATGTCGAAACTTGATTATTATCTTCATAACAAGGAAGTAATTACGCTTCTTCCGGGTTACCTTCGTGATATGTGGCGGAAAAATGACAAGGATAATAAATCAAGCCTAAAAGAATGGCTGATGAATTTTGCTGACAGTGAATTGGGCGTTAAACTGCGCAGTAAGAATAACATTGAGCGCGAATACAGGTTCAGGGAATGGCTTAACGGCAAAACGATAATGTCAGGAGCTGTTGACGTTGTAGACGGTTCAGACATTATTGACTACAAGATTACGGAGATAAACAGAGTTCCTCCCGGCCTTTATGAATCACAAATGGATTTTTACGCGTACATTATTCACATGAAAAAGAATCTTGACAGCGTAAACGCCTGTATTGCCTTACTGCGTGAGAATAAGACGTTAAACAGGACTGTTAGTAACTTTGATGACATACGGGAGAGAATTATACGTGCTTCTGAAATTTGCGCATCAGGGCCGTATAATCCAAATCTTAATCACTGCTCAAAATGTCCGTTTAAGAAAGGCTGTGTTAAAAATGCCGGATAACAATAACTTTGCTACTGAACAGCACAAGGAGTTACATAAAGAATTGCACAGGGAATATTATTTAACCTGTGAAAAGTATTATATTTTTGAACTTCTCACGATTGCCGGCGGAATGATGGGGCTTTACACCTATAATTTAAGGGGCGGTGTATTCTCAAACGCCCAGACGGGCAACATTGTAAAAATGGCCGCTGCGTTCGGAAGCCGTAACTTCAGGGCTGCTTTGTATTACATTATACCGTTCAGCGCGTATGTTCTGGGGACAATAATATCCGAAATACTCCCGCAGAAAGTAAGAAGCAAAAAATTCATCCGATGGGATACTCTTTTAGTCGGCATTGAGATTGTAACGCTGCTCATTGTCGGATTCATACCATTTACATGGCCGGATCAGATTTCGCAGGTAATAATTAATTTTTTATGTGCAATGCAGTTCAACACTTTCAGGCAGGCTGAGGGCGTCCCGATGGCTACAACGTTCATGACAAATCATGTCAGACAGATAGGAATCAGCATAGCCCGTATAATCCGCCACCATGAACAGGAAAATGAAGCGCGTGAAAAAATGCTGAAACATATAAAGATTATTTTTGCGTTTTTTTTAGGCGGTCTTACCGTTACGGCTTTGGGGCCTTATTTAATGGAGCGTACAATATGGCTCGCAGTTATCCCGTTAAGCGCGTGTTTTTGCGTAATGCTGCAGTCTGATTTAGTCTATGAAAAAGCAATGTTAAATCTCAAGCCTCACGGACATTAAAATTTTTCCTGCAAAAATTCGGCAAAATTGCGGTATACTAATACCATTAAATTTGCGAGGTGTGATTAATTATGAATGTAGAGGATAAAGAAATTAAAGTATGCTTACGTTAGATAAAGTTTACCATGCTGCTTATGTTCTCAGGGAATGTGCAAGAAAGACTGATTTAATCGCCGCTCCCCTTCTCAGCGAGGAACATAACCTTTATTTGAAAACGGAAAATTTACAGGTAACAGGAAGTTTCAAACTTAGAGGAGCATATTACAAGATTTCGCAGCTCAGTGATGACGAAAAGTCAAAAGGGATAGTGGCCTGTTCAGCCGGCAATCATGCTCAGGGCGTAGCAATGGCCGCAACAAGAAAGGGCATAGCGTCAACAATCTGTATGCCTGACAGTGCCCCCGTAATGAAAGTTGAAAGTACCAGAAGGCTCGGTGCAAATATTGAACTTGTCAAGGGGGCGTATGACGATGCACATGACAGAGCCGTTCAGATAGTCCAGGAGACTGGCGCGGCGTTCATTCACCCGTATGATGATGATTACGTCATTGCAGGACAGGCAACTATAGGGCTTGAAATTCTTGATCAGCTTGAAGACGTTGAGGCGATTATAGTACCGGTCGGCGGAGGCGGTCTGATTTCAGGAATTTCATTCGCCGTAAAATCTCTGAAACCTGGCGTAAAAATCTACGGCGTTCAAGCATCGGGCGCACCGTCAATGTATAACTCATTTCATGCACACGAAAGAAAAACACTTGAAAGCGTATCGACATTCGCTGACGGTATAGCCGTCAAAAATCCCGGCGAAACGACATACGATATAATTTCGCGCTACGTTGATGATGTTGTCTGCGTCTCGGAAGATGAGATCGCTGCCGCAATTCTCGCGTTAATCGAAAAACAGAAGCTCATTGCCGAAGGTGCAGGAGCCGTTCCCGTAGCGGCGGCCATGTTCCATAAGCTGCCTATTGAGGGTAAAAAGGCGGTCTGCGTTGTTTCGGGCGGAAATATTGACGTTAATATACTTTCACGCGTCATTACAAGAGGTCTAATGATGACGGGGCGGAATGTTAATCTTACGATTGAACTTGTTGACAAGCCCGGACAGCTTCAGCAGGTATCAGAGATTATAGCCTCATGCGGTGCCAATGTTGTATCAGTTTACTACGATCACGGCGATACTAACATGGCTATAAATTCATGCTTCCTGAAACTTGCTTTGGAGACAAGAGACAGTGAACAGATTGTCAATATAAGGCAGGAATTAGGCAAGGCAGGATTCAGAATAGTAACGGAAAGAGTTTAAGGGGGACTGATTAAGTTGAACAAGTTAAAGAAATTTGCATTAATTACGTTAATCATAATGACATTTTCGGGGACGGTATACGCCGCTAAATGGAAAGAGTTAGTATTTACTGATGATATTAACATGGGACTTGCTGAATTGAGCAAGTACTGTATGCTGCATAATATTACGGTTGCTGACGTTTTATGGGCAAACAGCGTTGAAAGCAATGACTTAAAGCCCGGCCAGTCGTTATATCTTCCGGCTAATCATGCTGATATGCTGGCAATATGGCAGAATCGAGGGGCTTGGAAACCGACAGCGTTAGTCCCCGTAACAAGTGCCGCCGCCGCAAAGCGTGCAGCTTCAAATGAAACACTGACAACACAGACGACGCAGACAATGCAGGCACCGGCACCATTAACGCCCGTAACGCCTGCAGCACCCGTAACGCCTGCTCCCGTAACAGTTCCTGAAGTCAAGCCGGAAATTAAACCCGAAGAGCCTCAGAAGACTAATGATGAATTAATAGCACAGTTAAGGGACGAAGTAAGGACAGATGCAAGAAATCTCCCTGCTTCTAATCCTGTTCCTGCCCCTGCTCCTGCGCCCGTTATGGCACAGACAAAGCCCGAAACTCAGGAATTACAGCCCGTTCAGACAGTGCAGACGGTGCAGAATAAGCCCGCCCCTGTAAGAACTCAGGAGAGGCCTGACCCTGCGAAAGTCATCGCAAACACGGCAAAACCCGACAAAATTTTAACAAGCACTCCCAGAAAATCAGCGAAAAATGATATTCCCGGTTTAATGGATCCGATAATCATACTTTCGCCGAACGGAGACCCCTCAAAAGGCCCTATGCGTCTTGTCATTTCGGGCGATAAAGTCGAGGTCGTCCAGCTTCCGAAGAATGCAGCACCGAAAAGGCCGAGCCTTGCGGATTTAGATCACACGTTCGGTGCAACTCCAAGTTATCTGCCTCACTATAATTTAACGCCCAGACAGCGCGCACGTGATCCCTTCATAATAAACATGGGGAATCTTGCCGGAAAAATGCTCTGGCCTGTTGACGGAAAAATCTCGTCGCCTTTCGGAAAATGGCGCGGCAAACACAAACATCAGGGTATTGATATTCCAATGCCTGCAGGTACGCCGATAAGGGCATCAAGAAACGGAGTTGTTACGAGGACGGGAAATAATTCAACAATGGGATTCAGAGGTTACGGGAATTTCGTACTCATGGATCACGGCGATGGACTGCAGACGTTTTATGCACACTGCCTGAGCGTTGCGGTCATTCAGGGTCAAAGAGTAATGCAGGGTCAGATTATAGGCTATGTCGGAAGTACAGGGCGTTCAACGGCTAACCACCTTCATTTTGAAGTAAGGGTTAATAACGTAAAAGTCGATCCGATCCCTTATTTGGCCGGAAATACACATCTTGCATCCCGCAAACAGTAAAAACACGAAAGGAGACATCGAAAACTTGAACTTTCAGGAAATATATTTCAGACTGGAAAATTTCTGGTCTCGTCAGGGCTGTGTAGTTCAGCAGCCATATGATATTGAGGTCGGCGCGGGGACTATGAACCCTGCGACGGCTCTGCGCGTTTTAGGGCCTGAACCGTGGCGCGTTGCATACGTTGAGCCTTCACGGAGGCCGTCAGACGGAAGATACGGGAAAAACCCGAACAGACTTCAGCATTATTATCAATATCAGGTCATAATAAAGCCTGCACCGGCAAATATTCAGGATTTATATATAGAAAGCCTAGCAAGTTTAGGCATAAATCCAGATGAGCATGATATAAGATTTGTTGAGGACGACTGGGAAAACCCTTCAACGGGTGCTTGGGGCTTGGGCTGGGAAGTCTGGCTTGACGGAATGGAAATAACACAGTTCACATATTTTCAGCAGTTAGGCGGTATTGACATGGAGAACGTACCGGCTGAAATAACATACGGAATTGAAAGAATTGCAATGTACGTTCAAAAGGCTGACAGCGTTTACGATTTGGAATGGGCCGGAAAAGTTACGTACGGCGATGTTCATCTTCAGGGTGAAATCGAACACTCACATTATAATTTTGAAATTGCTGATACTGATATGCTTTTCACGCTGTTCAACATGTACGAAAAAGAGGCCGGAAGGGTACTCGATGCCGGTTTTGTACTACCTGCATATGATTATGTCCTGAAAAGCTCTCACACTTTTAATCTTCTTGATGCCCGTAACGCAATCAGCGTAACCGAACGGACGGGCTATATTTCGCGTGTCCGTGCATTGGCCTGCAGATGTGCTGAGGCTTACAGGAAACAGCGCGAGGAAATGGGCTTCCCGTTAATGGAAAAATTCACGAACGAGACGGGAAAATTTTTCGAGGAACTGGGGGAATAATTCAAAATGGCCATAAAAAATGTACTGCTTGAAATCGGAACGGAAGAAATACCATCGAGATTTATTCCTGATTCATTAAATGCGCTGAAAAAGAACGCTGAGGCTTCATTTTCAGCAAACAGAATAACATTCAAGGACGCAAAGACTTACGCAACACCGAGAAGGCTTGTATTAATCTTAACGGGAGTCAGCGAAAAACAGACAGAACAGGTTGATATGCTGAAAGGGCCTCCGGTTTCAACGGCTTATGACGAAAACGGCGAACTTACGAGGGCTGCAACGGGTTTCGCAAAAAGCAAGGGAGTATCTCCCGATCAGCTGAAAGAAATAGAGATCAACGGAGTTAAATATATAGCCGCTGAGATAAAACAGGAAAGCAAGGCAGCTGTTGAAGTTTTGCCCGAAATAATGAAGGGATTAATTTCCGGATTAGGATTCCCGAAGAGCATGTACTGGGACAGGTCGGGCGTAAGATTTGCGAGGCCGATACGGTGGATTACGGCACTTGCTGATGATAAAGTTATAGAATTTGAGTACGGCGGTGTTCAGTCAGGACGCAGGACGACAGGTCATAGATTTATGGGTCATAAGGCCATAGATATAAAGGACGCTTCAGAATTTCTTGACGTTCTTTTTGACAACAGCGTAATTCTTGACCAGGAAAAACGCCTCCAGAAAATGAAGACGGCAATAGCGGCACTTCAAAGGGATTTTGACGGGAATCTTGAAGTTGAAATGGATGCAGATATTCTTGAAGAAAATCTTTATCTTGTTGAATATCCCGTTCCGTTTGCAGGTTCGTTTGACAAGCGTTATTTAGAAATCCCGGAGGAAGTTTTAACTACTTCAATGAAAAAAAATCAGAAGTATTTAGCCGTAAGAAATAAAGATAAAGGCGGGAAACTTGCTAATTATTTTGTCGGAGTCAGCAATAATCTTGTTCCCGACATGGGAGTTATACGCGAGGGAAATGAGAGAGTGTTGCGCGCAAGACTTGAAGATGCTGCGTTTTTCTGGGAGGAAGACAGAAAGATTCCCCTTGTTTCATATGTCGACAGGCTCAAAAACGTAACATATCAGGAAAAACTCGGCAGCGTATACGACAAAGTCATGCTTACCCGGAAACTTGCCTTATGGTTCTGCGAAAAATACGGAATGAAAAATATTGCCTCACTTGTTGACAGGGCGGCTTATTTATCAAAGGCTGATTTAGTTACGTCAATGGTCTTTGAATTTACTGACCTTCAGGGAGTAATGGGGCGTGAATACGCTAAATGTGCAGGAGAAGACCCGAGAGTTTCACTCGCGCTTTATGAGCAGTATTTACCTCTGACGGCTTCGGGGATTACGCCGAGCGATGATGTCGGTGCATTGCTTGGGCTTGCCGAGAGGGTACACATAATAACCGCCTGCCATAAGGTCGGGCTTGAGCCTACGAGTACGCAGGATCCTTACGGCTTGAGACGTGCTGCGAGGTGCATAAACGAGATACTTTTTGCGAGGAAATATAATTTTGACATGGCCGAAACTGTTTCGGAGGCCTGCAGGATCAACGAAGTTGACGACGAAATGAAAGCAAAAATACTTGATTTCATGAGACAGAGGCTGCACGGACAACTGCGCGAAAAGGGCTACGATTTTGAACTTGTAACACTTGGAATAAGCGTAGCCGGTAATGTACCGTATCAGGCCATGAAATTAATTGAGACGTTAAACAGCGTAAAATCTGAGAGCTGGTTCACGGGGCTTGCGGGTTCCGCGCTCAGGGTCAAGAATATTCTTCAGAAAAACGCTAAATCAGTTAAGGGCGTAAAACCTGATGAGGCGTTAATGACGGCTGAAGCTGAAAAGAATCTGTATTCTGAAATTATGAGGCTTGAGAATCCTGTCCGTGAAGCTGTAAAGGCTTATGACTGGGCAGGGCTGGCAAAGATGCTCGCGGAATTGTCGCCGGTTGTTGCAAAGTTCTTTGATGACGTCATGGTCATGGATAAGGACGAAAATATAAGGAATAACAGGCTTGCGGTTCTTACGGAATGCAATAATCTTTTCCGTGAAGTCGGAGATTTAAGCGTATTGTCGTAGAGTTTTAGAGTACGTTAATGATAATGCTCCTCTGAGATATGGGGAGCATTTTTTATTGAGGCTTTGAGGTTATAATATTCAAAAATAAAGGAGTGATAATTATGAAAATAATAATATTTACGCTGATAACGCTGCTTTTATTTGTACCGGCCTGTAATGCGGCTGTCTCTGAAGATATGAGCGTGTATCTGCGCAAAGATGTTTTTGAGGCAAAAATGGACGCTTTTATGTCTGAAATACGTTTGATGAATGAACAGACAAGGGGTGAAATTCGTGCGTTGTCCGAACGTTTGGACGGGAAAATATCGGCTTTGTCATCGAGGGTTGACGGTTTAGAATCAAAAGTCGACGCAAAAATTGACAGTTTAGAGACAAAATTAAACACACGAATTGACGGACTCGAAGCAAAAGTCAATGCGAAAATTGACAGTCTGGAGACGAAATTAAATACACGAATTGACGGACTTGAATCAAAAGTCGATGCAAAAATTGACGGTCTGGAAGCAAAATTAAATACACGAATGGACGGGGTTGAGGCAAAGTCAAGTACACGAATGGACGGAATCGACACGCGTATGGACGGAATTGGTACGCGCATTGATGATTTGCGAAACGGGATATATTTATGGCTGGTAATAATAACTGCAATATTCGGATATATTGAAATCCGCCGTAAAAAGCAGGAACGTGAAGCAGCAAAGGAAATTCCTACTACTCAGTCAATAACTCTCGAAGACGTGAAAAATTTGGTCTTGCAGATGATAGAGGAAAATAATTCACGGCTAAGAAAGAGCGTTCAAGCGTGAAAAAATCATAATTTCATTGATTATGAAAAAGACGACCCCGATTAATGAGGCCGTCTTTTATTATGACGATATTACCTTGTTTTTTGCGGATAGTATGTAGCTCCATGCAGATATGAATTGTTCTGACTGCTTAGAGTGGTAGAGGAATACAAGGAATAATGAATCGTTTCCTGCATTCCTTACATCATGTAAATTATTTCTTCATAAAGAACATTCCTGCCAAGAAAATCATTATGCTCCAAGTTCCAACATCACAGCCTCCGCTTTGACTTTCATTTTCGTGTATTGTGGCGACAACGGGAGCGTAGAACCTTCCGGCGGTAAAGTCAGCGGAGAGTCTAACAACGTCAGTTGAATCTGTGAATGTGAATGATGCATCGAGATCTTCAGAGTCCGCAAGAAGCACTAGCGGTAAGCCTTCCGGTGGAGTCACGTTGAGCTGTACGGTGAATGAATATGTGCCTGTGGCTGATGGAGTGAAGGCCGGGAGGACTGCTAGGATTACGGTGGAGTCGTTCGCCGATGATAAGCCAGATTGTGAGGCGGGAGGGGCATAGGCTGATGACATTGCGCTTGAAGGCCAAGTTATGATTACGCCGTTGTCGCAGTAAACATCGTTGCGATCAATGTTAGGGCAACTGCTAAGGTCTAAGGCTGTAAGCTGATTTTCTTTGCACCAAAGTCTTCGCAAAGCAGTATCATTGCTCACATTCAGCGTAGTAAGTCTGTTGCCCGTACAGCCCAGAGTCTCCAGTTTGGTTTTGTTGCTCACATCTAATGCGGTAAGTTGATTATCATAGCAATATAATTGCTGCAAGGCGGTACATTCGCTTACATTTAGTGAAGCCAGCTTGTTATAGGAGCAATCAAGAATCCACAAAGCGGTACACCCGCTGATATTCAAAGTGGCAAGCTGGTTTTCTCCACATGATAGCTCCTGCAGGTCAGTACAACCGCTCACATCCAAGTCTGTCAAGTTATTCCCTTCGCAGACTAGGGTTTTCAGGTTTACGAAATACTTAATTCCTTGCAATGAGTTAATACCATAGTAGCCATAGTGGAATACATTTATTTCTGTCGTATTTTCTATTTCTGTTCTGCTGAGAATGCCGTCTTTGTCTGTGTCAATTTCTTCGCTGATATACCTGCGAAACAGCTCATCCGGGAAATGCGCCTCATCAATCGGAATATTTTCCAAAACGACATCATCTGAGGCGGGAATATCATCCGAAACAGGAATATCCTCGCTCTCAGGCTCAAGTGTCAAGTCCTGTATAACATCACCCAAATGGATAACTATTTCAACGGAGTTGGACTTATACTTTTCCTTTGAAGCCGTTACTGTGTAAGTTCCAATTTCTTGTCCTGTGAGATCGAAATAATACAGCCCGTTTACGTCTGTTGTGGTTGATTTCAGATTTTTATCGCTGCCTGTCCTGCGAACCCTGACAGCTGCTCCGGCTATGTATGAGTTGTCGGAAGCGTTCCGAATTGTTCCGCTAAGTGAAATCTCAGAAGGAGTCAGAGTCTTGTCCGCGCTCACATCTTCAGATGACACTATTGCGACATCAATGGACTCTGAAATATAGCCGGTCTTGTCGAAACTCAGGATATATTTTCCTGCTTCAAGCGATATTGCGTATTTCCCTTGAGCGTCAGTAAATGTTCTTCCAGCCAGTACAGACTTGATTTTGCCGTTCCGTAGTTTTTTCTCGGAGGCTGTTACGCTGACACCTTCAAGCACTTTGTTCGGATCTGTTTTGTCCCTGACAGTGCCGTATATTGTTCCGAAATTTGCATCTTGAGCCTCGATCCCAACTTTATCAAAAGCGGCTTTGATTGCAGCGAGTTTTTCGGCGGACAAGTTGATTTTCATCGCAGCCCAGATTACGCACCTTCGGACATCATAGAAATTTGAGGTAGCGTCAAGTCCCATGTGCATAGACTCGTACCAGACTTTTCCAAGTTCGTCCCAAGTCAGGCCGTTTGCAGGATTATTATCCTTGTGCATGAGGTAGGCAACATGACCAACGAATAATAATCCGAACAAGTGTGCATCTTGCTTAGGATTTTTTTTGAGAACTTTTAGTTGGTATCCTGCCAACGAGTTTTCGTTATATGGATTTGCTAAGTCTCTGTAGCACTCGAAATTTTCTCCGTATGCCACGATACCTGAATACCCGCCATGTCGCCAATCTTCTGCTTTTATGCAGGCGAATATATCAGCATATCCTTCATTTAAACTGCTGACATAAATATTGTTAGTACCAGCAAGACAGCAAGAAGCAATGTATTGCAACACGGCATGAGTCGTTTCATGCGTCAGAACCTCAATGTCAAATGCTTCGGTGTACCTGTAATCGTCTTTTTTATCCGTGATCCATAACTGTTGGAGTCCGTGATTCCAAGCGGCATTACTTTTTCCGATGCTGAGTTTTAACCCTTTAAGGATTTCTAAATCATAGGCGTGAACAATAACTTCGACCTTTCCGCCTTTGCCGTCAAGAGAATCTCTGCCGAAACGGTTTTTCCACCACTTCATAATGTCTCGCATATTAGTGTACGCGGACACTGCTACGGGATCATTCCAAGTGTTGGTAAGACTTTTAACAGGGGACAAAATATTCTCTTTAATTTCAACATGGAGTTTGGGATCATACATTACATAATGGATACTGCTTGTGCGTCTGTGTATTTCTATTTTTCGTAAAACATCAAAGCTGACCGTGTCTCCGGATTCATTTTTCCCATCTGCGCTCACAGTGTTGAACGCCATGTTTGACATGTTTATGATTATCTGTCCCGTATCAGCATTCACTAACACATCATCATCAGCGTATTCACTTCCTGATGTTCCGTAAACTCTCACGACATACGCATAAACGGGTTTATCCGCGTAATCCTCAAGAGAATACACTATACGTTCTGTGCGCTCCGTATCAATCTCAACATCTCCTGAATACGCAGAGGCAACAATAGACTCAGCCTGCGAGGCCGTAAGATTAATCTTCATGTCCGCGCTGTCAAGAATATTTGACGCAAGAATGCTCGAATGCATGAAATCTCCCCTGCCTGAAGCATTAACAGAGGCCATCAAACTGCGCCCGTATACTTTCACGCCTTTGTACATTTGCTGGAACGAGTATTCAGCCCCGTAACTGTTGGAAGTTGCGAGAAATGTTTTAAGCTCTTTATCTGGACTCCTCATCCCAAGTTCATCACGGAGAACCGTAACAGCATCGAGAGCATCATCGGCATTCCGAATATCAAAGCTGACGTACTGCCCCTCAATTTCTGTAATATCTCCAGAATCATTGCGTGTTATCCCGATGTCTCCGCTTGAGGCTTCCTCAATGCTTAGTACTTTGATTGCGCTGTTATCTCGTGTGCGTCTGCGGATTACCCGAAGCTCAAACGTCTTAGGCTCTGCTGATTTCCCGTTGTAACTTGCCGTTGCCGTCAATGTTACGTCTGTGTCTTCAGCCTGCCTCGTTACAGTACCGTCCGTAGCTACTGCCCCCGAACTGCTTGACCACGAAATATCCGCGCTGTTAATTTTTGTAGGGAGCGTCAGATTTTGTGTAACGTATTTCGGGTTGTCGCCGTCAGCATAACCTATGACGATTTCGCTGAGAGAGTATTCGGCAATGAAAATGTCAGTGTCAAGCCACCGTGCATAAAGCGTAATATCCTGCGTAACCTTGTCCCCGTTTTCGCCGAACTTGAATAAAACCGTGCGCCCTTTGTCCTTGAACCAGCCTGAAAACACATAACCTTCTTTTACAGGGTTTTCAGGTTTCGTTACTGTACCGCCCGCAGGGACTTTCTGACTTGTTACGCTGCTTCCGCCGTCTGAGTCAAATGTTACGGTGTAATATATCTGACTCTGGTCTGGTACGGGGGTAACGTCAGGACTTTGATTCGGTGTCGGATCATTATTGACGCTTACCTCACTTCCGCTGCTTCCTCCGCAGCCGCCTGTACACATTACGGCTGTGAAAAGGAGCATACCCAACATGAATAACGCGAAAAACTTACGATTATACATATTATGTTGCCTCCTGTTTGGTTTTGCTGAAATAAAGATAACACATGACCAATCCCCTCCGCCTTATGATATAATTGAAGCGTAAAATAAGGGGATAGGAGTAAGCAACTCCTGTCATGTGCGAAACTATATTTTCAGCAGATTTATTATAGCACATCCCTTATTATTTTTTTATGCCAATTTCAATTTTCATATAAAAATCATCATTCCTTGAAAATTTCTCCAAGACGCTGAAGAAACAATGATATTATTCTCCTTGAGGTGAAAGAATGAACAACATACGAAACTTTTGCATAATAGCTCATATAGATCATGGGAAATCAACGCTGGCCGACAGACTTTTAGAATTAACCGGCACTATATCATCACGCGACATGAAGGCTCAAATCCTCGACAGCCTCACTCTTGAACGCGAACGGGGAATAACAATAAAACTTGTACCCGTAAGAATGGATTACACGGCCAAAGACGGAAAGAAATATATATTAAATCTTATAGACACTCCCGGACACGTTGATTTTGCCTATGAAGTATCGCGCTCACTGGCTGCCTGTGAAGGTGCATTGCTTGTTGTCGATGCAACTCAGGGCGTTGAAGCTCAGACAGTCGCTAACGCATATCAGGCTATCGAGCAGGGATTAGAGATTTTGCCCGTCATAAACAAAATAGATTTACCCTCAGCAAGGCCGGATAACGCAAAGCAGGAAATTTCTGACGTTGTAGGCCTTGATGCCTCCGATGCAGTTTTGACAAGCGCGAAAACAGGTCAGGGCGTTGATGATATTCTTGAACGCATAGTAAAAGACATTCCGTCACCCAAGGGAGATTCAGGCGCACCCCTTCAGGCTTTAATTTTCGACTCGGTTTATGACAATTACAGGGGCGTTATATGCTATGTCCGTGTTATTAACGGCAGCATTAAATCAGGACAGAATATCATGTTCATGTCAAACGGAATAACTTACCCCGTCAATGAAGCAGGAGTTTTCAAGCCCGGTTTTACGCCGGTAAGCGAACTGAAAGCCGGTGAAGTAGGTTACATAACTGCCAGTATTAAAACTTTGGCTGAAGCTCAGGTAGGCGATACGGTAACTGACGCAAACAATCCCGCCTCCTCGCCTCTTCCGGGCTATAAGCGCGTTAAAAGCGTGGTATTCTGCGGATTTTACCCTGTTGAACGCGACAATTACCCTCAGTTGCGTGACGCACTCGAAAAATTATGCCTGAATGATTCAGCCGTTACTTATGAGCCTGAAAGTTCAGAGGCTTTAGGCTTTGGATTCAGGTGCGGTTTTCTTGGACTTTTACATATGGACGTAGTACGCGAGAGGCTGCGCGAGGAGTACGGCGTTGAACTTGTAGCAACTGCCCCTAACGTAATATATGAAGTTGTTAAAACTTCAGGTGATGTTATAGAGGCTCACAGGCCGTCAGATTTTCCGGATCCTTCAGAGATTCTTGAAATCAGGGAGCCTTATATAAAACTTTCTGTATTTATGCCTTCTGAATTTACGGGGCGTGTAATGCAGTTGGTACAGGACAAGCGCGGAACATATAAATCAATGGATTATATTACTCCTGAACGTGTAAGGCTTGTTTATGAGATGCCTTTATCAGAATTTATTGTAGACTTTCACGACAAATTGAAATCACAGACTAGGGGTTATGCATCTCTTGATTATGAGCTTATAGGGTTAAAGGCTAGCGAATTAGTGAGGGTTGATATTCTTGTGAACGGTGAGGCCGCTGATGCTTTTTCGTTCATATGCCATAAAGATCAGGCATATAATCGCGGCCATGCAGTAGTTACGAAATTGAAGGAGCTGATACCGTCACAATTATTTGAAATACCGATACAGGCATCAATAGGCCGCCGCGTAATAGTCCGCGTAAATGTCCGTGCATTGCGCAAAGATGTATTGGCAAAGTGTTACGGGGGAGATATTACGAGGAAGCGCAAACTTCTCGAAAAACAAAAAGAGGGCAAGAAACGTATGAAGCAGATCGGAAAAGTTTCAATACCTCAGGAGGCATTTTTAGCGTTTATGCAGGTTGACTCAGGTGAAAAGTAAGGGGTTATACATTCACGTTCCCTTCTGTGAGGCAAAGTGCGGTTACTGTTCGTTCTACAGCGTCAGGAAAAATGACGCTGTGATTTTTTCGTGGCTTGAAGCTGTTGAACGTGAGGCAGAACGTTATTACAGTTATTACGAGGGAATTAAAATCCCCCTTAAAACTTTATACATCGGCGGCGGAACTCCTACGGTTTTAACTTTAGATCAATGGCAGAAACTTGTAACAATAATCAATAAATATTTTGACCTTTCAGAACTTATTGAGGCTACGAGTGAAGCTAATCCGAACTCATTAACGCCTGAACATATAAAATTTTTCAGGGACAATAATTTTACGCGTATAAGTCTTGGGATTCAGAGCCTTAATGATAAGGAGCTTTCAATTCTAGGCCGTCTTCATGATTCACGTGCAGCGTTAAATTCAATGGGACTTGTGAAAAATTCCGGCTTAAATCTGAGCTGCGATTTAATTTTTGCAATACCTGGACAAAATTTGAGGACATGGGATAAATCTCTGCGTTCAGTAACGGATTATGCCGATCACATATCATGCTATCAGCTTACACTTGAGCCGGATACGCCTATGGGCAGAAAATACGGGGATTATGACCTGAATTATGACGGCTATAAATTTTACAGGTATGCTCAATATATTTTGCCTAAAAACGGCTTTATTCAGTATGAAATATCGAACTTTGCCCCTTCAGGCTATGAATGCCAGCATAATTTATCATACTGGAATCATTCTGACGTTATAGCTTTAGGGCCTTCAGCTGTGAGTTATGTTGACGGGATAAGATATTTTAATCCAAGAACTTTAAGCGGTTATATTTCGGGTGCTGGTGCAGAACGGGAGGAATTAACGCCCCGCGAAAGAATGACGGAACTTGCAATATTATCGCTGAGAACGAAATTTGGAATATTGCGCGCTGATTTGCTGCCTGAAATTGAGAATGCAATAATGCAGATGCCGCCTGACTTATTTATAATAACGCCTGAAAGAATATCGCTCAGCAAGCGCGGAATGAGATTAGGCAATTCAATATGGAGCGAATTAATTGGGCTGTGAGTTTTTGATAAAATGATAATGAGATTATATCTAGCTGACGTAATATGTAGAGGGTGTAGATTTATTCATGAATAATCAAAAATTCAATCGTAGCGCATTAATCGGAGCAGCATTTTTGATGGCAACCTCAGCCAGCGGCCCCGGCTTCCTGATACAGACTGCCGTTTTTACAAATAGATTGGGCTCTAGCTTCGGTTTTGTCATATTTGTATCATTGCTAATGTCTGCCATTGCGCAGTTAAACATCTGGCGCGTGTTATGTTACAGCGGCAGGCGCGGTCAGGATATAGCGAACGAACTACTCAATGGGCTGGGATATTTTATGGCCGCGCTGATCGCACTGGGCGGACTTGTTTTCAATATTGGCAACGTTGGCGGCGGTGCTCTTGGATTCAATACATTGTTCGGCTTCCCTGATAAGATTGGCTGTATCCTATCTGGTCTGCTTGGCATTGTAATCTTCCTTTCAAAACAGACCAAGAGCATTGTTGATCAGGTAGTAAAATATCTTGGTGCTATGATGATAATCATTATCATGATAGTAATGTTCATCACTAAACCGCCTATAAGCGATGCTGTAAAAAATACTTTCATACCTACAGCCGATATAAATAATATGTTTCAGGCCATTCTTACACTAATGGGCGGAACTGTGGGAGGCTATATTTGCTTCTCTGGCGCACACCGTCTGATCGATGCCGGTGTAACTGGCAAAAATAAACTCGGCGAGGTAAATCGCAGCTCCGTCATGGGCATTATAATTGCCGGTGTAATACGCGTACTGCTATTCCTTGCAATCTTGGGAGTCGTAACCCGCTTAACGGGCATTAATCTTTCAAATCCGGCTGAAAACAACGGGATAGTTTCTGATGAACTCAGCAGCGGCTATACTGGTATATCTAACCCTGCTGCTTACGCATTCTTAGTCGGCGCGGGCAATATTGCTTATCGCTTTGCTGGTCTTGTACTCCTCTGTGCATCTCTTCCCCCAATTCTTGGAGCGGCGTATACTTCTGTATCCTTCCTGAAAACTTTGTCCCCGTCAATCGAGAAAAACGAAAACTTATGGATTATAGGCTTTATCGCAGTATCCACGCTGATGATGATTGTACTAGGAGGCGCAGCAAAATTACTCGTTCTGGCAGGCGCATTGAACGGTCTAATACTGCCCATCTCGCTTGGTGTCTGTCTGGCAGCCTCTAAGAATAAAAAAATTATGGGAGAAGACTATGAGCATCCGACATGGCTATTTGTTTTGGGCATAATAGTAACTATTATAGCTGCCTATGTCGGTATTACATCTCTTAGCAGCCTTACAAACCTTTTCTAATATTTTAGAGCAATATTTTTCACATCAGTTATGAACATATGGCCGGGCGCGTGAGTGATAACAAAATCCGGCTTTGTGTTCATGATAACGTTTTGAGGCGTTACGCCGCAAGGCCAGAAAACCGGGATTTCTCCAGATCTGATTGTAACGCTATCTCCGTAATCAGGTTTTGTAATATCCTGAATGCCGATCTGTTCAGGGTCGCCGATATGTATAGGCGCACCGTGTACGCGTGGCATTGCATTGGTAACCTGAACAGCCTGAACAACCTGATTATAGGGAATTGGGCGCATACTGACAACCATGTTTCCATGAAAGATTCCGGCAGGATTACAGGGAATGTTAGTATTATACATAGGGACGTTTTTGTTTTCCTCAATTTGACGAATCGGAATCCCAACCTCCAGCATTTCAGCCTCGAAAGAGAAGCTGCAGCCGATCAGAAAACTTACAAGGTCATCACGCCAGAACTGCCCGATCTCTGTGTATTCTCCTGTAAGGACACCTTTTTCATAGACTCTGTATTTCGGCAGATCTGTAGTTACATCTGCGCCATCGGCCATGACATGGAAATACCGGCTTCCAACGTCCGTAACCTCCAAGACAGGGCAGGCGCGTGGATTCCGTTGAGTAAACAAAAGAAAGTCAAAGGCCAGATTCTTTGGCAGAATGACCAAATTTGCCTGAGCATATCCGGCACACATACCGGAGGTCTGTGTTGTGATTTTCTTTTCACGAATCAGCTTGCGAACCTCTTTAGGTTCGACATTAGAGTAAACGTTCATAAAAATTTCGCACAAATGCTTCTCTGTTAAGTTAAGGAGAAGCGCGCTATTCTACTTCCTTTCGCTATAAATATGTTCAATCTTTGGCGGGTTAAGATTAATATCGTTTAATCAGTGACAGAACGTTCTTTCTGCAGAGCCTTTCTACTGTTTCATCAGATAGTCTGTCCAATAAGAGATAATACTTACCGATTTCCTTCGGATAATCCGCCCAATGTCCAACTTTATCTGAACCGATCATAAAACGATCCGAATATTTCTCAATCAGCGCGCCCCACATATCCACAAAAATACTTGTGTCAACTTCTTCGTCCCTCATCAGATCGCCTCTAACATAGTTATCGAAGAAAACCCACGAAATATCAACGTAGAGATTCGGATTCTCATTCAAAAGCCTTCCTGCGATAATCAGCAGTTCTTCCATTTTTATGCGTCTGGATACGCCGACATGCGCCCAGATGATTTTACAGTTTCGATTGTATTCGAGTGCTCTTTGAAGTTCCCCTTGATAAATCGGTTCTTTAGCGTACTGCGGAGAGATATTGTGGTGTACAAGCACCGGCAGCCCGTAGTCAGCGGCTAAGTCGTAGATCATACGAAACGCAGGACTGTCCATGTGTATGCCCTCACCGTATGACAGTGCTGTAAGGTCATCATGACGGCTCATAAGTTCTCCGATACCGCTCCAGAAATTCGGATACATCTTGAAAAGCCGCTCGATCTGCGTAGCGGAATTTTTGTCTGTGCAGTCGAATCCGCAGCAGAACGGATGAAATCTCACACGTAACTCATCAGGGAGAGACTTAAGCTCGTTTGCCAGAATGTAATCTGTTGCCGAATAATAATAACATCTGCTGTCGTTGCTCATGTAATACAAGGGTCTGTCTTTCATCAGATAATCCCATTTTTTGACCATCGGCATACCAAAAACGACAGCCTCTGAAACTCCGCTTATATCCATAGCCTCCGCCAGTGCGCGGAATCCGTCAGAATCCTGTGTAAAATCCAAAAAATGAAGATGAGAATCAATGATATTGTATCTTCGACTGACATTCATTCCGCATATTTCGATTTGCTTGTCGTAGATCATTATTGTTACCTCTCGTAATTATCTAAATAACTTTCAAACCCAGTGAATTAAGAATAATATTCGCTTATATTGTATAACTCGCGCTTAAGTTCTGTCAAATTCCGTCAAAGAGAATATGCTTTTTCACACCTTAGCCCTGAAATGTGATAGAATATTACACGTCCGGCTCAATGCGGCGGAAACCTGCGAATCGTGTCAGGTTCGGAAGAAAGCAGCACTAAGCAGAATTTTTCGGGTGCCATTGAATACCGGACATTATTTCGTTGAACGTCTTCACTGTTTCACGCTCTGAAAATTCATTCCCCAATTTAAGCGAAACTTCACGCAGGTCATTTACGAAATCAGCGTTATTATAATTATCGTAAATCCTGAATAAATCCGGCAGAAGGTCATCAAAATTATTTTTCCCGCAGCGTTCGGAAAAATAACACTTAACGGCATCTTCAAGATTTTCACTTTTCAGCTGTCCGAAATAACCTGAACACATGGCGATTACGGGACGCATTGAATAAGCTGCTTCCATTGCTGAAGTTGCGGAGGCAAAGACAACATTTGCAGACTCGATATATTTTTTCGGGTTATCCTGAGTGCCTATTATATTAACGCATTTACGGCCAAGAGATTTATTGAGCTTGTGTGCAAAAATTTTCAGCTTATATAATCTCCAGCCCCCTCCGCCGACAATATTAATCTTGAAATCCGGTATATGTTCCTGAATTAATTTTATATTGTCAAGCATGTGAAATATTCCCGGTGTTTTGTATCTGCTTAATCTTCCGAAGCATAAAATATTGAAATTTTTTCGTTCGGGAAGTTCTGACGGTTCAAAAAATATATCAAGCGGACGTGTCATTTTTATAACCGGGATATCTGTATTAAGTTCGTGTAACTGTTTTAATGTGTCAGGTTCAAACGCCGTGAAAACGCTGCTGTATTTAACCAGTGATTCTATATCGCGTCCGGGCCTGTCAGTTTTTTCAACAGGATCAAGAAAGTAAGTTATAACCGGCGCACCCGTAATTTTCTTTATTCTCGCTGCCAGCGGAAATGAGCGTCTCGGATCCGTCATTATAACGTCCGGCCTGAAAAGTTTAGCTCTAATGTCAAAATATATATTGCTTACGCTTGGTGAAGGGCATGTTATGACTTTGAAGCCTTCATCCCTGTAACGTTTCTGAAATCCTTTTCCTGCCCATCTTCCCACTACGGCGATATTATGTCCTGCACGTTTCAGGGCTGCTCCCGTGTTCAGAATGCAGCTTGTTACGCCGTCAATCGTCAGCGCGTCCGAACAAAATAATATATTCATTCTTTCACTCCCAAAATCTACCGTTTAATCTGTGATACGTCTCAAAAATTTTATCTGACTTATGCTTAAATATTCCATTCAGAATTTTATAAACGAAATTTTTTCTGCTGCTCAACATCCTTTTGAAAAGTTCAGGCGTTTTCAGTTTAGGCACATCGTTATTATATTTTTCGATAATTTCACATGCAGCCTCGTACATGTTTGATTTTTTCAGAGCCCACTGCCTGCATTTTTTTACGGCTTCAATTCTCGATGAATATATATCGCCGTCAATGATTTCATGAATTTTTTTGATTGAGCCCGTTACGTCATTAATATCAATGATTTCAATTCCTTTTTTGTCTGGGACATTTTCGATAATTTCAGAGTCTCCGCAATATATGGGCAATGCCCAGCAGACCCAAGAGTCCATTAACTTTTCAGTCCAATAATTTTCATGTATTGAATTTTCCATAACAACATGATATTTATACGGTGCTATTGCGTTTAATTTGTCATCTATAGGGTTAAATCCCCTTCCGTAACAGTCAATTATTCCTGAAAATTCTTTCTGAAGTTCTCTCATGAATGCCACACGTTTTTTGTGATATTTTGTCTTGTGCTTCAATGATGATATTACGGATATTAAGCGGGATTTTTCGGGAACGTTATAATTCATTGCTTTTCCGTAACTTGACAAATCGCCGTTAAGACCTGCAAACCAGCCTAACTTAGGATTTGAGATTATCATATTTCCCGAATAACCCGGTATTTCAGATATGTTTACGACATGGCCGAACTGTTCAAGATAATACATGAAGTTTTTGTGTTCGAGAATTTCAGGAGGCTCTGTAATAAATAATATTCTCCGTTCTTTCGGTATATCAGTGTAAAAACAGGCGTATGGATTTTCATTGACTATGAGCCAGTCAGAACCGTACCAGCTTCCGCGCTCTGACGTGAAGAAATATTTTCCCTTCATGTAACCGTCACCGTTATCGCTGAACTGTGATAACGCTTTGAAATCGTCAGAGTAAGGTGCAGCAAAGATTTTTACCGTCATTAAAATTTGCTCCTCATTTTGTAATATATGCTTGGAATGAACATAATCATTAAAGCCTTAAAGAATGCTTCAGGTTTTTGCCTGAAAGTGTAAAAGCTCAAAGCCCTTCTTAAAATTTTAATGTCATTGATATTTTTGAAGTTTGAATTATATTCATTTTTATCATTTTTCATTGCCGACAGCGTGAACTTTCTGATTATGTTCTGAGGCATCAGTATATTTTCAGTGAATTTCTTTATGCGTTCTGAATTTGAATGTTCGAGCAAAAATTCAGCCGTTCTTTCTGACGCTCCTGTATTGACTTCATAACGCCTGATTTTCTTTTCATTTGTGTTTACGCCGCTGAGTGATCCCATTTCAGAATGGTGCATGTAAATATATAAACATTTATCGGAGAACGCTATTTTATCGGCACAGCAGAATACTTTTATCTGAAATTCAACATCACCGGCCCAGCATGTCCCGTCAAAATATCTCAATCCGTTATCTTCTATGAATTTCCTGCTCATCATAACGGCGCACATGTGAGGGGCTGCAATGTCTCTGAGCCTGAGATATAAAATCTCTTCACCTGTTCTTATATAAGGGGGCTTAATATTGATCGGCTTCTGAATATCTTTTTTCCCGTCCGTGAACCTGTCAACCCTTCCGCAGAATGATACATTGCAGTTATACTTGATAATCAGAGAATAAAGGCATGATATGAAATTTTTTTCGGCCATGTCGTCAGCGTCCATTAAAAGAACGTAATCACCGCCTGAATTTTCAAGCCCCGTATTTCTTGAGGCACATTCCCCCCTGTTATGCTCATGAGTGATTATTTTGAACGGCCTTGATGATGATGATAATATTTCACGGGCGATTTTCCCCGTGTTGTCAGTCGAGGCATCGTCAACAACAATAATTTCTATGTTTTCATAGTCCTGTGAAATAATGCTTTCAAGTGAAAATTTTATCCTTGAGGCTGCATTATATGCCGGAACAATTACGCTTATAAGATGAGGCAAATTTTTCACTCCATTCTAAAAAATCTATTATACGGCAAAAAAAAATGAGGTCTAAATCCCGAATGCACGGGGGTTCGACCTATTTTGAGGGGGGTAAAACTATTAAACGATCGAACAAGAACGAGGGGTCATCAATGTCATTATTCTCTATGAAAGTCTTTCTTGCAGGTGTAAGGCTTTCCTGACTTAATTTATTTCGTCATTTGTTCGTTACATCAAACATTATAACCTGAAATTCTTATATGTCAATACTTAATTAAATTGCTCAAGAATAAGATATTTACGCAGGTGCATACAGACAAAAAAATGATAGAATATTCGCTAATTAAACCCCTTTGTGCATGAGTGCTTAGGGGTTGTAGTTTTTTGCTTGGCTCTTTCGCGGCATGTGCAAACAAAACGGCAAAAGAAAAAAGAAAGGAGAGAATAAATTGTTTGCTCATTTTGTGGAATATCTTCATCAGGGTTCCCCTGCAAGCGCTGCCGTAATGACGGTGGCTTTAATGTTACTGTTCGGTTTCGCCCTGACAAGAATAACAAAACTCCTGAAACTGCCGAACGTAACAGCTTACATTATAACGGGAATACTGATCGGCCCTTACTGCCTTAATCTCGTCCTCGACACAATCGCAGAAAATACGGCATTCCTGCCTAATGTAGCCCTGTCATTCATAGCTTTCAGTACAGGTCAGTTTTTCAGGCTCAACGCGCTCAGGGGCAACGGTTCAAAAGTTTTAATAATTACGGTATTTGAGGCTTGTGTTGCGTCAGTTTTCGTATTCATAGCGGCCTATTACGTTCTCGGAATGGATCTGGCATTTTCCGCAGTAATCGCGGCTCTTGCTTCGGCAACTGCTCCGGCTTCTACAATGATGACGATTCGTCAGACGGGCGCACACGGTGATTTTGTCAATACCCTGCTTCAGGTCGTAGCCCTTGATGATGTTGTTGGCTTGATTGCTTACAGCGTTGCGGTGTCAATCGCTCTTGCACTTTCGGCTTCAGGAACGGGGAAAAGTTTCGACTTCAGCAATGTTACTCTTCCGATACTTATGAACATTGCAAGCGTTATTATAGGGTCTTTGCTCGGCATTGTAATGAAAATCCTTCTTCCTCCTGACCGTTCAGCCGATAACAGGCTGATTATTTCAGTTGCAATATTATTCGGCTTCTGCGGAATAAGCGAGATGCTGGGAGTTTCTCCGCTTCTGGGCTGTATGTTCATGTCGACAGTTTATATTAACATTACTGATGATGACAGGCTTTTCAAACAGCTGAATTATTTCAGCCCTCCGATACTTCTGTTATTTTTCGTGAGATCCGGAGTATGCTTCAATCTCGGTGCATTGACTGAAGGAAACAGCGAGGGAGCGTCTTCACTTTTAACGATTGGAATAGTATATTTCCTTGTCAGAATTGTAGGAAAATACGCGGGAGCTTTTGCAGGCTGCTTAATAACCGGGAAAAATAAACTTGTCAGGAATTATTTGGGGCTTGCGTTAATTCCTCAGGCAGGCGTTGCAATCGGCCTCGCTGAACTCGGAGCGCGTACACTGGGCGGTGAAACAGGCAGTGCATTGAGAACGGTCATACTTGCGTCAAGCGTACTTTATGAACTTATAGGCCCTGCGTGTGCAAAATTATCGCTTGCTTTGTCTCATTCTTATGACAAGGACAACAAAGAAGCCCAAGCCGTTTCTCCGCAAGATGAGGACAAAATCATCATAAATTCGCTGATAGAGAGGATAAGGGAAATACAGCGCGAACTTCCCGAACATACGCAGCCAGTACCTGCTGAGGCGATTAACGTGAATGTTCAGCAAAAGGCATTGAGGCATCTTCACTCAAACAATATAAATTATCACTAGGAATAAATTTTTAAGAAAGGATTTTTATTTATAATGATAAAGCGTTTTATTTCAGCATTAATGTTAATACTGTTACTTTCAGTTCCGTCATACCCGCTGAGTGATTCGGAATATCTCAGGATGAAGAAGAGCAGTTCAGATTTTGCGTGTGCAGACAGGAAATTAAATCAGGTCTGGGCAAACCTCAAAAAGACCCTGCCTAAGAACGTTTTCACACAGCTCGACAAGTTACAGAAAGAATGGCTTAAATCAGGGCGTGACGAGGCAGCCGAAAAACTCATGAATGACGGTTATTCGCGCATGGAAGCGTACACGATGGCTACATCTGAACGAGCCGCCGAACTTCCCGAAATCGTCAGGGAAGTCAGGGAAGAAATGAGGCAGAGAAGGCGAAATTCCCAGCCTCAGACACGCAGAACTCAGCCGGCACCTGACCCGGAGCCTGATCCTGAACCCGCGCCGGAGCCTGCGCCTGAACCTGAAGCCGAACAGGAATATTCGCGCCCGATTGAAATATCAGGAGAGTACAAGAATAATACGGGATTCATTACGGTTAAGATTATCGACAGAAGCACGAATGAAGCCGAAGTAACGGCATCAAGATATAAAGACGGCGTTCACTGGACGGCAAGAGGCTGGGTTGATAATAACGTCCTTGAACTTTCTGACAGCAATTACAGCGAGTGTCAGGCAACTCTGACATTTTCAGAAGGCAGCGTAAAAGTAGATATTTCCGAGACAAGCGACTGGAACGAGGCAATATCTCCTGATTTTGTCCTTGCAGGTATTTATAGAAAATAATATAAAGAGCTTGACAGATTTAGTTTTGCCCTGTAAAATGCCTGAGTTGTTGAGGCCGGTGTAGCTCAGTTGGTAGAGCAGCTGACTTGTAATCAGCAGGTCGGAGGTTCAAGTCCCCTCGCCGGCTCCAGTGAGTGAAAAGCAGCAAATGTGGTGGAATGGCCGAGTGGTCAATGGCAACAGACTGTAAATCTGTCGACGGGAGTCTACCATGGTTCAAATCCATGTTCCACCACCATTTTAATTAAAGGCCGATTTAGCTCAGCCGGCAGAGCACATCCATGGTAAGGATGGGGTCTTCGGTTCAAATCCGAAAATCGGCTCCAGAGTACAAAGTTAACACAAACGTTGAAAATAGATTATCCGCTTGAAAAAGGCGGATTTTTTATAACTATAATCCCATGAAAAAAAGCAGACCCGTGAATTTCACGGAATCTGCTGTCAGCAAAAAATCAATGCTTTAATTTTATAGCTTAATGTTCCGTCCTTGCTTCGGGCTTCAGTATCCATTGCCCCCAGTCAAAGCGTATAAGCCCGCTTATTATATACATCGTGAATAAGAATAAAGGTGCCTGCCCCTTCAGGAACACGAAAGAAAGAACGAACATTGAAAAAAGAATCAGGCATTTTACTTTATCAGCCGTCTTCTTTGTCAGCTTTTTCATATTCGCGTAAGGTATGCTCGAAATCATCAGGAAGCCGACAAAAGCCAATACTCCGGCCATTATCCATGCAGGGAGCTTCATTCCTGCAATAACGAATGATGACACGAATAATCCCCCCGCAGGGCAGGGCAGCCCCTGAAACGGTCCGGGAACATGTACAACATTGAATCTCGCCAGCCTTAAAGCAACGCAGAGCGCAAAGAAACACGCTATAACCGCTCCTGCAATGTTCAGGCTTCTCATTGAAACCTGATACATCAGAACAGACGGCGCAACACCGAAACTCACCAGATCCGCCAAACTGTCGAACTCAAGCCCGAACTGTGAACCGCCTCCGAGCATTCTCGCAACTTTCCCGTCAAATCCGTCAAATATAACCGCAAAGAATACAAGCCACGCCGCAGGAACATAACGCCCGTGCAGTACGAGAATCAATGAGAACAAGCCGCATAATAAATTACCGCTCGTTACCATGTTCGGCAGTATGTGCCTAAATTCCATAGGCTTTTTCCCCTTACGTCCCATTATCCGCCTTATACGCAGAAAATTCCTCAACATTTAATCACTCCAATCACTGAAATACCGGCCTTCACTTTTTCGCCGATTTTCACGCGTATTACTGTATCACTTGGCATGTATAAATCAACCCTTGAACCAAGTTTTATCATTCCGTAACGTTCTCCGGCCTCAAGGACATCGCCCCTTTTCAGCCTGCATACTATACGTCTTGCGACAAGTCCGGCAATCTGCAGCATCATTACCGCCCCCCATTGTGTCGATAAGCCGACATAATGACGTTCGTTAATTTCTGACGCTTTCGGCGAAAATGCCGCGATCTTCTTTCCCGGTATGTATTCGAGAAAGTCAACGCGCCCCGTACAAGGTGCCCTGTTCACGTGGACGCTGAATAAATTCATAAATATACCGACTTTTATTGCCGCTCCCGTGAATTTGTGTTCGCAGTCCGAAATTTCTACGATTTTCCCGTCAGCAGGTGCATAAAAATAACCGTCCCTGTAATCCGTCTTCCTTTCCGGGTCTCTGAAAAACCATATGACTACGCACAGAAGCGCAAGCATTATCACGCACGGAATCCATGAAATGAACGCAAACGCGCATGAACAAAGCGCAAGAAATGTTATTGTCGGCAGACCGTCTCTAGCTATTTTCATTTTCGTATACGTTTCCGTCTTCGTTTACAGGCTCGTCATTTTCAGGCTCGTCATTTTCAGGCTCGTCATTTTCAGGCTCGTCATTTTCAAACGGAATTTCAGCAGTCGTATCGCCGTCACCGTTTTCATCTTCTGTTTTTATTACGCTGCAATCTGCAAGCGTATCGCCCTCATCAAGCCTCAGTACTATATTGCCGACTGAATGACGCTTCATTACATTTATTCCGTCAACGGGCATACGTATCATTCTGCCTTTTGATGTTATAGCGAGAAGTTCATCGCTTTCTTTTACTGCAAGGCTGGCTGATAATTTGCCGGTTCTCTCTATAAGTTCCATTATGCAAATACCGCCCGTGCTTCTGTGATGAGGCATGAAAGACGAAAATTCAACGCGCTTACCGATTCCCTGTTCACTGACTACAAGCATCGTACGCTTATCATCAACGACATCACAGCTCAAGACACGGTCATTATTTTTAAGGTTTATTGCCGAAACTCCCCTCGCGGTACGTTTGAGGGGTCTGAACTCGTTTTCAGGGACTCTTAAAGCCTGACCGTTCCTTGTAACAATTAAAAGGTCATTTTTCCCGGTAGTTAATCTTACCTGTGCAATTTCGTCGCCCTCATCAAGCTTCATTATTCTCTTTGCCCTGTTAGTGTATCTCAGCTCTTTGAAGTCGACACGTTTAGCAATTCCGTTCCTTGTTATAAAGAAAGCGTAATTGCTGCCCTTCTGATCATCACCGGCTATATTCACTATACGTTCGTGTTCGTCAGCACTCAGCGGAAGATAACGGGAAATCGGTTTCCCCTTTCCTGATTTCGTCTCTGGAATTTCATAGCCCTTTAACGACATAATCCTTCCCGTATTCGTAAAGAAATATATATCTTTGTGAGTATGGGTAACGCAGAGCATTTCTATACTGTCATCTTCATGGATTGACGCGCCGCGTTTGCCCTTGCCGCCCTTTGCCTGTAGTCTGTAGAATGTCAGGGGCTGGCGTTTAACAAGGCCGTCTTTTGAAAGGGTTATGATTATGTCCTCTTCGGGGATAAAGTCTTCCTCCGTAGTTTCTTCAACGTTTTCGACTATTGCAGTACGTCTATCATCGCCGAACCTTGAGGCCAGGTCTTTAAGCTCATCACGTATAACGCCGTCAAGTACTTTCTTGTCATTCAGAATATTATTGTAGTCTGAAATGTCATTTAATAACTTCTGCTGTTCCTCGTCAAGTTTGTTTCTTTCAAGGCCGGTCAGTCTCTGCAGCCTCATATCAAGAATGGCCTGCGCCTGAGCCTCTGAAAATTCAAGAACTGACTGAAGGCTTGTTTTTGCTTCCGCAGCGTTATTGGTTGAGCGTATTGTCCTGATTACCTGCTCAATGTGGCTTAATGCTTTTTTCAGCCCCTCGATGATGTGTTCGCGTGCCTTTGCCTGTTTCAGCCTGTGTTCAGTTCTGCGTCTGACAACCTCGCGCCTGTAATTCAGGAAAATTGAGAGAAGCTGTTTTATATTTAGAATTTCGGGGTGCTTGTTGACGAGTGCAAGATTAATAACTCCGTAAGTTGTCTGAAGTGAAGAGTGCTTATATAACTGGCGCATTATCAAATCAGGATCGGAATCCCTTGAAAGTTCAATAACAATTCTAAGGCCGTCCCTGTCCGATTCGTCGCGCATTTCAGAGACTCCCTCGATCTCTTTATCCTGAACAGCCTGAATCATGGCTTCAAGCATTACTGTCTTGCTTACGCCGTAAGGTATTTCAGTTATAACTATGCTCTGCTTTCCGCGCTTTGACTCCTCAACGTGCATTTTTCCGCGAACTATAATCCTTCCGCGTCCTGTCGAATATGCTTCGATTATTCCCGAACGTCCGAGAATTTCGCCCCCCGTCGGGAAATCAGGGCCGGGCATGATCCGCATAATATCGACAAGATTTGCATCTTCAGGCTCTATATTATTATCAATCAGCCAGCAGAACAGGTCTACAAGTTCGCGCATGTTGTGAGGCGGCATGTTCGTGGCCATTCCTACGGCTATACCCGTTGAACCGTTTACGAGCAAATTCGGCAGCACTGAAGGCAGTGTTAAAGGCTCTTTCAAAGACTCATCGAAATTCTGCCCCCAGTCAACAGTATCCTCATCGAGATTTAAGAGCATAAGTTCACCCGGCCAGCTCAAACGCGCCTCTGTGTAACGCATGGCCGCCGGGCTGTCGCCGTCTATTGAACCGAAATTCCCCTGACCGTCAACGAGTGTATAACGCAGGTTCCAATTCTGTGCAAGACGCACCATTGTTTCATAAATTGCGCTGTCTCCGTGAGGGTGATATTTACCCATAGTTTCACCGACTATACGCGCCGACTTCTTATAGGCCGTGTTGTGCTTCAGGCCGAGTTCTGACATTGCGTAAAGAACCCTGCGCTGAACGGGCTTTAATCCGTCCCGTGCGTCAGGCAGTGCCCTGCCGACAATAACACTCATCGCGTAATTGAGATAGCTTGTCTTTATCTCACCTACGAGCGGCAAAGTTAATATTTTTTCCCCGCTCTCTGATTTCGCGTCTTCACTTTGATTTTGAATATTAGGGTTTAATTTTTCGTCTGCCATTAACGATTTTTGGCCTCCTGTCAAAATTTTACTACATTAGTGCATAATTTTAACATTTTTAGAGTGATTTGTATCCCTCAGCAATTTTCAAAGCCTGAAAATTCTCCTTCACGTCATGAACACGCAGAAGGCTTACTCTTCCGGCCATTAACGCCGAAACTGCCAGAGTACCCGCGAGCCTTTCGGAACCCGTAAATCTCTTTCTTGAATGTCCGACAAGAATCGGCCTCCCGAAAACTGAGAGGCTCTCAATATTTTTGAGTATTGTTAAATTATCGTCTGCTGATTTCCCGAAGCCTATTCCAGGATCAATGATTAAATTTTCAGGCCTGAAACCTGCCTCATAAAGTGCCGCTGTTTTTTCCTGAAAATATATATTGATTTCACCGAGTATATTTTCATAAGGCTCACTTACGGCCATGTCTTTCGGAGTGCCTTTAATATGTGAGAGTACATAAGGCATATTGAGATCTGATATTGTCTTCAGCATTTCAGGGTCAAAATTAAAGCCGCTTATGTCGTTGATTATGTCAGCACCTTCAGAGGCTGAAATTTCAGCAATTTCTGCCTTGTAAGTGTCGACGGAAATTAAAGCGTCGGGAAATTCACGCCGTAATGCCCTGAGTGAAGGCAGTAATCTTTTTTCTTCATCTTCAATGCTTATTGAATCTGCTCCCGGCCTTGTTGACTCAGCACCGATATCGAGGATATATGCGCCTTCATTCAAAAATCTTTCTGCCGTCTCAAGTATATTATTTTCGTTAAATCTGCTCAATTCATGAAATGAATCGGGAGTCAGGTTAATTATTGCCATTAATTCAGCGTGTTTATTATTAAGGCTGATTTTATGTCCTGCAGGTGAAGTTAATTCCCATTCATGAGCGTTTATGTTCCTTAAAATTCCGCACAGCGATTCGCGCAATTCCTTAATCCCCCAAATATTCATTGCCTTCATTTTTTCGGTTAAGTTTCTGATTTCGGAAATTGTACCCATTATCAAAATATCGCTGTAATCTGTCTTGCCGTCAATGACATGTTTGGCAACAGCGACATCTCCTCCGCGTGATAACATTTCCTGTTTAAGGAACGAGGCAGCCCTGTAATCTATTTTATTTGCGTAAAAGTGAAGTATGTTTGATTTCGGGCCTAAATACGCCAATGCCCCGTTATCCGTGCCTATGCGTTCACATGCCTTTTTCAGGTCATCAATGCCAGAAATATTAACCGGGTAAACTGAAATTTTATTCAGCAATTTAATCACTCCTTTCAAAATTAATTTTACATGGTACAATCAAAAATAAAAAAATCGACAGTGAAGGGAGTTTTTATCCATGAGATTATTAATTACCGTTATGGCTTTGTTCCTTGCAATGCCTGCTGCCTGTGCTTTTGCTGCAGAACCGCCGCTGCTGCCTATGGAGGATTTTTTCAGGAATCCGAGCAACTCGGGCTTCTCGATTTCGCCTGACGGTACGCGTTTAGCCTTCATGCGCCCTTGGGAACACAGAATGAATGTTTATGTACGTGAAATCTCAACGGGAAATGAAAAACGCATTACATCGGCAACTGAGCGTGATATTGCCGGGTTTTTCTGGAAGGGCAACGGAAAAATCGTTTACGTTCAGGATTCAGGCGGGGACGAAAATTTCCATTTATACATCACTGATGTTAAAGGCTCTCAGCACAGGGATTTAACGCCGTTTGAAAAAGTCAGGGCAGGAGTTGTTGACGACCTTGAAGATGACCCGTTCCACATGTTAATAGACATGAACAAAAGAAATCCTGAAATTTTCGATGTTTACAGGTGCAACATTGAGACGGGAGAACTTGAACTTGTAGGCGATAATCCGGGAAATATAACGGGCTGGATGACTGACCATGACGGGAAACTGAGAATCGCAGAGATAACTGACGGAGTTAATACAACGCTTCTTTACAGGACAAATGAGAGCGAGGACTTCAGGGAGCTGATAACAACTGACTTCAAAGAGACATTTGCGCCGGTTCTTTTTGCGTATGACAACAAGATGATTTATGTTGCCTCTAACCTGAGCCGTGATAAAAGCGCGGTATATACTTTCGATCCTGAGTCAAATAAAGTTTTAGACCTTGTTTTTGAACATCCTGAAGTTGACGTAGGCAGCCTCATGCACTCGAAAAAACGAAAAATCATAACCGGTGTAAGTTATCTGACGGACAGAAGACACTACAAATTTTTTGACCCGGACCGTGAGGAACTGCAGAAGACTATTGACGAGTTCTTTCCGGGACTTGAAGCCGTTGTTGCGGACATGGACGATGACGAACGCAGGGTAATCGTCAGGACATACAGCGACAGGACAAGAGGAGCATATTATCTCTATGACAGGCAGGACAATTCAATTTCAAAACTTGCTGAGCTATCGTCATGGCTGAAAGCTGAATACATGGCACCGATGACCGCAATAAAATTCAAGGCTCGTGACGGCTTGGAAATTAACGGATATATAACGCTCCCGATCGGTGTTGAACCCGTAAACCTTCCTCTTGTCGTAATTCCTCACGGAGGCCCCAGCGCGAGGGACGGATGGGGATTTGACTCAGAAGCCCAGTTCCTTGCAAACAGGGGAATCGCCGTATTGCAGGTGAACTACAGGGGGTCAACGGGTTACGGGAAATCGTTCTGGCAGTCAGGCTTTAAGCAGTGGGGCAGGAAAATGCAGGACGATGTAACGGACGGCGTATTATGGGCAGTCAAGGAAGGAATAGCCGACAAATCAAGGCTTGCAATTTACGGCGGAAGTTACGGGGGTTATTCGGCATTGGCAGGAGCGACATTCACGCCGGATATTTACGCGTGTGCAGTAAGTTACGTCGGGCCGTCTAATCTGTTTACGCTTCTTGAGAGCATTCCGCCTTACTGGAAGCCGTTTATCGAAATGGAGTACGAAATGATCGGGGATCCTTCAAAGGATAAGGCACTTTTGGAAGAAGTTTCGCCGGTTTTCCATGCTGAGAATATCAGAATACCTTTGTTTGTTGCTCAGGGTGCCAACGATCCGAGAGTGAACAAGGCAGAATCAGATCAGATTGTCGAGGCCGTCAGAAAAGCCGGTAAAGATGTCGTCTACATGGTAAAAGATAATGAAGGTCACGGCTTCCACAATGAGGAGAACAGATTCGATTTTTACAGGACGCTTGAAGAGTTTTTCAGGAAACATTTAGGCTCAAGATAATTAACAGGCTTTAAGATTTTTTGCGAGGAGCTTCCCTAAATTTAATGGGAGGCTTCTTTTTTATTATTTGACATAACAAACTTTTTATGTTTTAATCATCTAACAAATTAAATTTATATTATTAAAAATTAAGGAGATGTAATAGTAATGAATAAAACAGGAAAATTATTATTCTTACTTGCTCTAACAATCATGCTTTGTGCATCTTCAGGCCATGCAGAAGGTTATAAGTATGCAACAACAAACATGACATGGGCAGAATTTTACGCAGGTGAAACCGGCAAAGCATCTGCGGATTTGCTGTCTGAAGGTCTTGACGCTATAAGCACGCCGACAACTCACGGTATATCACGCTTTCCGTTGCTTGACAGCGAGTCGGACGACACGGGTAGCAGGATTTACGGTCTCAAAGATGTTCAAGTCAGGATGTCTGAAGAAGTCTATAACATCCTTAGCAATGACAGCCGTTATACGTTTTCAGATGATGCAGAGTTTGACGAGTATAAAGACGTAAACTCTGACGGCTCATTCGGTGCTATGGTTACTGATGATTACTATGCTTATGACGCTGTTGTAACAATGGCTACGGGATCAAGTGCAAGGTGGGGGCATTACGTTATCAGCGTATCGAGTGCTGATATTGACATCGGAACAAGCAACGACAGAATCGCACGGAATTATCTGGGTGTTCTGCTTCAGACTTCCGACGATAAAATTTACGGAATGCGCCACGACAACAACATCTGGAGCAACACGGATATAGCCTTCACGCTTGATGAAAACTACACCGAGCCTCACGGAGCAGGCACTCAGCGATTCTATGAATACACATCGGACATGAGCGGAAAGACAATAACAAAAATAACTTACATGTTAAAAGATCTTCCCGATGTTGTCATAGACGGCCTCAGTCTCTATGTAAAGCCGATAACAAGTGCGAGCGTTGCGCCCGAAAAAACTTACGCAGCCGGAAAAGATTTAGCAGTAACCCTGATCTTCTCTGATGTTTCAGATGACGCTGATTATCAGTTCTCATCACTGACTTACGGCTCAGGACGAAACAGAATCCCCATAACTGACTGCACGTATTCAGAAGATGCAAAAATCCTGACGATTAACGGAAATGTTATTCCGGGAACTTACACGGCAACATTCAGCAGCGAAAAATACGCCGATATTGCAGCAGTAATAACAGTCGGAGACTATTACGCCGTTACCGATATGACTTGGGCAGAATTTTACGCAGGTGAAACGGGATCAACATCATCAGAACTCAAGACAGCAGGGCTTGACGCTGTAAGTTCTCCGACACCGAGAGTAGGCGCGAGATTTTCACAGTTAGTAAGCACCTCAAACGATATAGGCGGTCTTGACATAACGGGCGTTAAGGACGTTAAAGTCAAAATGTCTGCTGAAGTCTATAGCCTCCTGAGCAGTGATGAGCGTTTCACATTCAGCAGCGATGTCTTCAGCGAGTATAAAGAAGTAAGCTCTAACGGTTCATTCGGCGCAATGAGTTCTGACGTTCACGAACAGGAAGGCGCAGTTATAACCCTCTCAGCTCCCGGAACATGGGGTACTTACCTTCTCAATATCTCAAGCGTTGATATTACTCTCGGAAGCGGCGACACAAGATATTATTTAGGCGCAACAATAACGACATCTGACAATAAAGTCTACGGCCTCCGCCATAATTCAAATCTCTGGTTCAACGCCGGCGCAATTGCTTTCACGACTAACGGAAATTACAGAGAGCCTCACGGAGTATCACGCGATTATGCTTACACTGCAGATCTTGAGGGAAAAACGATAAAGCAGATAAGATACATTCTCAAAGATCTGCCCGATGAGATAATCAGCTGTGATATATTCCTGAAATATCAGACAGGCGCAAGCGTAACACCGGAATATGAATCAGGTTACCACGCAATAATGGCCGGTTATGATCTGCCGGTAAATTTAATATTCAGCGGTGTTTCTGACGATGTAACATATGAATTGGCCTCCGTATTTTACGGAACCGGGCGGAACCGTCAGAGAGTTTCAGGCTGTACAATGTCGGGCGATACGCTGATAATCAGCGGTGCAGTATCTGAAGGAGTTTATACGGCAACTTTCACGACAGATTTATATTCCGATATTTCAGCAGCTATTCAGGTTTACACGACAAACGCAACCGACAAAATCATATCATCCGACAATAACCCGGCGGGCTTAACATTCCTTTTAACTCCTCAGGGCGTTTCAGATGCAACCGATGAAGTTCTCGAGGCGAATAATTTTGTGAACGCTACGGATTGCACTGACATTTCGGAAAATTACACTTCAGTATTTACGGGCGGAGCAAACCAGATTGACGGCTCAGGATTCAGGTTAAGCGTTAAACTTAACAATGTACCTTCAGAAAAACGGGGGATTTTAGGCTTCAGCAAGAATTTTGAAATAACTCCTGCAAAAATCGGAACTAATGACTTCACTGCACTGGTCTCGAAAATCCTAGCACTTCCTGATGTCGCATACGGCTGGCGTGTTCCTACAGCTTCACAGTTGAGGGATATGGGGCTTATCGTCAATGCAATATACCCTGACGGAGTGAGCCGCGATGTTACGAATTATATTTCAAGCGGATTATATGCAGGTGAAGGCAGCGTAACTTTTTCATTCGGAACGGTGCTTATTGACCGGGCTTTCACGGCTTCAGAAGAAGGCAAAGCCTACGCACTTTCAGACGAGGGCGAAGGCACCATGAGCGACGGAGCAAAAGATGACGTTATAACAGCTACATGGTACGTCAGCAGACCTGGCGGAAGTTCCAGCGGAGGCGGCAATAATGAGGGCAGTGATGACGGCAATAACGGCAGCAGCAACAATAACAGCAACAATAACGACAGCGGCGGCGGAAGCAGTACACCATCAACCGAAACTGGAACGGTACAAATCAGTACCCCGTCAATAAGCCTTACGGATTCAAAGAAAACTGAAATCAAAAATTCACTGAGTATGCTTTCAGACAGGATAAGCAGCACTACAGAAGTTGCTGAACTTCCTTCTTCAGCCGTAAAGGGGAATCAGAGCGTTACAAGTTCAGATTCAAGTATCGTCTATCTTCCCATAATTGAAGTCAGTGAAGATAAAGTTTACGTTTTCGGCGTATCTCTTGACAAATTTGCGGTCTATTCGCCGATTTACTGGCATTCAAATGCTCAGGTTACGTCTACGGGAGAATTTGTTGACGCTGCAGATGACGGCGAGGCAGTAATCTTCATGAATGACAGCGGCGTTGAAGTCAGCACCGTACCTGCCAACAAACATGTAAACGTTGCGGCATATCTGCAGGCAGGAAGAACGTATAATCCTGTAATCGTTACAGAAAATACGGACGAAAAAGGCGTTGGAACTTCAAGCAGCGGATGCAGTTCATTAATGGGAATCCTTCCGGCCATGCTTGCGGGAATGCTTCTTGTTTTCAAACGCATAAGATAATTCAAAAATACACGCACAGAACTGAAAAAGCTCCCTTTTAAGGAGGGGGCTTTTTTATGGTTAAAATTGCTATAATAGCCTAAAATTTATCTTGACTCTTTTTGAAAGGAAATGATAATAAAATATGCTGCAAACTGTAAACCCCTTTTTAGTAACAGGACTTCTTTTTTTCATGAGCCTTGTTGCAGGATCATTATCGGAAAAAATCAAAGTCCCTGCTTTAATTCTATTCTTAGGTATAGGAATGCTGGCAGGTGTTGACGGGCCGGGTGGACTCAGTTTTGATGACGCAAACGCCGCAAATCAGGTCGGTACTTTCGCGCTTGCATTCATACTTTTTTCGGGCGGATTTCAGACTAAATGGAGCGACATAAAACCCATAATAACACAGGGTGTCGTACTCTCAACTTTAGGCGTTTTCTTAACTGCCGTTGTCATGGCCGTACCGATCGCCATGCTTCCGCAATTCACGTATAAAGACGCGTTTTTGTTAGGGGCGATAATCTCATCGACTGACGCTGCTGCGGTCTTCTCGATACTGAGAACGCAGAAAATCGGCCTCAAAGGTTCGCTGAAACCGCTGCTTGAATTTGAATCAGGAAGCAACGACCCTATGGCGGTCTTCCTGACCATAACGGCTATAACATGGCTTACAACTCCCGATGTCCCTGTTGATGAACTTGCAATAAAATTCGTTGTCCAAATGGCTGCCGGCGGTGTTATGGGTCTGGTAATGGGGCGTTTTTCATGCTGGGCAATTCAGAGGCTGCATGTTGCTAATGAGGCGTTGTATCCCGTCTGGGGAATTTCAATAGTAATGGCAACTTTCGGAATAACTGAAACTGTTCAGGGTAACGGATACTTAGCCGTCTATATCTGCGGAATCGTAATGGGCGGAGGAGATTTTCTATATAAATACAGCCTTCAAAGATTTCACGAAGGTTTCGCGTGGCTGATGCAGATTATCATGTTCCTTGTTCTCGGACTGCTTGTAAATCCGCGTGAAGTCGTCAACGTTCCTGTTATGAGCGTAGGATTTTTAATATCATTCTGTCTTATGTTCATTGCCCGCCCCGTAGCAGTATTCGCATGTACGATCTTCAGCCGCTTTAACTGGCGCGAAAAATTATTCATTTCTTGGACGGGTTTAAGGGGAGCAGTGCCGATTATACTTGCGACTTACCCTTTAACCGAAGGACATCCGCAGGCTAAATACATGTTCAACGTAATATTTTTCGTTGTCCTTACATCAGTTATGTTACAGGGTAAAACTTTGGCACAGGCTGCAAAACTGCTCAGGCTTGACGATTTTGTACGCGAGGCAAAGACATGGACTCTTAATTTTGACATAACGCCGACTTCCGGAACTGATATAACCCTTGAAGTTGACCTCCCTAAAAATGCTGCTGTAATCGGGCATTCAGTAAAAGATCTGAGATTCCCTGACGGCGTTACGATCCTGCTGATTAACAGGGGCGAAAAATACCTGATTCCTAAGGGCGGTACTGTACTTGAGGAAAATGACACGTTATTATTATTCGGTGACAGGGCTAAACTTCCCGATGTTGAAAAGAATTTAGCTGCACTCAAAGAAAAAGACACGAAAGAAAAGAAAGAAAAGAAAGATAAAAAAGAAGAGAAGGGGGAATAATTTTCATGACACTTGAAAACGTTAAAGCATTTGTTAAAGATCTGTTCACGCTGCGTACAGTATGGTTAGACAAGGGCGGCGGAAGATGGGCGGTTAAAAGGCGGATACACCCTTTATTGCGTTATTCTTTGTGGGTAATTGCCGTTATTGTTTCGGCAGGTGTATATTCAAGCCTCAATAATCCGTCAAATTTACAGGCTGCACAGGTTACGCCCGTATCTGAAGTTAAAGTTTCAAGGCTTCCTGAACCTGAAATCCCTGCGGTGTTCGTGTCTTCAGAGCCTTATGAACCTTCAGGGTCTTCAAGGCCGATGATTATACAGCTTACTACACAGGCAAACCGCAGCAGCATTGTATTTCCGACAGATGTAAACCCTGAGACTGACAGGATAATTTCACGCCCTGAGAATCTCAGGCCGGCAACGCCCCCTGCACCTTCAATAAATTCCGAAACTTTGCTCCCTGATCCTTCTGATGACGGGAAATACAGCATTCAAATAAGCAAATCAACATTTACACTTACGCTTTACAGGGGAAAAACGCCGGTTAAAGAATATTCAATCGCTGTCGGAAAAAATCCGGGAGATAAGCAGAGGAAAGGCGATAACAGAACGCCCGTAGGAAATTTCAAGATAGTATCAATTGAAAACGCCTCGAAATGGTCGCATGATTTCAGGGACGGAAAGGGAAAAATAAAAGGAGCTTACGGCCCGTGGTTTTTCAGGCTTGACGCTAAAGGCTGGAAGGGTATAGGCATACACGGGACTCATGATCCTGATTCTCGCGGGACTAACGCAACCGAAGGCTGTATACGTCTCAGCAATGAAGATATAGCCGAGTTAAGGCAGTATGCTTACAAGAACATGCCCGTAACGATAAGCGAAAATTAAGGAGGATTTTTAATATAAATGCTGAAATGCGGAATAATCGGACTTCCATTATCGGGAAAATCTACGGTCTTCAACGTAATAACACGTGCAGGAGCTGAAGTTAAGCCCTACGCTTCAGGAAAAACAGAACCTAACAGGGCATTGGTAAACGTTCCTGATGAGAGATTTGATAAACTCGTTGAAATTTTCAAGCCTAAAAGTGAAAAGCCTGCAGATGTTGAATTTGTCGACCTTGCAGGATTATCAAGAGATGCAGGGAAGGGCGCAGGCTTGGGAAATTCATTCCTTTCGTTCGTATCTGAAAGTGAGGCATTGCTTCATGTTGTCAGGGTTTTCAAGAATGAGGCAGTCCCGCACCCTGAAAATAGTATTGACCCGTTAAGGGATTTTCACATTGTCGAGGCTGAATTAATATACCGTGATTTAGGCGTAATAACTAACAGGTTATCGCGCCTTGAGGAAAAGAAAGCTAAAAAGAAATTAACACCTCAGGAAATTTCAGAATATGAGCTGATTAAAGAGCTTGAAGCACATATGCTTGATGAAAAGCCGCTGCGTGAATTTCCGCTTACTGACGAACAGAAGCGCACTTTATCGGGCTATGCGTTTTTGACGCTCAAGCCTGAACTTGTAGTTTTGAATCTCGATGATACACAGACGGGTGAAGTTCCCGAACTTTCAGGCTTAATTTCAGAACTTGAGGCAAAAGGCATAAAATCAGTCAGGGTTTACGGTGCAACTGAAATGGAACTTGAACAGCTTGACCCCGAAGACAGAATCGAGTTCATGAAAGACTTAGCGATTACTGAGCCGGGACGCGACAGGCTTATTCACGAGGCTTATAAACTGCTCGGGCTGATTTCGTTTTTCACGTCAGGTAGCGATGAAGTCAGGGCTTGGACCTTGCGCGAAGGTTCAAACGCCGTTGATGCTGCAGGAACGATTCACAGTGATTTAGCGAGAGGTTTTATAAGGGCTCAGGTTGTTGCTTATGATGATTTTATTGCAAACAATGCCTCAATATCTCAATGCAGGGACAAAGGAGTTTTGAGGCTTGAAGGCAAGGAATATATCGTCAAGGACGGCGATATGATAGAAATCAGATTTAATGTTTAATAAAAAAAGCCCCCGTTTAATTTCAATTTCAATCGGGGGTTAATTTTTTTTTTGCTATTTCATTTCCAGTGAGGATAAAATTTCCCCCAGTGTCTCAGCGTTATTAATAAATCCAGTGCCTATAATGAGCATGAAAAAATCATCATCACCCGTAATTGATGCCTGACTTACGCCGTTGTTAAATTCAAAAGTGTAATTCCCTTCGTCATCACTTTCAGGCTTTGTTCCGTTAAATTCTTTTGAAAATGACAGTGCAAGATCGTTTATCGTCCGTCCTTCAGGATTACCAGTAGTTATTGAGAGTGAGCCGGTTTTGTCGTCAGCAGCAACAGTAACAACATTCCCTTCTTCTTTGGCCGTCCAGCCGTCAGGAACATCAAGCGAAAAATACCTGAAGTCATGAATATCAGCGTATGAGCATGACGAAATCAGCAAAAATATCACAAATAAAAATAAACGCTTCATTTCTTGCCTCCGTAAATGTTGAATAAATTCAGCCTCAAAGCGTTAGTTACGACACAGAAACTTGAAAGGCTCATCGCAGCAGCCCCGAACATCGGATCAAGTTTCCAGCCCCATAAGCCTGCAGCTAATGGAATCCCGATAACGTTATAGATAAATGCCCAGAAAAGATTTTCATGAATGTTGCGCAGTGCGGAGCGGCTCAATCTTACGGCAGCGGGAACATCTTTAAGCGTACTTTTCATTAAAACAACGTCAGCGGCATCAATCGCCGTGTCAGTCCCTGCACCTATGGCGATTCCAATATCGGCACGGGTCAGGGCAGGAGCGTCATTTATACCGTCACCGACCATTGCAACTTTTCCGCTCTTCTGAAGTTCACGGATAACGCTTTCTTTCCCGTCAGGCAAAACACCTGCTATTACGTCATCAACACCGGCCTGTTCTCCGATTGATTTTGCCGTTCTTTCATTGTCGCCCGTCAGCATTACTACTTTTATTCCCATAGACTGAAGCTCTTTAACGGCCTCTTTGCTGTCAGGCTTTATGACATCGGCAACTGCTATAATTCCCATTAATTCATCATCTCTGACGAACATTAACGGCGTTTTACCGTTCTGTGCAAGATTGTCGGCGTTACGCATGAATTTTTCGCTTACTGAATATTTTTCGGAAATAAATTTTACGCTTCCGCCCGTTATGATACTTCCGTCATTGAAATTTGCCGTTAATCCGTTTCCGGGCAGTGCCGTGAAATTCTCGACATCTCTTGCTTTTATTCCTTTTTCCTTTGCGTAGTCAACTACTGCGCGCGCTAAAGGATGCTCGCTCTTAGCTTCAAGAGAATAAGCAAGTTTCACTAACTCTTCCTCAAGGCAGTCTCCGGCCGTCAGAATGTCCGTAACTTTAGGTTCACCGCTCGTTATTGTTCCCGTCTTGTCGAGTGCAGCAATATTGATTTTCCCGGTCTGCTCAAGCGATGCGGCTGTCTTGAATAATATTCCGTTCTTTGCGCCCATTCCGCTTGCTACCATGACCGCAACGGGCGTAGCAAGTCCCAGAGCGCAGGGGCAGCTTATGACGAGTACAGCGATTCCATAAGACAAGGCATCGCCGAAAGTTTTCCCGGCAATTAACCAGCCTGCAACAACGATAACGGCAACGAATATAACTGACGGGACGAAAATCCCGCAGACTTTATCGGCAATTTTTGAGACGGGAGCTTTTGTTGCTGCTGCATCGCTTACCATTTTTATAATCTGCGACAACGTTGTATCCTGTCCGACCCTCGCAGCCTCGCACTTTATGAAACCTGACTGATTGAGGGTTGCTGCTGAAACGAAATCGCCCTTTGCCTTGTCAACAGGAATGCTTTCACCCGTCAATGCCGATTCATTAACCGCGCTTGTTCCTTCGATGATGATTCCGTCAACGGGGATATTCTCGCCCGGCCTGACAACAAAAATAGTCCCCTTCATGACCTGCTCAACCGGGACTGTAATTTCCTGATTGTTCCGTATTATCGTTGCAGTTTTAGGGGCTAATTTCATGAGGCTCTTTAACGCGTCAGTAGTACGGCCTTTTGATTTCGCCTCAAGCATTTTGCCGACAGTTATTAACGTTAAAATCATTCCTGCACTCTCAAAATAAAAATCTGACGTTGAAAATGATCCCGCATTTCCCCCCGTCATCATGAATAATACATAAACGCTCCAGATAAACGATGCAAACGAACCCATAGCGACAAGAGTATCCATGTTGGGCGCGAAATGAATTAGCGATGAGAATCCTGAAACAAAGAATTTCTGGTTAATTACCATTATTATTGCCGCTAATAATAACTGTGCCAGCCCCTGAGCGATATTATTATTAACAAAAAATGAGGGCAAGGGCAGATTCAGCATATGACCCATTGAAAAATACATCAGCGCAATCAAGAATATTACTGACGCGATTAAACGGCGTTTTAATATCGGCGTTTCATGGTCTTTCAGTGCGTCTTCCTCCTGAGAATGTGAAATTTTTGCAGGCTGTTCAGGAATTTTCAGGGAAGCCCCGTAACCTGCCTTTTCAACTGCTGCAATAATATCTGATGATTTTGCCGTACCTTCAACATTCATTGAATTAGTTAGAAGGCTGACGGCACATGACGTTACGCCCGGCAATTTTTTGACTACGCGTTCAACCCTTGCCGAACATGCCGCGCAGCTCATTCCCGTAATGTTATATTGTTCTGACATGAATTTTTCACGGCCTTCTGTAATATGATTGATTTTTATTATATTACAGATTTTTTTATCTCTTCCACGTGAAATTATCGGGGAAAAACACCGCCAGCCTCTTTACGATAAGCCCCGCAGCAAAACTCTTTAACAAGTCTCCCGGCATAGGCATTAATACGAAATACATTAACAGCGTCTTAGCTCCAAGCTCATTGCCCAGATAATATTTTGACATCACATAATAATACGGTATACCTAACGCATAAATTACCGAAATTCCCGCAACAGCCCCCAGCGTCCAAATCAAAAAACACGGCCTGAACTTCTCAGCTATATACCCTGCAAGCCACGCACCCGGAATAAATCCGAGAATATAACCAAATGTAGGATTAAGCACCGAACCAGTGAAAACAGGAAGCCCGATTACTCCTGCGATTACATAAACACAGACGCTCAAAGCACCGTATTTCCGTCCGAGTATAAGCCCTGAAAGAACTACAAAGAGCGTCTGAAGAGTTAAAGGCAGCAGAGGAGTAGGAATTTTTATGTGTGTCCCTATTGCCGTCAACGCCGCGAACAATGCACATAAAGTAAGATGTCTTGCAGTTGTCATGATTTAACCTCCTCAGTTCTTACCATTGAGACCTCGCCGGATCTGAGAGTCTCATTTTTCCCCTCGTCATTAATGATTACAAGTCCTCCGAAATCGTCAACCCCTTCAACATGGCCGTAATGCTTTTCATTATTTTTCATGTATGTTATATCGCGTCCCGTCAAAATCGAACGTTCGCGGTAAGCCCGTATTATTTCGGGGCTGCCCAGATCTTCAGAAAATTTCATGATGTAATCCGCTATCTTCGCGCAAAGCTCATCACGCCCGAATAATATATTGCCGTCATCAAAAATTGCTCCTGCTATATTTTTCGTTTCACCGCTGAATTTTTTTGTTGTTACGTTTATCCCGATTCCTGTTATTACACTCTCGATTTCGCCGCTCTCAACCCCTGTTACTGCTTCCGTCAATATACCCGTAATCTTTTTATCCCTGAAAAATACGTCATTGACCCATTTAATGCCGAGTTTCCCCCTTGCAGCGGCGTATAAATCTTCAATTGCAAGACAAACGGCAACAGCATCGGCAACCGTAATCATCTGAAACTTTTCAGCTTCAACATTCGGCCTCAATATCAGCGACATATAAAGCCCCGTTCCTGCAGGAGATTCAAAATTATGGCCGTAACGCCCTCTTCCTGCCGTCTGGTGATTTGCAGCGATTAAAGTTCCGTGCTTTGAATTTCCCGACATGGCCAGTTTTTTTGCGTAATTATTCGTCGAGTCAGTCTCATCAAGATATATAACGCGTGATATTTTCGTGTCTTTGCTTAAATGTGAAATTATCCCTTTTTCCGTCAGAATATCGCTTGCTTCTGAAAGACAATAGCCCCTGTTTGTTACAGCTTTTATTATGTGTCCTTCCTTTCTTAGTGCTGCTATTGCTTTCCATACTGCCGCACGCGAAACTCCGAACGATTCGGCAAGTTCCTCGCCTGATATGAATTTTCCCCTTTGATTTTCAAGCATTCTTAAAATTTTTGTCCTCATAATAGTGATATATATATCATAAAAATTTTTAACTGTAAACTTTTTGATAATATTTGCGGTTTACTATTATGAATTTGCAGTAAAGATATTTTTACGATTATAATTAAAACAATCAATCTTTTATGATGGAGGAGAGGAAAATAAAGAGAGATGACTATATCGTCAAATATAAGAATGCTGAGGAAAAAATCAGGTTACACTCAAATTGAGCTTGCTGAAAAATTAGGGGTGTCAATCGCTACCCTGAGACGCTGGGAAGCCGGCGAAACAGCTCCGAACGCTACGAGAATAGTGGAACTTGCCGGGATTCTTAATGTTCCGCCCGATGAGATTGTTGCGGACAAGGAGAACAAAAATACAACCGCGCCGATAAAATTTACTCTGCCGGGAGATAATAAATCACAAGGAATGCTGATATTTGAGGGGGAAGGAACAAGAATCGAACTCCCCCCCACTGATAAAGGCTACGAATTATTCAACAGGTTAGTTGAAAATCTCATAAACAGACCTAAAACTCAGCACTGAAGATCTGAATCTGAACTTGTAAGCTGTTCTATATTCCTGACTACTTCAGGAGTTAATCCCATAGCTTTTGCGAGCTTGTCGAGGTATTTTCTTTCTGCCTCAGTATCCACTTCAATCGACATTAACGAGGCTGAATATACCTGTGCCGCAAGTTCGGGGCGGCCTCTTACCGCTGAAATTATTTTCGCAGTTTCCATAGGCCCCTGTAATTTCTGGATAACGTAATTCATACCTTCCTGACCGATTCCCGAAGATTTCATTGTGTTCATGATCTTGCCTAATTCACCAGAATCGACCTGTCCGTCAGCTTTCGCCGCGTCAATCATCGCAAGCAGTATTATTTCAGCGTCAGAATTTTGCTGCTGAGGCGTAGGCTGTACGTATGATTGTGATTGAGATTGAAGTGATGATGAAGCTGACGCTCCGCCCATTGAGTTTTTGAGAGCCTTATACGCCATCATTCCGAGAAGTCCCATCATTCCTCCGCCGAGACTGTTTGCAGTTGTGCTGCTTGAACCGCCCATCAATGCGCCAAGAAGTGCGCCGATTCCTCCGGCTGCCAGATTATCGCCGCCGACCCTGTTTTTTACGGTCTGTCCTGCACCTATTAACGAACTCAGAATATCCTGAATGCCACTTCCTGCGTTTGACATTCTCGAACTCTGAACGGGCGATGACATACTGCCCTGAACCATAGAGCCAAGAAGATCCATAAAGTTAATTGCCATGAAAAAATTTGCTCCCTTCATGAAAATTTACGAATGATTATATCAGTTATTCGTCATATTCTAAGTTTTTGAAAGCTGTGATAAAATCCTTTCAACAAATTTTTCACAATAAATTTTATTTTTCCGGAGGTCATTATTCTCATGAAAAAAGTTTTATGTTCAGTCCTTGCCGTAATGCTTGTTTTGTCATGCGCGGCGTTCGCTTCTGCCGAATGGAAGTTCGAGCGGAAAATTACCATCGTCTGCCCGTGGGGGGTCGGCGGCGGTGCTGATTCGACGCTTCGTCCTATGGCTACGCTTCTCAAGCCCATACTCGGACAGGAAGTCGAAGTCGTCAACGTAACAGGCGGAAACGGTGTTACAGCCGTTGAATACGTTTACAAGCAGCCCGCAGACGGTTATACGTACATGCTTGGTACTCAGAGCCTCTTTATGCAGGACATTCAGGGAACAACATCAATGAATTTCAAAGATGAATTTATCCCCGTTGCCCGTCTGGTTCATGCAATAAACGTCATAACTGCATCGAAAAAGGCAATGGATCGCAAGGGTTATAAGACATTCTCAGAGATGATAAAGTATGTCAAAGACAACCCGTTTGAAGTCAGCGTAGGAATGCTCACAAGCACGGGGCTTGACGGCGCATCGTTAAAGCAGGCTCTTGAAGGTCTTGACATTCTCGATGTCTCATATCCTTCTGGTTCTGAAATGAACTCGGCATTAGTAGGCGGTCATATCGACATAATGGTTACGGGAACTGATGAAATCGAGGGCTTAATCGCTGCCGGTGATGTCGTACCCCTTCTCGCACTCTCAGAAAAGAGAATGAAGCGTTACCCTGATGTCGAATGCTCGGTTGAACTTGGCATTAACTCAGTTCTCGGCCCGGCAAGAGGAATTTTTGCAAAGAAGGGTACTCCTCAGGAAGCTATTGACGTTCTTGTCGCAGCAATCGAAAAGGCATCACAAGACCCTTCATGGCAGGCGTTCCTCGTTCAGGGCTGCTATGACGAAAGACCGGGATTCGCCGGCCCTGCTGAATATGCTGCCGACTGCGAAAAAGATTACAAACTCCTCAGCGATTACCTAAAGGCTGAAGGCGTAATGAAAAAAGACTATTACAGCGGGAAATAATTAATCCGTTCCGATAATGCCTCCCCTGAAAAATAAAGGGGAGGTTATAATTTGCAAAGAGGAGTTAATCACAGTGTTTGAATTAATATGTAACGTTCTATTATGGCTGGGACTTCTTTACGCCTATTTCTTTAACGTCCTTGAAGCTCCCATTCCTGACAGGACAGCGCGGAATCCTTATACCCTGAAGCCCGATGTCTGGCCTAAGGCTATAATCATTCTTTTGTTGATCTGCATAGCAATAAATATATTCAACATAATCCGTAAAAACAGGAATAACCCGGATTTTTCGTTTGCTTCAATGTTCAACATCAACGTTAAACGCTGGATCGGTATGGCACTCATAATAGCGTCGAGCTTCGTTCTTGAACCTCTCGGCTATATGGCTACGTGCTTCCTTGTTCTTTTCCTTTACGGGTTACTGCTCGGCCAGACGCATGTTATAAGGCTGTTAATATTCTCAGTTGTTATAACGTTCGTCCTTTATATCGTCTTCAGCGTATTGCTTTCCGTCAATCTTCCAAGAGGAACAATACCCGCAATGCGTAACTTCTCTCTTTACGTTGAGAGTATAGTTGCGACAGTCAAATCAGCCATAGGAATGTAGGGAGGTCAGATAATCATGACAACATGGGAATTATTCACAAACGGTTTCGGCGTACTCATGGATCCCTACACGCTTTTAATGGTAGTATTCGCAATAATTGTAGGGACGATATTCGGGGCATTGCCGGGAGTCAGCGCAACAATGGCCGTAGCTCTGGGTCTTCCGTTCACGTACTCAATGCAGCCTATCCCGGCTATAGTCTTTCTTGTCGCCGTATACTGCTCATCAATAACGGGCGGAAGCATAACGGCGATACTTTTCAAGATTCCCGGAGTACCTTCAAGCGCGCCGACAACTTTTGACGGCTACCCTATGGCTCAGAGGGGCGAGGCAGGCAAGGCACTTGGCATAGCACTCGGAAGTTCGGCAATCGGCGGATTAGTTTCAGCACTTGCAATGCTCACGTTATCACCGCAGCTTACGCAGGCAGCGTTATCATTCAGCCCGTCAGATATTTTTGCAATTACTTTCATGGGACTGTCCATATTGACATGCCTTGACAGCAAGAATATTTTGAGGACGCTTATATCCGGCCTGCTCGGTCTTCTGCTTGCGTGTGTCGGGCAAGATCCGATGTATGCCGTTCAGCGTCTTACGTTCGGAAGCCCCGAATTGATCGCAGGGCTTGAAATGATACCCGTATTAATCGGAATTTTCGCAGTAACTGAAGTTTTGAAACAGACAAAGAAGCGCGATAAACTTTCAGCCGACGAGAGCAACGCCAGCGTAAATACAAAAATGCCTAGCTGGCGCGAATGGTGGGGCATTAAGTGGCTTTTAGCGAGATGCTCAGTAATAGGCACGATTATCGGCATACTTCCCGGAGCAGGTGCAACAATAGCATCATTCCTGTGTTATTCGACAGAGACGAAACTTTCAAAGCACCCCGAAAAATTCGGCACTGGAATCATTGACGGTATAGCAGCCTCAGAAACCGCGAACAATGCAGCAACCGGCGGAGCTATGGTGCCGTTATTATCGCTCGGCATTCCCGGCGGTAACGCAGCAGCCGTCATGATGAGCGCGTTAGTTCTGAAGGGCGTACAGTTAGGGCCGCTGTTACTCGTCAACCAGCCTCAGTATCTCAGTGCAACATTTGCCTCGATGGTCGTAACGAATATATTAATGGTCATTGTTGCCATTGCAATTGCAAAGGTATTCGCACAGATTCTGGCCGTTCCTTATTCGTATTTAGGGCCCATAATCATAATGCTTGCTATAATCGGCTCATATGCAACAAACATGAGCATAGCAGATGTAAAGATTATGGCAATCGCAGGGGTTATAGGACTTGCCATTTCAGCGTGCCACTTCAACAGTGCAGCATTGATTCTCGGGCTTGTTCTCGGCGTAATCTGTGAGGGCAACTTCAGCAGGGCTTACACGATTTCAAGGGCTAACCTCGTGAACATGTTCTCGCGTCCCGTTGCAGGTACGTTAATGGTCATCAGCCTTATTCTTTTAATATGGCCGATATTGTCCCAAATGTTCAGAAAGAATAAAGATTAACTATTAATCAGCAAAAAATTTCCCTCCCAAAGAATCAGCGGGAGGGATTTTTTATGAAAAACAACTATGAACAACAATATCAATGTTATAGGAAGAAATATCTTATCACAAAAAGCAGTCCGATTAAAGCCGCACCGAGAAGTCCGAAAAAGAACACATCTCCCATGAATGAGACTCCCTGCTTTGCCTTTGCCTGGTTTGGCTGTTCTTTGACCTGTATTTTTATGTCCTTCGTTATGTTCACATAGCCGCGAATCTCATCGCTTATCTTGATGTAAATCATTTTTTTGCCGACTGTTTCTTTAATTTCTTCGACAGGGAACAAAGGTTCGATATTATTTTCTATGAGATATTTCTGAACGAGTGCGCTTGTTCCCTCGCCCTCGATTTTAACCCCGATAATATCTCCGGGAACAATCTCAGATGATGCCTTGCCCCTGACGGGATCGACAAGCGGGGTACACATTATTATAGTGCCCTCGAAATTGCCCTCTTTCTTTGCCTCTTCTTTTTCTTTTTCCTGACGTTCAGCCTTTTCCCTCTCTTCTTTTTCTTTCTGCTGCCTTGCCAGTTCCTCTGGTGAAGGGGGAAGGGGCTTTATAACTTTAGCACGTTCAAGTTCATTGCGTGATACGGGCTCAGCGTCAGTTGTCGCGGTGAATACACATTGCGATGTAGTCTCAAAACTGCGGCGCAAGATGCTTTCAAGCTGACGTATTTTAACTTTCGTGTAATTCTCATAGAGTTTCTTTTTTTCGTCTATATTTAGAATTTCTTTTAACTGTCCCTGTAATCTTTCGCCCCAGTCCTTATCAAGCGGCCCCATTTGAGGCAGTGCCTTAACGAAATTCCGCCAGCCCTTGCCGACTTCGGGAATCTGTCCGGCAGCGTAAGGCTTTGCGAGCCAGAATATCTGGAACACCGTACGCCCCGTCTTTCCTTCAAAGATTACGCAGAATCCTCCGCCCATATCTCCGCGTGAGGGCGTGAACGTGGATTTTATTGCAAGAAATTCAGGCTGTTCGTTTTTTCTCACCGGTTCTGCAGGGGGAACTTCTTTCGGTTTTGCCGTAAGATCCTGAACGTCCTGCACCGTAAAAATATCGTTCGGCATGATTATTTACCTTGCTGAATAACTTTTCGCGCTCCATGATTTACCGCGCGGAATCTCACCTGATACAAGCTCAAGATAACGGCTCATACAATAGGGGCAGCGTCTTGATGATGAACTTTCTGCCTCAAATTCCTTCTTGCATTCAAGACATTTGAATTTTGCCATGATATTTTTGTGAACTCCTCCGTGAAAATTTAAGAGTAAATAAAATCGAAAAATATTTTTTGAATTATAGAACGTAAAATCTTTATGTGCAAATGTGTTTGCTTCATTCAAAATTCGCATGACTTACGCAGTTTTTTTCTTTGAAAATTAATTATAATATATCAAGTTTCATGTGTGTAAATTTTACTTTTTTCTGGGAGAGGTGTATGTCCTTGAAATTTAGAAAGATTCCGGCGTTTATCTTCTTTTTCCTCTTTATTTTCGCACATTCAGCGTCAGTTGACGCTTCGGATATATATGACTATGAGCCGTCATTCTCGCCCTATTATGCCGGTTCAGTAAAAAGCAGCGTACTTTACCGGACACTTGAAGAACTTAACTATATACGCCGGCTTGTCGGTGTCCCAGACAACGTTACTCTCAACGCCGAATACACGCGCAGGGCACAGCACGGCGCAGTACTTCTTGATGCTGTAAACAATATCACACACACTCCCGGAAAGCCTTACGACATGGATAATTCATTCTATGAGCTTGGCTATGACGCTGCATCTCACGGAAATATTGCTAACGGCTACGGAATAACGTTAAGCGACAGCACGAAATTATACATGGACGATTCAGACAGCTACAACATAAATTATGTAGGGCATCGGCGCTGGCTCATGAATCCGAGACTTAAAGAAACAGGTTTCGGAATAAGCACGAGAAGAGGCTATGCGGTTACATATGTAATCGAGGAGTTCAATAACGACGCGCGCTATACTGAGCGGCTCAGATGGCCGATTCCTGACGAGTACATTACATGGCCGTCCGGCAAGCACCCTCACCCGCTGACGTACTTTGAGGCTCATACAGCATGGTCCGTAACTCTGAACAGCGATGTATTTGACACGTGCAGGGTCGGTTCGGTAGGAGTAAGGCTCACTAGGCTTTCTGACGGAAAAATATGGAACTTCGGGGCTTTGGGAAATAACGGCTTCTTCAACGTTGCAGATAACAGCTACGCATACGACGAGTGCGTAATATTCTGTCCTGACGATGTAATCAGTTACAGGGACGGCGAGATATGGCGCGTTGAAGTTTCAGGACTGACACGGAAAGACGGAGCAATAGGGAATATCTCTTATACTGTTCAGTTCACGGGGGCATTGACTGGCTACGAAAATGATAATACATATTCGTATAATGACCCTTATCAGTACGGTTATGATTATGACTATTACAATTATGACTACTATAACTACGGCAGGAATAACGGCAGAAAAAAATCAGGCGGCGGAGGCTGTAATTCTCTGCCCGTTACGATGGGCGTTTTAGCCGTTCTTTTATATTTCGGAATCCCGCGCAGAAAATAATAATGCGCCGGAAAATATATATATTATTATTCAGGAGGTAGTTTTTTCAATGAAGAAGTTCGTAGTAATCTTCACAGCAGCAGTCCTCGCAGTAACAGCAGCAGCGGCATTCGCGGCAACGGATGCACTTGTCGGAGCTTGTATTTACAAGTTCGATGACACGTTCATGACGGGCGTACGCAACGCCATGCGCGCCGAAATGGAGAGACAGGGCGGAGAGCTTGAGATAGTCGACAGCCAGAACCGCCAGCCGGCTCAGAACGACCAGGTCGATGCCTATATCTCAAAAGGCGCAAACGCACTCATCGTCAACCCCGTTGACAGAACCGCAGCCCAGCCCCTCATGGAGAAGGCAAAGGCCGAAAATCTTCCCATTGTATTCGTCAACCGCGAGCCTTATGCTGAAGTCATGAACGCTTACGACAAAATCTGGTACGTAGGCGCAAAGGCTGAAGAGTCCGGCACCCAGTCAGGACAGATCATCGTTGACTACTTCAAAGCACACCCCGAAGCTGACAGAAACGGTGACGGAAAGATTCAGTACATCATGATTCGCGGCGAACAGGGACATCAGGACGCTGTTTTACGCACTGAGTACTCAATCAAGGCCATGAAGGACGGCGGATTTGAGATCGTCGAACTCGGAAGCGATACGGCAAACTGGGACAAAGTTCAGGCAACCGACAAAATGAAGGGCTTTATCTCCGCAGTAGGTATCGACAACATCGAGGCAGTACTCGCCAACAATGACGATATGGCACTCGGCGCAATCGAGGCACTCAAGGCTGAAGGCTACAACATGGGCGATCCCAAGAAATATATCCCCGTCGTAGGCGTTGACGCAACAGCACCGGCACTCGAGGCAATGAGCAAGGGCGAAATGCTCGGAACAGTTCTCAATGACGCGGATAATCAGGGCTTCGCAGCCGTCAAAATCGCTGTAGTAGCTGCTGACGGAAACGCCGTAACTGAAGAGGCAATCGGTTATAAGATCACTGACGGGAAATACATCTGGATACCCTACAGACCCGTTACGGTTGAGAATTACAAGCAGTTCATGAAATAGCAGAATGAAGTAAACACTGCCCCCGTTGAGCTGGCGCGGGGGTTTCTTTTCTTTTTTAACGAAAGAGGTGAATCTTTTTGCGTAAAGTTTCTATGACAGCATTGATACTAGCTTTGATACTTGCTTTTTCGCAGTGTTCATTTGCTGATGATGTGAAAATCGGCTCATGTATCTACAGATTCAGCGATGCCTTTATGCTCCGTTTCAGAAATGCCATGTCGGCTGAAACAGAAAGGGAAGGGGCATCAATATTTATTCTTGATTCTCAGAATGACCAGACTATACAGGATCAGCAGGTTGACGAGCTTATATCTTCGGGCGTAAATGTGTTAATCATCAACCCCGTTGACCGCATGGCCGCTCAAAATATAATTGACAAAGCAAAAAATGCAAATATTCCCGTAGTTTTTATTAACAGGGAGCCGCCTGCAGAGATTCTTAAGACTTATGACAAAGCATATTATGTCGGAGCTAAGGCAGAAGAGTCAGGCACGGAGCAGGGAGAACTTTTAGCGGCTTATCTTAAAGAACACCCGGAATATGACAAGAATAACGATAAAAAATTACAGTTTGTTATGCTAATGGGCGAAAACGGGCATCAGGATATGATTTTGCGCTCTGAGTACTCAGTAAAGGCACTGAAAGATTCGGGAATAGTCCCCGTTCAGATTGTAGGAGCAATAGCAAACTGGGACAAGCTGCAGGCCATGAACATGATGAACGCATTTATCATGTCAATAGGCTCTGAGAACATCGAGGCAGTAATAGCAAATAATGATGAAATGGCACTCGGTGCGGTCGAAGCACTGAAAGCAAACGACTACAACAAGGGAAATCCTGAAATGTATATCCCTGTTGTCGGAGTTGACGCGAACGCCTCAGCACTCGATGCAATGGACAGGGGCGAAATGCTCGGCACCGTTCTTAATGACGCTGACGGTCAGGGGAAAGCCGCCGTTAAATTAGCAGCTGCCTTAGTGTCCGGCAAAGATATAAAGTCAGATATAAAGTCGCTGGGCTATGAGATTACTGACAACAGGTACATATGGATACCGTATCAGAAAGTTACGAGAGGTGAGAAGTAAAGTGAGTGATTACCTGCTTGAAATGAAAAACATCACGAAGACATTTCCCGGCGTTAAGGCTCTCGATAATGTAAATCTTAATGTCCGTAAAGGCACCGTACACGCTCTTATGGGTGAGAACGGCGCGGGAAAATCTACGCTGATGAAATGCCTGTTTGGTATTTACGAGCCTGACGGGGGCGAAATTTTTCTGGAAGGCAAAAAAGCCGAAATACATTCGGCGCGTCAGGCAATGGACAAGGGAATCGCAATGGTTCATCAGGAACTTCACCCGATAAGATTCCGTTCAGTCATGGAAAATGTATATCTCGGCAGATTTCCCGGACACATGGGAGTTGTTGACCATAAGGCAATGTACGAGAAGACTAAGGCACTCTTTGATGATTTGGAGCTTGATGTCGATCCGCTGGCATTGGCCGGTGAACAGTCAGCAGCAATACTTCAGATGATGGAGATTGCAAGGGCTGTTGATATGAAGGCAAAAATAATAATCCTTGACGAGCCTACAAGTTCATTGTCAGACAGGGAAGTCGATCACCTGTTCAAGATAATAAACAGATTACGCGCTCAGGGTGTTGCTTTCGTCTACATCTCGCACAAGATGAAGGAAATTCTCGAAATTTCAGACGAGATCACTGTCATGAGAGACGGGACTTACGTCGGGACATGGCCGGTTACTGATGAAAAGGGCGAGAAATTGACGATTGACTTTATCATAAAACAAATGGTAGGCCGTGAAATGACTAACCAGTTCCCGCCGAGAGAAGGAAAGCCGAGCGATGAAATAGTCTTGAAAGTTGAGAATGTATGCTCACCGTTAAGAAAATCATTCCAGAATGTCAGTTTTGAACTTCACAGACAGGAGATTTTAGGGATCGGCGGACTTGTCGGGGCGCAGAGAACGGAATTTGTTGAGGCTCTTTTCGGATTAAGGGGGATTGCGTCAGGCGAAATTTTATTGAACGGCGCGAATTATGCCGCAAAATCGCCGGGATTCGCAAAGTCAAGAGGGCTTGCGTTATTAACTGAGGAACGCAGGGCAACGGGTATATTCGGAATACTCCCGATACTTGAAAATACGGTCATTGCTAACCAGAAAAATTACGCGCACTTAGGCATTCTCAACGACAGAAAACGCGCTGTAGATGCTGACGCGGAGTGCAAAAAACTCAATGTCAAAACACCTTCTCTTAACACGCTTATACAGAACCTTAGCGGAGGAAATCAGCAGAAAGTCCTGATTGCCCGCTGGCTTCTGACAAATTCGGACATTCTCATACTTGACGAACCTACAAGGGGAATTGACGTAGGAGCAAAGTACGAAATTTATAACATAATGCTCGAACAGATAGCACAGGGGAAATCAATAATCATGATTTCGTCGGAAATGCCCGAATTAATGGGAATGTCTGACAGAATAATGGTAATGTGCGAAGGAAGGGTAACGGGCTTCCTGAATAAGGGAGAATACTCGCAGGAAAAAATTATGGCACTTGCTACACAGTTTGCGGGCCGTAAAGATAATACTGCTGCATAAAATACAGGAGGAAAATACTTATCATGGCAGAAATTAAAACATCACGTTCAAAGCGTCTGTTCACAACGGGGGGTATAGCGTTCCTGATTCTGGGAATTGCTTTATATTTCCTGAAAGCTCCGATGGGGCTTAACCGAAAGATCTATGATCTTCCCGTCTTCCTGATTATAATCGGCATATGTTTTGCACTGAAGGGCTTTATGGCAAAGGACAAGACCGAAGAAGAGGCATCGTTGGCAGGAAAGACATTCACGGAATTTCTGACGAATAACGCAATACTGCTCGCAATGTTAGTGCTTGTCATCGTAATATGTATACTTCAGCCGCGATTTATGCAGATAAGGGTTGCGCTTGACATTCTCACGCAGTCATCGACAAAATTAATCATGGCTCTTGGAATATGCTTCACGCTGTTGATCGCAGGTACTGACCTCAGCGCGGGCCGAATGGTAGGGCTTGCGGCGGTTATTTCAGCGTCAATGATGCAGACGGCTACATATGCAAACAGATTTTTCCCGGATCTTCCGCAGGTTGCCGTATGGATGCCGATAATAATAGCGATACTTGCCTGTATGGTATTCGGTGCATTGAACGGATTCTTAGTCGCAAAATATGACATGCATCCGTTCATTGCGACGCTTGCCGTTCAGGTCATAATTTACGGAGCCTGCTCACTGTATTTCGACATGCCCCCGAACAATTCACAGCCTATCGGAGGAATAAGGCCGGATTTCGCACAGTTAGGACAGATGAGGCTGCTTTCAGGAATTTATCAGGGATTTCCGGGAATAAGCATACTGATTCCGATCGCCGTAGTAATCTGCGTGATAATCTGGTTCATTCTGAACAAAACGGTATTCGGAAAGAACGTTTACGCAATCGGCGGGAACCGTGAAGCCGCAGTAGTCGCCGGAATTAACGTATTCAAAAACATAATGGGAATATTCATTCTTGCATCATGCCTTTACGGTATAGCAGGAGTTCTTGAGGCAGCAAGGACGGCAGGAGCAACGAATAACTACGGCAACGGTTACGAGCTTGACGCTATTGCAGCCTGTGTTGTCGGCGGTGTATCCCTTAACGGAGGCATCGGCAAGGTCGGCGGTATCATCATGGGTGTTTTGATCTTCACGATAATACAGTACGGCCTTCAGTTCATTAACGTTTCGCCCATGTGGCAGCAGGTTATTAAGGGCGTAATCATTGCGGTTGCTGTTGCTATTGACCTTACTAAATACCGCAGGAAGTAATATTAAATGTAAATAACTTTTCCCCCTCTGGTCTTCATGGCCGGAGGGATTTTTTTTAGTGCTATAATCCAAAATAATTAAATAATCTGAAAGGTTAGTTTTATGAATCCTAATATTAAGACAGAACTGGAAGAACTGCATACGTTAATACACAACATGCAGGACAGTCTTTGACCTAAAGTCATTAAACGAAAGTTCAAAGAAATTAACGGAACAGACATTAACGCCTGATTTCTGGAACAGTGAAGGCCGTGAAGATACGCTGAAGGAATTATCACGCGTCAACTCACAGCTCGAAAACTGGAAGCATATTCAGAGCGAATACGGCGATTTGACCGCGCTTGAAGAGATTCTCAGTATCAGCGATGACTCAGAACTTGAGGCAGAATTTGACCGCAGAGCCTCAGATTTGCGGCGTGAACTTGAACGCGAAAGTTTGTTATTGCTTCTTAATGAGCCTTATGACAACTCTAACGCAATCTTAATGATTCATGCAGGTTCAGGCGGCTTGGACTCTCAGGACTGGGCGGGTATGTTGCTGCGTATGTACATGAGATATTTTGAGCGCGAGGGTTTCAAAGCAAACGTAATCGAGGCAATGAATGACGAGGGCGAAGGCATAAAGAACGCAACCGTTCTCGTTGAAGGTGATTACGCTTATGGATTTTTGAAGGCTGAAAGGGGAGTTCACAGGCTCGTCAGAATTTCGCCTTTTGACAGCGCACACAGGAGGCATACAAGTTTTGCGAGCGTATTGGTATCTCCTGAAGTCAGCGATGATGTTGACATTGAGATTAAGCCCGAAGATCTAAAAGTTGACACTTTCAGGGCATCAGGCGCGGGCGGTCAGTACGTAAACAGGACTGATAGCGCGATACGGATAACCCATATTCCGACCGGTATAGTAGTAACATGTCAGAATGAGCGTTCACAGCACATGAACAGGGCTACGGCAATGCACGTCCTGAAAAGCCGCTTGTATGACATGGCCGTACATGAGCGCGAGGAAGAATTAGCCTCAGTCGTCGGCGACAAGAAAGAAGCTGCATGGGGCAGCCAGATACGGAGCTATGTACTACACCCGTATACTCTCGTTAAAGATCACAGGACTAATTACGAAAAGGGAAATATACAATCAGTCCTTGACGGTGATATAAACGACTTCATAATGGAATATCTGAAGCAGAGGGCCAGAAGCAATGTTTAAGAGCAAAGTTTTAACATTAATTTTAATGTTTATGATGATAAGCGTACCTGCAAGCGGTGCTAAATTCATACCCGAACAGCCTGTAATTCCCGTTCATGAATTAAAACCGGGAATGAGCGGTTACATGCTGACGGTCATTAAAGGGACTGAGCCTTCAAAAATTCCCCTAAAAATAATAAGCATAATCCCCCAGAAGCCCGGCAAAAGCATGAGAGAGGCAATTTTAATAAAAATCTTGGGCGGAACGAAATTAGCACAGGGGATGAGCGGTTCTCCGGTTTTCGTTAATGGCAGGTTAGCAGGTGCGATCCGCAGCGGATGGGAACAGTCAGACCAGACTCTCGCCCTAGCAGTTCCAATAGAGGCCATGTGTTCAGTTTTTGATTTTGAGGAAAGCACTATAACTTCAACTGAAAGTTTAGCACTCATGAATTTATCTCTTTCAGGTCTGAGCGTAAACAATCCTTCGATTTCTGAACTGTCTCAGAAAATCGGCGTAACTTTCACTCAGGGAATGAACGCTAATTCAGGAAATTTAACGGCTGGAACAATGAAATTAAAGCCCGGCGATTCACTTGCAGGGATTCTTGTCTGGGGAGATGTCGAACTTTCGGCAATCGGGACTTTGACGGCAACAGCTAAGGACGGAAGATTTTTAGCATTCGGCCATGACTTTCTGAAGCGCGGAACTTCAGCTTATCCTTCAGCGGGTGCAGTTATTCATGAAATAGTGAACAGTTCATCATTCCCCTTCAAATTAGCAACAACAAGCGTTATTAACGGCACTATAACTCAGGACAGGGAGGCAGCAGTTGGCGGAAGATTCGGTTATTATGCCCCGTCAGTTTCATGTGAATTTATTTTCAGGGATTTAGACAGAAAAACTGAAGATAAATACAAGTTCAGGACAATAGCCGACGACTTTTTGACTGATAAGCTCATTGACGGCATATTGTCAGGTTTGGCTGAAGAGTTATGGGGACGCAAGGGACAGGGTACAATGAGCGTAAATCTGAGGATTGACGGGCGGAATATTCCAAACGGCTGGGCGAGAAGGGATATATTTTTTTCTGAAAGTAATATAGCCTCTGAGGCTTTCAAACAGGCAAAGACGGTTATAAATGCTTTTCTTACGCAGCCTTTTTCAGAGACGTTCCCTGCAGGCTTCACGGTAACTGTTGAGGCTACTCAGCTCCCAAAAGTTCTGATAATTGAAGATGTTGAAACTGTTTCAGACGCAGAGCCGGGAAGTGAAATAGAAATTTCGGTTAAATTACGGGGCTGGAGGACTGAGCCTGTTACAAGAAAGTTCAAGATGAAAATTCCCGAAGATTCTTCAGGGGTTGTTGAAGTCATTGTTCGCGGAGGCGGCGTTCAGTCATTCCCCCAGACGGCTGTTGACGAGGGCTTGAAGTCAATAACAAGCCTTGAAAGACTGCTGACGGAGTTCAACGCTGCTGACGGAAATAATCAGCTTATAATTGAGCTTAACACCGACAGAATGGAAAATATAATCCAGAACATCAGGAACAAAAGAAAATCTTCGGCAAAATCAAAATCTGAAGGCAGACAGGAAAGAATGCCCGATTTCCTGCCCGAAGAAGAGGAATATTTAAGCGAGACTAAAGAACGCCGTATTAAAGAAGGCACGCTGAAAATCTATAACTCAGATTACTTTATTGACGGCCTGATGAAACGGATAATACATGTTGAAAAATGAAATATACGGGGAAATTTATTACAATTGAAGGTATTGACGGCTCAGGGAAAACAACTCAGTCATTAAAATTATCGCAATGGCTTGAGGAACGTACAGGCAGAAAAACGATAAGGACATTTGAGCCGGGCGGATGGCCTGACGGTCAACATCTGCGTGAATTTATCCTTAACAGCCGTAATTTCTGCGCGTTGTCGGAGCTTTTCATGTTCCTTGCTGACAGGGCCGAACACGTCAGGCGCGTAATACTCCCCTCTCTCGAAGCCGGAAATAACATAATCTGCGAACGCTGGAACGAATCAACGCTTGCTTACCAGTCCGGCGGCCATGACACAGATATTTCACGGGCTGAAAAAATTATTGCTGACTGTAAATTCCCCGAACCTGACGCGAAAATATTTCTTGACATTTCACCCGAAATCGCAGTGTCACGCATAAAATCACGTGAAAAAAGCGATAAATTCGAGGACGAGGGATTAACTCTCATGAAAAAAGTATCGGATTTCTACAGGCACAGGGCAGATGTTAAGGGCAGCAGATTTATACGCGTAATATGCGACGGACTGAACGAGAATGAAGTTTTTGATGCCGTTAAAACACGACTGGAGGCCGTTACGTGAGCGCAATACAGATAAAGCGCGGAGGAGGAGAACCGGCAGCCTCATCACAGCCGCGAATTGAATACGGAGGCAGCAGCACGGGACGCAACGCAAGCCCCGCAAGTTCCATAGCCTCGTCAGCATTTTCATTTGATGCAGCAATGGAGTCTTCGGAGCTTGAGGAACTTCTCGACCGTCTTTATGAACTTTCGGATAAATTATCAGTTTTTCCAGGCGGACGCTTAATTGAGGAATACAGGAACGTTTTGCATGAATTGTTGAAGAGGGCTGCTCAGGGTCTCAGAATAAAGCGTGATATGAGGTGGCGCAAGACTGACCGTAAAATGTACGTAACTATCGAACGCGCAGGGAAAGCAATGGAGGAACTTGAAGAGGCGTTTGTTTACGAGGGCAACAGGACGAAGGCGCTTGCTCTTATGGAGGAAATAAAAGGTTGTCTGATCTCTCTGTTAATGTAAACTGGAACGGGATTTTACGCGAGACCGAAGCAGGAAATATTCCGCACTGCCGCGCTGTAGAAGCTCCGTTAAAATGGCATGATGAGATAATCGAATCATTATCGCGCCTTATACTGGGAAGTTACAGGCCGTCTCACCCTGATTTAATCATAATAGGAACGTCCGACAAGCCCCCGTCAATCGGAGATCCGACAAAGCCGAATTATGAGGGATCATGCCGCTGGCTTATCGAAAATATAGCCTTAAAGCCTATGGAAGCAAAATTGAGAATGGCAGTTATAAGATGTTCTGATAAATTAAATCTTCCTGCAGCAAACAGCCTCTTAAAACTCGCTGAGGAACCTCCCGAACATGCAGTACTGTTATTTTTAATGGAGGACAGCAGATTATTTCTGCCGACGCTGAGAAGCCGTTCACGCCTTAGCATACTGCGTGATGACGAAAAGCACGAACCCAGACGAATGCCGGCAGATGCTCTTGAATGGGCTGAATATCTTGCGAAATCAAGAAAGGCAAATACAGATATTGACACTATAACTTCAGATCTTGAGGCTTGGTCTGACTATGCTGAAAGAGACGGGAATATTGAGCTTTCAGAGAAAATTGAAAAGCTGAGAATAATATCATCACGGAAAAATTTATCAGTTCCGATGATGTGCGACATAATAATATTGACACTGAAGGAGGAAAATTCAAACATTGAGCATATACTTGGCGATTTTCGGTAAGCCCAGATATTTGGGGCTTGCAGATATAAATAAAAAAATGAATTTTGATATTGATAATCCCCGCTGGGCAGTCCTGAAGACTTCAAGGGGCTATGAAATGGGACTTCCGGGCGGAAGGCTTACGGACGAACAGCAGGACAGATACAGGCGCAGTACGGCAAAACTTGAAGACGCTTCAGAAGCTATGCTGCAGGATGTTGAATTTGTACGCGAAGCGGATTCAGAAGACATAGAAAATTATTACATGTGCCGGCATGACGAGGAAGAAGCCCTTTTCATAGGCCGTGATATTCTTGCTGAACACAGGCTTAACATGAAACTTGTTGACGTTGAATACATGCTTGACAGACGGAAATTATATTTTTATTTTACGGCTGAACAGAGAATAGACTTCCGCGAATACGTCAGGGATCTTGCTCATGAGTTCAGGACAAGAATAGAAATGAGGCAGATC
>CAJOCL010000005.1:159924-193948 GCA_905233565.1 uncultured Synergistales bacterium
GTGTATCTTCATGCGGCCGGCAATGCTGCTGCAGTTACTGGTTAAGGGGATTTTCGCCGATAAGCATAAGAATTGTAAAGGAACAGAGATCCGCTCTTACTCCGACGAAAATATCAGGATTATGCGGACGTTTAATGTGCTGCATGTCATACGAAAAAGAGATTTATTCGGAGATGTGGTCAAAACTTCCCGGACCGGGTTCAAAAATAAGAACTGAGCAGGGCGTATATATTCTTGAGAGTATTGATGTCGGCAGTGAACGGGTAAATATAAGATGTCCGACCGGGCGTCTGCTGCCGATACTGATAAGTGAATTTCCTGATTTTAAGGAGACTGTCTTAAAAGGCGAGGAATGGGGCGAGGATAAAGAATTTGCAGCAAAGAAAAAAGCGGCTCAGGAACGTATCGCGGCCATAAAGGCACGCGCACAGCGTTTGAAATCGCGTTCAAGAACTGCCGCAGCGAAAAATTCAAGCGCAAAAGTTAAACAGGCTGCACCGGTTAAGGCCGTTAAACAAAAAGCAAAACCAAATAAGCCCGTTAATCGTGATAATACGCCTAAGAACAGGAAAAAGCCAAAAAAACAGTAAAATATAATGCGGAGCAAGACACTTAATGATCTCCGTAGTGTCCTCCGCATTCAACTATACTGACCTGCAAATCGTCAACGCTAAAAACAAGCCTGTTTTTCTTGTCAATTTTGACACTTGCGTAACCTTCAAGATGTCCCTTAAGCATTTCGGGCTTCCCGTAAGAACATCTGTAACCGTTACGCTGAATATCTTTTATCAGAGCGTTCACTTTTTTTATAAACTGTCTCTGGGTTTGTTGTTCTGTATAATCTTCCCATGCTTCAGAATGCCAGAATACTCCGCGCATAAACTAAGCACCCGCCATTGAGTATAATCTGCCTCTGCCCTCGCTGACTTCCTTGACTCGTTTCCTGATTTCCGTAGCCTCCTGCGGCGTAAAACCATTAAGATCCAGCGATGACAATTTCACTTCCTGTTTTCTTACAGCCTGGCTCATCAGCGCGCTTACTACGGCAGACATCGGCAACCCTATATCTTCGCAGAGCTGTGAAAATTCATTTTTCATTTTTTTGTCTATCGTTAGTGTCAATTTCGTTTTTTCCGTATTCATTTTCGTTTTTGCCGTCATAATCAATCACTCCTTTAATTAATATAATATACTATACAGCAGAATAAAGAAGGGAAATAATGACTCGTAATGAAAATTAACCTTTATCCTTCAGGAATGTGCATGTATCGGACAATCGTAAGCACATTTTTTTCACTGGGAGGACTTAATATCTTAAAGCGCAAGTACAGGAACAGCATTTCGGAACGTACGGGAATACTTGACGATATGCCAGAAAATCCTATCTGGATTCACGCCGTCTCAGTCGGTGAAGTTCAATCCGCAAGCTCACTGATACGCCGTATAAAAAGCCGCAGCCCGTACCCCTGTGTACTCTCAACGGTAACATTAACAGGCCGCGAAATGGCTCAGAAATTATTATCGGGAATTGTTGACAGGATAATATACAGCCCTTTTGACTCCCGGAAATTTGTATCCCGTTCGCTCGACGCAATAAGGCCGTCAGCATATATAACAATGGAGACGGAATTATGGCCCGAAATGCTCGCACAGTTAAAGGCGCGTAATATCCCGGCATTTTTGGCAAACGGAAGACTTTCGGACAAAAGTTTCACGAAGCTCAAACGAACAAAATACTTCTGGTCAGGCGTTCTTGAATGTCTCAGCAAATTAATGGTACGTTTCAATGAAGACAAGAAAAAATTCCTCGCTCTCGGCGTTCCTGACGAAAAAATCGTGATAACCGGCGACTGCAAAGTTGATACGCTGTTGGACCGCCGAAAAAATACAGACCCTGAAAAATGGAGCTGGCTCAAAAACGGCAAATCACCCCTTTTCACTGCCGGAAGCACTCACAGCGGTGAAGATGAAATAGTAATATCAGCTTTCAGGACAGCCCGGAAAGTTTTTCCCGGCTCAAGGCTCGTTATAGTCCCAAGACACCCCGAACGCGCTTTGATGACTATAGCCTCCGCCCTGCCTTATGATGATGTTCACGCTGAATTATTATCGAAAATTGACAGGGACAATAACAACGCTGATGTTATCGTGGTTGACAGGATAGGCGTACTCTTTGACCTATACGCCGCAAGCGATGCAGTATTCATCGGCGGAAGTCTTGTTCAAAAGGGAGGCCAGAACCCGTTTGAACCTGCACTGTTCGGACTTCCCGCAATTCACGGACCCTGCATGACTGATTTTCCCGACACTGAGCGCATGGACTCAATGGGTGCTGCAATATGCGTACATAATGATCTGGAACTGGCAAAAGCCTGGTGCGAATGTATGAATCCTGAAAACATAAAAAATTCCTTAAAGAACTGCAGCGACTACTTTAATACTTTGGGAGGAGCAGCAAAAAGAACTTGGGCTGAAATCGAAAATGTTTTGAACCCTTGACAAAAATTTAATTCATGCGTAAAATACTCCTTGTTGTTCAGCCGGGCGGATAGTTCAGCGGTAGAACACCTGCTTTACACGCAGGGGGTCGTAGGTTCGAACCCTGCTTCGCCCACCAGTGATTTACGATTTCAACGCGGGGTCGTAGCTCAGTCGGTTTAGAGTGTCGGCCTGTCACGCCGAAGGTCGCGAGTTCAAGTCTCGTCGGCCCCGCCAAATAAAATTAAATCACGCTCAGGGCGGGATAGCTCAGATGGTAGAGCAATGGACTGAAAATCCATGTGTCCCCGGTTCGATTCTGGGTCCCGCCACCAGTAAATAATTTGAAAACATGATAATCATTGCGGAAGTAGCTCAGGGGTAGAGCACAACCTTGCCAAGGTTGGGGTCGCGGGTTCAAATCCCGTCTTCCGCTCCAAGAATAAAAAAATAAATTATGAGAATGACAGCTTCAAGATAAAAACAATCTTGAGGCTTTTTTTTTGTGCTTTGTTATAATATGCAAAAATCATGAAATTATGAAAGAAAATCAAGAAAGAAAGGTAAATATTTATGCTTAAAAATCATGCGTGGATTATGCTTTTTATGATGTCATTCTGCGTTTTCGTCCTTTCAGGCTGCGGAGGCGGAAGCCTTGACGGCGAAATCAGTTCCGAAACACAAAACAATCAGACCATACCGAATGATTATCCTGATACTTACGACACTGAAAGCCTTCTCGAAGGCTCATGGCGCGCGGCTGACAGTTCGTATGAATTCAGCACTGAAAGATTCACATTCAGGTTAAATTCCGCATATCTCACTTTCAATTCTACGGATATAAAGGGTACTATTGCACAGTCAACCGTAAGCAGCCGTCAGGAATGGCAGGCTTCATATGATGATGAAGATAATGATTATATTATTGACTTGGGCATAAGATCCCTTGATATTGATTTCGATAATGAGACTGCTACAATGATTCATCAGGGCAAAGACAACTGGCGCTGCAACATCGACGGAAACAACAAGATACTCATGAATATAACCGTGTCAGGCGATACCCTGATAAGAGTAAACTATCAGGGAACGGCACGCAATCTTTATAACAATATCGGTGCTGAATACAATTTCACTCTGACATTCAGAAAGGAGCAATATATACAGTAAACGCAGGTGCAGTGCGGGGGAATCAGGAATAATTACACTTTCAGTGATATACTTAATAGACTTAAATAAAAACAAAAAGGAGAATTAATCTCAGATGAAAAAAAAGAGTTTTTTACTTGCGTTTTTCCTCGCGGTCTTCATGGCCGGAACTGCTTTCGCGGCTCTTCCTGTATCGTTTGACCTGCGCGGAAACCTCCCTCCGATAAGGAATCAGGGGCGTTTCGGAACCTGCTGGGCATTCAGCACAATAGGCGGGGTTGAGAGCAGTTATTTAATGCAGATAAGCAATGACAAGAATGCTAATTTTCTTAACACCACAGTTGAGTCTATGGATCTCTCAGAACTGCATCTCGTCTGGTTCGCTCACATGGCACCGAAAAGGTATCAGCGTTTTTCAACGAGAATAACCACGAGTACAGGGAAAAAGGAAATCGTTTACAACCCTTCGCCCCGTCAGGCAATATCATCAGAAACAATGGGGGCAGCTATTGCTATACTTGCTCGCGGAGTTACGCTTGAAGAGGGAACTTGGGGGCCAGTCTCTGAAGATGAGATGCCATATGCTGTATACGGAACTTTAGGAACTGTAGACAAGCTCGAAGATGACGCAAGAAATCTTGAGGATTACACGCCCGCTTTGAGGCTTACTGATGCATCGTTCTTTACAATTAGTGATAGATTCCGTTTCTTCGCTTCAGAAAGCTACAGAGATGAGATAAAACGTCTCATCATGGAAAAGGGCGGTATAAGCATAGCTTACTGGCAGTCTCACGATAACGGTTTCAGAAATGAAGAATACCACTCTTATTTCTTTTCAGACTGGAGACTGAGCAGCGATGACCGCGACAGAAAAACAAGAGTAAATCCCAGAGCCAATACGACACACGCAGTCTTGATTGCAGGGTGGGACGATGATTTCCCGGTTGAAAATTTCGGCAAAGAAAAGCCCAATAAGCCCGGCGCGTGGCTCGTACGAAATTCATGGGGCGAATATGAAGGCAGTGACGGCGGTTACTTCTGGATGTCCTACGAACAGGGGATCGAGGGAGGAATGATATACACCGTTGAACAGCCTCCAGCAAATATGCACCGTTACGACTGGGACGATCTGGGCGTTGTCAACACGTGGAGGGATATTACAAATTCGGCCGGCTCAACCGCAGCAAACGTCTTCCAGATTCGTTCAGAAGGCGAAAGCCTGAGAGAAGTAGGTTTTTACACAACCGGATTTGATACGAAAGTTGACATCAGCATCGCAACATACGGCAGCACTCATCCGGGCAGCAACATCATGAGCAGCGATAATATATCTCAGGTAGTAAGCGGTAAAAATTATCGTCTTCCCGGCTATCATACTGTGAGCTTTGATTCAATACCGATGGACAAGGGAGAATATTTCGCGGTTATATTTACAGCGGCAAGTGATAACACGGATGGTAGATTCCCGATTTCCGTTGAAAAATCGAGAACTCTCTTCACTGATTATGCCAGAGTAGGAGAGGGAGAGAGTTATTTCTACAACACTTCAGAAGATAAATGGTATGACGGAGCTTATTACGTTACAAAAGTAAACGGAATGTCCTCCGTTGTCCCGAGAAACGCCTGTATAAAGGCATTCACTTTTGATACCAATATGGAAGATGAGCCGATGTCTGATGATGTTGAAACTTTCTACGGAGTTGAAGTTGTTGACTTCCCTCAAACAACAGTTGAAGACACGCATAACAGCGATGAACTTGAGTATGAAGGTGAAACAGTCAACGTAATACTTGAAAGCAATGACAATAGTCCGTTAAAAGCAGGAACGACAGCACAGGTTTATTTTATACTGCTTGACAGCGATTATAAGGGATATGACACTGAAGCAATTTCAGACGATGTTATAAGCGGTGACGTTGACAGCGACGACTACGAAATGGACATGGATATATTTGAATATATCGGCTCAGACGATGACAACCCGTTATATCCTGCCGGCTATGAGCCTGATTATTTCTTCAGGACAAGCGATGACATGTTATTCCCTGTTTACGGGCCTCTTGATGTTATTGTGAGCGATGACAGCGGCGTTGTTACGCTTGACCCGATAGCGCTTGAAATCCCTGAGGGCTATTATGATGTTATGTACATGGCCGGCACTGAAAGCGACAGAGTAGTCGGAGACATTGAACCGGTAATACATTTCACGAGCCTGCCTGAAAGGGAAGAGGACAATAATTACGACGAGAACAAATACTGGGGTGACGATGTAAAACCTTCAAGCAACAATAACAATAACAACAACGGAGGAAATGACAACAATACAAACAACGGCGACAGCACAACACCTTCAAACAACAGCCGGAACGGTGCTATTCAGGCCGGACCGGGAACGAAGGGCGGCTGTAATTCAGGAATATTCGGAGTTATTGCGCTTTCAGTGCTTTGCTTAATGAAGGGCAGGAAAAATAATTAATGATTAATAATGTCAGAGGCCGTGTTCTTGCGCTTGATTTAGGAACTGTCCGAATCGGTGCTGCGGTCTCTGACCCTTCACGGGTAATTGCTCAGGGCTTGGGAGTCTGGAAGGCTGAAGGTGAACAATGGCTGAAGGATTTTGATGAGGCTTTGAGGAAATACGATCCGAATGTTATAGTTGTCGGGCTTCCCTTGAGAACTGACGGTAAAAACAGCGGAGCAGCAGAGAGAATACTTTCAATTGTCGATGACTTGAGGAGTAAATATCCTGAGCGTGAATTTGTTCTGCATGATGAGAGATTTACGACGGTTATTGCACAAAGGGCAATGATTGAGGCTGATGTTTCAAGGAAAGGAAGACGAAAGAAAGTTGATAAAGTTGCGGCCGTTATAATTCTTGAGGATTGGTTAGAGGCTCAAAGATAGAGATAGAACAATAAAACCCCCTATTGTCGCTCATCAAGGGGGAAAATTTATCCTTCAACACTGAAAACTCCTGAAAAATATTCCTCAGGCGTTAAGGCTTTCACCCTGCTGTCCTGAAAATCTTTCGTGTTGCGCGTAATTATGTAATCAGCATTAATCCTCGAGGCCGTAGCGCTCTGAACGGCATCTTCAAAATCCTGCCACTTCATATCTGCGGCTTTTTCTAAATCTGACAGACCTAAACCAACAAAGTTGAACGTCATAACAAGCGTCATAAAGATTTCTTCCGTTCGTTCAGGCGTTAATTACTTCCTCATTACGTAGGCTATATTCATTGGACTCATCGAAGATATATAACCCGTAACAGATTCATCATATTCACATAAGCCCCATATTTTGAATGAAGTCTTGAAATGCGGTTCTCTTTCCTGCAGAACATCAAGCAGAATATTTGTGTCAATCAGCAATTTCATATTTTTCCCTCAATATTTTATCTCTGACCTTATCCGGATCAATATCTTTGCTTAAAATGCCTGCTAATCTCTCTGCTGCTAATGAGACAACTTTCCCTCTCGGCAAAAATCGGCCGATTTCATTGTGATGTCCGTCCGTCATGATTATTTCCTGTCCGTCTTCCATCATGTCAAGATACTCGCTTATATGTTCCTGTATCTTATCTCTTGTTGCTATAGAACTTAACATAATTATTATTACCCCTTTTTCAATTTTCCCCCTCGCATAATCAGCAAGGGGGACAAAAACATTATATCTTACGTTATCGGTGCAGGGTTGAATATGCACAGAAAGTTATGAAGCCCGTACTGTTCTGTATAAGGTTTTTTCTTTCCGCTTGCAACATCAACTATAAACCTGAATAATTCCGTTCCGACCTCCTGAATCGTCTTCTCGCCCGTAACAACAGCACCTGCACTTATGTCGATAACATCGGGCCATTGTTCCTTCATTTCGTTTCTTGAACACACTTTAATGACAGGTGCAGCCGCAAGCCCGTAAGGTGTACCCCGTCCCGTCATGAAAACCTGCAGTCCTATGCCGCTTGCTAACTGGCACGGACCGCATACCATATCGCTCGCAGGTGTGGCAGCGTAAATAAGGCCGTGTTTACTAGGGCGTTCAGCGGGCGAAAGGACTTCAACAATCGGTGATGTCCCCGATTTAGCTATTGACCCCATAGCCTTCTCAACAATGTTGCTTAATCCTCCCTTTTTGTTTCCCGGTGTAGGATTCGCGCTCCTGTCGACTTCCCCTGAATCAAGATATTCATCATACCAGCGCATTTCAGCCGCTAACTTGTCCCGAACTTCAGCATTTACGCACCTTTCAGCAATTAAATGCACTCCGTCCCTGACTTCCGTTACTTCGCTGAACATCACCGTAGCTCCAGCCTTGACGAGCATATCAGCCGCATACCCTGCGCTTGGATTTGCCGAAACTCCCGAAAACGCATCGCTTCCTCCGCACTGCATACCTACAAGCAATTCTGATAAAGGTAATTCCTCGCGTCTTCTCTGATTAAGAACTTTTAATTTTCGTTCGGCCATGCTCATTATCGCGTTAATCATTGCGTTGTAGCCCTTGCAGTCCTGCAGAACTATAACATTCTCAGGCGTGTTATTCTTCTCGCCGACAAGCCTTTCAACCGTCAATTTTTCACAGCCCAGCGATACGACCATTAACTGACCACCGAAATTAGGGTGTTTCGCTATGTTCTGCAATGCCCTTATAGGAAATTTAGCGTTAGGGGCGTTTATTGCAACTCCGCAGCCGTAAGCATGATTGACGGCGACAACATCGTCAACATTTTCATATTTAGGCAGAATTTCGCTCTTTATCCTCGCTACGGCAACATCAAGAACCCCCTGAACGCACTGTACTGTCGTCTGAATGCCGAGAATATTTCTTGTCCCCGCGTAAAAGCCGTCAGGATTTCTGTAGCCCATAAAAGTTTTAACGGGAGCATCGGGCAGGTCTTTAACGTCCTTTATATTCACTCCGTAGGGCATGTTATCAAGTGACGGTGATACCGGCAGCCTCAGCATGTGTTCATTAATCCACGCGCCGCGTTTGATGTTGTCAAGCGCGTAGCCCAGAACAACGCCGTAACGTATTATTTCGCCGTCTTTGGGAATTTCTGAAAGCGCGAACTTGTGCGCCTGCGGTATATCATCAAGAAGCACTAATCCCGGCATTATTTCAGTGCCTTTTGAAATATCATGTGTAACTACTGCCACGTTGTCGCGTTCGGTAAGTTTTACATAATCACGCAAAATATAACCCTCCTCATATTAATTTGCAGTATGTCCGAATGATTATATTTTACATTAAAAAAGCCTCCGTATTGTCTTGTCTTTACGGAAGCTGTTAATTTCTTAATTTTATCTGGTAGCCTCAACGAGGTTCGAACTCGTGTTTTAGCCTTGAGAGGGCTACGACCTGGACCGCTAGTCGATGAGGCCACCTGTTAATTTTTCAACTTTTTCAACAGGGCAAATAGTATCATGAAAAAAAATTTTATGCAAGTCTGAACGTAAACTCATTCAAACGGCGCAATGACTTTTTCTGCAAAAACTCTATAATTTAAGCGTGTTTTTTTACAGTAACAAAAATCTTTATCATTATTATTTTTTAAGGAGTGGTTTATTATGCCCTCAGAACGTTATGTTTACAGCCTCAAGGAAGGTGACGGCTCAAACCGTCTTTTACTCGGAGGCAAAGGCGCAAACTTATGCACAATGGCTCAGTCAGGTCTTCCAATTCCTCCCGGCTTCGTTATAACAACTGAAGTCTGCCGTAAATACATGGTCAATCCTGCAATCATGGACGAAATTTGGGACGATGTAAAAGCCTCAGTATTACGTCTCGAAAAAGAAACAGGAAAAGGCTTCAACGACAGCAAAAACCCCCTCTTAGTGTCAGTCCGTTCAGGCGCACCGATCTCAATGCCCGGAATGATGGAGACTATATTAAATCTCGGTCTCAATGACGAGACAGTGAAGGGTCTCGCTGAAAGTTCAGGAAACAAGCGTTTCGCTCTCGACAGCTACAGAAGATTCATTCAGATGTTCGGAAGCGTCGTCGATGAAGTCAACTTTGACCTCTTCGAGGGAGCATTAGCAAAGACGCGCAAAGATGCAGGCGTAGAACAGGATTATCAGATTCCTGCAGAAGCCCTTGAAAAATTACTCGTTGAGTACAAAGCAATTTACAAAAAATCGACAGGTAACGACTTCCCTACAGATCCTTGGATTCAGTTACGCAGGGCAATCGAGGCAGTTTTCAAGAGCTGGAATATTCCAAGAGCCGTAACTTACAGGAAAATCAACAAGATTGATGACAGCTTAGGTACAGCCGTAAACGTAATAACAATGGCTTTCGGCAACTTGGGCAATGACTGCGGTACCGGCGTCTGCTTCACGCGCAACCCCTCAACAGGTGAAAACAAACTTTACGGCGAATTTTTGATTAACGCTCAGGGTGAAGATGTCGTTGCAGGTATAAGAACTCCCATGCCTATTGCACAGCTCGAAAAGGAAATGCCGGAAATCTACAAGGAACTATGCACAATCACAAGCAACCTTGAAAAGACTTATCATGACATGCAGGATGTTGAGTTCACGATTGAGCGCGGTAAACTCTTCATTTTGCAGACAAGGGCAGGAAAGAGAACCGCAAGTGCAGCCGTAAAAGTTGCCGTCGACATGGTAAACGAAGGCTTAATCGACACGAAAACAGCCGTAACCCGTGTATCTCCTGAACAGGTCGAAATGCTGTTACACCGTCAGATCGATAAGTCAGCAAAACTTGACGTTATAACAAAGGGACTTCCTGCTTCACCCGGTGCCGGTGCAGGAATGCTTGTTTTCAGCGCAGACGAGGCCGAAGAATGGGCGCGTCAGGGCAAGCCCACAATTCTCGCGCGTCCCGAGACAAGCCCCGATGACATTCACGGACTTTTCGCGTCTCAGGGTGTCGTAACATCAAGAGGCGGAATGACTTCACATGCTGCCGTTGTTGCCCGCGGAATGGGCAAGCCTGCCGTCTGCGGATGTGAAGAGGCTGTTATAGACCTCGACAAAGAGACTCTTACTGTCGGCAATAGAGTCTTCAAGAAAGGCGATATGGTAACGGTTGACGGAACAACAGGAAACTTCCTCGCCGGTGAAGCTAAAATGGTTGACGCAACGTTTACTGATGACTTCAAGAAGATTCTTGCTTGGGCTGACGAGAACGCAAAACTTCAGGTTTGGACAAACGCCGACACACCTGAAGACGCAAAGAGGGCGCGTGATTTCGGCGCAAAGGGCGTAGGCTTATGCAGAACTGAACACATGTTCATGGGTGTTGACAGGCTGCCCGTTATGCAGAGCCTTATAGTTGCACTTGGTGAAGCCGGCGAAGATGGCAAAAAAGCCCGAGCTGACGCACTCGCAAAACTCAAGGTAATGCAGAAAGATGACTTCACAGGAATCTTCAAGGCAATGGAGGGTCTCCCCGTCATCATCAGACTGTTAGATCCGCCGCTTCATGAGTTCCTTCCGAAAGAACCCAATGTACTTGAAGCCCTAAAGACTGCAACGCCCGAAGAAGCTAAAAAGCTCAACAATGTACTCGAAAAGATTCATCAGCTTCACGAGAACAACCCGATGTTAGGTTTCAGAGGGTGCAGGCTCGGAATGATTTACCCTGAGATTTACGAGATGCAGATGAACGCAATCTTTGAGGCCGTTGTCGAACTTACGAAGCAGGGTGTTACCGTGAAGCCCGAAGTCATGATTCCAATCGTAGGAACAAGAGCGGAAATGAAGTTCTTTAGGGAGATGGCCGACAGGATAGCCGCTGAAGTCAAGAAAGCAACGGGCGTTGATTTCAGCTACTTAGTCGGAACGATGATTGAACTTCCCAGAGCCGCTTTAGTTGCCGACCAGCTCGCAGAATATGCGCAGTTCTTCTCATGCGGAACTAATGACCTTACGCAGACGACATTAGGATACTCACGCGATGACGCTGAAAATAAATTCCTCTTCCAGTACATAGACAAGGGAGTATTCAAAGAGAACCCGTTCGCCGAACTTGACAGGGACGGTCCCGGACAGCTCGTTAAAATGGCGGTCGAGAAGGGGCGCAGCGTAAATCCCGGAATGTCAGTAGGCATTTGCGGAGAACACGGCGGTAACCCTTCAAGTATCGCGTTCTGCCACAGCGTAAATCTGAGCTATGTTTCATGCTCACCGTTCCGCGTTCCTGTTGCAAGGGTTGCGGCGGCTCATGCTGCTTTAGGCGTTCTGAAGTAGTTTTGAAATTATTTATCCCCTTTCGGTTTTCATGGCCGGAGGGGATTTTTTGAGATAATGTCTAAAGTTAAGTTACTTGATGAGAGTATCTGGTCAAAAATAGCGGCCGGTGAAGTTGTTGAACGTCCTGCCTCAGCAGTAAAGGAATTAACCGAAAATTCCCTAGACGCAGGCGCAAAGCGTATCAGCGTCAAGCTCTATGACGGCGGAAGGCTGCGAGTAATAGTCGAAGATGACGGCTCGGGAATATCATTCGACGATCTCCCTTTAGCCCTGATGTATCACGCAACAAGCAAGCTCAGGACAATATCGGATCTTGAGAACATAAGCACTCTTGGTTATCGCGGTGAGGCTCTGGCGAGTTTAGTATCCGTTGCCGATGTCGAAATAAGAAGCCGTCAGGAAGATGACAATACAGGCGGACTGATCCGCACTCATGACGGGAAAATAACCGAACATGTCCGCGCAAACTGCTCACTGGGTACAAGGGTACAGATTGATAATTTATTTTCAGGCCTCCCGGCAAGGCGTAAATTCCTGAAAAGCGCATCGGGAGAATTAAGACGTTCTGCCGTTTTTCTGCGTGAATATGCCGTCTGTAATCCTGATGTCTCTTTCGTTCTTGAACATGACGGAAAAGAAGTTTTTTCAACTGACGGATCGGGCGACAAAATGCGCGTATTATCGAAAATATGGCCTGAAGGTGCAGAAATTCAGACCGTCAACGTAAGTTCGGAACGTCTTAATTTAGAATGCTGGTTCCAGTCAAGAGCAGGACTTTCAGGACGGGCGGATATTATGTCTTTCGTGAACGGAAGGGCTGTTAATGACCCCGTCATAAAATCGGCGGTTTCAACGGCAGCAAGGGACTTGGCCGGGAACTGGGCATTATTCTTTAATCTTGAGCCTTCACTCGTTGACGTAAATATTCACCCCGCAAAATCTGAAGTAAGATTCCGTTACCCTGATGATATTTATAAATCCGTTCATGAGGCAGTAAAACATCTCGGCAGCCCCGTGAAAATCCCTGAAGTATTCAACATTCCAAATACGCCGAAAAAAGTTAATGCTTCAAATTATGCTTCAAATTCAGGCTGGAACTTTCACGATTCACCGTCAAAAATTACGGGGTTAAAGAATTACGGCCATGCAGCAAGACAGATTGATATTTTCGCCGGAAATGACAACAACACGGAAATTTCTGAAAATGAAATTTTTGATGATGAGATTTTTTCAGAACCTGAAGTAATTTTCATGGGTCAAAATTCAGGAGGCTATTTAGTTTATGATACACGGGAAGGAATTACGATTATTGATCCTCACGCGGCTCATGAAAGAATAAATTATGAACGCATAAAATCATCAGCAGAAAAATCAAACAACGTTCAAAAACTTTTAGTCCCTTTAACCCTTCACCCTACATTAGCCCTTGATGTCGGTGAATACGAAAATGCACTGAAAGATTCGGGCTTTGAATTTTCTGATACTGTTTCAGGCGTTGAGCTTGTGTCAGTGCCTTCAATCGGAAGCACTGAATTTGAACCCGAGACGTTATTACGGGCATCACTGAAAGCATTAAAAGAGAATCATGACGGCGACACGCGGAATATTCTCTGGAGGACTTGGGCGACAATGGCTTGCAAAGCGTCAGTCAAGCTCACTACAAAATTAACGCGTGATGAGGCGTTATCTTTATGGCGTGAACTTCATAACTGTGAACAGCCCTTTACATGTCCTCACGGACGGCCTACGATGATAGAACTGAAAAATTCTGAACTCCTGAAGCGTTTCGGAAGGTGATAAATTGATAAAAAAATGGCGGAAGCGTGTGGGAATCGAACCCACCAGAGACAGCTTAAACCGCCCCTCACCGGGTTTGAAGCCCGGGCCCGTCACCAGACAAATCTCACTTCCGTTTATCAGTTAATAATAAAAACGTAAGAAAACAGTAAAGAAATCTGTTACTGTTTAACTTAAACTCGTATATTATAATTTATCCGGCTCAAAAAATCTATCAGGACGCTAAAAAAAATGAAACGCGCAGGATTCACATACAGAATATTATTTGAACGTGTATTTGACCCCATAGCACTTTACAGAATTGACGGGAATAAAATAATTTTCGTCGACATCAACCCCGCTTATGAAAAAGTAATGAAGTTGTCGCGCTATGATGTTATAGGCAGGACATTTTATGACGTTTGGCCGCACGCTGAACAGAGATGGTCAAAAGTAATACGCGAATGTCTGAAACAGAAAAGAACAATGCACTGCATCGGCGAAAGTACCGACGTAGGCAGCTACCTTGAGGCTATAGCCTTCCCGATTCCCCCTGAAATGGCAGCCGTTATTTTCCTTGACCGTACAAAGCTGAAACGTTCGGAAAATGCCTTGAGGCGCAGGCAGCGTCAGTTAAGGGAACTTGCTGCACAGCTCACGATAATTGAGGAGAACACAAGGCGCGGCGTTGCGTCAGAACTTCACGACAGCGTTGGTTATGACCTTCTTAAACAGCTCAGGATTTTGCGCGGACTTGAAGCCAGAGAAGATACAAAGAACATCAGCAGTATAATTCATGAACTTATATTGAACACTGAGAATATTATTGCCGGGAACAGGAGTTTAATATTTGAATTAAGCCCGCCCGTTCTCAAAGAAGCAGGATTAAACCCGGCACTTGAGGAACTTGCTAAAAATATTCTTGAGCCTCGCGGCATAACATGGCATATAATCACTAAAGGCAGCGCGGACGAATACAAGGCCGATGACTCGGTATGCGTCATACTCTACAGAATGTCCCGAGAACTGCTCATAAATGCCGTAAAACACTCAGGAGCCTCAAACGTCAACATCATCATAAACAGAAAGCCTGAAATCATCACCGTAGCAGTTGAAGACAACGGAACGGGATTATTACGGAGCAGCGGAAAAGGTTTCGGACTTTTCAGCATTAGGGAGAGGCTCATAGCATTAGGGGGGAACCTGAAAATTATATCTGAACAGGGGAAAGGGTTAATGGCTGTTATGACATGCCCGCTTAAAATGAAGAATGGAGAGATTTTGCATGACGACAAAAATATTACTGGCAGATGACCATGAACTTTTTATCGAAGGTCTTGCCGAACTCATGAAAAAACGCCCGGAGCTTGAACTTGCCGGGAAAGCTAAGGACGGATTGCAGGCAGTCGGCGAAGCTGAAAGGGTAAAGCCCGATATTATTTTGATGGATATAGCTATGCCCGAATTAAACGGCATAAAGGCACTGCGTAAAATTTTAACGTCAATTCCCGATATAAAAGTGATCATGCTCTCAATGTACAACAGCAGGGAGTTAATTGTTGAAAGCCTCAGAGCCGGCGCACAGGGTTATATTCTCAAAGAATGCACATCCGGAGAGTTATACGAGGCAATAAAAACGGTCATGATGGGGAATTATTATATTGCCCGTTCATCGCTTGCAGTGATGATTGAAGATTATTTGAGGCTGCTCAAGGCTGACGAAAGAAATTCAGCCCGTCTTCTCTCTGAACGTGAGCGCGAAGTCCTGAAAATGCTTGCTGACGGGAAAAACGCAAAAGAAATCGCCTACGAGCTTTCAATCAGCAAAAACACCGTAGACGTTCACCGCAGGCACATAATGGAAAAAACAGGATGCACCAGCATGGCCGGATTAGTACGTTATGCGATAAGAGAGGGTTATTGAATTGAGTTATCTTAACAACGCGGCTACAACATGGCCGAAACCTGAATGTGTAATTAACGCCGTCCGTGATTTCATGCTGAAGGGCGGCGCGAACTCATCACGCGGCAGCAATTCAGAACGCGACATGAAGACGATGAATATTATTCTTGACTGCAGGATAAAACTTGCTGAGTTTTTCGGCGGCTGGGATAATTTCAACCCTTTTCTTGTTACGTTTACTTCTAACATTACCGAAGCACTCAATATAGTTTTACGGGGATTTCTGCGTTCAGGAATGAGCGTTATAACATCGTCAATGGAACATAACGCCGTTATGCGCCCTTTGAGAGCTTTGGAAAAAAACGGCGTTAAAATTGAAGTTGTTAATGCCGATTCTGAAGGGACGCTGAAGCCACAAGACTTTGAAAGCGTATTAAAATCATCAAAATTTGACCTTGCTGTAATCAGCCACGCAAGCAACGTCTGCGGAACTATACAGCCCGTTGATAAAATTGCCGACATATGCAAGAAGTACGGAGTTCCTTTAGTTCTTGACACCGCACAGACAGCAGGAGTTATCCCCCTGAATGCAAAGAATCTCGGACTTTCCGCGCTTTGCTTCACGGGGCATAAAAGCCTTATGGGGCCTCAGGGTACGGGCGGAATAATCTGGAATCCTGAATTTGCCCGGAAAGTTGAACCGATAATAACGGGCGGAACCGGGAGTTATTCTCACCTTGAGACGCAGCCCGAAGACATGCCCGACAAATTCGAGTCAGGGACTCCCAATCTTCCCGGAATTGCCGGACTTAATGCGGCTCTTGACTGGCTCAATGAAACGGGGCTGAAAAATATTGCTGACGCTGAAAATGATACGGGTGAATATTTCCTTGACGGCCTGAAAAATATTGACGGCCTGCAATTAACGGGAAAGAAAACGATGTCGGGAAGGCTGCCCGTTTTTTCGTTCAATATTGAAGGGAAGGACAACGGAATTTTAGCCGATGAGCTTTCACGCTTGGGATTTGAGACGAGGCCGGGTCTTCATTGTTCACCGTCAGCACATAAGACGCTCGGGACTTTTCCGCAGGGAGCTTTGAGGGTTTCGGCAGGATATTTCACGGAAAAAAGAGAAATTGATTCATTCTTTGAGGCATTGAAAAGCATATTATAAAAAAATATATTGCGGTCAATGGTACCGCTTTTTTTTAATTGGAATAATTTAATCTTGATTAATTTTGTTGCAAATGATATTCTTTGCGCCGGTTTAAGATTTCAGGTTTTATTTTTGTTACAGGAGGGGGAATTTTTTCGTGAAGCTATCGACTACAGCGCGTTACAGCCTGCGTGCAATGTCAGATTTATGCGTACATCTTCACAGCGGGCCCGTTTCAGCAAGCGATATAGCGTACCGCCAGAATATCCCCGTCAATTATCTTGAACAATTATTCGGGAAATTGCGGAGGGGCGGAATACTTGAGAGCGTAAGGGGCGCTCAGGGCGGTTATCTTCTTGCGCGTCCGGCAAATGAAATAACTATTGCTGAAATACTTCAGGCATTAGATGAGCCGTTCATATTCGGTTCGTGCCAGACTGAAAAGGGCTGCGAAAATGCCGTAACTTGTCCGACTTTTAATTTATGGCGCAGGGTAAAAGGCTCAGTTGATGAGATTTTGAGAACTACGACGCTTGAAGACATAGCGGACGAAAAAATTTCACTTCTTGAAAATTTAAGCACTGACTCAGAACGTCAGGAAATCAGAAACAAGGCACTTAAATTAAAGGGGGAGTAATTAACAAAAATGTTCGTATATCTTGATCACACGGCAACAACACCGACAAGCCCTGAAGTAATGAAGGCAATGATGCCGTATTTCGGGGAAATTTTCGGGAATCCTTCGAGCGTTTATTCATTTTCAAGGAAAAGCAGGGAAGCAATCGAAAAGGCCCGCAATCAGGTAGCAGCCTCATTAAACGCTGACCCGTCAGAAATATTTTTCACGGGTTCTGGAACTGAGGCCGATAACTGGGCTTTGAAAGGGACTCTTGAAAAAGCTAAAATTTCAGGGAAAAATCATCTCATCACTACAAAGATCGAACATCACGCAATACTGCACACGGCTGAATATCTCCATAAAGTTGAGGGTGTTGACGTAACGTATCTTCCCGTAAATTCTGAAGGTTTCGTGAGCGTTGAAGACGTTAAAAACGCAATCACGGACAAGACTGCGTTAGTCTCGGTAATGTTTGCCAATAACGAAGTCGGAACGATTGAGCCGGTTAAAGAAATAGGGGCGTTATGCAGGGAACATAAAATCCCGTTCCATACTGACGCGGTGCAGGCTGCGGCACATCTGAAAATAGACGTTAAGGCAATGAATATCGACATGCTCTCAATGTCAGCTCACAAAATGTACGGCCCTAAAGGCGTTGGAGCCTTGTATCTCCGCAGGGGGCTTCACCCCGAAAATTTCATTCACGGCGGGGCTCAGGAACATAAACACCGCGCAAGCACCGAGAATATAGCCGGAATTGTAGGATTCGGCGAGGCTATGGAGATTTTACAGGGAAGATTAGAGGAAGACAAAGCGTTAAATTCAGCGAGAAGAGACAGGTTAATTTCAGGAATACTTGAGAGAATACCCCACGCAAAATTAAACGGCGCAACAGGTGATAACCGTCTTCCTAATAATATAAACTTCAGTTTTATAGGCGTTGAAGGTGAAACGCTGCTGCTTGATCTTGACGCAAAGGGGATAAGCGCATCAACAGGGAGCGCGTGTTCGTCAGAGAGCCTCGATCCTTCACATGTTCTTCTTGCGCTCGGGCTGAAACACGAAATGGCTCACGGTTCATTGAGATTCACGATAGGCAGGCTGACGACAGATGAACAGATTGATTATGTTCTTGAAGTCCTGCCGGAAATCGTTTCGAGAAGGCGCGAAATGTCGCCTTTATGGGAAGATTATATTAAATCACAGGCTTAATCAGACTTAATCAGAAGGGAAAATAAAATCATGGCATTAGATTACAGCAAAAAAGTAATGGATCACTTCATTAATCCGCGAAATGTCGGCGAAATTCCTGACGCTGACGGGGTAGGCGAGGCAGGAAATCCAAAGTGCGGGGACATAATGAAAATATACTTAAAAGTCAATCCCGACACTAAAGTTATTGATGACGTTAAATTCAAGACTTTCGGATGTGCAAGCGCAATAGCCTCATCAAGCATGGCTACGGAAATGATAAAGGGCAGGACGGTTGAAGATGCCTGGAACCTGACAAACAGCGCAGTCGCAGAAGCACTTGACGGGCTGCCCCCGATAAAGATGCACTGTTCCGTACTTGCTGAAGAGGCAATACACGAGGCACTGAATGATTACAGGGCAAAACACGGAATGGAAATTATACCTGTTGAACATCACGAAGATTAAAGATTAAAGTTTTTCCCTCTCCTGAAAAAATTAAAACGGGAGAGGGTTTTTTTGTTATATTTTATGAAAGAGCGTACAAGAAATAAGTTACGGCCAGCAGATCGCCCGAACCTCCCGGACTTATCCATTTTGAAATAAAATCATCATCAAGCCTTTTTATGTCATCAAGCCCGAAACCTGACGAAATCATTTTTTTTGCATTAATCATTACTTCCTGAGCCGTTAAAATATCATGGCGCGAAATTATATTAGTATCCTGAGCATGTGCCATTATGTGTATTAACGTCATGGCCATTGCGTCATTCATGCTGAAGCCGTCATCAAGATATTTCTTCAGTGCCGGAAGGGATATATTGCGGACAGCGGGATAACCGTCTTCAGCCTCTCCGCGAATCCCGGTAATTCCGTGTTCAATATAGACCCGTTCGCCCTTAGTGAGGGACTCAGGGGATTTTGTCTTAACTTCCGCAAAGTCACGCTCACAAATTCCCCTGCACATTTCAGCGGCGGTTTTCATAACGTCACCGGCCTTAACTTCACGCCCTGAACCAGATAAATAACCTGAACACGCGCTTAACAGTCCAAGCGAGAATATTTCGCCCTTATGTGTGTTGACGCCTCCTGTTGCGGAAAACATTCTTTTTTCTGCCTCAATGCCGATTTTTCTGATGTACGGGAAAATTTCACGCGGTAAAAATTTCTTAACGCCCCCGACAATTCCCGCCTCCGCGAAATCCTCGAAACTTGAACGCAGCCCCGCAGCACTCTTCATGAAAGTAAAGAAGCCCATATCTCTATGAGCGCCCGAATTATTCCTGTCGACAAGTCCGGGCTTGGGAGTAACTGACACTTCAAGCAGCATTGCTTCAAGTGCCAGCGTCCCGATTTCCTCACTCGTCATTTTCGTATTCGCCGTCATTGTCATCGTCATCATTATCTTTTTCGCCGTATTCCCTGCCTCTTATCCTGTCCCACCAGAACCATAAACGCCATACGCATTTATACGCCGCAGGTATTGACAGCATGGCCAGCATTCCGCCTGCGATAAGCCCTCCGATTGCGACAACCGCTATAGGCCGCTTCATTTCGGAGCCTCTTCCCGTTGACAGCAGCGGCAAAAGTGAAACGACTGACGTAACTACAGCCATGAGCAATGATTTGAATCTTACGTGGCAGGCTTCTTCAACAGCTTTGTAAGGGTGAGTGCCTTTCAGCCTCAAAACTTCAGCATAATCAACAACGACAATTGCATTATTAACGACCATTCCGACAAGCATTATCATACCGATTAAGGCAAATATTGAAATATTGACTTCTGATATGAGCATCGCGGGAACAACGCCGATCGCTGCCATTGGAACGGTTGCAAGGATTATAATGCTGTATGTCCATGATTCAAGTATTGCCGCGACAACAAGATACGTAACTACAATGGCGATTACTAACGTACGTATAAGCTCGATAAAGTTCTCGGCCATGTCTTCCTGTTCACCGCCGAAATTAATGCTCACCCCGTCAGGAAGCGTCATGCTGTTGACAACTTCTCGCATTCTTGCATTCCCTTCGCCTGACGTTATATAACGTACCCTTCCCGTAATGACAACTGCCCTTTCGCGTTCAACCCTGCGGATTTCCGTAGGGCCGTCGCCCCAGACAATATCAGTCATTTCATCAAGCGGGACAAGTCCGTAAGTCGTCATTATCGGCAGTTCGTGAGCCGTGAATATATCGCTTGCCTTTTCGCGTGAAATTCTGGCCTTTATGTCGTACTCGTAACCTCCCTGACGGAACTTGCCGGCATCACGCCCGATTAAATAGCCCCTGACTATGCTTGAAAGGTCAGAGATATTCATTCCAAGCGGTGCAAGCCTCCAGCGTATCGGCTTAACCTGAAGTTCAGGCTTGCCCATTTCCATTTCGATTTTAAGATCCCTTACGCCCGGAACTCTGCGCCCCCTTGCGCGGATCTCTTCTGCAACATTATAAAGAACGTTCAAATCCTGACCCTTTACCTGAATTTCTATCGGGTTTCCGAATCCTGAACGTGTAGCGGCAATTGAGACCTCAACGCCCGGAAGCTCCGTAAGGTACGGCCTTATCTTGTCTGCAAGGTCTTCCGTTGACGGCCTGTCAGGGTCATCATTCATGTATAACGCAACCTGTGCTTCGCTTATAGAGTTGCTTCTCATTGAACCTGCTACAGTTGATACTATGTTGCGTATATATTTTTTTTCAGGAATGCCGTTAATGTAAGCCTCGACTTTATCTATTAAATCTCCTGTCCTGTATATAGATGAGTTGTTGTCAAGCGTCAGGGTTATTCTTACTGTCCCGTCGTCCGTTGAAGGCGTGAACTGAGTACCTATGAAACCGCCGAGCTTCAAAGATCCGTAAGTTGCAAGTACCGTGAATATTATCGTAAGCATCGGAAAACGCATAGCAAGATGAAGGACTATAAAAAATGTATCCCTGAAGCCGTCAAATATCCAGTTCCACCAGCCTGTTAATATTTTGCCGATTAACGGAAGTTCCGTACTGCCTCCGGGCTGTTTCTTTATTCTCGCTGCAAGGCACGGAGTAACTGCCATTGTTACCCAGAGCGAAAACGCAGTAGCATAAACTATGGTTATTGCGTAAGGCTTTAAGAACTGCCCCGCTATTGTCGACATCAAAGCAACCGGCATGAAAACACCCAAGTTTGTTAAAACTCCTGCAAGTACGGACATTGAGATTTCAACGGTTCCTTCTTCGGCAGCAGCAAAAGGCTCATATCCCATATCCCTGAATCTGTATATATTCTGGATAATTAATATTGCGTTCATTACCAGCGTACCCATTGAAAGCGCAAGGCCGAGAGTACTCATAAGATTTAACGTGTACTTGTGAATCTGTAACGGTACGAACGTCGCAGCAAAAGCAACCGGCATTGAAAACGCAACAATGAAAGTTGCCGAAAACCTTCCCAAGAATAAATATATTACAAGTGCCGTCAGAATTATACCGATTGCAGTATCACGGATTATGTTTTTAACGGCTGATTCAACGAATCCCGTATCATCATAAGTATATTCATACGTAAACTCAGGGTAACTTTTCATTGTCCTTGTCATGAGGCGTTTTATTAACCTTCCAGCCTCGACAACGTCAGCATTTGAACGCGGGCTTATCCTGAGCTGAACGACCGGCTTGCCGTCAGCACGTGCCAAACTTCTCTGGTCTTCCTCGCCGTCAACAACTGTACCAAGCATTGACAATCTTACGGGCTGGCCGTTAGGAGTGGGAATTAATATATCTTCGAGCTGTTCAACCTCGTTAAATTCTCCCATTAGCCTCAAAGATACTTCGTCTTTTTTCTGTGTTACATAGCCTGAAGGAGTAGTCTGGTTATTAGCGGCTACAACGTTGCAGACCTGCATATAATTTATGCCGTAGTCGCTGAGTGCCGCAGGATCCAAGTTAATGTGAATTTCCCTGTCCCTTCCGCCCGTAACGTCAACGCGCCCTACACCCTGAACACGTGCAACAACAGGCTGTATTCTGTCCTCAATCATCTTTTTAGCCGTCTTCTCCTGAAGTTCTGAGCTGAAAGAGATTATCAGGAACGGCTGTGCACTTATGTCAAATTTGCTTGATACAGGCTCGTCAGCGTCATCAGGAAGATCCGGGACTTTAGCTTTTACTTTGTTATTAACGTCGACGAGTGCCAAGTCAGGATTTGTCCCGGCCTCCATTTCAACGGCTACCATTGAAATTCCTTCAATTGAATACGTAGTTATTGATTTCAGGTTTTCAAGGTCTGCAAGAGCGTCCTCAAGAGGCTTGCTGATTAACTGTTCGATTTCGTTCGGGCCTGCTCCCGTGTAAGTTGTCCTGACAAGAACAAAGGGCAGCTCAACATCTGGGTACAGGGTAACGCCGAGAGTGAAATAGCTTGAAATCCCAAGAAGTATCCATATGACAACAGAACACCCGGTAAAGACCGGGTGCGTAATACAAAATTTTATAAATCCTCTCATGAAATATTAACCCTCGTTAGAATCGTCATTATCATTTTTTCCGGCAATTCCTAAATTCTTAACGATCCCTACACCGTCATAAAGTACGCGGTTACCGCTTACTATCAACGAATCGCCCGGCTTCAATCCTGAAGTTACGACTACTTTTCCTTCACGCCCTTCACCTGTCGTTATGACCGTGAGCTTTGCCCTGTTGCCGTCAGCAACGTAAACTGACTGTTTATTACCGCGATAAATAACGACATTTGACGGGATTACAACAACATTCTGCTGGCTGCTGACCTTGAAACGCCCTTCAACATAAGTTCCCGGCAAAATCCCCGAATTTTCAGGAAGTCCGACGATTACTGGATAAAGTCCTGAACCCTTCTGAGCTTCCGGGCTTCTGCGTTTTACCCAGCCGTTGTAAGTCTGGCCGTCAACCCTTATTTCTACTGTAGTGTTTTCATTGATTTTCATGATGTCTTTTTTCGACACCATTAACTCCGCTTCCATTTGTTTCGGGTCAACGATCGAGAGCAGAACCGCCCCTGCCTCTGCAACTTCGCCCGGTTCAACGTTCCTTGCTGAGACTATCCCGTTTATGCTTGCTTTCAGGCTTGTACGCTGCAGCGATGACTGAGTCGATTTCAAGGCCGCTTCTGCCGTCCTCATGCGCGAATATGCCGCATCAACTTCTGATTTCGATATTCCGCCCTTTGCGTGTAACTGCTTTAACCTGTTGTAATTCAAAACTGCCTCATCATATGCCGTCTTTCCTGACTGTACCTGTGCGCCCCTTGCAGCTACCTGAAGGGTAATGACTGTCTGACCCGCTTTAACCGGGCTTCCTATGTCGACATTGACAGTCCTGACGATTTCGCGTTCATATGTAGTTATGTTCTGTGTATGTACGCTCTTTGCCTGACCGTAATAACTTCTCCATGTATCCCAATCCGTTGTCTTCAAAGTCTCCGTCTCAACCGGATAAATTGTTTCCGTCTGGGTTTCCAGAGATCTCAGGTTAGCTTCAGCCTGTGAAAGTCTCGCCCTCACCTGAGTACTGACCAGAAAACCAAGCCCGATAACAATAAATACCCATAATAATATCCTTATACGCGTAAAAAATTTCAGCATAAACAAACATCACCTCTAATAAAATCTGATAAAAGATTTCTGCACCTTTTGCGAAAAAGCATTATAGCACAGCAATTTAAGATGTTAATAACATACTCATATGAATATAATATGAAATAATAAAATAACTATGTGAACATGCCGTAGCGCTTATTCGTAATGCGTCATTCCTGATAAACCTGGTTTGTAGAAAACAGATACTGACGTCATATCGTCAAACTGTTTTCCGCCATCGTAAAATTTAGTTACAGCGTCCTTGATTAAATTCAATGTTTCCGCGCTGTCGTTTAATTTCACAGAAGAAAGCAGATTTTTCAGACGTTCCTCCCCAAAGAAAATTCTATCCGGGTTTACTGCTTCAGTAATTCCGTCAGTATAAAGCAGAAGCCCTTCACCCGAAGAAAGTTTCAGCTCCTCGTTTTCTATGCCAACGTCCTTAAAGAATCCTAATGCTGTGCCGTGCTTTAATGCAATATATTCTGCGCCGTTTCTAGTTATTCTCGCTGGGGGATTATGCCCGGCGTTCGCAAAAGTAATTTCTCCGGTTTCAATGTCTATAATCATTGCGAACAATGTAACAAAGATTCTTTCAGGATTTTCAGCGCATAACTCGTTATTTATCAGATTTAACGCTTTCGCAGGGTCTAGAGTATGCTTGATATATGCACTCAGCATGGACTTAACCATCGCCATAAACAGTGCCGCCGTTATACCTTTGCCAGAAACATCGCCGATTGCAATAAAATATTTCATGTCATCCAGTTTGCAGCACTCGTATAAATCTCCTCCGACTTCTTGGGCTGGCTGCATGAATGCCGAGACGTCAATATTAGCTGATTTGTCGTAAAACTCTGCTTTACACATTCCGTATTGAATCTGCCTGGCTATATTCATCTGGGTGAGTGTTCTCTCGCGTTCTGCAATTATCAGCTTGAGATCCTTCAGATAGGAATGTATTTTCAGGGACATATCTACAAATGAATCAACAATAAGCCTTATTTCCTTTATTGATGGAGTTATCGAATAAAGCGAAGGTGGTTTTATTTTGTCGGTAAATTCACTATTATTGTCATTATTGCCCAATAACGTTACAAAATTTACCATACTCTTAGATACAGCTTCAAGAGGAAGAGTAATTTTTTTGACCATTATGCGCCGCACAAAAAAATAAAATATGAAGAATACCGAAATTATTAAAGCTAATATGAAGCCCACGAAATCTAATATGTCCTTCAAAATAAGCTTCTTGAAAAAACTGATAGTGAATATAAACTGCAATTCACCGTCCTCGTCATAAAATCCCTCAGAGCATAAAAAAGACGGTAATCCTATATTATTATAACCTATAGATGTTACAACTTCTCCGGGTGCAAGTTCCTTCAGTGAGTCAAAATCATTTATAACTTCAATTGAGCCGGGCTGATAATCAAAAGGGTTATACTCGCCCAAATACACGAGTTTATCGCCGCTCACGGCACGTAAATACGCTGAATTTACCCATTGATACGATGAAAACATCTTCGAAAGATATTCATTTATTTTCTTGTACGATTCGTTTTCTTCAATATGCCTGAATCTTTCAGCTTTCATGAGATTATCTGAAACGTCGATTCCCGCATATTCACGAAGCATTAACTTTTTGAGCTTCAAAATTTCGTCAATGTCAAAATTATTGTGGATCGTGTTTGCTAAAATATGTGTCCCCATATCAAAGAAAGCTATTTCAGCAGCAATATACGTTATAGTGGTTATAATCAGCGTAATCAATACTATGATTGCGCATAAGACTATTAAAAATTTTTTCAGTACATTGTGAAGACTCATATAATCGACCTTAAATCATATTCAAATACAATTACAAGCTGAAACCAGAGTCATGTCGAAAATTTTCCTGACTCTGGCTACAGCATTCTTAATCGTGAAATTTCAGTTCGAGCAAACTAAACAGCTACAAGCCCGTTTACGTTTATAGCAGCCTCTCATGAGACGCAAGAAAACTCTTTATGTCAAAGTCAGAATCAAACAGGAAATCTAAGTTGTAATTATAATTTCCGTTTGAATCCGTAGTTATAGATATATCGTCAGCAGCAAATGCAATGATTTTCGCACTGTCTGAAGTTTTGCGCTGCTTCTCGAAGTCGTAAGGCTGTCCTGAATCCTTGAATACCAACCTGAAGAAATCTCTGTAGCACACAAGATCTAAATGAATATCCCCGACATCGTCAAAGGCATTAATGATCCTTTCAACGAGCATCTCTTCAGAAGCCAGCTTGACGCGTCTTGCATGTTTGGCATCAAGTCCGAACTGCAGCGCATACCCTTCGATCATATATATTAAAGGCTCTATTGCGTATGATGTATTCTTGATAGAGACAGAACTCACTGTGAATCCCTGCATTAATTCGCCTTCAAGTTCACGCATTCTGAGTTTGATCAGCATGTCAGTATGAAGTTTGCGCTGGTCGACTTTGCCTGTTGCGTTCAACGGGAATTTATCGAACACGAAGAAATAAGCGGGTACTTTGAACGAGCCGACAGTTTCCTTCAGGTGTTTGCGGAGTGCTTCCTCATCAAATTCTGCTCCTTCTTTAAGGGTGATGCAGGCACCGAGATTTTCACCGTATAATCTGTCCTTGAAACCGAAAACCCTGCATTCTTTCACGCTGTCTAGTGCGATTGCCTGAGCCTCGATTTCACCGGGAGTGATATTTTCTCCGCCCTTGATGATTATGTCCTTGATTCTGCCGGCGATTCTGACATTGCCGTCCTGTGTAATAACGCCTAAGTCGCCTGTATGGAACCAGCCGTCCTTGTCGATTGCCTGCTTTTCCGGAGGGAGCTTATAGTATCCGTTTTTAATATGAAAACCGCGGGTTACAAGTTCTCCGATTTCACCTTCAGGAAGCAGCCGGTCTTTTTCGTCGCAGATACCGATCTCAACGCCTGGAATTTTTCTGCCTATCGTGTTATAACGCACCGAAATAGGGTCTTCTGGTCTGACCGTTATGAAGCCACTAGAAGTCTCAGTCATTCCGAACACGTTTAAGAACGTCGCATGATTCAGAGCGGCTTCGAATCTCGTAAACTGGATCGGGCTTGTATAACTTCCTGCAATGACGCACATTTTCACATACGGTGCGCATTGTTCAGTAGCTTTTTTGCTGTCTATGATTGACTGATAGACCGCTGCGACTGTCCATAAATCAGTGATTTTTTCACGCTCTACTATATCTCCTACGCAGTCAGCTTTTATTTTGTCTGGGAAATAAACAGTTCCGCCAGAGAACAAATAAATGCACGACCCGGTCAAACCAAACACATGGAACAAGATAAGAGCAACGCAAACTTTATCGCCTCGTATTGACTTGAATGCATTCGCGTAATTTAATAACGTGTTAATCATCGAATACTGCGATGTCAAAACAGCCTTCGGGAAAGCCGTTGTTCCTGATGTGTAAATTATATAAGCGTCGTCTTTAACGTCCCATTTTGAGTCGTCGATTTCAACAGGTTCAACCTTCGCGAAATCCGTCTCAAGATATGAAAAGATTTTTTCTTCGGACAGCTTAAAAACTCGCGATAAAATTCCGGCTTCATCAGATTTGCCTTTCGTATCATGAGTTGCACCGAACAAAACGTATTTACTGTCAGAAAACGTTACAAGCGGAGCAACATCGTTGATCGTATAATTTGAGTTAAGGCAGACAGCAACACCGCCAGCCCTGATTATTCCGTAATATGTCGTCAGCCATTCAGGAGACGCAGTTCCCCACAAGGCAACGTGATCATTTTTCTTTACACCCTGGTGAATCAAAAACGATGCTGTTGCGTCTATTTTCGCCATCAAATCCGAGTAAGTCAGCCTCTTCTCACCCATGACTATAGCGTCTTTATCAGGGTGGAGTTTTGTCTGCTCAGAAAGGATCTGGTAATAATTCTTATTCGTAAAAATCGCTTCGTGCAATTTAGATTCCTCCTCTACCAAAATTTATAATTAGATTGTTCATTCCCAGAATATTTATATATCGGAAACTTTTTGCAAGACCGCTTACAAGCCTTAAGCCGATATTTAACACGGATTCCTTCGGTTTGTGAATCTCAAGCCACTTGGCAGGATCAAAAGCTCTGCCGTTGTCCCTTATACGCAAAATCAACCCGCCTTCATTTTCTGCAAGCCTGACACTAATTCCGAGCGATTTTTGAGACTCATTATATTGAAAAATGTTTTTGCACATTTCCTCCAGAGCAAGCGCGGCATACATAGAAATTCTTTGAACGCAGGTTCGATGCTTTGTTATATCATCGCCTCGTTCTATACTGCACTCATAGAGAATTTTGCTGTCAGAGCCGGCTGGTTTCTTCCCTAGTGCGCACAGGGCAATCAAAATCACCGTCAGCGTTTCCGAACACAGGAAAGCAAGCCACACACTTTGTGAGCCTGCAAAATATTTCAGAGTATAAGCGCACGGCACAAAGAATAAAATGTACTCACACACTGGAATCGTATAGGCCAGCCACCAAATGCCCATCGCCTGAATATATTTGTGAAACGCCCTGATACCCGTATAAAACGGGAAGAATAATATAAACATTCTGAGCGAAGTACTCCCGAAGTCGGCAATCTGGGCATTTTCCGTGAATATACCGAAAAGAGGACGAGCCAGCAGCAAGCAGAAAAGCATAACAACGCCCCCTATAACAAGCGCACATTTTGTGAAAATTGAGAACAGCACTCTCAACGCTTTGTTATCACCCTCGCCATAAAACACTGACCCCATTGTGAACGTTGTAGTCGCAACAGCATCGGCAATGGACGAGAAAATTTGATTCATTACGGAAATGACTGCATAGACAGCAACAAATTCAAGGGAAATCTTCAGCAGGAAATGATTCACGAATGAAATCTGCAGAATAATTAAGAGCCTTTCAATTCCAGAAGGAAATCCGCGCTTGAACAAAACAGCCAGAAGATTTAAGTCCTTCAGCGAAAACATAAAACGAAATACGGGGCGTTTTCTGATGAAGGCCGCAAGAGTTACAATTATCACTGCCCAGTAGCAGGCCGATGAAGCCAGACCGATTCCGAAAAGTCCGTTCTGAAATACGAAAACAGCTGACAAATCTCCTAGAATATTCACAGCCAGCATTGCAGATATTGCCGAAATCAAGACTTTGACTCGTCCCTCCATGTACAACAAGAACGTAACAAGAGGGATAGCAAGCAGAGGCACTATTCCCAAAGATAAGCCGGACATATAATTTCGGGTCTCAGTGTACAAAAACTTATTATTCGGTTCTGCTCCGAGTAAAACTGCGATATTACTGCCGAAAACTGACAGAGCAAAAGTCATCAATGCCCCGATCGTAACAACACATGCCAAAGCAACGGATAATATTCTAAATGCCCGATCGATTTTATCTGCTCCCAGATATTCCGAATACAAATTTTGAATGCCTGCGGCAAAAAATACTGTTACCATTGCCGCAGACATAATTACCGGCATATTAAGCTGATACGCCGACATAGAAATTTCTCCAAAATATCGCCCGATAAAAAATCCGTCGATTATCGTCCCCAAGAACATAGCAATCCCGCCGGCGAGCATGGAGAAAAATGACTTCAAAAAGACAACGGTGAAGAGTCTTTTCATTTCCCTATAAGCACCATAACACTGCGAGGCATTAGAGTAGCGTAACCGTTGATAATCTCACCTTTTCTTGTGCCTTTTTCGTCTCCGCTGTAGGCGACAAGACTCCATTTCATGCCGTCCGGGATAATCGGAAGCTGCATCGTGTGTTCTTCCCAGTGCGAATTGACAGCACAATATATGAAGCAGTCTTCTTTTGTCCCGAAATCTGCTTTAGGTTCGCTGTACATTACGGCAAATGTCAACAGCGGCGTACGCATATCAAGCTGCCAGGCTTTTTCACCGTGCCATGACATTTCGGGATAGCCGGAGGAATTATACCCCATGCTGTAACTCGTTGTCCTGAAAACCGGGTGTTCTTTCCTGAAGGCGATTAACGTCCTGAAATATTCAAAAACGTCTTCATAATCTTTGAGCCTGTCCCAGTTCAGCCAGCCGATCGGGTTATCCTGCATATAAGCATTTCCGTTACCTTTCTGGGAATTTGCGAACTCGTCGCCCATAAAGAACATAGGAACACCCCTGCTCATAAGCACGTAAGAAATAAGATTCTTAATTTGTCTGTGCCTCAGAGCGTTCACTTCGGGGTCATTTGTTTCACCTTCTATGCCGCAGTTCCAACTGACATGGTCAACTGAAAACGGGTTTACCATTCCGACATCATCAGCATGAGAGCCGTTATATGCAACCAGATCATACAGCGTCAAGCCATCGTGGCAGTCAGCGTAATTGATTGCGCGGTCAGGGCTTCCGAATAAATCAGGCGAGCCTGAGAAAGAGTCTATTACTTCTTGAGGATTTTGCGGGAACGCTTTTGCTAATCTCCTGTACGTGTCCCTTGTGCGGGGATTCCAATCCGCCCAGTTGACCGGAAGTTTCCCTATAGTGTATAAACCTCCAAAGTCGAATCCTTCAGAAATAAACGATGTCGAAGAAAGAATGGGATCATTTTCCAGAGCATCAACAAGAGGAGGACTCACAACGGGTCTTCCGTCCTGTCCGCGTGTGAAAACGGGTGCTTCGTCAACTCTGAAAACATCAACATGATAATCCGAAACCCAATAGCGCAGAGAGTCAAGAATGAATGACCTGACAACGGGGTTATTACAGTTAAGGGTATTTTTGCAGCCGCTGTAGTCTAAATAATTTCCGTCTTCCCCCATGATGTACCATGTTCTGTTGTCTATACCCTTAAATGAGAGAGTCGGACCTTCATCGCCAAATTCTGCAGTATGATTGAACACTATATCAAGAATTACTGCAATTCCGGCTTTGTGTAACTCCTTCACGAGATTCTTCATTTCATCGGCGGCCAGTCCCATGCTCCCGGTTGCTGAGAAACCTGTTTTCGGCGAGAAATAATTATAGGTCATGTATCCCCAGTAATTACAGGCAGGCGCGGGAAGTTCCGGGACAAATTCGTCAAATTCAAATATCGGCAGAAATTCTACGGCGTTGATGCCCAGCTTTTTCAGGTGGGGAATCTTCTCAATGAAGCCGGCATAAGTCCCACCGTATTTTACTCCGCTGGAAGGATCCATTGTGAAGCCCCTCAAATGAGCCTCGTAAATTATGAGGTCTTTGAACGGTATGCAGAGCGGTTTATCACCCTCCCAGTTAAAATCCTCTCTGATAATTCGCCCTCTGCACTGAAAATTACTGTCCGGGTAAGTTTTCTTGTTGAATACGTCTCTGCCGGAAACTAATTTTGCGTACGGATCGAGCAGAACTTTCGACTTGTCAAATCTATAACCCTTCGAGCGATCCGTCGGGCCGTCAAAACGATAGCCGTATTCCACTTTTTCCCAGTCTAAATCGAACACCATCATAGCGAAAACGCTTCCGGTTCTGAACTCATCATCAAATGGGATTTCAACAAAAGGCTCGTCTGCTCCGATATTGTATAAAACGAGCGAGCAGGAATAAGCATCTTTCGAATAAACGGAGAAGTTTACGGCGTTATCGCCGACCACAGTTGCACCGAAAGGAAGGAGTCTTCCGCGTCTGTATCTAATCCCGTTGATTTCATGGGATATAAATTCATCAATTCGTCTCATTGTTTACCTCATTTCATTAGTCATCAGTGTATCTTTTGGCAGAAAATACGGCTTCTTCGTTGTAACCGCACTGCTTATGCCTTCGTCTTTGAGAGCCTTCGAGAATGCTTCCATGAATGCACCAGTCCCGTGTCCCATCATTGGGCAGAAACGCATTTTTCCGTTTAAGTCGAATGCTATGAACTCAAGAGTCGAATGAATGACGATAACGAGATCTTGAATATGGCTTGTAACTTCTCCGAAGTCAATTTTTCCGAAGTAGATAGGCATAACCGTCACAGGCCGGCCGAATTTTTCCGGAGCAGTCATGAAATTATAAATTCTTTCTTTGGTCAGCTGTCCTGAAAGCATTTCCTGAACCTTCTGGGCAAGTTCAGAAGCAGGACGTTCATTGAGTTCTTTCTTGTCAACTGATACATAACTGATGAGACCGCATGTAAAAGGGTCTTTCTCGACATTCAGCATTTTTCGGACGTTGTTAGTCTGAGTAATGAGTCCTACTATTGGAAGCTCTTCATCAGGTTTCATGCGATATACGGCTTTTGCTGCCAGAAGGAACATAAACGGCATCGGCTTGATATGATTTTTCTTGCATAAAGCAATAAACTCGCTTGAATCTGCCTGAACTTCGCCGTATGAAAGCGTGTCATCAGCATCGGGAGCGAAGTCTTCAACGCTGCAGGATTTATCAGGAAGACCGCTCAGCGGCATATCACGATAAGTACCAGTGGCTTCAGCAAAAACATCGCGGTCAAGATTTTCGCCGTCACCTCTGAAATCTCGCGCTAATTCTTCAGCCTTTGCTGGATTTCCCGTGTAAATGTCCCAGTAAAACATCGCCAGCAGCCTGATAATCATCAACATTCCGCCTCCATCAAATAAAGAATGAGAAGCGGACATAAAGACAGTGTCGCCGTAAAAACTTACTACAAACGGGTATACATCATTGTCCAATCCTGAAATTGCGATAACTTCTTTGGACTCATAGACTTTTGCGGGGATATTGCATTCTTCAAGGAAAAACTCACTGCCTTCTTTGACAAGTCTGCTTTTAAGAACCGGCCAGACATAATACACCAGATCCAAAGCAGCCTGCAAAGCTGATTTATCTACGTTGTGATCGAAGGTTAATTTGAATGTTGAATGAATGCTTTCATTGCGGTCAGCGTCCCAGAAAACAGAGGTACAGCCTACAAATTTTCTCCTTGTTTTCATCTTGGGATTACTCCAGATTGAGGAATTTTATGAAACCGACAACCTCAAAGATTTTCTTGATTTCGTCAGAGACGTTCCGGATTACCATTTTCCCCTGCTTGTTCATAGTTTCCTGAGTTGAGAGAATTACACGCAGACCGGCGGAAGAGATATAATTCAGTTCAGAAAAATCAAGCACAAGGTAGTCAATTCCCGTCAGTGACTCACTCAAGGAAGCCTCAAGATTTGGAGATGTTATAGTGTCAAGGTCACCGATGAGTTTAACAGTTAGTTTCGTACCATCCTGTTGTTTCTTAATGTCAAGCATAAACAAAAATCCTCCTTCAGATTTCATATTTTGCAAGTTGCAAAAATATCACTTTGTTAAAATTATTGCAAGCATTTTTATGATATATATACATATCATTTTTGTGAACCCTCACACGACTATATTTCTCAATGAGAACACAACTTTATTTTATTGTTTGCAATATAATATAAATTAGGCGTAAAGTTTTTTTGCCTGTGAAATAAAATATCTCGTATACTCAGGAATATAACTTCCGCTTCTTGTTGCGGCCACAAAATCGCTGAATACTCCGTCATCTCCGAAACTGTATGTATCAATTTCAGGCTTCGGGGAATGCCAGCGCAAATGGCTCTCAAATATGAATGATATTCCCCAGCCGTTTTCAGTCAGCGAAATAACGGCAGGCATATTATTCGTAGTTATCGAGTTAGAAAGAGGGATATTGCTTTCTTTCAGGTAATGCCGCGAGATCTGGCCCGTTCTCTGTTCAGGCGACAGCAAAATTAATCTCTCTTCCCTGAGTGCTGAAAGATTCAATCTTCCGCTGACCGCATAATTTTTGACTTTGTGATTACGGCATGTGCATATCAAAAGCTCTTCAGAAGCCAAAGTTTCATATTCAATATGGGTTGAATAACTGTTATTAAAAATTTAGACAAAATTATACAAATTTATGCTAAAATTAGATTATTGGTGAGCCTTTGAAAAACTGAACATAGGCGGT